>NZ_JAILNU010000009.1 GCF_024691275.1 Ruminococcus sp. | reverse complement strand
TCAGAAAGGATCGTCAGCCTTCGTTGTTTTATACTGTATATATCCCATTTTTGTGTTCTGATCTTGTTTTTGCCTGATATTCTGTGTAATTAGCCCCTCTGCGTTGCTCGCAGAGGGGCTTTGTGGACAGGCTGAAAGGCTCCCGTTCGGGAGCCTTTCATGATATTTTTACTGTTCGGGTGTTTCCTTCTCAACGAGAGCTTTAAGACCTGATGCAAGACCTGCCATACCCTGTATCTCACTTGGGATAATGATCTTTGTAGCCTTGCCGTCAGCAGCCTTAGCGAAGGATTCGAGAGCCTTGAGCTGGATAACTCTTTCGTTAGGATTAGCGTTATTCAGCTTGATAAGGCTTTCTGCGAGAGCTTCCTGTACCATTTCGATAGCTTTTGCTTCACCGGTAGCCTCAAGTATCTTCTGTTCTCTTACAGCGTCAGCTCTGAGGACCATTGCCTGCTTCTGAGCCTCAGCTTCGAGGATCTGAGCTTCTTTCTTAGCCTGTGCGCGAAGGATCTGTGATTCCTTTTCACCTTCTGCAACGAGGATCTGAGACTTCTTGTCACCTTCAGCCTGAAGGATCTTCTCACGGCGCTCACGCTCAGCCTTCATCTGCTTTTCCATAGCGTCCTGGATCTCACGGGGAGGAATGATATTCTTGAGCTCTACACGCTCAACCTTGATTCCCCAGCGGTCTGTAGCCTGGTCGAGGATAGCAGTGATGTTTGTATTGATTGTGTCACGGGAAGTGAGAGTTGAGTCGAGTTCCAGCTCACCGATGATGTTACGGAGAGTTGTAGCAGAAAGATTCTCAATAGCAGCGAGAGGTCTTTCAACGCCGTAGATATACTGCTTTGCGTCAGTGACCTTATAGAATACGACAGTATCTATCTGCATAGTAACATTATCCTTTGTGATAACAGGCTGTGGCTTGAAATCAACTACTTTTTCCTTGAGTGATACCTTGCCTGCAATGCTGTCAATGAAAGGAACAAGAACGTGAAGTCCTGTCTCCCATTCAGCATGGAATGAACCGAGACGCTCAATAACGAAAACGTGAGCCTGTGGAACGATTCTGAAGCATCTTATGATAAGTATCAGAAGAGCAATGATAACAAATAAAATAATAAATCCGCCTATGTCCATTTGTAAATACCTCCAAAACGTTAAATATACAATAGTCTAAGATCATTCGGGCTTTACGATTAATTTAGCGCCCATGACCTTTACGACGATAACGATAGTACCTTCAGGTATCGTTTCGCTTTCATTTTCAGGAACAGCACTCCAATTGACCCCGTTTAAAGTGACTCTTCCTGTGCCTTTTTTGCTGCTGATGGTCTCTATTACTGTGGCGTGTTTTCCAACGTCGAGCTCGGAATTAGTAGCAACGAATTTGTTGTTTCTCCAGCTTCTGAGCATCGGGAAGCTTAGTAACAGGAAGACAGTTGAGGAAATAATGAATATTCCCAGCTGAAGTATCGCAGGAATGTCATAGAAATACGATACTATCATTGTTACAAAAGCACCTGCTGCAAGCCAGATGGAAACGAGCTGAACAGTGGCGACTTCCGCAATAACAAAAGCAACTACAGCAATTGCCCATATCAGTACGTTCAAGGCAAGATCCCCCTTTCACAAAAATTTGTAGTAATCCCTACGAATATTATTATATCACCAAAGTGTGAATTTTTCAAGTAGGTTTAGAAACAAAATGGTAATATTTTTTATTCGCAGAGTATAATCATATGATTTTTTTAACTTCTGTATACGCCATGATATAGGGAGCAATGCCCTTTGCGTCATTTTCAACGACTTTTTCGCTCAGGTAGTATTCCGCAGAGCCGTTGCGGTGATTTTCTCCGCCGAGGCCTCCGACGAGGCAGATATTTCTGAGGACAGGCACATCTTTGGTATTGTCGATGAATTTTTCAGTGACGGTGCTGAAAGTGCGCAGACCTGCCTGACGTATATCATCGCCGCACACTCCGAGTCTTGCAGCTTTCAAAGCTGAATATGCATACAGCAGAGAACCGCTTGTTTCAGGGTAATTGCCCTTCATATCCTTATGTATCGGCAGCTGAAGGAGCATACCTTCGTCATCGCAGTATTTTGTGATATCATGGAGCAGCTCGCTGAGGTTATTACTGCAAAGATCGGCATTAGGCAGTATCTCGCACACATCGGCGAGAGCTGCACACAGCCAGCCGTTTGAACGAAGCCAGAATTCGGGAGAAAGACCTGTTATCTTGTCCGCCCAGCACATAGTGCTGGTATCATCGTAGCCGTGGTAGTACAGACCCGTTTTAGGGTCGCGTGTGATCTTTCTTACGTCGAAGAACTGCCTTTTTACGTCCTCGATGACTCCGCGTGTATTGTAAAGCTTGCCGTATTCTGCCATAAAGGGGAGTACCATATATACGCCGTCTATCCATATCTGTTCGGGGTATATGGCTTTGTGCCAGAAGCTTCCGCAGCTGAGTCTAGGGTGTCGGATAAGCTGTTCCTTCCAGATCTTTTCAAAGCCGAAGCGATAGCGTTCCTCACCTGTGAGCTTCCAAAGCTTCATGAGGTTTTTAGCACCGTTGATGTTATCGAGGTTATAGTCGGCGCAGTTCATAGTCGGTATGCTGCCGTCCTTTTTAACATAGGCGTTGGTGAATTTTATGGAGTAATCGAGAAGTCTCGGATCGTTGTCGAGGTCATAAAGCATGAGCAGGGCAGTTATCATGCAGTTATCAACATAGTTCCATTTGGGAGCTTTGTTGTATAAAATGTTCTCCATGTTCCATTTGGGTGCGAGCGGGTCTGATTGAAGAATGAGGTTGTCGATATATTTATTGATTATAGACTCGGATCTGTTCATCCTGAGAGACCTCCTGCGGTTATACCGCTTACAAATTTTTTCTGAGCAATGGCGAAGACGGCGACGGACGGTATCAGTCCTATCACAGACATCGCAATTATCTTACGCTGTTCGTATCCCTGACCTGTGCTGTCTGCTGACAGGCGCAGAGCAAGTGAGACAGGGTACTTTTCCACTGAATTGATTATTATCAGCGGATTGAGAAAGTCGTTCATAGTCCACAGAAAAGAGAAGACCGCGATTGATATGACAGCAGGTCTGATGCAGGGGACAAGAACGAAGAATAAAGTCTTTAGAGTACCGCAGCCGTCGATCCTTGCAGCTTCATCGAATTCACGCGGGATATTCCTGAAAAACTGTATAAGTATGAAGACGAAGATCCCCTCGCTTGCAAAGAGTGCGGGAAGCGTCAGCGGTATATATGTGTCGATAAGCCCGAGAAAGTTCCAGAGCTTATACAGCGGCATGACAGTGACGATGGACGGCATGAACATACCGCATATCAGCAGCGAGAAGAAGAACTTTTTCAATGGGAAATCGAATCTTGCAAATCCGTATGCAACGAGGACAGAGGACAGGACTGCGAAGGCAGTTTTGGGAATAATGATCATGAAGGTATTCATAAAATAATGTCCCATTGAGTACGGTGTTACGGTCTTCCATGCATTTTTGTATACTTCCGTGTCCAGCTCCCTCGGCATGAAACACAATGAAGAGAATATCTCCTCATCGGACTTGAAGGAAGCTCCCAGCAGCCACAGAAGCGGATAGAGCATGATCGTTCCGATGACCGCAAGCAGAATGTAAAAAAGGAGCTTTTTCATCTTTGCTCCTCCCTCATTTTAGCGGTGAGCTTGTACATTACATATACAACTGCTGCGATAAGCACAAAGAGCAGCCATGAAATAGCATTTGCCATGCTTTCATCGCCGTATCTGAACATTTCGTCGTAAATCAGCATACCAACTGTTCTGGTGCTGCTGAGGGGACCTCCGTTTGTAAGTATATACGGAGCATTGAATTCCTGCATTGCAGCGATGATCTGAAGTATAAGGTTTAAGAAGATAACGCTTTTCAGCTGGGGGAGGGTTATTGAGAAGAATGCCCTTATATTCCCGCAGCCGTCTACCTTTGCTGCGTCGTAAAGCTCTTTCGGTATATCCCGCAGAGCAGCGAGAAAAATCACCATAGTAGAGCCGAATTCCCAAAGTCTCAGAAGCACGATGATAAAGAGCGAAGAATCGGGATCGCCGTACCAGCTTACAGGAGAAATCCCGACCGTTCCCAGAAGCTGATTAACAAGTCCGCCGGTTGTAAAAAGGTACTTCCACATAATGATAACAGCAAGGTTCGCACCGAGTATGGACGGTATGTAGAAGACAGTGCGGAAGAAACCGATGCCTTTCAGCTCGACATTCAGCAGCAGAGCCACAAGCAGTGAAATTATCAGTTTCATCGGGACGAGCAGAGCGGCATACTTCAGAGTAATGCCAATGGCTTTTCCAAGATCGTCATTGCCGAGCATACTGCGGAATGCAGATAATACCGAGTGATCGCGGCTGCTTGCGAATCCTGTAATGAACGACGAAACGAAAGGGTAGACTATAAACAGGAAGGCTCCGACAATGAAAGGTGATATGAGTACAAGTCCCGTGGCTCTGCTTACTCCGACGGGATTTCGGTATGAATTCTTTTTCATTTTCTGATATTCTCCAGGTACTCGCTGACAGAGCCGTACATAAGTTTTGCAGCATCGGCTGTATCGGCAGTGCCGTATGAAACAGATTCGATCGCAGCATTGTAGAACGATTTCATTCGCGGAAGTTCCATATACGGGCTTATAGTAAAGGTATCCGCAGCATTGAGTATATCGCTGGACTCCTTTGCGAGACCGTTTAGGCTGCCGCTTTTTTCGAGAGCAGCTTCTGTGTAATGTGAAGCAGGAATGCCGCGTGTAGTGCCGAGTATTTCTGCACATTCCTCATCGTTGAGCATGAAATTGAGAAAGGCAGCGGCTTCGTCAGGATATTTTGTATGACTTGAAACGGCATACATGATAGACGGTTTTATCATCCAGCCGCTGTTATTGCCGTCCTCGTCTGCAAGCAGCGGACCTGTTTCAAGTACTCCGTCCGGCAGGACAGATTCGTACTTTCCGACGGCGCTTCCCCATTCGAGAACGCCTGCGACATTTCCGCTGATAAATTCAGACGACTGATACAAAGCCGCATTGCCGTCCTCGTCTGTACGAGCTCTCACGGAGCGTATCACATGATTTTCTTCAAGCTCTTTGTAGAAGTCGAGAGCGGTTTTGATATCGTCTTCGGAGAAGCCGAGACTTCCGTCGGGGGATATGAATTGTCTGCCTGTTTTTTGCTGTACATAGACAACAGCGAGATACCATGCAGTGCTGCCTGACTGGATATCGAGGTCGATAGGATAGATGCCCTCAGAGCCGAAAGTATTGCCGAGAGCGATGAGTTCGTTCCATGTTTCGGGATAACCGACACCGAGGGAACGGAATACATCAGAGTTATAGAAAAGGCATCTTCCGCTGACAGAAACTGTCACTGCATTAAGTATGCCGCTGACTTTGCCGAAACCGAGCACATTGCTGTCAAAAGCAGAAAGGTCAAGGAAAGCTCCCAGCGTTCCGAGGTCATAGAAACTTTTTCCGTCGGGAGACAGCGTTACGAGCCAGTCATAGTTTATCTGCATGATATCGGGCTCTGTGCTGCTGTTGACCTGAGATGCGACTTTTTCGGTCCAGCCGTCCCAGCCGCCGTACTCGGGGACGATTGATATCTCGGGGTACTTTTTGCTCCAAAGCTCTATAGCTTTCAAAGTAGCATCGTGTCTGTCATCTCCGCCCCACCACGAAAAGCGCAGTGAGCACTTGTCGAGTTTGCCGTCGGGGGCAGTAACAGAGCTGCTTTTTTTATTCCCGCAGGCAGAGAGCGAGATCGTGCAGCAGAGGATCGTGGTCATTAAGAAAAGCTTTTTCATACTCTCAGCTCCTCTATATAAATGATGTAATGTAATTATACATCATTATCTGTTAAAAATCAATACAAAAATAGCAAAAAGCAACAAAAAAGCTCTCTTATGAGAGCTTTTTGTCAGATACTGCTTTTTATCCTGCTGATAGCACTTTTTTCAAGACGGGACACCTGTGCCTGAGAGATGCCGATCTCATTGGCGACCTCTACCTGCGTTTTACCGCGGAAAAAACGGAGATACAGGATATTCCTTTCGCGGTCGCCGAGACCGCGTATAGCGTCACGTATAGTAAGTTCGTCCATGCGGCTTTCAACGTCGTTCATATCGCTTATCTGATCCATAATAAACAGATTATCCTCCGAGTCGGAATACACAGGCTCATACAGAGAAACAGGGTCGCTGATGCTTTCGAGAGCTATTACGACATCTGCGCGTTTTTCGCCAATATCCTCAGCTATTTCTTCGATCTGGGGTTCTCGCTGCATTTTTATGGTAAGGCGTTCTTTTGACTGTATAGCCTTGTAAGCAAGGTCGCGCAGGGAGCGGCTCACCTTTACATGGCTCGAATCCCTGAGATAGCGCCGCAGCTCACCGCTTATCATTGGAACACAGTAAGTTGAAAAGCGCACCTCTTTTGTGAGGTCGAAATTATTGATAGCTTTTATAAGACCGATCACGCCTATCTGGAAGAGGTCGTCGATATCCTCTCCGCGTCCCGCAAAGCGCTGTATTACGCTCAGCACCAGCCTGAGATTGCCGTTTATGAGTTTGTCGCGGGCTTGTTTGCTGCCTGTTTTGCGTATTTCCTTCAGCAGTGCAATTTTCTCATCTTCCTTGAGAACAGTGAGTTCCGCTGTATTGATGCCTGCGATTACGACTTTGTTATATGCCATAAATAATATCCTCCCGTGATAACAGGTTATGAGGATATTATTGCCGCTGCGGCGGGAAGTAATCACCGGAAAAAAATGGCAAAAAAACAGCAGCCCGAGCTGCTGTCCGTTAAAGTATCAAATTATTTTACGTAGTCTATGAGTTTGCCGAGACATAGCTCAAAGCAGCTGCCGTACCATGTTTCTTCAAGATGCGGGACAGTAGCTTCGATGCAGTCAAGGGTGAAACGCACTGCGATATCGAGACACTGCTGGATATCCTTCCCGAGAGCACAGGCTCCCGTGAAAACGCTTGAAAAGATGTCGCCTGTACCGTGAAAACGATAGTTCACGTTATTGTCGAAAGAGAAGTAGAATTTATCGGCTGCTGAATCATAAGCGGCAGCTCCTTGTTTTTTGTCATCGTAATGCACACCCGTGATGACGGGAGTCCTGCAACCGAGAGCGGCGAGCTTTTTCAGCACATCTTTTACATAAGCTTCATCATAGGTCTCGGTATATGGGATATCGAGCAGGAATGCGACTTCTGTCATATTTGGCATGATAAAGTCCGCTTTTGAGCATAGCCTGCGCATTTCCGCAACGAAAGACGGGGTGAAGCCGGCATAGAGCCTGCCTGCATCGCCGAGGACGGGGTCAACGATTATGAAGTTGTCATTTCTGCCGAAGTCATCGAAGAAGCGTGAAACGATCTCCACCTGTTCCTGTGATCCGAGATAACCTGTATAGAGCGCATCAAATCGGAGATCCATAGTTTTCCAGTGTTCGGCTATAGCAGGGATATCACTTGTAAGGTCGCGGAAGGTGTAATTCTTAAAGCCTTCGCCAGTATGAGTTGAGAGCACAGCTGTAGGTATTACGGCAGTTTCAATGCCCATGGCTGAGATAATAGGCAGTGCCACAGTGAGAGAGCATTTGCCAAAACAGGAAATATCCTGTATGGAAACGATTTTTTTCATGTACATCATTCTTTCAGTAATTAATCATCACTACCGATTATACCGCAATCAAGTTGCTTTGTCAATACAAATTATACTGTGCAGCAGGGGCATGAGAGCGGAATTTTCACGCTAATATTTTACTTTTAAGCTGATGTGTCGGCAAATGATTTATAATTTGCAGCTGTAATAATACCTTAACACCTGCCTGAACCTATACTTTTTACTATAAACAAATTCACAAAAATATTTTTTTTGTACATATTGCATTATTCACAAAAATATGTTATAATAAGAAAAAACTATGATGAGGAGTGAGATGATGAAAGAAATACTTAACGAGCACCTGACGGGGGAAAGGTCGCTATTTCAGACCAGCGGACTGAGGATCGTGAACACTGTTTTTGAAAATGGTGAATCTCCGCTAAAGCACAGCAGATATATCGAGATCGAAAAAAGCAGATTTAACGGTATGTATCCGCTGTGGTACAGCGAGAGGATAAAGCTCACTGATTCTGAGATAAGCGAAAACGGTGTCGCAGCAGTATGGTATGCTTCGGAAGTGACCGTGAACGATACTACCATAAATGCGCCCAAATGCTTTCGCCGCTGTCACGGGGTAAGCCTCAGAAACGTAACTTTCACAAACGGTGACGATTCCTTCTGGAAATGTCAGAATATCCGCCTCAGCAATGTTAAGGTCATGGGGGAGTATTTTTGCATGGACAGTGACGGTATGGAGATCACCGCGCTTGATCTCAAAGGTGATTTTGCCTTTGAAAGTGCAAGAAACCTTACTCTCCGCGGTTCTGTCATAACGTCAAGGGATGCTTTCTGGAACTGTGAGAATATAGTCGTGTACGATTCAAAGATAACCAGTGAGTGTCTGGGCTGGAATTCGCGCAATATCACATTTGTGAACTGTACCATTGAAAGTCATCAGGGAATGTGCTTTGTGAAGAATCTTGTGCTGAAGAAATGTACGCTCCCGAATACAGACCTTGCCTTTGAGTATTCAAATGTAAATGCCGAGATAATCGGCAATATCGACAGTGTAAAGAATCCTGCGGGCGGACTTATCAAGGCAGACTCTATCGGCGAGACCATACTTGAGATCGAGAATGTTGACGTATCGAGGACAAAGATAATCTGCGGAGAATAATTCCGCAGCAAAATGATCGGAAAAAAGAGCGTTCTATGTGAGCGCTCTTTAAATTTGCTCAAAAAGTCAAGACATTTCTGCGCAAATATGATATTATAGATACAGAGGGAAGACTTCCTGTCCGGACAGATGAGTGTGAAGGGAGAGAAGATGCATGAAGAATTTCTGTATATTTGCAGACGCGCTTGAATATATCGAACAGCGGCTGTGCGAGGAAATAACTCAGCAGGAAATAGCTGATGCGTGTTATTGCTCGCTTTCTGCATTGCAGAAGATATGGCGCTGCTGCTCGCATACGAGCATAAAAGAGTACATATCGCGCCGCAGACTTGCCAACAATGCTAAAGAGCTGTTAAACGGCGAGAAGAGCATAACTGAGATAGCCTTCATGTATCAGTATAATTCCCCCGAAGTCTTTACGAGAGCATTTGCTAAAATGTGGGAAGTACCACCATCAAAATTCAGGGAAAAATGGAGAAATTCAGGACTTTTTCCGCGTTTTATAGCAGATAGCAGATGTACAGGAGGAAAATATATGGGAAGAAAAGTTGATATTACCGAATTATATGATTTTCTGCGTTCAAAGTCTGATACATATGTATTATGCTTTGATGTCAGGAATCTCCTGCCTATAAACGATAATTTCGGCATGAAAGCAAGAGATGCGGTGCTTCTTGAGGCGTTCAGGAGACTTGATGAGGCTGCATCTGACGATATGGCAGCTTTCAGGATAGGCGGCGATGAATTTGCGGTCATAACTGGTCTCAGCGATCCGTGTGAAGTCGAGAACTTTGTGGAGAAGGTGATCGCGCAGAATGGAGTGCCGATAGTTTTTGAGGGGACTGAGATACCGGTAGCATTCAGAGTCGGTGCGATAAAGTACAAAACAAGGCCCTTCAGATATGATGAGCTGTTCAAGAGCCTGCATGACACATTGCAGCAGTCTCAGAGCGGCGATAAAGTTGATTTCTATGGTGAATAAAAGAAAACCTGCACTTTTCAGTGCAGGTTTTTGCCGTTAAGAATACTGCAATTTTCACATTGTAAGCGTTCATAACAGAAAGTTTACCATGCGTCTGTTGCTATTTTAATAATTATATGTTATAATTACTTAGAAATGAGAGCGAGTGTATCTCTTGCGATAAGGAGCTCTTCATTTGTAGGAACGATCCATACTTCGATCTTTGAATCAGGTGTAGAGATCTTTGTGAGCTTGCCTCTGATAGAGCGGTTGAGCTCTTCGTCGATCTTGATTCCGAAGTAATCCATGTTCTTGCAGGCAGCTTCTCTTACTTCCCATGAGTTCTCACCGATACCGCCTGTGAAGAGGATAGCGTCAACGCCGTTCATAGCAGCTGTGTATGCACCGATGTACTTCTGGATCTCGTATGTGAGCATATCAGAAACGAGCTGAGCTCTCTCGTTGCCGTTGTTAGCAGCTTCCTGAATGTCGCGGTTATCAGAACCAACGCCTGAAACTCCGAGGAAACCTGACTTCTTGTTCATGTATTCGCTCATCTGTGAAGGTGTGAAGCCGTGCTTGTCAGCAACGAATGTTACAGCAGACGGATCAACAGAACCTGTTCTTGTGCCCATAACAACGCCGTCAAGAGGAGTGAATCCCATAGATGTATCTACAGACTTTCCGCCGTCTACAGCTGTGATGGAAGAACCGTTGCCGAGGTGACATGAGATGATCTTGAGATCCTTAACGTCCTTGCCCATAGCATCAGCAAGAGCCTTGGAAACGAATCTGTGAGATGTACCGTGGAAGCCGTACTTTCTTACGTGGAGCTTCTCGTAGTCCTCGTATGGAAGACCGAACATGAAAGCCTTCGGAGGCATTGTCTGATGGAAAGCTGTATCGAATACAACTACCTGAGGAACGTTTGCGGGGATAACGCTCTTGCAGGCTCTGAGAGCGAGAGCATGAGCGTGGTTATGAACAGGAGCAAGCTCACGGAGCTCATCTATTTTATCAATAACTTCATCTGTAACGAGAACTGACTTGTCGAAAACATCAGCACCCTGTACTATTCTGTGTCCAACAGCGGAGATAGCGTCCATGCTGTCGATGACCTTTGCATCACCTGAAGTGAGAGCCTCGACGAGCTTCATGAAAGCTTCTGTGTGTGTCGGGAAAGCGCAGTCCTCATCGAGAACTCTGCCGTCAGCGGTTTTGTGGTTGATATGACCGTCGATACCGATACGGTCGCAGTTGCCCTTTGCGATAACGCTTTCATCGCTCATGTCGATGAGCTGATATTTAAGGGAAGAGCTTCCTGCATTAACAACTAAGATTATCATACATACAATTCCTTTCAAAAATAATTTTGCATATATTATTATATACTATTTTTTGAAAATTGCAAGTCTTTTTTCAAATTTAGGCATACGTCTGTAATGTTTTTCGTTGATATGCAGTTGAAAGCCTGCTGTTGACTGTTACAAATACAACAAAAGAGAATGAAAAACACGGATTAAAATGTGAACATAATGAAAAATCTGAAAAAATCATTGAAATTTATGAAAAGAGGTAGTAAAATGAAAGTCAGCGGTATCATATGTGAATATAATCCCTTCCATAACGGTCATCTCTATCACATCAGAGAAACGAGGAAAAACGGTGCTACCCATATCGTCGCCGTAATGAGCGGAAGCTTTGTTCAGCGCGGCGATACAGCTGTCATGGACAAGCTCGAAAGAGCTCGTCTTGCGGTGCGTTCGGGTGCAGACCTCGTGATAGAGCTGCCTGTGCAGTATTGCCTTTCGTCAGCCGAAAACTTCGCATCGGGCGCAGTCTACCTTCTTAACGCCCTCGGCGCAGTTGATGAGCTTTCATTCGGGAGCGAGTGTGGGGACACTCAGAAGCTTCAGAAAGCAATGGAGACAGTTGGTGTGACAGCAATGTCTCATGCGGACGAGATAAAGGGCATTATGGAGAAGGGATACACATATCCCCGCGCATTGAGTTCAGTCGTGAACGGCATCGACCCTGAAGCAGCGTCCATAATCTCCGAGCCGAACAATCTTCTGGCAATAGAGTATCTGAGGGCACTGAAAAGATTCGGTTCTTCAATAGAGCCGTTTACGGTAAAGCGCGTCAGCGCGGAACATGACAGCGGCAGGACCGAGAACGGTTTTGCAAGCGCGTCGTATATCCGTGAAAGGATAGAGAAAAGAGCAAATGTAAACGAATTTACGACAGCTGAGTGGGCTGAGGCGATA
Organism: Ruminococcus sp.; assembly: GCF_024691275.1. Taxonomy (GTDB): domain Bacteria; phylum Bacillota; class Clostridia; order Oscillospirales; family Ruminococcaceae; genus Ruminococcus. The sequence continues at coordinate 81,417 of NZ_JAILNU010000009.1, read as the reverse complement.
AAGTCCGCCATATCGAGAGGCGAGATAGCTTCACTCAGTCGTCTTGAGCGTGTGATACTCTATAAACTGAGGAGCAGCTCGGTTGAGGAGATATCGCAGATATATGATGTGGGACAGGGACTTGAACACAGGATCTACGGAGCAAGAATGGCGGGCTCGCTTGATGAGCTGCTGTTCACGGTCAAGACCAAGAGATACACCATGGCAAGGATCAGGCGGATAATGCTTTCGCTGCTGATAGGAATAACCAAGGAGGATATGAAGAAACTTCCGTCCTATGGCAGGATACTTGCTTTCAACGAACGTGGCAGGGAGATACTGGCACGAGCTAAGGATTCAACAAAAATACCGTTTGCTTCGTCTATTGCCAAGCTCTCGCAGCTGGGCAGTGCAGCCGAGCGATTTGCAGAGCTTGAAATACGGGCGTCAGATATTTACGGTCTTGCACTTGAGACCGTTACATCTGCACAGAAGGATTACAGAGCAAAAATAATGATAGATATGGAGTAGAACGGATGAAGGGCGATCTTTTACGCAAAACGGCTTATGCAGCCGTTTCACTGGCTGTACTTACATCGTGCGGCACAAGAGTCAGACTTGTTGAGAATGACAGTTCGATAAGCTATTCATACTCGAAAATCAAGGAAATGGCAGGAAATAAGATCGCAAAAGAGCTGTCGGACGATGTGTTTGAACTTGATATCAGCATCAAGGAAGGTGAATCTTTCCCCAACAGGTATATTATCGAGAACTTCAATGCAGTTATGCAGAGACCCGAGCTGCCTACGGGCTGCGAGGTCACAGCGCTCTGCGAGGACTTGAACTACCTTGGTTTCGATATCGACAAGGTGACGCTTTCCGACGAATTCATGCCAATGGACAATAATGGCATATATACTATGCGTGAAGCATACATAGGCGACCCAAAGGTGGAGGAGGGTTTCGGCTGCAGCGCTCCCGTGATCGTGCAGACTGCTGACGATTACTTTGAGTCGATACAGTCTCCGTGCTATGCACTTGACCTTACGGGAATATCCCTGAAAGAAGTGCTCTATCAGGTCGCACAGGGCAGACCAGTCATTGTCTGGAGTACCATCGACCTCATAGAAACAGCTGCAAATTATGTATGGACAACCTATGACGGTGAGGAGATGTGGTTCAACGATTTCCAGCACTGCGTAGTGGTATACGGTTACGACATCGACCAGAATACTGTATGTATTGCCGATCCGCTTTCGGGAAATATCAACTGTGATATGCAGAGGTTCACGGAGGTGTACGACCTCATGGGCAAGCAGGCAGTGCTGATATGCGGCGATTCACAGACAAAGGGAAAGTTCGTTCCCCGTGAGGACAAGCCTCAGTCTCCCGTGCTGAGCCGCAATAAAGCAGAGCGTCAGGCAGCGGTTGAACAGTAAATAAACGCGGAAGGACAGAAATGATTTGATAAAAGGCGTGATTTTTGATCTTGACGGAACGCTGCTCGACTCCATGACGGTATGGAGCAGCATCGACCGCGAATTCCTCATGGAAAACGGTATAAGCGACCCGCCTCCCGAGGTGTCGGACGTTGTAAAGAAGATGACCGTGGACGAGTCGTCGCAGTATTTCATCGACCGCTTCGGGCTGAGCTGCACCAAGGAATACGTCATTTGGCGCATAGAGGACATGGTTCGGCAGCGCTATGAGGATCAGATACCGCTGAAGCCTCACGCCGTTGAAATTCTGGACTTCCTTGACAGTATCGGCATACCTTACGGCATCGCTACCGCTACATACAAGGGACTCGCAGAAGCGGCGCTGAAACGCTGCGGAGTGTATGACAGGTTCAGGTTCCTGCTTACGGACGTTGAGTATCCGAGCGGCAAGAACTTTCCAGATATCTTTGTAGGCGGAGCAGAGCGTCTCGGAGCACTTCCTTCCGAAACGCTTGTTGTGGAGGATTCGCTTCATTGCATCGAAACCGCAAAGGCAGCAGGCTTTCCCGTGTGTGGAGTGTACGACCCCGTTGCCGAAGCAGACAGCGGACGCATAAAGGAGCTTTCCGACTTTTACGTGAGATCACTTGATGAAATAATAAATATATTCAGGGCGAACTGAGTTCGCCCATGCTGTTTTCAAAGGAGCATACAGATGAAAAAAGTAATGGTGGGCATGAGCGGCGGAGTTGACAGCTCTGTTGCGGCAATGCTGCTTCGTGATAAAGGATACGAGGTAATGGGCGTAACTTTAAAGCTTTTCTCTGACGAAGATATATCGGAAGCCAAAAAGGAGGGCAAGACCTGCTGTGCGCTTTCCGATGTTGAGGACGCAAGGAGCGTGGCTTACCGTCTCGGTTTTGAGCACCTCGTTTTCAACTTCAAGGATAACTTCCGCGAGCACGTTATGAAAAATTTTGCGGACAGCTATCTTTGCGGACGTACTCCAAATCCGTGTATAGAGTGCAACCGCCATGTTAAGTTCGACAAGATGCTGCGCAGAGCGCTGGAGTTGGGATACGACTACATCGCAACAGGACATTATGCGGTGAACGAGTACGATGAAAAGAGCGGACGATACCTGCTGAAACGTCCCAAAGACCGCAGTAAAGATCAGACATACGTGCTTTATGCACTTACTCAGGAGCAGCTCGCGCATACGCTTTTTCCTATTGGTGAGCTTGAAAAAACACAGGTGCGTCAGCTTGCGGAGCAGGCAGGACTGGTAAACTCCAACAAGCCCGACAGTCAGGACATTTGTTTTGTGCCTGACGGTGACTATGCTGCATTTATACGCAGATTTACGGGCTGCGGTACACCCTGCGGCAGCTTTGTTGATATGGACGGAAAAGTTCTCGGCGAGCACAAGGGCATCATAAACTACACGATAGGTCAGCGCAAGGGTCTGGGAATAGCTCTCGGTCACCCCGCATATGTTGTAAAGAAGGACATCGAAGCCAATACGGTAACGCTGGGTCTTGAATCCGACCTGTACACAAAGAGCCTGATTGCCGATGACTTCAATCTTATCTCCGTTGAAACGCTTGAAGCTCCCATGCGCGTGACTGCAAAGACCCGCTACAGTCAGAAGGAGCAGCCTGCGGTAGTTTCGTACATCGGAAACGGCGAGTACATGGTGGAGTTCGATGAACCGCAGAGGGCGGTAACAAGCGGTCAGGCGGTAGTTCTCTACGACGGCGATATCGTTGTCGGCGGAGGTACCATAATATGATACTGTACAGACCTGTCGGAACAGCTGAGCTTGAACTTATCAAAAACAGCGGATATAGAAAATTTCCTCCCCGTTTACCTGAACAGCCTATATTCTATCCTGTTCTGAATGAGAAATATGCATCTGAAATAGCGGAAAAATGGAACGTGAACTCAACATCGGATCAAAAAGGCTATGTTACAAGATTTGAAGTTGACGATGAATATGTTTCAAGGTTTGAAATACAGTCAGTCGGCAGGAGCTATCATCAGGAATTGTGGATACCGGCTGAGGAACTTGAAGTATTCAATAGCTACATTATCGGCAAAATAGAAGTTATAAGTACATATACCGGGAAATAAGGATATAATATGGGATACAAATACGAGCCTGAAAAAGGAAATACTAAAGAGATGCATATCATCAGAAGAGCGACGGAAGCTGATATTTCGAGAATTGCGGAGATACTTGTTTTTGCAAAACGAATGAAGTATCGTTCAATTTTTAAGGACGATGTGTACGCATTTGGTGAACTTCAGGTGCTTACTGTGGCTGAAAAGTACATTGAAAACGGCTTTCTTGACAATATGTTCCTGTATGATGACGGAATTATAAAAGGACTTATCCGCATTGATAAAGATGAGATCCTTGAATTGTATGTCGATCATTTCTTCCAGGGACAGGGAATAGGCTCGGAATTAATAGAATATGCCAAAGAAAACTTTCAGGTCAGTTTTCTTTGGACAATCGAAAAGAACACTGATGCTATACGTTTCTATGAAGCACATGGTTTTCTTCTTACAGACAACAGGAAGCTGGAAGAAGGAACTACAGAATATATTGTAATGATGAGAAACTGATCGTTTATTTACGAAAAAGGAACACTATGGAATACAAATACGAAAAACTTACGGATAAGATTTACGTCTGTGCCAGCAGCGACCATCGCTTCGGTACGGACGCTTTCCTGCTTGCGGACTTCTCGCAGTACCGCGCAAAGGATAAAGCCTGCGACCTCGGTACAGGCTGCGGCATAATACCGCTCATCATGCAGAAGAAAATGCCGCCGCAGGTCACCTATGCGGTGGATATACAGGAGGGTGCCATAGAGCAGCTTAAACTCGGACTTGAAAGAAGTGAGACTACAGGCATAGTTCCCATATGCGCAGACCTGAAAGAGCTATGGGAGGGCGCTCCACTGGGACAGCTCGACCTCGTGACCTGCAATCCGCCGTATAAGGTGAACAACGCAGGCTTTCAGAGCGTGATAACTGCCCAGAAAATAGCCCGCCACGAGATACTCTGCACCATTGACGACGTGTGCGCGGCAGCTCAGAAGCTGCTCAAATTCGGGGGAAGGCTATGCGTCTGCAACCGTCCCGAAAGGCTCAGCGATGTGATATTTGCCATGAAAAATCACGATATAGAGCCGAAAAGACTGCGCTTCGTATCGAAAAATGCTGATGAAGCTCCATGGCTCTTCCTTATCGAGGGTAAAAAGGGATCCAAGCCCTTCATGAAAGTCGAGCCGCAGCTCTATATACGCAGCGAAAACGGCTTCACTGAGGAGCTGCAAAAGATATACGCCACAGGAAAGGAGCAGGCATGAGCGGAACATTTTACGTTATAGGAACGCCGATCGGCAACCTTGATGACATTACGATAAGACAGCTGGACACGCTGAAAGCGGTTGATTTTATATGTGCCGAGGATACGAGAGTAACGCTGAAGCTGCTGAACCGCTTTGAGATAAAAAAGCAGCTCATCAGCTTCCACGAGCACAGCTCAAAGGCTGACGCACTGCGTATAATAGACAGACTTCTTGCAGGAGAGAACTGCGGCATAGTTACAGACGCAGGTATGCCGTGTATATCAGACCCGGGAGAAGTGCTTGTAAAAATGTGTGCCGAGAGCGGCATAGACGTAAAGGTAGTTCCCGGACCGAGCGCGGTAGTTTCGGCAGTTGCCGTGTCGGGGCTGAGTACACGGCGTTTCACATTTGAGGGATTTCTTCCCGTGCCTAAAAAGGAACGCAGCGAGCGCCTTGAAAAGCTCCGCGGAGAGACTGCGGTAATGGTATTCTACGAAGCTCCACATAAACTGAAAACCACCCTTGCCGATCTTTCGGAGTTCTTCGGCGGCGACAGAAAGATATCTCTCTGCCGTGAGCTTACGAAGATACACGAGGAAGTTCTCAGGCTGACCCTTGCCGAAGCTGTGGAGTATTATAATATAAATGAGCCCAAGGGAGAGTTCGTTCTCGTGCTGGAAGGCGCTCAGGAGAGTGCAGAGGGCGAGCTAACTATAGAAGAAGCTATGGCGCAGGTAAGGAAGCTTATCGACATGGGCGAAAAGCCTACAGAAGCCTGCAAAGCTGTTGCGAAAGAAACAGGATTCCGTAAGAGCGAGCTTTATGCTCGGCTGACATGATGCCGAAAATGTAAGCAATATGAGGATATTGTGCAGGTTTGCCATGAATTTACGGCTTTAGCCTGATAGCATAGAAAAGTGATGGGAATGTGAAAATTGGATACAGACACTTGAAATTGTTATGATTTTGTGATATAATTATTAGCGTTATTATTACTGTTACTGATTTTTTGATGTAACCGTGTTCAAAAACGCGCCATATCTATACAATTTTTTAAATTATTCTGCCGCAAACTCCCCCCACTGCGGCGAAAGAAGGTACTGTATGATTTGCGATTTGCACTGTCACACCACGCTTTCAGATGGTTCGCTTGGCATAGAAGATGTAATTGCTCAGGCGAAACGTATGAATATTGACTGGCTGTCCATAACCGACCACGATACGATGGCATCTTTTTCAAGAGCCGATGTATTGGGCGAACGTGCAGGAGTAAAGATACTCCACGGCGTTGAGCTGTCGGCATGGGACAAGGAAAGAAACAGCAAGGTACACATTCTGTGCTATGCTCCGTCAAAGCCTAACAGACTTGAAGGTCTGTGCATGAAATCCTGTGAGATAAGAAAGGAATGCTCAAAGGAAATGATCGAAAAGGTCATGGAGAAATTCCCGATAACACAGGAGAGCATTCTCAAGCGCACTACTGCATCAAAGAGCATCTTCAAGCAGCACATTATGCGTGCGCTGATAGATTACGGCTATGCGCTGGAGTTTTACGGCGATCTTGACCGCGAGTTGTTCAATCCTGAGGTCGGTTCATGCTATGTTGAGCGTGAATATCCCGACGTAAACTTTGTTATTGATCTGATACACACGGCAAAAGGTGTCGCTGTAATGGCACACCCCGCTCAGTACAATAACATCGAGCTGCTGGAAGAGCTTGCTAAAAAAGGCAAGATCGACGGCGTTGAGGTAGGACATTTCTCAGCTGATGAGAGCACCCGCAGGGAGCTTTCGGCAATTGCCGAAAAGTATGGTCTTATCGAAACAGGCGGCTCAGATTTCCACGGACTTTACAATAAAGTCCCCACTCATCTTGGCAGTGAAACAACAACAAAGGAAAATCTTGACAAGATACTCAAGCTTGCAGCAAGTATGAAGTAAGAGGTGTAAAATGAGTTTAAAGCTTATTCCCACAGCATTGTTTTCAGGTCTGTTTCTGTTGTTCCTGATGCCTGCTGCGGTCGGGATAATTAATCTCGGCAACTGTTCGGGAATGGCGTTATCGCTGTCACTCGCGGTGATATGCCTTTTCTGGGAAAGATTTGCAGCCTTTATAGGAAGATGCTGGGAAAAGTCTATTGGAAAGGCAGTATTGCTTTTTCTGGGAATAGGACTCATTCTTTGTGCTGTACTGGCTGTGATGATAAGTATATCTATGGTCAGAGCGGCAAAAGATCCGCCAAAAGATGAAAATACCACAGTGATCGTCCTCGGCTGCAAGGTTAGGGACGGCGCACCAAGCCTGATGCTCTTCCGCAGATTGCAGGCAGCTTACGACTACCTTTCGGAACATGAAAGCGTAAACGTAGTTGTCTCGGGCGGACAGGGCAGCGACGAGGCGATCAGTGAGGCAGAATGTATGAAGGAATGGCTCGTGGGAAAGGGAATTTCCCCTGAGCGTATATATATGGAAGACCGTTCCGTGAATACGGAAGAAAATCTTCGTTTTTCACAGCAGATAATAAAAGATGAAGGACTGCCCGAAAAGGCGACCCTGATAACAGACAGCTTTCATCAGCTTCGAGCGAAAATGCTTGCAGAAAAGCAGGGTATGGAGACTTACAGCATTTCAGGACGTACCGCATGGTATATCCTCCCGACATATTGGGTACGGGAATGGTTCGGAGTCGTTTACTACAGGCTTTTCGGATAAGGAGAAAACAGTGAAATGGGTGATAAAGCATATCCACAGCGGTATGTATGCAGTCTCACCGCGCTTTTTCGTCTATAATAAAAGGTTTTCACGCCGATTCAATTCAAAGAATCAGGCTGAGACATATATGACATCATCAGGTTTTGACAGAAAAAAATTCACAACTGAAGTACTTCATGAAGAGACCATGGAGACTGAGGGAGACACTTTTAATAGTATATAGTAAAGGAATGGTAATCGTGAAAATTAGTTTTTCAACACTTGCTTGTCCCGAGTGGTCGTGGACAGACATTTACTCAATGGCAAAGGATTTCAAGTTCGACGGAATTGAGATCAGAGGTCTTGGTAATGAGATATTTTCAGTCAAGGCACAACCCTTTACAGAAGCACAGCTACCTAATACTATCAAAAAGCTAAAGTCTCTAGGTCTTGAAATCCCATGTCTTTCATCAGGCGCTTGTTTAAAGTTTAAGGACAAGTATCAGGCAGCAGAAGATGAGGTAAGAGCATATGCTCAGCTTGCAAACAAGCTCGGTACATCTTATATAAGAGTACTCGCCGATCTCTGTCCTGAGCCGACCGATGATATCTACGATGAGTATATCATCGAAGCATTGAAAAAGCTTGCCCCTATCGCAGAGGAATACAATGTTACCCTTCTCGTTGAGACAAACGGCGTGTACTCCGATACCGCACGTCTTGCAAAGGTGCTTGATTCTGTAAAGAGCCGTAAGGTCGCAGCACTCTGGGATATGCATCACCCATATCGTTTCAATAACGAGTCTCCCGAGACAACTGTTGCAAACCTCGGTGAATACATAAAATACACCCACATCAAGGACAGCGTTATGCGTGAGGACGGTACTGTTGAGTACCGTATCATGGGTACAGGTGATATCCCTGTAAAAGATATGATAGCAGCTCTTGATACTATCAACTATAACGGCTATGTATCGCTTGAATGGGTAAAGCGCTGGGCAAGTGAACTCAGCAGTGCAGGTGTGGTAATACCTCAGTATGCAGAGTATATGGCACCGTACAGAAAGTCCCACAAGCACTCTCTCCAGACAAGTATGAGAGGTGACGGACAGTATCCGTGGCCGAAGGAGCGTATCCTCAACTATACCTTCCCCGATATCCTCGACCGTATCTGCGAGCAGTTCCCGAATCAGTATGCGTTCCGCTATACTGAGCTTGATTATACAAGAACATACCCCGAGTTCCGCGACGACGTTGACAATTTTGCACGTTCACTGCTGGCAATGGGCGTAAAGAAGGGCGATCATGTTGCTATCTGGGCAACAAACGTTCCTCAGTGGTATATCACTTTCTGGGCTACCACAAAGATCGGTGCAGTACTTGTTACCATGAATACAGAATACCGTATCCACGAGGCTGAGTATCTGCTCAAACAGTCTGATACCATGACTCTCGTTATGATCGACGGTATAAAGAATATCAATTACGTTGATATCATCAAGGAGCTCTGCCCCGAGCTGGAGACCTGTGAGGCAGGAAAGCTCAATTCCGTAAGACTTCCTTACCTCAAGAACGTCATAACCATTGATTCAAAGAACAGCGGCTGCTTTACATGGGAAGAAGCTGTCGAGCTTTCAAAGAATGTTCCTTACAGCGAGGTAGAGCGCGTAAGAAAGACTATAGATATCCACGACGTTGCAAATATGCAGTACACTTCGGGTACAACAGGCTTCCCGAAGGGCGTAATGCTCACACACTATAACGTAGTAAACAACGGTAAGGCTATCGGCGACTGCATGGATCTTTCCACAGCCGACCGCATGATGATCCAGGTACCTATGTTCCACTGTTTCGGAATGGTACTTGCCATGACAGCTTCCGTTACACACGGCGTAACGATGTCGCCTATCACACGTTTTTCGCCAAGAAAGGGCCTTGCCTGCATAAATAAGGAGAAGATAACCTGCTTCCACGGTGTTCCTACAATGTTTATCGCAATGCTGGGACACAAGGACTTTGCACAGACAGACTTCTCATATATGAGAACAGGTATCATGGCAGGTTCTCCGTGTCCGATAAAGACCATGGAAGAAGTTATCGAGAAGATGCACATGAGCGAGATATGCATCACATACGGACAGACAGAGGCTTCTCCTGCAACAACAATGAGCAAGACTACAGACTCTATCGAGCAGCGTGTTAATACGGTCGGCGGCCCTATCTTCGGAGTTGAGTGCCGCATCGTAGACCCTGAGACAAATCAGGAAGTGCCTGATGACGTTGACGGTGAGTTCGTAGCAAGAGGCTACAATATCATGAAGGGCTACTACAAGATGCCCGAGGCAACAGCTGCTGCTATCGACAGCGAGGGCTGGCTGCATACAGGAGACCTTGCAAGAAGACGTTCTGAGGACGGATACTTCAAGATAACAGGACGTATCAAGGATATGATAATCCGCGGCGGCGAGAATATCTACCCTAAGGAGATCGAGGACTTCCTCTATACATATCCAAAGATAAAGGACGTGCAGGTCATCGGTGTTCCTGACGAGGAGTACGGTGAGGAGATAATGGCTTGTATCGTTCTCAAGGAAGGCGAAACAGCTACAGAGAAGGAGATAAGAGACTTCTGCCTTGCAAGAATGGCAAAGCATAAGTGTCCTAAGTATATCGACTTTGTTGACGGTTTCCCGATGAATGCTGCCGGAAAGATTCTTAAATACAAGATGAGAGAACAGGCTGTAGAAAAGCTCAAACTTCACAAGGCAGACAGTATAGTAACAGCATAAATATAGAAGCCCATACATTGTATGGGCTTTCATTTTACATTGGATATCTGACAAAGACATGACATAAAGACTTGTATCATTATGCAAAAAAATATATGGGCTCTGCGATGAAAGTCCCTTTTATTCGCGTAAAAAAATTGTTGATAGATTATTTTGGCATATATTGATATATTACATATTATATGTTATAATATGTCTATATTTTATTGAGAGGTGTGCCACATGAAATTAAAAAAACTATTTGCTGTCCTGTCTGCGGTTATAATGTCAGCAGCATACGTACCATCGACAGTTAATGCAGAAACAGGACATTATGTTTTAAATAACAGTATCGAAAAAAAGAGGACATCTGTCCCTGCGCAGACAGGCTGTGTGTCAATGCCTGTTCTCAGGAAGGTTGCAGGTGGGGCGTGTGCAGAGCTTGCACCGACGGCAGCGTATACTCCCATAAAGAAATATACTGCCGTAGGAGCCGCTGACCCAAAGGCTCTGCCTTCCTCATTTGATATGTGTAAAGTATACGGTTCAACACCGATAAAAACACAGGGAAGATATGGAACTTGCTGGGCTCATTCAGCTGTTGAAAGCGCACAGACGAGTCTCTTGGCATCCGATCCTTTCATAGATCTGTCCGAGCTGCATACTGCATATTTTACATATTACGGCGACGATCAGCTTCAGCTGAAGAGCAAAGACAAGGAAGACCTACTTATCGAGGGCGGAACAGCGAGAATGGTCGCAAATCTGTGGTCGCAGTGGATCGGACCTGTTAATGAGACACGGCTGCCGTATTCGGACGTGGATTTCTTTGACAGATCGTCAGCTGAGATTGAAACGATGCGCAGACAGCATGATTACATTCTGCGCAATGCTTACAGCCTTGATTACGATGAAACACGAAGCAATTTTGATGAGATCAATTCGCTTGTAAAGGATTTTGTATATAACGGCAGAGCGGTAAATGTGTCGTATATGTCAAGCAAAATCAAGTACTGGAACAGCCTTTACAACTCCTCAAATTCCAACAGGCTCCCGCGTTTTGCGAACCATGCTGTGGCAATAGTGGGCTGGGACGATGATTTCTCGTCAGACAACTTTATTATTCCCCCTGAGGGCAACGGTGCATGGCTGTGTAAGAACAGCTGGGGAACAGAAGACGGCGCGAACGGCTATTTGTGGATTTCGTATTATGACAAGTCCATAAGCGACCTTATGGTTTATGAGCTCGATGATGCCGATGAACACAGCATACTGTATCAGCATGACAGCTTTATCCCGATACAGACTCTTTCTGCGTATGAATCTCCCGACACGAACGGACCGTCTTATATGGCAGACATATACGACGGCACGGAGAAGTGCGAGATCAGTGCTGTAGGCACATATATATACAACGCAGGTACAGAGTATGAAGTAACTGTTTATACAGATCTTACAGATGAGCATATCCCGACCTCAGGCAAACCTTCGCATACGACCAAGGGAAAGTCAGACCTTACGGGATTTATCACCATTGATCTTGATGAACCGGTACTGTATTCGGGCAAAGATAAATTCAGCGTAGTTGTAAAGATGTACTGTCCCGATACGCCGTTTGTGCTGCCTGTTGAGAGCAGCCTTTATGCTGAGAGCGAGGATGGCAAGATAAAGGATCTCAGTACATATGCTGCACAGAGCCAGATATCCGAGTTCACGGCTGAGGGTGAAAGCTTTATCAGTCCTGACGGCAGCAGCTGGACAGATGTATGTACAGAAGATGTAACATATACCGAAGAAGAAAAAAAAGAGCTGAAGGAATCGTTCATCAGTCAGCTGTATGAAGGACTTGAAGATGATGACACAGCGCTTCTCGAAGCAGCGGCTTTGCAGGAGAAGGATTACGAAGAAACATTTGCTATGGGCGATATAAAGACATCATTCGGAAATTTCACCCTTAAAGTCTACGGCGATCCTGTCGGCAAGGTGAGATACTCACATCATGCAGGCGAAGTTCCGCTGAATGAAAAGGTGGAGCTGTCATATGCCGGAAGCGGCGAAGGCATAACCTATACCATAGATGGAAGCAATGACACAGCCGCATATGAGGAGCCGATAGGAATTTCATCGGCAGTGACCATAACAGCAGAGCTTTTGCGCGGAGGTATAGTTTCCTCTGTGAAATCAAGAAGAAGTTTTCAACCGAAAACGGCTGAGATAAACTGGATAGGCTATTCCACAGACGGAAAAGCGGTCACTGAAGCCCTTGCTTACGCAGAACGGATAGCTAAGAACGAGTACAGAATCACAGTTCCTTATGATACCGATAAGCTTGCTATTCTCGCAGGCACTACATATGATATCAAGTACGGCGGCAATTCATACAGCAGCGGTACATGGATAGAGAATATCCCTTTGGACTCCTTTAATAAAACCATAGAGCTGAAGCTTAGCGGAGAGAATGTGCTTGACGGTACAGTAAAACTTATTGTAGAGAGAAACTTTGTAAAATTTGACACGGAAAGCGGAACAATGAACGCACCGCTGGTGGATAAAATCATTGCACCTGACGGCACTGAGCTGACTAACGGAGCAAATGTGCTGGAATATGCAGGAAAGGAACTGAAAGTTTTCAAGGACGACAAGGAAATAACCGTAAAAGTTCCTGAACGCGCAGATATCTCAGACCTGAAAATAGATTACAGAAATGAGTTGCTCGGCGGTATCAGCAGTGAGGACATCGATGCTCTGGTCATAGCTGTCGGAGATACAGATGATTCGGAATTTATCTCAGCAGAACGAAGGATAGTAAGAGGCATAGATATTGATCCTGAACTTAATGACGTTTCATTTATAAGCGTTATCCCGTCAGAGAGCATTAGATTAAGAGTAAAGGCTACCTCTGAAAAGTTTGCCAGTGAGACCATAAGATATGATATCCCTGATATACCTGCGGAGATCCCTGATGTTGCGAAGATCGTCGGCAAAGATGCGACGCATTTCACGATAGAAGGTGCTGACAGCTGCGAGATGGGGTATGATAGCTATGTACCTGATATAGTGCTTGAAGAAATGGCGGAAAAGTATGGTTACAGCGTAGATGAGCTGATCGGCATAATAGGAAGATCGAACAGCTTTGATGCTGATAAGGCTGTCAAGCTGCTTGGCACAGACTTCAAGAGCAGCTTTGCCTTAGAGTACGGCAGGGGATTCTTTGTGAGATACCCTGCAACGGATACACAGTTTGCTTCCAGAGCCGTATATGTACCGACTAAGTATGCTATGGGCGATGTTACAAGAGACGGGCTGGTAGACTCGGTGGACGCATCTACGGTGCTGAAGCATTATGCCCTGAGCTCTACCGATAAAGCAGGAGTGCTTGACGAGGAGCAGCAGCTCCTTGCAGATATGAACGGAAACAGCATGATAGATGCTCTTGACGCATCGGCAATACTGATACTTTACGCGCAGAGAGCAGTAGATTAATAATGCAAGAACAAGTGTTCTGCAAAACTGCTAAAAAGTGTACAATAGAATGGCAGATATTTGTATCTGTTAGGCAATAGGTATAAAAGAACTACTGCTGTTTGGGTAATAAGTGTAAAAAACGGTTTTACCGTTTTGTAACTTTTCGTTTTGACAGTAGCTATTTGTGTGATTATTGCTAAAAAAATAGTGTTGAAAATGTACAAACCGCTCAAAAAAGATTAAGGAACGATACAAAATATTGACTTTAACCGCAAAATACGGTATATTTGTAAATGCAAAAGCAATTGTTGCACAGTCTTGGCTGTGCTGACTGACAGTGTAAGTTATCGGGCATAACGACAAAAGCTGATGAAGTACATTCACGGCTGATGCCGCTCAGGTAAAATACATCGGCAGCCAAAAAGACATTGCCTGCAAAAAAACAAAACAAGACGCAAGTCATTGTTACAGCTTTCATGAACAGAAGCAAGGGAACGCATGACGGTTGCAGGACATGAGCGGTGAGCACAATCATCGGAAGTTTAAAACCGCAATGTTACCCGCATTAACTATTATTCAAGAATATTATACACGGAAATGTATAATATACATATTTAAGGAGGAAAAATCTCATGAACACACTTAAGAGAACATTAGCTTTAGTGGCTACTCTTGCTATGACAGCAACAGCATTTGCTAGCTGCGGCAAGGAAGAAGAGAAGAAGGACGATAAGAGCGCAGAGACTACAACAGCTGCACAGCAGGAGACAGAGGCTCCTGAAGAGACAACAGCTGAGCCTGAGAACGACGGTTCAATTGATTCTTCAGTAAAGACAGGCGGCAAGGAATTCACAGTTGTTGCTTGGAATGCAGACGACATTCCTTACCTCATCGCACAGTGGAAGGGTCTTAGCTACGACACAATCGTACAGGATCTCGCTGACGGCAAGGTTGAAGGCGTAAACGCAAACATCCTCAACGTACAGGGTGGTCAGGCTTCTGAGAAGTACGACCAGCTCTTCAATGACGGTTCAGATATCGACGTTTACCTCGTAGAGGCAGACTGGGCACTCAAGTATATCAACGATGACAGCAAGACACTTGCACTCAGCAAGCTCGGTCTTGGCGACAAGGACTTCTCTAACATCTACAGCTACACAGACGAAGTTGGTAAGGATTCCAACGGCGTTCGTAAGGGTGTTTCATGGCAGGCTGCAGCAGGCGGATTCGCTTACAGAGCTGACCTCGCTGAGGAGTACCTCGGAGTTAAGACACCTGAAGAGATGCAGGCTAAGATCGACAACTGGGATCTCTTTGTAGATGCTGCAAAGACAATCTCTGACAAGACAAGCGGCGGTGTTGCTCTTGCTGATACACTCGGTGGTCTCTGGCAGGCATTCGCTTGCGGACGTACACAGCCATGGGTTGTTGATAACAAGCTCGTTATTGATGATTCTTGCAAGGAGTTCGCTGATACAGTTAAGGCTCTTTGGGACTGCGGCGGCGTAACAAAGAATACACAGTGGACAGATGAGTGGACAGCTGCTGGCGTAAGCGGCAAGTGCATGGGTTACTTCGTATCTACATGGGGCTTCGGCGGATTCTTCCTCGATGCTGTTGGCGGCGAAGGCGGCGAGCAGTACGGTAAGTGGAACGTATGCCAGGGACCAACTCCATTCTACTGGGGCGGTACTTGGATGGTTGTTAACCCAGGTACTGATAACGGTGAAGAGGCTCGTGACTTCATCCTCTCAGCTACATCTGATGAGAAGCAGATGTCTGAGTACGCAAAGGCTAAGCCTGAGTATGTAAACAACTCTAAGGTTATGGACGACCTTATCTCAAGCAACACAGTATTCAACGAGAAGATCTCCGGCAACTTCAAGGATGGCCAGAACTACTTCGCTGAGCTTGCTAAGAACGCTAAGGAAATCGACTTCGGTGGACTTATCACTCCTTACGATGCTTCTATCAAGGGCGCATTCTCTAACGCTATAAAGGATGAGTTCCTCGACGGTGGCAAGTCTTATGAAGAGGCTATGGATAAGTTCAAGGACAAGGTTGCTGAATCTGTACCTGATCTCGAGTGGGATGACTAATTTATAATAGTCTGACTATTACAATGTAATAAATATACCTACGGAGTACTTATGTATTCCGTAGGTGTATATTTATTTATACTATTCTTCCGAGAGGGTGTGTGTTATGGCATCAGGTGCGCAGCGACGCATAAAATCAATTAGCTATGCTAAGTATGGCTATATGTTTATATTGCCATTTTTTCTTGTTTATTTCTTTTTCCAATTATGGCCGTTGATTAACACCTTTATTTTAAGTTTCCACGGCAACGGTAAATTCGTTGAAGAGTGGGTCGGACTTCAGAATTATAAGGACATTTTATTTGGCGGTTCACGTAAAGTACGAGTTATTCACGAGAGCTTTTTTGAGTGCTTCAAGAATACCCTTATCCTTTGGATAGGTAACTTTATCCCTCAGCTTGCTCTCTCACTTTCACTGGCTGTTTGGTTTACAGAAGCACAGTTAAAGATCCCGGGAAAGGGCTTCTTTAAGGTAGTTATGTATCTTCCAAACATCATCACAGCTGCTTCAGTAGCTGTTCTCTTCCTTCAGCTTTGCGGTCAGTCTGAGACTAACCCGGGTGCTATCAACTATATGTTGTATAAGATGGGCATAGTCACAAAGGATTCCGCTTCGGGTCTGTATGATTCGATTCCGCTTGTTGAAGGTGTATGGCAGTCAAGAATTGTTGTAATGTTTATCCAGACATGGATGTGGTTTGGTAATACAATGATCATGCTCATGTCAGGTATCCAGGGTATCAACCCATCACTGTTTGAAGCTGCAAGTATCGACGGTGCAAGCTCCGGACAGGTATTCAGAAAGATCACACTTCCGCTTCTTACACCTATCATGGCATATACTCTTATCACTTCCATGATCGGTGGTCTTCAGATGTTCGATATTCCTTTCCTTTACACAAAGACAGGAAACGTAAAGGATCATCTCAAGACCATGGCTGTAATGATCTTCCAGTATTTCCATGCACAGGCTGACGAAAATAAGATGGGATACGCAGGTGCTGTATCTGTACTTCTGTTCTTCATAACTCTTATCCTCGGTCTTATCGCATTCTACATGACTCGTGATAAGGATGAGATCGCTAAGAAGAAACAGCGCAAAAAGATCGCTCAGCAGGCAAAAAGGGAAAGTAAGCAGTTCGGAGGTATCAGCATATGAGTGATAACATGAAATCTGTTTATGGAAAGGCAAAGGATAATTACTCATTCAAGATCAAGATGAAGTCAACTATCCTTGTTGTCTGGTTCGTTATACTGACAATCATATGTCTGCTTCCTATCTATATCCTTATTATTAACGCAACACGTACACATACGGATATAGCAAACGGACTCAGCTTCGTAATGGGTAAGAATCTCGGAAACAACTTCCATAAGATATTCTCTGACCCGACATTCAAGCTTTCCTACAATGCATTACACGGATATAAGAACAGCTTGTTCATTACTTGCTGCTCAACATTCCTTACTGTATTCTTCTCAGCTCTAACTGCTTACGGAATACACGTATATGATTTTAAGATCAAGGAGCTTTCTTATTCAGTTATCCTCCTTGTAATGATGGTACCTATGCAGGTAACATCTGCTGGTTTTGTACAGTTCATGTCAGACCTCAAACTGACAAATACATACTGGCCTCTTATCATTCCATCACTTGCAGCTCCTGCGGTTGTATACTTCATGCGTTCTTACATGAAGTCATCATTCCCGCTTGAAATCGTTGAAGCTGCACGTATCGACGGATGCAGCGAGTTCAGAACATTCGTATCTATCGCAATTCCTATGATGAAGCCGGCTATAGCTGTACAGGCTATCTTCGCATTCATCGCAAGCTGGAACAACTTCTATACACCTAACATGATCCTCATCAATGTTAAGCTTGATAAGAAGACACTTCCTATGATGGTATCTGCCCTTCAGTCATCAGATAAGTTCAATGACTACGGCGCTATCTACCTTGCAATTGCGCTTTCTATCATTCCTATCATCGTTGCATATGTTGCACTTTCAAGATTTATCATTGCTGGTGTAGCACTCGGCGGTGTAAAGGAATAATAAAAAATCACAGCACACTTCGGTGTGCTGTTTTTTTATGTACGGACGCTTTTGCGTCCGTTTTTTGTTCTAACCGTACTCCTTACAGCATATTATGAAGTGTAAGGAGATGATTAAAATGAATGGTAGTACAAGCTATGAAGTAATAATAAGCTATATGCCCGAAAAGCTCAGGGAGATGCTGGTGGCATTGCCTCGTGAGAAGCTTTCGGGACTTATGGAAGTACGGCTGCGTGTTGGAAGCGGTGTGTATTTTGTTTACTCGGATAAGACCGCGTATCTTATGAAAAACGGCCAATTGTCGGAGGCGTACAGCGAAAACGTCTGTCCTGTCAGTGTATCAGCTGTAAGAAGTATCGTTGAGCGGCTGTGTCATTTTTCCATACACAGTTGTCATAAACAGCTTGCGGAAGGATACTTTGTACTGGAAGGCGGTGTTCGTGTAGGTTTATCGGGAGCATATTCCTCGGGAACAGAACCTGCGCTCTGCGATTTTACATCGCTCAACTTCCGCATATCCAGAGCAGTTGAGGGCTGTGCTGACGATATTTTCTCACGTTTTTTTGACAAGAGCATAATCATATGCGGCGGAGTAAATTCAGGCAAGACTACAGTATTGCGTGAGCTTTGCCGTCTTACGGGAAATTTCCGCAAGGTCACCATTGTTGACGAGCGTAATGAGATATCCTGCCTTATGAACGGAGCTCCGCAGAATAATGTTGGACTGATGACTGATATACTCAGCAATATCAGCCGTTCTGAGGGCATAATCAATGCGGTGAGGACTCTTTCTCCCGATGTAATATTCTGTGATGAGATAGCTTCGATGGCTGATGCAGAGGCTATCATGTGCGGACTTGCCTGCGGAGTAAAATTTGTGCTGACAGCTCACGGAAAAAGCTTTTCCGATCTTTTAAAACGGCATGAAACTGCCGTTCTCATTGACAGCGGGTATTTCGACGGAGCTGTTTTTCTCGAAGGCGGTCATTCACCTTCCGTGGTACGGGAAGTGAGGAGGCTGGGAAATGCTTATTAGAGTTTTTGCAGTTATAATGGTAATGCTCTGCGGAACATTCTGCGGTATAAACTATTCGGAAATGCTCAAAAAGCGTGTCACATTTTGCAGTGAAGCAGAGAAGATGATGCAGCTCTGCGAGATAATGATAAGGAGCAGCGGCACGGAAGTGTACAAGCTTGTTGACAGGCTGAAAAGTGAAAGCTACACTGTGCTCAGGTTCATAGATGGGCTGCCGGAAAGCTACAGTGCTCATGAAAATTTCAGAGAAAAATGGAGCGCTGCGGTGAGTGAGAGCAGGGATATATGCGATGAGGAAAAACGTGTACTTACGGATTTCGGGAGCTTCCTTGGCTCGACGGATATTAGCGGACAGCTGGACGGGATAGCGATGCAGCTGGAATGTATGCATGGGATATATCAGCAGCGTCTTGCGGAATACCGCCAAAAAGGAAAATTGTACCGAAGTCTTGGAATGCTTGCAGGTCTTACAGTTGGCATTGCAGTGATATGAGGAGGAAGAATGAAAATAGATCTTATATTCAAGATCGCAGGTACAGGCATAATCGTGGCAGTCCTGAATCTTGTTTTGAAACGTGCAGAACGTGAGGAACAGGCGATGATGACGACGCTTGCAGGACTGATAGTAGTCCTTGTTGTGATAGTTGAAGAAATAGGCGACCTTTTTGAAAAGGTCAAGTCAGTTTTCGGGTTATGGTAGGCAGCTGCTTTACAGTGGGAGTATTCTGTGTCTGCGGAGCTCTCCTTGCGGTGCTTTTGAAACAATATTGCTCTGAACAGTCACTGCTGATATCAACTGCGGTATGCACAGCTGTGTTTTTTGCGGCGGTGGTTATGTTAGATGTACCTCTCAATGAGATAAGGGAGATATTCGTGTCGGCAGGAGTTCCCGAGAGCAGCATCTCACTGGTGTTCAAAGCCCTTGGAATATGCTGTATAACGCATATTTCAGCGGAGCTCTGCCGTGACAGCGGAGAAGGAGCAATGGGAGCTGCAGCGGAACTGTGGGGAAGAGCAGCAGTCACAGTGTTGAGCCTGCCCATAATGAAAAACTTTTTGCTGCTTATTGATAAGTTGCTGTAGGTGGAATATGAAAACGATAAAAGTACTGATTATAACTATATTGCTTTTGGTATTTGTCTGCCCACTGAGAGCTTCGGCAGAAGAAACAGGAGCAGAGGTGATAGAAAGATTTGACGAGATCCTTGACGACAGCGAGGCAGGGTATTCATACAGCGAAGTCAGCGGCATCACCTTCGGAAGCCTTGTGGAGAAGCTTCGGGAAAGAGTTCCCGATGGTGGAAGGCAGCCTTTGAAGCTTTTGGGCTCAATTCTGCTGGTGACGGTGCTCTGTGCGCTCGTGAGGAGTACAGGCGGCAGCTTTATAAACAACGCCGACAGCATTTTCAATTCAGTGGGAGCGCTTGCAGCCGTCATGCTGATACTTCCTCATCTTCTGGAGCTGTTCGGGCGCGCAGTCAGAGCTGTCGAGCTGAGCGGAAGCTTCGTTGCAGTTTTCATACCTGTATTTGCAGGAATTACAGCGGCATCAGGCGGACTTGCTGCCGCAGGAGTATATGATATATCGCTGCTTGCGGCATCGGAGCTCATAGTGCAGCTTTCAGCAGGTTATCTTATGCCGATAGTCAGTGCTTCGACTGTATTGTCGGTCACAGGGAGCGTATTCACCAAAAGTGACCTGAGCGGCATAGTACGGCTTATAAAGAAGCTCATAACGTGGGGAATGACTATAGTTATGACACTTTTCACAGGCTTTTTGACACTGAAATGTACCCTTGCAGGCAAGATGGACGGAGCTGCTACAAAGACCGCAAGGCTTGTTATCTCTGGATTTGTGCCTGTTGTTGGCGGAGCTGTTTCAGATGCTTATGCCACTGTCAGGAGCAGCTTTGACATCGTGCGCGGAACAGTAGGCACAGGCGGCTGCATAGCTATAGTGCTCCTGCTGCTGCCGACGGTGGTGCAGATACTTCTTATGCGCGTGGTCATGTGGACGGGAAGTGCCGCGGCGGAGCTTCTGGGTGAAAATAGCATGAAAAAGCTTCTCGGCTCATTGGACAGCGGACTTGCCATCGCTCAGAGCGTACTTGTATGTTACGGAGTGATGTTCGTGCTGTGTACAGGGATCATGATGCGTTCAGCGGGGTGATGATATGTCGGATTTAACAACGACGGTTCGTACAATATGCCTTATGGCAGCCGGTATAGGATTTTTGGAAAATATCACATCGGGTACTAAACTGCGAACCCGGATGGAATTCATTCTGAAGCTGGTATTAGCAGCAGCGATCGCAGCACCTTTTGTCAGCGGCAGCTTTGATCTCTCTGACATAAGCATAAACAGCATCGCGGAAGCCGAGGACTACACCGATATTTATCAGCAGGAGCTTGCCGCGCAGACAGGTCAGAACATCTCCGACGTACTTAGTGCTCAGCTGAAAGCGGCAGGTATCGCCGTTGAAAATATAAGGACTGAGGTTAATATTTCACAGGATCGCAGCATATCAATTAATAAGGTCATTGTTGAAGCAGAAGAGTTTGATGCAGCAGCACGGCTGATCCGTGAAAGTCTCGGACAGGAAACGGAGGTCATAGATGGAAATGGTTGAAAGACTAAGGGCACTGATAAAGGACAGGAAGTGGGCTGTATTTATGACCGTATGCGGAATAGCGGGAATGCTGCTGATAATGCTCTCATCACTGCTGACAGCTGACAAGGAAAGAACTGAAACTATAAAAGAAGAAAAAATCAGCATCACCGATACATCTGATTACTGTCGGGTAACTGAAAAGCGGCTTGAGGAATTTCTGAGCAGTATAGACGGTGCAGGTGATGTGAGAGTGTACCTGACAGTCGGAAGCAGCGAGAGGTATATTTACGCTTCTGAGGGGAGGCTGAGCCGTGGAGAAAGCAAAACGGAGGAGGAGAAGAAATATGTTATCGTAAGCGGAAGCGGAGAGCGCAGTGCCCTTGTGGAAACAGTTGAAGCTCCCGAGATAACGGGAGTTGTCATAGCCAGCAGCGGAAGCGGCAGCGCTTATGTACGCGAACAGCTTTATAGATCAACAGCCGCAGCGCTGGGGATATCCACATCAAAGATATTTGTGACAAAACTCAGATAAAGGAGAAGATATCATGAAGAAACCATCAATAATCATAGGAAAGAAACAGATCATCATGAGCTGCCTGACACTTATGCTGGCGGTAGCTGTATACATAAACTATGCAACCTCGCCCGAGATACCTGTTGATGGCAGGACAGCAGCGGTAAAGAGCGATGATGAGCCTATAAAGTACGGCGAAACTGAATTCGTGAACGCTGAGGCTGCCCCCGAAACAGATGATTACTTTGCTCAGGCGCGTCTTGATAAGATGAATGACCGCGATGCAGCAGTACAGACTCTCCAATCTATAATTGGCGGCGGGGATATAACCGAGGACGAAATGGTGGTGAATGCTCTTGATGCAGTTCAGGTCTCAAAGCTGATCGAGAGCGAAGGTACAATCGAATCTCTCATAAAATCGCAGGGATTTCAGGACTGCGTGGCATATCTTGACGGAGAGACAGCAAAGATCGTAGTGAAGACAGAAGGTCTTGACAAAGCTCAGGCAGCGTCGATCAAGGACATAATTCTCGGAGAAACAGACATCGCCGCAGAAAATATCAGAATTTTTGAAGTGAAATAGTTGAACTGAACGAAAATATTTGGTATAATATAATAGTAAGGCTGTAGACACGGCTTTGATTAAATATTACACTTAAATATTGCCATGGAGGTTCATTATGGAAGTTGACGAGATGAAGCCCGCTGCTGCCAGCAGACTTAAAATATCTGATGATGTAATAATCGCAATAGCCAGACTTGCAGCCCTTGATGTGAAAGGCGTAGCAAAGCTTGGCGGCGAGGTAGGCAAGATGAGCAAGCTCAGAAAGAACGGACCTATCAAGATAAGCATGATGGGCGATGTAGCCGCTATCGACATGAAAATAGTAGTAAAAAGCGGCGAAAAAGCCTGCAATATCGCACAGGAGGTACAGACTGTTGTCAAGGAGAATGTCCAGAATATGACAGGTGTGCCTGTAGCGAGAGTGAATGTAACAGTAAGCGGAGTAGTTTTTGAATGAAACGTTTAAATATGGAAGTAAGAGCATACATAAGGACTGCTCAGAAAAATTAAGGAGAGTATACATGACAAGACGTGAAATAAGAGACAGCGCATTCAAGCTGGTATTCGAGCAGCTTCTGCGCGATGATGATATAAACGAGCTTTACGATATCGCAGAGGAGATCGAGGAGATAACCGTAAACGATGAAGTAAAGAAGATCGTAGAGGGAACGCTTGCACACGCAGAGGAGCTTGACGGGATAATCTCGCGTTACAGCAAATCAAGGAGCATAGCAAGAATATCAAAGCTGAATCTTGCTATACTCCGTATTGCGATGTACGAATCAATATACGATGAGAATACACCTATGAATGCAGCTATCAGCGAAGCTATAAAGCTCTCGATGATGTACACTTATCAGGAGGATACAGCATTCATCAACGGCGTTCTCGGAGCATTCTCACGCGATCATCAGAAAAACGAGGAAAGCAATGCCTGAGTTCCTCGGAGTTGATACAAGCAATTATACCACCTCCGCGGCAGTCTATGTCAGCGAGGAGAATAAGGTATATCAGTCAAAGAAGCTCCTTCCTGTAAAGGAAGGGGAACTTGGACTGCGTCAGAGCGATGCGGTATTTCATCATACCAAGCAGCTGCCCGATATGATAGAGCAGCTTTTTTCTGCTAAAAGTCTGGGCATACCTCAGACAGTAACAGCATCGGCAAGACCGCGTAATATCGAGGGCTCGTATATGCCGTGCTTTTTATGCGGAGAAGGCTTTGCACGTTCATATGCGGCAGTGACAGGAGCAGCACTTTATACCACATCACATCAGGTAGGACATATCCTCGCAGCGCTTTATTCGTCAGGACGGCTTGAACTTGTGAATGAGCGCTTTATCGCATTTCATGTCAGCGGCGGTACAACAGACTGTCTGCTCTGTGAGCCTGACAGCGAAAATGTCCTGAAAATTACCGAAGTCGGTACATCGCTGGACCTTAAAGCAGGACAGGCTGTGGACCGTACAGGGGTGATGCTGGGACTTAGATTCCCGTGTGGATCTGAGCTCGAAAAGCTTGCTGTTAATGCCAACAAGCACTTCAAGGCAAAGCCTGTGCTGAAGGGCGGGAACTGCTGCCTTTCGGGACTGGAGAACAAGTGCGGAAATATGCTGGACAGCGGCGAAAGCCACGAGAATATTGCGAAGTACTGCCTCGACTACATAGCCGAGACTATTATTGCTATGACAGCTCATGCAGTTGAGGAGCATGGTGAGCTCCCGCTTATTTTTGCAGGCGGAGTTATGTCGGACGTTATTATCCGCGACAGGATAATTTCCAGATTTCCCGAAGCTGAGTTCGCAGAGCCGCAGTTTTCGTGCGACAATGCGGCAGGAGTGGCGATATACGGCTATCTTAAAAGTGCAGGAGAGAAGAAATGCCTGTAATAACAGTCACACAGATAAACAGATATATAGGCTCGATACTCAAAAATGACAGGAACATTCAGGGCGTTATGGTTCGCGGTGAGATATCCAACTACGTGAAGCATTACCGCAGCGGACACGTATATTTTATCCTCAAAGACAGCGAAAGCGCAGTCAAGGCGGTGATGTTCGCAAATGCGGCAGCGCGTCTGAAATTCGCTCCCGAGGACGGTATGTCCGTGATAGTTTCGGGCAGTATCGGAGTATATGAGCGCGACGGAGCGTATCAGCTCTATGTAAATGACATTATTCCCGAGGGAGCAGGAGCGGCAGGAGCTGCTCTTGAGCAGCTGAAAAAGAAGCTGCAAAAGGAGGGCATATTTGATACGGCGCATAAGCGTCCGATACCGTCAATGCCACGAAAGATCGGAGCTGTTACCTCTTTCAGCGGTGCGGCAGTGCGCGACATCATAAATGTACTGTCGAGGCGTTATCCGCTGTGTGAGCTGTATGCTGTCAATGCGCAGGTACAGGGCGAAGCGGCTCCTGAGTCCATATGCCGAGGCATACTCAGAGCAGAAGCCGCAGGCTGTGATGTTATCATAGTCGGACGCGGCGGCGGTTCAAGCGAAGACCTCAGCGCATTCAATACAGAAAAAGTGGCATATGCCATATATAACTGCAAGGTACCCGTGATATCGGCTGTTGGACACGAGACCGACTTCACCATAGCCGACCTTGCAGCCGACCTTCGTGCGCCTACGCCGTCAGCAGCAGCGGAGCTTTCAGCTCCCGATATAGCAAGCCTTTATGAGCGCATAGACCTTCTTGAACGCAGAGCAGAGCGCTCGGCGTATGCAGTGCTCGACAAGGCGACGGACAGATTTACAGCTCTCAATGCACGTCTTATAGGACAGTCTCCCGAGAACAGGCTGAAACTCAGCGGCGAGCGTCTTGCTTCCCTTGACAAGCGCTGTGAAACAGCCTTTTTGCGGTACATGGACAAGCTTGAACGTCAGCTCAGTGAAAAGGCGGCGCGTCTTGACAGCCTGAGTCCGCTGAAAGTCCTTTCACGCGGCTATTCGCTGGTATACAGGGACGAGAAGCTGCTCAGTGCGTCTGACAGTCTCGAAAAGGGCGACAGGATACAGATAAGATTCGGCAGCGGCGGTGCAGAAGCCGAGATAACAGATAAATGGTGATAAAATGGAAGAAAAAGTGACCTTTGAAGATAATATGAGCAAGCTGAGTAAAATAGTTACTGAGCTTGAAAAGGGCGATATCCCCCTTGAAAAAGCAGTCGAGCTTTACGGCGAGGGAGTGAAGCTTTCCGCAGCCTGCCGCAGACAGCTTGACGAAGCACAGATAAAGATAACTGAGGACGACGGTTCAGCACCGTCGGAGGAGTGAGAAAATGGCAGATATCAAAGAAAAACTTAATGAATATATAGCTTTTACCGAGGAAAACCTCAAGAAATACAATGCACATTCCGACAGCATGGAGGCTCAGAAAAATCTCATTGATGCAATGAATTATTCACTTGAAGCAGGCGGAAAGAGGATACGTCCCGTGCTGGTGTATGCTTTCTGCAATGCACTCGGCGGCGACTACAGAAAAGCAGAAGCACCTGCTGCGGCAATAGAGATGATACATACCTTTTCGCTTATTCACGATGACCTTCCCGCAATGGATAATGACGACTACCGCCGCGGAAAGCTCTCCTGCCATAAGGCTTACGGCGAGGCAATGGCGATACTTGCAGGCGATGCCCTTTCGGTTCAGCCCTTCGAGATCATTGCCAATGATGGCAGTCTTACTGCTGAGCAGAAAGTGAAGATAATCTCATGTCTTGCGAAGGCAGTGGGCAGAGAAGGCATGATAGGCGGTCAGGTCATAGATATGGAGAACGAGGAGCGCACAGACGTTGACGAAGCTAATCTCCGAAATATGTACCGCCACAAGACAGGTCAGCTCATAGCGGTATCCTGCATGATGGGCTGTATATGTGCGGGAGCAGATGAAGCAAAGATACAGGCAGCCGCTGATTACGGCTTCAAGCTTGGACTTGCGTTCCAGATAATAGATGACATTCTTGATGTTACCAGCACTACTGAGGAGCTCGGCAAGCCTGTGGGCAGCGACGCAGAGGAGAACAAGACTACCTTTGTTACCCTTTACGGAGTCGAAAAGGCTCAGGAAATAGCCAATTCGGTGACAGAAGAAGCACTTGGATGCCTTAAAGTATTCGGGAACGATGCATTTCTTACAGAGCTTACAGAAATGTTGTTGAGAAGAAAGAAATAATATGAAGGAGCTGCGGAGGGTTATCCGCATTTCATAAAAATGAAGGAAAATATAAGTATGAATGACAAGGTCACACTCGAGGAGCTTCAGCTCCCGCAGGACCTTAAAAAGCTTACTATAGCACAGTGTACAGCACTGTGCAAGGAGATAAGGAATATCCTTATCTCCACTGTTTCCAAAAACGGCGGACATCTTGCATCGAATCTCGGTTCAGTTGAGCTGACAATGGCGCTGCACAGGAACTTCAATTCGCCTGAGGACAAGATCGTGTGGGACGTAGGACATCAGGCGTATACACATAAGATACTTACAGGCAGACTTGACAGGTTCTCTACACTTCGTCAGGAGGACGGAATATCAGGCTTCCCCAAGCCCGAGGAGTCAGAGCATGATACGTTCATAAGCGGTCACAGCAGTACATCTGTATCCGTAGCCTGCGGCATAGCTGAAGCAATGAAACTTCAGGGCAGGGACAACTATGCAGTTGCGGTCATCGGTGACGGAGCAATGACCGGCGGTATGTTCTATGAAGCCATGAACAACTGCGGCAGAGATCATAAGAACAATCTTATAGTCATACTCAACGACAATAATATGTCTATTTCCAAGAGCGTAGGCTCACTTTCAAAGTACCTTACAACACTGCGTACTACCGAAAAGTATGTAAATACCAAGCGTGCGGTAGAACGCGGACTGGGAAAGATTCCGATAGTCGGAAACAGCGTTGCAAGAGGTATCAAGAACGTCAAGGACTCGGTTAAATCGAATATTCTTGAACAGAGCACCATGTTTGAGGACATGGGCTTCATTTACCTCGGACCTGTCAACGGACACAGCCTTTCGGAGCTGGAAGAAGTGCTTCATGTTGCCAAGTCATATCACCAGCCCGTGTTTATTCACGTCAAGACCGTGAAGGGCAAGGGCTATGCGCCTGCTGAGCAGAATCCGGGAGAGTATCACGGTATCTCAAAGTTTGACATAGCTACGGGAAATCCCGAGATAGCGCCCGCGGACAGCTATTCCACAGTGTTCGGTAAGGAGCTCGTTCGCCTTGCGGACAAGGACGATAAGATATGTGCCATAACCGCGGCAATGAAGTACGGAACAGGCTTGCAGTTCTTCCACTTCAAGTATCCGAACCGCTTCTTTGACGTGGGAATAGCCGAACAGCACGCCGTGACCTTTGCGGGAGGACTTGCCTCCATGGGAATGATCCCCGTGTTTGCAGTATATTCTACGTTTATACAGCGAGCTTACGACCAGCTCGTACATGATGTGGCAATAGGAAAGCTCCACGTAGTTCTCGGAGTTGACCGCGCAGGAATAGTCGGAGAGGACGGAGAAACTCATCAGGGATTGCTTGATGTGCCGATGCTGACATCTATCCCAAATACTGTAATATATTCGCCGTCATGCTATTCCGAGATGAAGATGTGCATGAAAAGGGCTTTATACGACGAGAAGGGACTTGCTGCAGTAAGATATCCGAGAGGTTCGGAAAAGGTCGATTTCAGCAGCTTCCATCTGACTACGGAGCATCTGTATATCCGTGAGGACGGCAGCGAGACTCTTATAATAACATACGGCAGGCTCTACAACGAAGCCTATAATGCCCAGAAAAAGCTCAGAGATTCGGGGCTGAAGTGTGATATACTGAAGCTTACGAGAATATATCCCCTTGATGACGATCTGGGAAGTGAGATAAGCAAATACAAGTGCATAGTCTTTTTTGAAGAGTCTATGGGCGAGGGAAGTATTTCCGAAAAAGTTGGAGAAATACTGGCAGAGCTCGGTTACAGCGGCGATTACAGCCGAGTAACGGCAGAGGGCTTCGTAAAGCAGGCATCAGTCATGTCATGTCTGGAAAAGCTTGGGCTTACAAGCGAAAAAATGGCAGAGTATATTATCAGCAGGAGTAAAGAAAATGGCAAGGCTTGACAGTGAGCTTGTTTCGAGAGGTATCGCGCGGAGCCGTGAGCGTGCAAAGGAAATGATACGCTCGGGAAGTATAACCGTGAACGGTAAAGCAGCCAAAAAGCCGTCTGACGAGGTTGCGGAAACAGATGTTATCGAATCGGCTGAATCTGAGGTGTACGTAGGCAGGGGCGCACTTAAACTTGAAAAGGCAGCGGAGGAGTTCGGGCTCGATTTTGAAGAGAAGGTATGTCTTGATATAGGAGCTTCCACAGGTGGATTCACCGATCTTATGCTTCAGCGCGGAGCAGCAAGGGTGTATGCTGTTGATGTTGGACACGGACAGCTTGCACAGGCGCTTGCAGCCGATCCGAGAGTAGTAAATATGGAGGGAACTGATATACGTGAGGTCACCGCTGAGGCGATCGGCGGGACTGCCGATTTCATTTCGGTCGATGTATCATTCATCTCCCTTACGAAGATATTGCCAAAGGTATATGAGCTCCTCAGTGATGGAGCATATGCGGCAGTTCTCATAAAGCCGCAGTTTGAGGCAGGACGAAGCGACATAGGAAAGCGCGGAGTGGTAAAGGACAGGAAGGTGCATATTAGAGTGCTCTCCGAGATCGACGCTTTTGCACAGTCAATAGGCTTTGTGACCGAGAAGTATACCTATTCGCCTGTCCGCGGAGGAAGCGGCAATATAGAGTATCTGGTGAAGCTGTGCAAGAGGTCGGGAGAGTCCGCGGAACATGATTTCAGAGAGCTTGCAGACAGCTCGTTCAATAAATTATAAGGAGTACGTATATGAAGGCAGCATTGTACCCGAATTTTCAGAAGCCAAATGCACTCAGCTGTGCCCGTGAAGCCTGCGATGTGCTTGCTGAGAGCGGGATAGATGTAACGGTAAGCGAGATATTCAGGCATGATTTTTCCGACAAGCCGCAGGTAGTATTTGAGGATATAAGAGAATCCGCAAAGACCGCAGATGTAGTTATCGCTATTGGCGGCGACGGCACTATACTGCGCTGTGCGAAGCTGCTCATGGGCAGCGATACAAAGCTTCTCGGCATAAATACGGGAACTCTCGGTTTTATGGCAGGACTTGAAGCCGACCAGCTCGATAAGCTGAGTCTGCTTAAAGACGGTAAGTACGAGATATCGCAGAGAATGACACTGGACGTCGTATACCGCGGCAAGGACGGTGATGTGACTGCCACTGCTCTGAATGAAGTCTCGGCTCGGTCAGGCAGCTTTCACATATGCGATTTTGAAGTCTACTCCGACGAATATCTTGTAGGACGCTATCGTGCGGATGGAGTGCTTTTCAGTACACCGTCGGGCTCGACAGCATATGCACTTTCGGCAGGCGGACCTATTATCGAGCCTGATCTTGAATGTATCGAGATGACGCTGATATGCCCTCATTCACTGTTTTCAAGAGCGACAATGTTTTCGCCGTGCAGGAAACTGTGCATGAAGGATACGACACGGCGTGATGACAGTATGGTGATAAATGTTGACGGAGAGAATTATGTAACTCTCCGCAGCGGCGAGAGCATAGAGATATGCCGCGGAAAGAACAACATCAATTTCATAGATCTTATAGGAAACTCATTCCATGAGTCGTTGTGCAAAAAGATGTGCAAGCCCATAAAATAAGGAATACGGTGGTATCATGAAAAACCGCAGACATGAAGTAATACTTGAAATAATCACGGAGCAGCCTGTTGCAACACAGGAGCTGCTCATAAAGCTCCTTGCAGAGAGGGGCATAAACACGACGCAGGCAACTTTATCCAGGGATATACAGCAGCTGTCTCTGGTGAAGCAGCGTGACGAGAACGGCGTTTACCGCTATTCCATGCCCGCAGCTGCTACCGCAGAGAAATCGCTGTTTGAAGAAGCTGTTATATCGGTGGACTATGCGATGAACACCATAGTGCTGAAATGCCGTGCAGGAATGGCTCAGGGAACGTGTGCAGCCATAGACTCGGTGGAGCATCAGGGAATAGTGGGCACTATAGCAGGTGATGACACCATATTTATATTGGTGCGCAGCGAAGCCGATGCCAAGAAGCTCTCAAAGAAGTTTCGCAGCGAGCTTTTCCAGAGGAGGTAACCTCTCAAAATGTTAAAGGAAATATATATACAGAATCTTGCAGTAATAAAAGAAGCAGTTATACCTCTCAATAACAGGCTGAATATATTCACAGGCGAAACAGGCGCAGGAAAGTCCATACTTATAAACGGCATCAATGCTGTGCTCGGACAGCGCTGCACTAAGGATATAGTGCGTACAGGCTGTGACAAGGCTGTTATAACGGCGCTTTTTACGGAGCTGTCTGCGGAGGTCTGCGAAAAGCTCGACGAACTGGGAATATCACACGACGGTGATGAGATGACAGTCACCCGTGAGATAAGTGCAGACGGCGGAAGTGTGTCAAGGATAAATCACAGGACTGCCTCAGCCGCGCTTCTCAAGGAAATAGGAGCTCTCCTTATCAATATCCACGGACAGCATGATAATCAGATACTCCTTGACAGCGATAAGCATTTGCAGATCCTTGATGATTTCGGCGGAGATGATACCCTGCTCAATGAGTACAGAGTGACCTTCCGTGAGCTCCAGCATACCGCACGTAAGCTTGGTGAGCTGAAAAAGCAGGAGCAGAATCGAATTGAACGCAGCCGATACCTCAGTGAGATAATTGACGATATAGGCGAGCTTGAACTCCGCGAAGGCGAAGATGAAGAACTCGAAAAGGAATACGAAACAGCGAAAAATTCCGAAAAGACTCTTATCGCCATAAAGAATGCTGTCAGTGCGATAACCGGCGAGGAAGCCGCAAATGATATGATAGTGTCGGCGGAAACTGAGATCGCACAGTATACCGATAACAGCACGAAGCTGAGCGAGCTGTATGAGCGGCTGTCGGCTGCGGAGATAGAGCTTGCTGATATTTCCTCGGAGCTGGAAGCCTTTGCGGATAAGGTGGAGCTTGATGGTCAGAGACTTGAATACCTCGGAACGAGACTGGGCAGCATAAATAAGCTGAAGCGTAAGTACGCAACCGACTGTGAAGGTCTGGTAAAGCTGTACGATGATGCCTGCCGAGAAACAATGCAGCTTGAAAGCGCAGGCGGTGAGATAAAGGCGCTTGCGGAAAAGCGTGACGAGCTTCTCCATAAGGTAACGGAGCAGGCAAAGGCACTGTATGAGTACCGCGGACAGGTGGCGGAGCGCTTTACAAAGCGCGTTACAGATGAGCTGGAATTCCTGAATATGGCTGGAGTTATCATAGCAGTCCGCCATGAAAAGGGAAAGCTCACAGTAAACGGCATGGATACTGTGAAGTTCCTCATATCAGCCAACAGGGGTGAAGAACCGAAGCCCATATCGAAAATAGCATCGGGCGGTGAGCTATCGAGGATAATGCTTGCACTGAAGAGCGTTATCGCGGACAAGGACTCGATCCCCACAATGATATTTGACGAGATAGATACAGGCGTAAGCGGTAAGGCTGCGCAGAAAATAGGCATAAAGCTGCGTGAGATAGGCAAGGTGAGACAGGTGATATGCGTTACCCATCTGTCGCAGATAGCTGTAATGGCGGACAATCATCTCCTCATCGAGAAACAGATAGTGAAAGACCGAACAGAAACTCACGTAATGCAGCTGGATATGGAAGGCAGGGTCGCAGAGATAGCGCGTATCATGGGCGGAGAAGACCCAAGCGCACTGATGCTCGACAATGCCCGCGCAGAGATAGCAAAAGCTGCGGAGCTTTAATGGAGGCATTGATTTGAAGATATATTCAACACGACACGGACAGACCTCGTACAATAAACAGGATATCATTTTAGGCATAACCGATATTGAGCTTGATGAAACAGGGGTAAGGCAGGCTCATGAACTTGCGGAGAAGGTGGCTGAGATGGGAAATATTGATCTTATGATCGTATCACCCATGAAACGAGCGATGACGACTGCCCGCGCAGTTGCAGAGCGCTGCGGCATCGAAATGATAACAGATGACAGACTTCGTGAATGGGATTACGGCGAGTATGAGGGTAAGAGCCGATATACTGAGGGATTTGCGGATAATAAGGTGAATTTCGGTGTGCGTATGGGAAGGTGCGGAGAATCTCTTTTGCAGCTCTCACACAGGGTATATACTGCACTTGACGAGATAATATCGAAGTTCAGCGACAAGAACGTACTTATCGTAAGTCATGGCGGTGTGTGCAGAGTAATAGAGACTTACTTCAATGACATGAGTACAGAGAAATTTGCAAACTGGTTCATGGATAACTGCGGACTTATAGAGTATACAGTTGTTTGATCGGAGGAAGATATGAGAATAGGCGTAGATTACTATCCCGAGCAGTGGGACAAGGAAATGTGGCAGAAGGACGCTGATCTTATGGTAAAAACAGGCGTAAAGCTTGTGAGAATGGGCGAATTTGCATGGTCAAGACTTGAACCGCGTGACGGACAGTTTGACTTTGCATGGCTCGATGAAGCCATAAGCATATTTGCACGGCATTCCATAGGCGTGATACTTTGTACTCCCACGAGCTGTCCGCCTTTATGGATGTATGAGACTTATCCTGACATAACTCAGGTAGGACCTGACGGAAAGCGTATCCAGACAGGAATAAGAGCACACAGGTGTCTGAATGCGCCGATGTTCCTGTATTATGCAAAGCGTATCACCGAGCAGCTCGCTCACAGATATGCAAGGACAACGGCTGTAGTGGGCTGGCAGATAGATAACGAGATCGAAGCCTACCCATGTACCTGTGAGGTTTGCCGCGGACTGTTCAGAGACTGGCTGATAGACAAGTATGATAACCTTGAAAATATCAATTCGGCGTTCGGAAACAGCGTTTGGAGCGGTGAATACAGTGATATATCACAAATACAGCCTCCGACAGCCTACCCGAAGGCGTGGCAGAACCCTTCGCTTTGTCTGGAGTACAGCAGATTTGCTTCGGATATGGCTGTGAAGTTCGTCAATGATATGACTATGATAGTGAGGAGACACTATCCAAAGGCAAAGGTAACTACGAACACCTATTTTTCAGAGAATAAGCCTGATTATTATCGTATGTATGAGCTGCTTGACTTTGTTGCGTATGACAATTATCCGCCGATCATGCTCCCCGAAGATGATGACGAGATATACTCACACGCATTTTATCTCGACCTTATGCGCGGTGTAAAGCAGAAGAACTTCTGGGTAATGGAGCAGTTAAGCGGTCCGACGGGCTGCTGGATGCCCATGAGCCCGACTCCGCGTCCGGGACAGATAAAGGGCTATGCATTGCAGGCAATGGCGCACGGAGCCGATACCGTGATACATTTCCGCTGGAGAACAGCCAATAAGGGCGCAGAGATGTACTGGCACGGACTTATCGACCACAGCAATGTTCCGTCCCGTCGTTTTATAGAGTTTGCAGACCTTTGCAGGACGGCAATGAAGCTCACTGCAATAGAGACAACGGAGCTGGTATCGGACATAGCGATACTCTACTCTCCCGACAATGACTGGGCGTTCGGTATACAGCCGCAGACCAGCGGATTTGAGTATTTTGAGCAGCTGAAGCTATTCCATGCTGCATTCACTCGCTATGGAGTAAACGTGGATATAATATCGCCTACGGCTGATCTTACCAAGTACAAGGCGGTAATAGCTCCCGAAATGTACGTGTACGATCAGAATGCGGCTGAAAATATCTACCGTTATGTTATAAAGGGCGGAACAGTTGTTATGACGAACCGCAGCGGTGTAAAAGATGCATTCAACAACTGCATCATGGAGCCGCTGCCAACAGTATACAGAGAGCTTATCGGTGCTGAGATAGTAGAGTATGATCCAATTGGCGATATGGAGCAGACTATCAAGGACTTTGCAGGCAATGAGTTCAGATGTTCCAAGTGGTGTGATATAATGGAGCTTACTACAGCCCGTGCTTATGCGGAATATGAAGACTGCTTCTACAGCGGAAGTCCTGCGGTGACAATGAATCGCTATTGCAGCGGAGTTGCATATTATGTGGGAACTGTGTGCAGCAGGGAGTTCTATGAGAGCTTCGCAGGCAACATAATGAAGCAGACAGGCATACCGCGTCTGAAGGACCTGCCGAAGGGCGTGGAAGTAACGACCCGTACAAATGGTCTTGATGATTATATATTCTTCTTCAATAATTCAGAGCAGGAAGTGGAGATAACGCTTCCGAAGGCGATGTTCAGCATAATCGACGGCGGAGAGCGTGATAATTTCACTTTGAAGCCGTTTGATATGGACGTAGTCAGAAAGTAGGCATAAATGAGGATAGTTTTACAGAGAGTGACCTCTGCAAGTGTTACAGTAGACGGTGAAGTCATCGGCAAGATAGGAACAGGCTTCCTGCTGCTGTTCGGGGTAGGTCACGAAGATACCGAGGAGGATTGCCGCAGACTGGGCGATAAGATATGCGGACTGAGGATATTCTCCGACGAGAATGACAAGATAAATCTTGACCTTGACAGCGTGGGCGGTTCACTGCTTGTTGTTCCGCAGTTCACGCTGTATGCGGACTGCCGCAAGGGAAATCGTCCCAATTTCATACAGGCTGCAAAGCCCGACAAGGCAAATGCGCTGTATGAGTATTTTGTGGAGTATCTCCGCAGCAAGGGCAAGCACGTTGAGACAGGTTCGTTCGGCACTGATATGAAGGTGGAACTGCTCAATGACGGACCTTTTACGGTAATACTGGAGTAGCTGTTAGCTGGTAGCAATTGTTTTGGGAGTGATAATGTGAAGATACAGCTTGATTCTAAACCTTGCAAGGAGTCGCGTGATTTTAAGGAGACGAGTATGCTTTTTGGAGATAAGGAATTAGATATAATCGAACACTTGCAAAAATGTACTAATCCAGAAATTTGTTTTCCAGTTGAATCAAGTGAAGCTATAGAAGTACTTGAGATGATACATTCAAAATATAACTGGAACAAATGGATTGATAGTTCAGGAAAATCAGATCCACCACCAGATTTCTACTCAGATGAATATAGAATGATGATAGATGTTATGCGAGTTAATGATACTGAAAGAAAAGGGAAAAAAGGAAAGTTGCATAATCCTACAATTATGCGAGAACGTAAATTATATAGAGAACTAAAAGATAAAGGTAGTATTAAAAGTTATCCTAAAGCTAAAATTTTTATAAATGCGGATACAGGTTTATCTACGTATGAAGATCATAATTATGTTTTCTATAAAAAAAATTTTGCTCGTGTTATAAATAAACATATAGCGAATATTCCATTATATAAAAAGAATCACCCGAATTATAAGACAATTTTTATTGTATATGATGAATCAACAGGATATCTAAAATTAGAAGAAGATATTTCACCTAAAACTCAGTTTTACGAAGGACAGGAAGTATTATGTTTTCCACACTTGTTTTTTGTAGATAAAGCTTTTTTGGACAGCTTTTATAATAAAGGAATTGATTATTTATTTTGGTTTACGCCATATAAGTTAATTCAAATTAAAAACGAACCATTAGTGCTTCCTCGTCTTACAATATATGATTTATCAAAAACAATTCCTGATACAATAGAGTATGATGAAAATAAAATGGCGAGTTCTGAGGTATAATGTATTGATGGATTATACTTACACTGAATCAACAAACGAAAATACTTAATTTGGACGACCAATGGTCGTCCTTTCTATTTTATGATGACTGAATATTAGCTCTGTTCCTGTCAATGCTATACGTGAGGTGATATCATGGTACGAAAACGCGGCGAGCACGGAGTACTGATACTTACGGCAGCTTTTTTCATCAGCTTTACATTCATAGCATTGAATTACTATCGCATAGCGGTTGAGCAGAAGGACGTTCCGGCGGCACAGCTCGAAAGCACACTGACTATTGAAGCGGGGCGGTGTCAGGGAACTATCTACGACAGGAATATGCGTCCGCTCATCAATGCGGAAAAAAAGCATATCGCAGCCGCGGTGCCTTCCGCACTTGACAGGGAACAGACTGCCGAATATGCCATTGATAAGGACAGCTTTTACGAGCAGTTTGATAAAGGCGAGCCGTTTGTGTTTGATTGCAGCGACAAGGCGCTTGAATCCGACGGGCTTACCATATTTGAAGTGCCGATACGCTATTCCGAGCATCAGACCGCTCAGCACATAATAGGCTATTTATCCGATGATAAGGGAGCTGACGGCATAGAATATGCCTATGATGATATTCTGCGAAACAACTTTCCGTCTAACAGCGTTTCCTACAAAAAGGACGGCATGGGACGTATACTGATAGGTGACGGCAAGAAGGTCTTTCGCAGCAGCTCATATAAAACAGGTGTAGTTCTGACTCTTGACAGCGATATCCAGAAGATATGCGAGGACTGCGGCAGCCGCATTGATACAGGAGCGATAGTTTGTGCAGATGTAAAAACAGGTGATATTCTGGGACTTGCCAGTTTCCCGTGCTACGAAACGAGTGATATTGAAAAAGCGATGAAAGACCGCAGGTGTCCGCTTATAGACCGCGCACTGTACTCGTACAGTGTCGGTTCGGTCTTCAAACTTGTTACAGCGGCAGCAGCTATCGAGGAGGGCTTTGGCGGAAGGACATACGCCTGCACAGGGAGTACAGACATCGAAGGCAAGATATTCAACTGCCACAAGCTTGACGGTCACGGATTGCAGGATATGACTGAGGCAATGACAAATTCCT
The DNA here is from genome assembly GCF_024691275.1 of Ruminococcus sp. GTDB lineage: Bacteria > Bacillota > Clostridia > Oscillospirales > Ruminococcaceae > Ruminococcus. Next base: position 43,992 of record NZ_JAILNU010000009.1, on the reverse strand, counting down.
GCAACACGTATTTCATAGATCTTGCGAGGAGCCTTGATATAGGGAAATACAGGCAAATGGCAGAGTATCTCGGATTCGGAAAGGAAAACTATCTCTGCGCAGGAGTTACAGGTTCGGGAGGAGTTCTTCCCACGGAAAAGCAGCTTTCGGTACCTGCTGAACGTGCGAATTTTTCCTTTGGTCAGGGTAAGCTCGCTGCAACACCGTTACAGATAACACAGCTCACCTGCGGGATATGCAATGGCGGAGATATGCCTGTTCTTCGGCTTATCAAAGGTATTACAGCTGACGGTGAGGCAGTTGCGGACGAAAAGCCTACGCGCTATTCAACGGCAATGAGCAGTGATACGGCAATGCAGCTTCGCAAAATGATGATATCTGCGGTTCGGGACAACGAAAACTCAAAAGCACGGTCAAATGTGATAAGTTTGGGTGCGAAGACCTCAACAGCGCAGACAGGAAAGCTGGACGAGAAAGGGGAGGAGCTTTGCCATGCATGGATAACAGGCTTTTTTCCGTCAAGAAAGCCGAAATACGCAGTAACGGTGCTCATTGAGAACGGCGGCTACGGCAACGAAGCAGCTGCTCCTGTTTTTCGGGAGATCGCAGAGAAGATAAGGGAACTCAACATTAAAAAGAAATAATAAAGCAGCATTTTTGCAGAAATCTTTTCAAACCCATTGACTTTTGAACGAAACAGCGTTATAATATAGAGGTATAGCATTGACGGGACTGACTGTATGCGTTATGCCTCAGAGAAAAAGCGGACGGTGCGAGCTTTTACATGACGGACAGGTGCTACCCCTGAGCTTCTTCGGGAAACCGAGGCGTATTTCTGCGTTAAAGATGTATGAGGAGAAAACAGCTGTTTTCTTAAATTTGGGTGGTACCACGAGAGCCTTCGTCCCATTTGGCGGCGGAGGTGTTTTTATTTATGCGCCGTTAGCTCAGTTGGCAGAGCAAATCACTGTCTTGTATAAGAGAGGTTCAGCATTTTATGATCCGCAGGTTCAAATCCCGCACGGCGCACCTATATGTATACGTACCGTTAGTTCAGCGTTCAGAACGCCGATGTAAAACTCCGTCTTGCCAAAGACGGTAACAGCATAACTGTTCCACGTCGGAGGGCACAGGTTAAAATCCTGTACGGTACACCGCAATAATATTTTAAAGGAGATATATTTATGCAGTGGACAGGTCTTAATGATCTTCGTGAAAAGTATCTTTCATTCTTTGAAAGTAAGAACCATACAAGAATGGCGAGCGCTTCACTTGTACCTCAGGGTGACAAGAGCCTCCTTCTTATCAATTCAGGTATGGCTCCTCTTAAAAAGTTTTTCCTCGGACAGGCTACTCCTCCGAACAAGAGAGTAACTACCTGCCAGAAATGTATCAGAACTCCCGATATCGAGAGCGTTGGCAAGACTGCTCGTCACGGTACATATTTCGAGATGCTCGGCAATTTCTCTTTCGGCGATTACTTCAAGACAGAGGCTATCGATTGGGCTTGGGAGTTCCTCACAAAGACACTTGAGATCCCTGCTGAAAAGCTCTGGATCACAATATTCGAGAGCGATGACGAGGCTGAGCAGATCTGGGAGAACCATATCGGTATCCCTCACGACAGGATAATCCGTCTCGGCAAGAAGGACAACTTCTGGGAGCACGGTTCAGGTCCTTGCGGTCCATGTTCTGAGATACACTTTGACCGCGGAGAGGCTTATGGTCCTTTCGAGAGCTTCGAGCAGGCAAGCGACTGCGACAGAGTTATTGAGATATGGAACCTCGTTTTCAGCCAGTTCGACAGTGACGGTGAAGGTCACTACGCTGAGATGAAGAGCAAGAACATCGACACTGGTATGGGTCTTGAAAGACTTGCTTGTGTAATGCAGGGTGTTGACAATATCTTCGAGGTAGATACTGTTCAGAATATCATGAAGCACATTTCCTCCATTGCAGGTGTTGAATATAAGAAAGACGCTAAGAAGGACGTTTCGCTTCGTGTTATCACAGATCACATCAGAAGCACTACCTTCATGGTAGGCGACGGTATCCTTCCTTCAAACGAGGGACGCGGATATGTTCTCCGCCGCCTCCTCAGAAGAGCTGCCCGTCACGGCAGACTCTTAGGCGTTAAGAGACCTTTCCTCACAGAGGTTTGCGATACAGTTATCAACGAGAACGCAAATGCTTATCCTGAGCTTGCTGAAAAGCGCGACTATATCAAGAAGATAATAGGCGTTGAGGAAGAAGCTTTTGCAAAGACTATCGACAAGGGCACAGAGCTCCTCAATCAGTTCACAGAAAAGCTTGCTGCTGAGGGCGGTAAGGTACTCTCGGGCGACGACGCATTCAAGCTTTCCGATACATACGGCTTCCCGATAGACCTCACAGAGGAAATATGCGAGGAGAAGGGCTACACAGTTGACCGCGAGCGCTTCACAGAGCTTGCTAAGGAGCAGAGAGCAAGAGCTAAGGCTGACCACGCTGCAAAGGCAGGTTCGTCATGGGCTGACAACAGCATCAAGGTAGATGCTCCGGCAACTATATTCACAGGTTATACCGACTTCGAGGCTGAGGACGCTGAGATACTCGCTATCTACAAGGACGGCAAGGAAGTTGAAACAGCTGTTGAGGGCGACGATGTTGTTATCGTTCTCGATGTTACTCCTTTCTACGCTGAGAGCGGCGGACAGGTCGGCGACACAGGTATGCTCATCAACGGCGCTAATATCGCTTCTGTTGATGATACTATAAAGTCAGAGGGACATTTCCTCCATATCGCTACAGTTGAGCAGGGAAGCATCTCCAAGGGAGACAAAGTCCTCGCTCAGATAGAGAAGGATCGCAGAATGGCTATCATGCGCAACCATACAACTGCACATCTTCTCCAGCACGCACTCAGACAGGTGCTTGGCGACCACGTTCATCAGGCCGGTCAGCTCGTTAACGAAAAGGCTTGCCGTTTCGACTTCAACCACTTCAGCGCTATGACTGAGGAGGAGATAGCAAGAGTCGAGGACATCGTAAATGCTGAGATAATGTCTTCTTTCCCTGTTACTATGAAGGAAATGCCTATCGACGAGGCAAGAAAGCTGGGCGCTATGGCTCTCTTTGGCGAGAAGTACGGTGATACTGTCCGCGTTGTAACTGCTAACAAGTCAGTTGAGTTCTGCGGCGGTACTCATATATCAAATACTGCTCAGATCGGTCTTTTCAAGATAGTTTCCGAGAGCTCTGTTGCAGCAGGCGTAAGACGTATCGAAGCTGTTACAGGTATGAACGTTATCAATCTCCTCAACGAGTTCAAGAATACTATCATCAAGTCAGCAAAGGCTCTCAAGCTTGCAAATATCACAGAACTCCCCGAGAAGTGCGCTGCAATTGCTGCTGAGTCAAAGGAGAAGGACAAGAAGCTGGAAAGCCTTACACAGCAGATAGCTAACTCCAAGACAGCTGCTCTCTTCGACAACGCTAAGGAAGTAAACGGCGTGAAGATCGTTTCCGCACGTATGGAAGGTTCTGCTCCTGATGCTCTCAGAAAGCTGGGCGACAGCGTCAAGGACAAGGACGAAGCTATTATAGCTCTCTTTGCAGGCACTGTCGGCGAAAAGGGCACATTCTACTGCGTATGTACAAAGGAAGCTGTTGCGAAGGGTGCCAACGCAGGCAAGATCGTCCGCGAGATAGCTGCTGTAACAGGCGGTAAGGGCGGCGGAAAGCCTGACGGAGCTATGGCAGGTGCAGGCGATATCGCTAAGATCGACGATGCACTTGCTAAATTTGCGGACGTTGTTGCAGACACTGTTAAGTAATTCTAAGGGCGGCTGAGTCCGCCCTGATATAAAAAATATTGTAAAGGAGAATCAGTATGGATTGTTTATTCTGCAAAATTATCGACGGCGAGATTCCAAGCACTAAGGTCTATGAGGACGAGTTTGTCTATGCTTTCAAGGACATCGCTCCTATAGCTCCTGTTCATTATCTTATAATCCCTAAGGTGCATATCTCCTCTGCTAACGAGATAACCGAGGAAAATTCCTCATCTGTAGCCAAGGTGTTCGAGGCTGCTGCAAAGATCGCAAAGGCTGAGGGTATCGAGAGCTATCGTATCATCAATAACTGCGGCGACGATGCAGGTCAGACCGTAAAGCATCTGCATTTCCATATGCTTGCAGGCGTAAAAATGGGCTGGGGTCCTGAATCCCTCGGCAAAACTGAATAAGGAGTGTTGATCGTGGAAAATACTTATAAGTTAAAGGTTGCAGGTCTTGAGAGAGAGCTTCCTATCTGTCCTCTTAATGATAAGCTGGATATTGCTGCTTTCGTTATGTTCTCAGATGTGGAGCTTACTATGGCTGTTGCAAATCAGCTTCTCGCAAAGTCTCCTTACTTTGATGTGATAGTGACAGCTGAGTCAAAGGGTATCCCGCTTGCTTACGAAATGGCAAGAGAGAGCGGAAAGCCTTATGTAGTAGCAAGAAAGTCTGTAAAGCTCTACATGACAGATCCTATCGCTGTTACAGTAAAGTCCATCACTACTGCGGCTGAGCAGACACTTTACCTCTCACAGGAAAAAGCCGAGTTGCTCAGAGGCAAGCAGGTTCTCATAGTTGATGACGTTATCAGCACAGGTGAGTCACTTCTCGCACTGGAAAAGCTTGTCAATGAGGCAGGCGGAGAGATCACAGGTAAGGCAGCCGTTCTTGCTGAGGGCGATGCTGCTGACAGGAAGGATATAATCTTCCTTGAAAAGCTTCCGCTTTTCTTTAAATAAGGTATAATTTATGAAGCGAAAAATGATTGGAGCTGCGGCAGCGTATATGGCGGGATTATTTTTCGCTTCATTTTTTACAAGTCCTGCCCTGATCGTTGGCTTCGCAGCTGTTATCGCAGCAGCGGCTGTCGTGGGCAGGAGGTATAGCTTTAAAGCTTTTGACTACGGAATGATGTCGGTATTCTTTGCAGCTGCGGTGATAGTATTCAGTGTTTATACTGCCGCAGATTATGACAGATGCATGACTATGGAGGAGTGTAAGGGAAGCTTCCGCGGCGAGGTCACCGATGCTGTACGGTACAGCGGAGAAAAATCGAACTATATCCTCAGCGGACGCATAAACGGCGATATTCCTGCGAGGGTAAGTTTTTACACGCAGGGTGAATATGCCGAGCTTGGAGATATCATCAGTATAGGCGAATGTGAATTTTCACGCCAGTCCTGTGATTATCTGTTCGATAGTGAGCGGTATTACAAGTCAGATGGAGTCTTCCTTGCACTGGATAGCGCAAAGGATATCAGTATCGAGCATACTGATGCCAAAAAGCTGAGCAGGGCGGCAGCTTCCTACCGTGAACGCATTATTTCGGATTTCCGCGTTAAGCTCGGAGATGACAGCGGCGACCTGATGGCAGGTATGGTTTTCGGAGAGAAACGCGGCATGGATCAGGGTGTGAAAACTGCTTTATACCGCTGCGGGATAGGTCATATTCTGGCAGTGTCGGGACTTCATGTTTCGGTGGCTGTGCTTGTTCTCATGGGACTTCTCAGAATTTGCAGAGTGAATAAATACATTTCCTTTGCTGTCATGGAAATATTGATAATATTTATTACAGCTCTTGCGAATTATCCTGTTTCCGCGATACGTGCTGCAATAATGATGAATTTCTTTTATGCGGCAGGGCTTTTCCGACGGCAGAACGACTCCTTCAATGCACTTGCTGGTGCTGTTCTGCTTATATGTATTTGTCAGCCATATGCGGTCTATGACAGCGGATTTATTCTGTCAGTTGCAGGTGCTTTCGGAATCGCGGTTTTTGCACCGTACATGACAAAAGATATGCCGAGAGATACTTTGTTTCGGAAAGCAGCAGTAAACTTTGCGGTAATGCTGTGTACGACAGTCTGTATACTGCCGTTTTCGCTTATGTACTTTGATGAAACGTCACTTGTTTCACCGCTGACAAATATAATTATCGTTCCGTTCTGTTCGCTGTCAATGGTCATAGGACTTATTTATGCTCTGACAGCAGGTGTTGTTGATCTTCTGCCGTTTGCAAAGGCTGTGAACGATATGGTGCTGCGCATATCAGATGCCGCTGCTCATATAAGGTACACTCATTTTGCATGTGACAGCAGGGCGGTAAGAGGCGGACTGATAATATGTGCGATATGTGTCGCGTTCGCCGTTGCCATATTCAGAAACAGGCGTTATATATGTATTTCAGCAGCTGCGGCTGTTGCATTTCTTTTTGCCGTAAGCGGTATTTCACAGATGAAGCGCAGTGAACAGACTATAGTTGCTGTTTTAGGCAAAGGAAACAATGCAGCGATTGTTGTGAGTTCAAACGGTACGGCAGAGGTCATTGACCTGAGCGGTCATTACCGTTCGGCTGCATATGTGAAAAAGTACCTTTCAAAGAACGGTATCGGCAGAGTTGATAATGTTGTTCTCACGGAAAAGGTCAATGCGGCTTTTGCTTCATATGACAAGGAGCTGAGTTATACCGATGTGGAAAACTGGCTTGCTGTGTGTGAAGATGAATTTGTCGGGGAAGATATGGGTATTTCTGCTGTAGGATGCTCTGCGGAGATAAGATGCGGTGATCTGAGGATCTCCTTCGATGACGGAGCAGTACGTGTGGAAGACAGCGGCAGCTCGGTATGCTTTGCCGATAGCATAAAAGCTGTAAAGGATAGCGGCGTTCTTGCCGTTATATGCGGAAATTCTCCGCACGATGCCGATGTTCCAGATAATACGCTGTATATCAGCGGAAACAATAATTTTGAGATAGTGCTGTCGGATAGCGGCAGATTTGATATAAGGAGGCTGTAATGCCACAGACAGATCCTAAATCCATTAAGGTTCAGCTCAAAAAGGGCGAGCTGAAAAATCTGTACTATATCTTCGGTAAAAATATCCCCGAAGTCGAAAAGATAACAAAGCTCATAATCAAAGAAGCTGTCGGCGATAATGAGGAGTTCGCCCTCAATAAGCTGGACGGCAGATACCTTGATACCTCGGAGCTTTACGATATGATACAGATGATGCCTATGATTGCGGAGCACAACTGTATCCTCATCAATGACTACAACTGCGAAAAGCCTCGTGAAAATATGGCTGGGCTGAGAGCGGACGATCTCAATAAAAAGCTCATGGAAGTCCTGAAGGATATACCGCCTCAGACAGTTGTCATATTCAATGTCACGGGCTTTGAGATAGCTGCTAAGGCTGATTACAAGACAGGCAAAAGCATAATCAAGGACAAGAATAAAAAGCTGGCTGACTATGCTGCAAAGATCGGCGAACTTGTTGAATGTGCCATAAAGACCGAGGCTGAGCTTGCCAAAGATATCGCGGCAAGTGTTTCGGCAAGGGGAGGGCTGATATCCCTTGATACTGCCCGTGAGCTCGCTGAAATGTGTCAGTCGGACACTCTCACAATCAAAAATGAGATAGACAAGCTGTGCTCATATGCGCAGAAAAATGAGATAACGCCTGAGATACTTCACAATCTCGTTCACAGACAGAGCGATGTCACGTTCTTCAAGCTTGCAGACGCTGTTGCGGCTTTCAACAAACGTGCCGCTTTCGATGCTCTTGACGAGCTTATGCAGGATAAGGAAAACCGCGGCGCCGTTCTTGCAAATATAACTGCATCATTTGTGGATATGTACCGCGCAGCCTGTGCAAGGAAGTGCGGCAAACAGATCATAGACGTGAAAAATGATTTTGGCTATGTTTGGGAATTCAAGGTCAAAAATGCCTTCCGTGACAGCTCCCGCATGAGCATACGGAGGCTGCGTGAGTGCATCGGGATACTGCGCGATACCAATGTGAAGCTTAATTCGGGCGGCGGTGACGAGAAGATCATTCTCGAACAGACGGTCACAAAAATGCTCATGACAAAAAATTAGCGGAGGATATCATGATAAAAATAGATGAAGCTATCATAGTTGAGGGCAAATATGACAAGATAAAGCTCGCTTCTATCGTTGATGCAGTCATAATCATTACAAATGGTTTCGGTATTTTCAAAGACAGCGAAAAGCTGGAGCTTATCCGCTATTACGCTAAAAAAACAGGTATAATAATCCTCACCGATTCCGATGCGGCAGGTCGGAAGATAAGAGGCTATATAAAAGGTGCTGTCGGCAGCGGAAAGGTCACGAATGTTTATATCCCCGATGTTTTCGGCAAGGAAAAACGAAAGGTCAAGCCTTCCGCTGAGGGCAAGCTGGGTGTTGAGGGCATTGATGTACAAACTCTGCTGAGCGCTTTTGAAAAGTCCGGAATAACCGCTTCACAGGGCGGAAAGCGCTCGGATATCACTAAGATGACCCTTTATGAGCTGGGGCTGAGCGGCGGTGAAAACAGCCGTGAGCTCCGTGAAAGATTACAGCATAGTCTTGGGCTGCCAAAGCAGCTCTCCGCCGGTGCTCTTGTAGAGGTGCTGTGTACTATGATGGACAGTGCTGAGCTTGCGCGTATAACTCAGAAAATTAAGGAGGAATACAATGGTATATAGCAGCCTGCTGTTTATATACGGGTTCCTGCCGATATCACTGCTGCTGTTTTATCTTACGCCAAAAAGGTTCAGGGAGCTGACTCTCCTTGTTCTGAGCATGGTGTTCTGCGGCATGATAAGCCTGTATTTTCTCGTATTTATGCTCGTGTATACCGCAGTAAACTATGGATTTGCCCATATGATAAGCAAAGTCAGGAAGAACGATAAGCTCGTTGCAGTCCCGCTTGCTTGCGGTATAACCTTTGATCTTGTAACTATACTGGTATTCCGTACCCAATATTTCACATGGCTTCAGGGAATAATAAAAGTTCCTGAAGGCTTCTATCCTGTGGGAATCTCATTCTTCACCCTTGCAGCTATAGGTACTCTCATAGATATATACAAGGGCAGGGTAAAGGCTGACGGGAATATTGTTAGGTTTGCTCTGTATATGATGTTCTTCCCGAGGCTCATAATGGGACCTCTTCTGCGATACGGCGTTTTCACAAAGGCGCTGGACAACCGCAATGAGTGCCTTGCGGAAACAGGAAAGGGAATGGGTATCTTTGCAAAGGGACTGGTCAAGAAGGTAATTGCAGCAGACGGCTTGTTCAAGCTGTACTGTGCTGTTCAAGCTGTAAATTTAAGTGAGATGTCTGCTATGACCGCATGGCTCGGTGTTACAGCATATGTGCTTTGCCTTTACTATACTTTGTCGGGAGTTGCCGATATGGGCATGGGCATAGCTTACTTTTTCGGATTCAGATTCCCTCAGAGCTTCAATTATCCGCTGCTCAGCATCAGGATAAAATACTTTGCAGCCCGCTGGCAGTCGCAGGTCATACAGTGGCTGAGAAGGTATGTTACGAAGCCTATATATAATGTGTGTTCAAAGCGCTGGATGAAGGAAGCTGTCTTCGTTTTCGGGTGGACAATTTTCGGATTCTGGTATACCGTCGGTATCAACGGTACACTATGGGGCTTCCTCATTGGTCTTGCCGTTGTTATCGAGGGAAGACTGCTCAGGAACAAGCCGCTGAATATCACAGGCTGTATCTATACGTTCTTGGTAGTTATCTTTTGTACGGTATTCCTTGCAGGAAACGGTACGGAATACTCAGTCAGGTATCTTTTCGCCATGATAGGCGGAAACGGCAGCTTTGCTGATTCGCAGTCATTCTATCTGCTAAAATCCTATATAGTTATGCTGCTTGTTTCCATGTATGCAGCAACGGATCTTTTCAGGAACATGATGCTGCGTACAGGAAGGAAAAAGGTTAAGGCGTTTGTGAACGCTGTTACTCCTTTAATAGTTGTACTTGCTCTGGCAGTGTGTACAGCTCTCATGTCGTATGACGGAAGCTCTGATATGATACTTCTGAAACTGTAAGGAGGGACGTATGAGTAAACGTATGAATAAGATCACTGCTGTAATGTCGCTCACTTTTATAGCTGTATTCGGAAGTATCACTATGTTCAGCCATAAGCTGCCCGATTCATTTTCCGAGGACAGAGAGCTCGCAGTTTTGCCGTGTATTGATGCGGAAGGACTGTACAGCGGCAGCGTAACAGCTGAGCTCGGCTCATATGTTGCCGATCATTTTGCAGGCAGGCATTTGTGGGTCGCTGCCAAGACAGCCTTGCAGACAGAGCTTTCGGAGAGCATTGTCAATGGAGTTTATATAAGTGATGACAGAATGCTTTATGTGGAAAGCTCACAGAGGAGTTCAGAGGAAGTCATGGACGATGCAGCAGCTGTCAACAGTTTTTCGGTGAAATATGACGGCACGGTCTATTTCGCTGCTATACCTACATCAGCAGGTGTTTACGGCGATGTACTGCCGTCGCATATGATAATCAATTCAGAGAAGCAGCAGATAAACGATCTTTATGACGCTCTTGGCAATGACATAAGAAAGATCGACGCTTATGATATCCTTAAAATGATGAAGGATAACTATATTTTTTATCGCAACGATACTAAGTGGACCTGCTATGGGGCATATTGTGTTTATAAGACTGTCGTTCAGAAGCTGGGTTTTCAGCCGACACTGTATGATAAATTCTCCATAGAACACGTTACCGACAGATTCAGAGGGAATCTCTACAACAAAACTCTCTCGAAACGTACAAAGGCTGATATCCTTGATATCTACAGATATAAAGATGCGGCTGATGACGTTGTATGTGAATGTATCGGCAATGACGGTAAAGTTTCAAAGGGCACTGTATTCGACAGGAGCAGGCTCGGTACAAGTAATATGTACTCTATGTATCTGGGCGAAGCTGCACCTGTTATGAAGATAAAGACCAGTGTAAACAACGAAAAAAAGCTCCTTGTGATAAAGGACAGCTATGCGGACTGCTTTGTTCCGTTTCTCATGCAGCATTACAGCGAGATCGCTGTGGTTTCTCCTGAGAAACTGGACAGACCGCTGACGGAAGAGCTTGACATCAATGAATATGGACAGACACTTTTCTTGTTCGGCATCGAGGATCTCAGCAGCAGATCCGATCTTACTAAAATAATTGAAAGGAATTGAGGTTTATGAAGGCTCTTGTTACAGGTGCAACATCAGGCATTGGAAAAAGTATTGCAAAAAAGCTTGCTAAGAGAGGCTGGAAGCTCATACTTACAGGCAGAAATGAAGCTGTCCTTAAAAAGATGCAGGCAGCTTTCGGAAATGATACCGAGATAATCACAGCCGATCTCTCAAAGCGCGAGGAGGTATTCCGCGTTTATGAGCTTTGCAGGGACAAAGATGTCGATATGCTCGTCAATAATGCAGGCTATGGTCTGTTCGGTAAATTCGACGAGACAGATATGGAAGATGAGCTGAACATGATCGACCTGAATATCACTGCTCTCCATATCCTCACAAAGCTCTTTCTCAGGGACTTCAAGAAAAAAGACAGCGGTATCATACTAAATGTTGCTTCTGCCGCAGGCTTTATGGCAGGACCTCTCATGTCGTCGTATTATGCTTCAAAGAATTATGTCCTGAAGCTTTCTATTGCAATTTATGAGGAGCTTCGCAGAGACAGGTCAAATGTTTCCATAACCGTACTCTGTCCCGGACCTGTTGATACCAATTTCAATAACCGTGCAGGTGTCAGCTTCTCGGTAAAGCCTATTTCAGCGGATCAGGCGGCGGAATATGCTCTCAGAAAGGCATTTGCGGGCAAGCTTTTTGCTCTCCCGGGACTTACTGTAAAGCTGGGAGCTATAGGTTCAAGATTCGTTCCGAACAAGCTCCTTGCTGCAATAGTGTATAATATCCAGCAGGCGAAAAAAACTTCTGACGGAAAGGAAAAGGCTCTTAAATAATGAGAGATATCAGCTACAGAGTTGCGCTGGGAGGCATCGTTTCTGCACTATGTCTCGTTACAATGTTCCTTGCGGGCGTTCTCCCTGCGCTCTATCTGCTGCTTCCCGGAATAGCAGGCATACTGCTCATGATAATCGCAGTTGAGGTCAATACTCCATGGGCACTGCTTACCTATGTTGCGGTAAGCCTGCTTTCGCTTTTTATAACTTTTGATAAAGAAGCAGCACTTATTTTTATAATGCTTTTCGGACATTACCCCATACTCAGAGCCTATATCCAGAAAATACCGTTGAAATTAACAAGGATACTTGTAAAGCTTGCAATATTCAACGTATGTATAATCTCATATTTCTATGTAACGGTATACCTTCTGGGACTGAAGGAGCTGCTTGAACAGCTTGATGATTTCGGCAGCTTCGGCGGGTACATAATGCTCGGAATAACCAATGTCATTTTCCTTGTATATGACCTTGATCTTGATTTTATGCTCAGACTGTACAGAAAACGACTTATGCCGCGCTTCCGCAAAAAAAGATGACTGTGCCAAATGCTGGTTAATTTGGTACGGTCTTTTTTTATACTTGATTTATTAATATTTGTGTGATATAATAATAACATAATATTATTTCAGGAGTGATTTTATGAATACTATAGCTATTATCGGAGCAATGCCTTCAGAATTAAAGGACATAAGAGAAATACTCGGTGAAAGCGAGATAAAGCATTTTTCAGGCTTTGATTTTTACATAAATAATATAAACGGCAAAACTGTTATAAACGCTTGCTGCGGCATCGCTAAGGTGAATGCAGCCGTTTGTACACAGGTTATGATAGATAATTTCCACCCCGATTGTGTGATAAATACAGGTATTGCAGGCGGAATGAACAGGGCAGTTAAGGTTTGTGATATCGTTATTTCCACAGAGGTACTTCCACATGATCTCGATCTCCATTTCCTCAAGGATTATCCGCCGTACTGCGGCGTATTCCAGGCTGATGGCGTGCTTATGGATACAGCTGAAAAGGTATGCGGAGAATTCGGTATAGAGTCATTCAGAGGACGTATCGTTTCGGGTGATGCATTCATTACAAGCAATGTTGTAAAGAGTGCTATTCAGGAAAAATTCGATCCGTATGCCGTGGATATGGAGAGTGCAGCAGTTGGGCACTGCTGTTACCTCAACAAGACACCTTATGTCAGTGTTCGCTGTATATCAGATAATGCGGACGACGAAGGTGCGATGTCATTTGACGAATTTGAAAAGATCGCAGCTAAGCGCGTAGCAGAGGTCGTTCTGCGTATGGCTGAACTGCTGTGAAAGGAGTAACTCATGAAAAAATTTATCTCAATCATTTCTTCTATGGCTATAACAGCCACTTTATCAGCTGCATTCTGCACTAATGCTGCTGATGCTAATTCATTCAAAGAGCCTACATTCTACTTCAAGGGTGTTGAAACCGATGGCGTTGAGGAGCTTTTATCAGGTCTTATCTATGTAAACCAGAAGAAGTCTTCCACTATTCCTGCTGCTATCTACATCAAGGATGAGGACAAGGTAGCAGGTCAGGTATTCGTTAAGTGGGCTAGCAAGAACAAGAGCCTTGAACTCAAGAATATTACAGGTCCTGTTGCTAAGTACGGCGCAACTCCTTACAAGGAATTCACATCTGATGATTCTATGAATCTTGCAACATATACTGAGATCAACGGTATGGGAGCAAATTATTCTTCAATATCCTCAGCTAAACCGATGGCTTATACAGCTGAAAAATCTGATGCTTATCCGATGGCTTGCTTTGATGCTGTTTTAACAAAGGACGCTGCTTGCGGAAGCTACAGCATTGATGTAATCAATGATAATACATATTTCACCAGCGTTGTTTGCCGTCCTACAGGTGATGGTAAGTTCAAGGAAGTTTTCCCTGCTGAGAATAGCGAGGCTCTTCCTTTAAATGTCAGCGACAGAAAGCTCGGCGATTTAAATGATGATTCACGTATTGATTCAAATGATGCATCTAATGTACTGAAGGCTTATGCAAAGAACTCTTCCAATCAGGATTCAGGTCTTACAGCAGCTCAGACTGCTTGTGCTGATGTAAACGGTGATGGCAAGATAGATTCTGTTGATGCAAGTAAGATACTTGCTTACTATGCTTATGCTTCAACAACTAAAGATGATGACATTATAAGCCTTAATAATTTCATTAAGGGAAAGAAATAAGCAATTAACTGCAAGTCAGTTCAAATAATAAAAAATACCGAGCTTAAGCGACGTACTCATATAGAAACTTTACACGAAATTATCGGGGGAAATCTTTCTGAGGAAAGGTTCTCCTCAATATCTCACGTAAAAACTTCTGTATAAGTTCCTTGCTTATTGCCCGGTATTTTTTAATATAAAAGTAAGCCCGAAAGCTTTTGAGCTTTCGGGCTGTTTGTTTATTTTGATGTAAGTGAACTGAAAGCGTTGTCAACGACCTTCTGCTCGGGAGCCTTCGTAAAGCTGCTTACGATAGGTACTATAATAAGTGACACGATCATTGCAAATGCGCCTGCATTGATAGGTGAGAGAAGCGAAAGCGGACAGTTGAGATCAATGATAGACTGCTTGATGCCGTTGAATGCTTCGATGTTAAGACTGAACAGTATCATGTGTGTTACACTGATGCCGACACCTGTGATGAGACTTGCAAAGCAAGCTGCCTTAGATGCCTTTTTCATGAACAGACCATAGAGGAACGGACCGAGGAATGCGCCTGAAAGTGCTCCCCATGAGTATGACATGAGAGTTGAGATAGATGCATTTTTATTGCAGGCAATGATTACAGAAATAATAAGGAATACTGCGATAAATATTCTCATGAATGTCATCTGGTGCTTGTCATCGAAGTTCTTGATGCGTGGTTTTATCAGGTCATTTGTAAGTGTGGAGCTTGATGTGAGTACCAGAGATGAAAGAGTTGAAAGCGATGCAGAAAGTACAAGTACCACAACAAGTCCGATAAGAAGATTCGGAAGAGCCTGCTGTAAGAGCGAAGGTACCATTGTATCGTATACAGGCTTGCCGTTAACTGTTTCGATGAATGCCTTGCCTGAACCGTCAGTGTTGTCAAGTGTGCAGTAAAGTCTTACGAATCCGCCCATGAAGTATGAACCGCCTGCTACGACGATAGCGAAGAATGTGGATATAATAGCACCCTTCTTGATAGCCTGCTCGTCCTTGATAGCGTAGAACTTCTGAACCATCTGAGGAAGTCCCCATGTACCGAGAGATGTAAGTATAACAACTCCGAGGAGGTTTATCGGATCAGGTCCGAACAGTGAACCGAGAGTTCCTGATTCGGTCTTGCTGTCCGAGATAGTATTGAGAGCGTCTAAAGCTGCGGAAAGACCGTCTTTCTTATGTACAGTAAGAGCTACGACTGTTCCGATACCGATCAGCATGATTATGCCCTGGAAGAAGTCATTGAGAGCTGTTGCCTTGTATCCGCCGAGGGTTACGTATATAGCGGAGAGAAGTGCCATTGCTATGATTATGTATGTAGCGCCGTTTTCTCCGAGATCAAATACCATTCCGAAAAGACGTGAAAGTCCGTTGTATACAGATGCTGTGTAAGGAATGAGGAAGATGAATACGATGAGTGCGGATAATGTTTTAAGTCCCTTTGAGTCGAATCTGTGCTCGAAGAACTCAGGCATAGTCTTTGCGCCAAGATGATTGGACATCAGACGTGTACGTTTTCCTATGAGGAAGAAGGGGATAAGGCTGCCGATTATGGCATTGCCTATACCGACCCATGTTGATGATGCACCGTACATCCAACCGAACTGACCTGCGTATCCGATGAATACCACGGCAGAAAAGTATGTTGTTCCATATGAGAACGCTGTCAGCCATGAACCGACACTTCTTCCGCCAAGCATGAAATCCTCAGTGGATTTCGTCTTTCTTGACATATAGATTCCTATGCCCACCATTATTGTTACATAAACAGCGAGTATGACGAATGTTGCGGATTTTGAGTCCATTTGTATCCCGACCTTTCAGTTGCTTTAAAGTTTTGGCTCATAAACTTGTAAAGCTTTAAATGAATAAAGTAATAAACCGAAATTTATTATACTATATAATAAAGTTGATGTCAAGTGGTCATTTTTCATTCATATTTGAGACTCCGCAGGTGTAAAAAGTTGCTTTTTTGCCGAAATTTGGGTATAAAGTGGCACATGATATTATTATTTTACCATAATTTTTGAACAGAAAGTGACTGAATGTTATTATTATATCAATATTTGCACAGTGAGAACGAAAAATAGCAATTATTGGTCAGAATTTGACGCTTGAACTGATGTTTTACACAATATTTAACTTGAAATACTCAAAAATTAATACTATAATAAAATTATATAAGATATATTTTTATATTATAATATGATAAAATCATTACGGAGGGTTGATGCTATGTTAAAGCTATTAAAAAAAGTCATTTCATTCACTCTTGCTGCATCATTGAGTACTGCGGGAATTGTTTATTCATTCGTAAATGCGGAAGAAGCCGATAATGATACTACGGTCTTGAGTGACACTGTGGTTCCGACTGAGAATGATGATGACGGATTTATCTCGGGCGCTGTCAATTATGATGGAAATTATGCGCTCTATGATTACGGTTACTGGAATGATTCATCAGGAAGCATCAAAATGACTCCGGGTATGCGCGGTTCGTATGATTGTTACTGGCGGGACGTTACTGACTGCTTATTCAAGACGGGCGAGTTTTACCAGAAGAATGCTCAGGAAAAGAGGAAGATTTTAGGAAGTCCTGTGAGTGATTACAAAGCTGTTATGGATCCTGCTTCTGATTATTATTTCGGAGCTTACGGCTGGTTCACCGATCCGTATGTGGAGTTCTTTATTATTGATGACTGGGGCATAAATAGGCCGACTTTCAAAAATGATCCTATTGCAAAAGTTGAACTTGACGGCGGTGAATATGAAATATATATTCAGCCTTTGAACTTACGGCAGGGGCTGGCTTCAGGCCCGATAGTTTACAGGTATTACAGTGTACGTACGGAAAAACGCTCCGCTGAAAGCAATATAATTGAAGGAAAAATATCCATAGGTATGCATTTGGAGGCATTGAAAAAAGCGGGAGCGGAGTTAGGCGATATATATCAGATAACTCTTGCTGTTGAGGGCTTAAATTCGAGCGGAAGTGCTCATATCCTGAAAAATGATCTGTATTCTGTAGTAACTGATAAAGATGTCAATGTTGACATAAATCCTGACTATGAGGATCAGTGGCAGATGCCTGACGAGAACACTGTTGATGTGCTTCATGACACTGTTTTCAATGATCTTGTAACAGATGAGAGAGACGGATATTACTTTAATCTGTATAAAGATTTCATAATGTCTCCCGAAGTTGGTGAAACCAAGCTTGAGCTCCTTAAAGGCGGTGCGTTCAAGTGTGAATGGGAAAATAATTATCTTGCTAAATTTAGCAGAGGATTGCAGTATTACAACTCTGAAAACGCCAATCGCTCCGTCGTTAGAAAGTATAATAATGAGGAGCTGACCATTGAGTACGGTGTTGATCTTGAGTCGGAAGGTGCTTCATGGGCAGGCGGATATGGCTGGCTCAATACGCTAAAGACCGAATACTTTATCGTTGAAGCGTGGAAAGACTGGCATATTACTGATGATGCGGTTCATCTCGGAAGTGTAAGTCTGAGCAATGATGCTGTCTATGATCTTTATGAAGTGCCTGATAACGGTTTTTTCAACCAGATCTGGAGCGTCCGCAGAGATAATCAGCTTGACAGGGACGGTAAAGCTGAGGGAACGATCAATCTGAACGATCATTTCTATGCATGGAAAAAATATGCGCTTGACGTTGTTGATCCTGATTACGTGACATTCACAGTCAGCGGTTTGCAGTCCAGCGGCAAGGCAGAAGTCTATAAGAATACTGTGAAGATTAACGGCGAGGATATTTACTATCCTTCAAATCAAAGTGATCAGGAAATAAAGCCTGCTCCTAAGTATGTTCCGGGTGATCTCAACGGTGATCTTATTGTCAATTCCTTTGACGTAGTGATCGCGCGAAGAGAACTGGTAAAAGCTG
Organism: Ruminococcus sp.; assembly: GCF_024691275.1. GTDB lineage: Bacteria > Bacillota > Clostridia > Oscillospirales > Ruminococcaceae > Ruminococcus. The sequence continues at coordinate 26,029 of NZ_JAILNU010000009.1, read as the reverse complement.
TTAACGGAGAATCAACTATAGATGAATCGGATATAGATTGCAGCGGTGATACAAGGATCAATGATCTGGTGCTCATCACGAAGCTTGCCCTCGGAGAAAAAGTCGTTGTACCAAGGACAAGACCCAAGCACAGCTGACAGATATCATGTCCAAAAACTGATAGACTGTGAATCATTTATATGTATCAAAGAGCCACAGATATGTGGCTCTTTGTTATTTCAAATTTCATATTGTTGAACAAATTTCAATGCGGTATATTGGCACTTTTGCTGAAATAATAGCAATATTTGATTGACTTTGGAAATACAGGCTGTTGAAATGGCATTTTGTGGTCAACAAATCCCCACAATTCAGCGTAGAATCGGGAAGAATAATTGTGTAATTTGCTTGACAAGTGCGAGAAAATAATGATATAATATATTTAATTTGGTAGAAATAACCGATTAGTAAAAGGTATGACCGCTAAATGGTCAGGAATTAAATGGTTTTGATTGAAAAGGAGGCAGCAGAATGACATCTGATGAAGCTACAAGACTTTATAACTCTGAGCAGAGAAAGTATTATGAATACTGCGGCTATATACGCTCCTATGAGCAGAAAATAGGTGAATACCGCTCGGAACGTCAGCAGAAATGTATTGCCATTGATAATAAAAAGGACGAGATCAAAAAGAATAAATCTATCCTCGAAGCTATCAGCAATTCAACAAATAATAAAGATGCTATGTTTTCGCATCTTAGCAATATCAATAAGAAGGTAAGTGAGGCTTCGACCAACTTCAGCAATATGGTTAGCTCGAGCACTGTGAAAGCATCAAATCTTTCAAATTCCTTCGGCGAAGATGCTACAAAAGCAAATTCAAAGCTTACTGATATTTATCAGCATATCAGCAACGGTAAAAAAACTATTTCAGGTGAGATCGATAATTTGGACAAAGAACTGAGAAGTCTGGAATCAAGACGCGATGAGCTGGATTCAAATATCAGCAGGGCTCAGGGCATGATAAGTGAGTATGAAAGGGACAAGCAGAAATGCCTTGCTAATATGGCTTACTATAAAAAGTTTATGTGATGTTTCACAGAAAGCGGTTAAAATATGGCAAGCATAGAGTTATATAAAAGCAAAATAAACAGTATGTCGAACTACATAGCGCAGGCAAAAAGTGCTGTAAGCGACTTCTGTGTGGATCTGTCGGCTCTGAAAAAGAAGATACTCGGTATAAACAGCAGTGTATGCGATAATGTTGTTACGAGCATTTCATCATCTTCAAAGACGCAGGAACAGTAGATCGAAGGACTTGAAGCAACTCAGAAAGAGGTAAATGCGTTTATAGACCTTACAATAAACCGTGATAATTCGGCATCGTCTGAGATAGCAAAGCAGAAGAAGGAGTCCTACAAGAAGTATTCCTACCTGAAACACGAGTGTGAAAAATCAAAGTGGGAAAAGTTCTGTGACGGTCTCAAGAAGGTTGGCGAGTGGTGTAAAGATCACTGGAAAGAGATACTTATTGTAATTGAACTTGTTGTGGCAGTGGTATGTCTGATAGTGCCTGGACTTGAAGAATTTGGAGTTCTTATTCTTGGAAATATGCTGAAGGGGCTTGTTATAGGTCTTGCGGCAGGTGCAGTCATAGGAGGAATATCAGGTTACGCTCAGTATGGTGTTAAAGGAATTCTAAGCGGTGTATTGAATGGAGCGATAGATGGTGCTCTTATGGGAGCGGCATTTGGAGGTTTAACCGGGTTTGGTGCAATTGCTGGAACAACACTTGGATGTAGTACAGTGATGAATGGGATATTTGCTGTATCAGGTAAGCTTTCACTTGGTATGTTGGAATTTGATTTGTTAGCTTTAACCAATGATTTCCAAGTAAGATTTCAACATGATACAGGCATTAATCTTGGTTTGATCAATCCGGTAATGGGGAGTTTTATATCTTACCTTAATCATGAAGCTCACTCAAATCCCTACTATAATGCTTTTCAGCTTGTAACAGGTGGTTTGGCATCATTTTCATATGGTTATGTTGACAATGCAGCTTGTTTTATTGCAGGCACATTGATTGCAACTTTAAATGGATATAAAGCCATTGAGAACATTAAAGAGGGTGATGTCGTACTTGCTGCTGATGAAGAAACAATGCAGGTAGGATATAAGCAGGTTCTTGAAACATATGTCAGAAAAGTCCATAATCTTGTTTATCTTATGGTGAATGGAGAACAGATTGTTGCAACCGTAGATCATCCTTTCTTTGTTCAAGGGCGAGGATTTATTGAAGCAGGCAAGCTTTTTATCGGTGATAAACTTGTCAATGCAAACGGTGAGGATCTCGTTGTTGATGAAATCAAGATAGAGCAGAATGACGAAACTGTAAATGTATATAACTTTAAGGTAGAGGATTATCATACATATTTTGTTGGTGAACAGAAAATATTAGTTCATAATCGTGGATACGAAAATTTTGAAGATATGCCTCGAACAGGAAAACCTGGAAGCCGTACATGGAAGGACGCGGTAAAATCCTTGAAAGAGGGGAATCTGAAGGGAAAAGGAAATAATTATGTAACAGAAACAAAAGCAGATGCGTTGAGACTGATAGAAGAAGCAAGACCAGATCTGCCAAAACAGCCAACGTACCAAGAGAACGGTCCAAGAGCTAAATACTACCAAGAACATCCTATAGAAAGAGATGTGAATTTCAATAGACCTCACATTAAATTCGAGGATTGGTCACACGGAAAAAGTGGTGGAGAAGGTCATATATTCTGGGAGAATGATTAATAATGGATATAAAAGATTTTTTATTCGGATGTCGATTTACAGACGAGGAGTTTGCTGTTTTTTCTGAATCGGAATTATCTGAAATGCGAGTATTATCTGAGAAAGAAGCAAGCGATATATGGTTCTGTTACTGTGATAATAAATTACTACCTAAAAGTTCATTTGCTCTAACTGGACTTAATAAGTTGCGACTTATCACTAATGATTGTGGTTGGGGAGATGAAAAAGCAGAGAAAGAGACAAGTACATTACTTGAAAGTACATTGAGTGAATATATTGACAGTTACGTTAATGTATGCTATTATAGTGAATGTGCATTAAAAGTATCTGCAAGGTTATTTTGTGATAAATGGTCTGATTTCTGCTATCCTTCTGACTACCTAATAATTGATTGTGGTGATAGAGCACTTTTATATTATGAGGATCTGCTTTATTATCTTAACAAAATAGAGAGGGCCTAATTTTATTGTTTTATGTTTAATAATAAGGCTTTGTAAATGATCGGTTGATATTTTAGATGAGTATTCATCTGGAACAAGTCATTTTTAAGAAAGAGGTGAAGATATGGCAAGCATAGAGTTATATAAAAGCAAAATAAACAGTATGTCGAATTACATATCACAGGCAAAAAGTGCTGTAAGCGACTTCTGTGTGGATCTGTCGGCTCTGAAAAAGAAGATACTCGGTATAAACAGCAGTGTATGCGATAATGTTGTTACGAGCATTTCATCATCTTCAAAGACGCAGGAACAGCAGATCGAGGGTCTGGAGGCTACTCAGAAAGAGGTAAATGCGTTCATAGACCTTACAATAAACCGCGATAATTCGGCATCGTCTGAGATAGCAAAGCAGAAGAAGGAGTTCTACAAGAAGTATTCCTACCTGAAACCCGAGTGTGAAAAATCAAAGTGGGAGAAATTCTGCGACGGTCTCAAGAAGGTTGGCGAGTGGTGCAAGGATCACTGGAAGCTTATAGTTACGGTTGTGATCTGTATTGCAGCTATTGCATTGATCTGTACAGGTGTAGGAGGAATTCTCGGAGCAGCTGCTTTAGGTGCTCTTATGGGTGCGCTCTCTGGCGGTCTTATAGGCGGCATTACAAGTGTCTTGTCGGGAGGCTCGTTCCTTGAAGGTTTCGAGAATGGAGCCTTCGAGGGAGCTATTACAGGTGCTATCATGGGAGGTCTCGGCGGAGCAGGAGCATTGTTCGGAAAAACAGTTTCATGTGCGAGCAAGCTTGGCAAAGCTATCAAGATGACTGCTAAGATTACTAATGGTATATCAACAGTAATGGGCGGATTTGACACGCTGGCAATGGGACTTGGCATGATAGACCCGAATAACCCGATAACAGCTCTGAATAACAAGCTCCATTCGAGCAAGCTGTACAACGGATTCCAGACAGGCGTATCAATGGTGGCAGCATTCACAGGCGGAGCATCATCGACAATGGCTTGCTTCATAGCAGGAACGATGATAAATACAGTTACGGGTCTCGTTGCTATCGAACACCTTGTAAAAGGTGATAAGATCATAGCTGCTGATCCTGATACCTTTGAAGTAGGAGAGAAGACGATTCTCGATACATTTGAGCGTAAGGTTGACAAGCTTGTTCATCTTACAATAAACGGTGAGAAGATAGTCACTACCGATAATCACCCTTTCTATGTTCAAGGACGCGGCTTTATACAGGCAGGAAGCCTCTTTGTAGGTGATAAGCTAATAAGCGTTGAAGGAAAAGATCTTATTGTAGAATCACATGAAATAGAGAAAGTTGATGAACCTGTTACAGTGTACAACTTTAAGGTTGAGGATTACCATACTTACTTTGTTGGCGAAAAAGCTGTTTGGGTGCATAATGATGATTGTACTAAAGCGCAAGTCCTTGATGATAATAAAGCTAAAGGAAAAAAAGCGCAGGATGAAAGGCATGCGGAATTACTTAAAGATCATCCTGATACACAACAAGAAGTAACTATTCGTCCCTATGATGAAAATGGTAATCTAGTAGATTATAATGTTAGAGTTGATGAAATAAATAATGAATTTTTTAATGAAGTTAAAGCATCAGAAACAGCGCCATATACTACAAATCAAAGAAAAGGATATGAATTGTTACAAAAATATGGCGGCGAAATTAGAGGTAAGGGCAAGCCAGGATTTGAAGGGGGAACAAAATTGCCACCTACTCCTGGTTATACAACCAGAAATGGTGTAACTGTGCCACTTTCACAAGATCTTGCTGCACATGGAGGAAGCTTATAATGTCGGTTGTTGATAGAAATGTAATTGATCTTGTTTTTAGTGAAGAAGATTACGAAGTATTATGCATTAGTGATCATATTCCATGGAATGACGATGTTATTAAAGGACATTGGGAAATTTTACAAGATAAATTAAAAGATTATATGGGATTTATTCAATCTGGGCAATTTAAGGAAAAATATGGCGAATTAAAACCCGCTATTTTGATATTTTTTTCGCATATGTACCCTGATGTAGTAGAAAAATTTTTAAACAAGTTGAAAGAAGTTTATTGTGATTTCGGATGCGATTTAAGATGGAAATATGATCCGCGTGAATGATTTGCTATGTAAAAAAGTCAATCAATGTATACGAAACAATATTATTAATTTTAGGTGAGGTTTTTTAGATGGATGAGAGATACTTAACGATTAATGATGCAGAGACTACTTTAATATCTTCGTTAGCTAATGAACTGGATTTCAAATATTTAAAAAGCCAAAAATGTTTGAAAAAGACAGTTAAGAAATTAGATTTTATATTAAATTTTTATTCATGCAAATGGAATAAAGTTGGTGATAGAATAGAAGTAAACGTAGGCTTCCATATTTATAATAAAAATTATGGAAAAATTCCTGTAGATAGCGTTGTTGCATCTAAAATGATAAAGCCTAAAGACAAGGAATGGTTTGATATTACTACAGAAGAAAAATTGAATGAAGTATTTGCAGAGCTTAGAAAAGTTTTAAATGTTGAGATAAAAAGTTTATGTTCAATGTTTGAAAAAAATTATAATGAAGCGGTTGAATATTTATTTAATGAAAAATTTGATGAGTTTAATGTTCATTTGGATTATATTGCAGATACTTTAGGTAAAGATATAATACAGAATAAAGTTAAGCAAATTTCAGACAGTTTTTCTGCGGATATTATTAATCAGATTGAAGAATATAAAAATGGTGCCAGAAATAAAATGTGGATGTTGAATAGAAATAATATAAAGTACATTGTCGATAATAATTATATTTGATTAAATGGTGAGGAGATAGTCACTACAGACAATCACCCGTTCTATGTACAGGGCAGGGGCTTTATACAGGCAGGAAGTCTTTTTGTTGGTGATAAGCTCATCAGCGTTGACGGAAAAGATCTTTTTGTTGAATCTTTTGAAATAGAGTTGACAAAAGAAACTGTTTCGGTGTATAATTTTAAGGTAGAGGATTATCATACCTATTTCGTCGGCGGTATTGCTGTTTGGGTTCATAACAATGATTGTATAAATCAAGTTGAATCTGGACAAAAAAAGCTGGAAACTACTCAAGAAAAGGGTAATTACGGCGAAATGAAAATGGATGAGTATTATGAAAGTAAAGGCTATAAGAGAGTAAGCAAAGATAGAGTTTCTTCATTAAATGATCCTACTCATCATGGAATTGATGGTGTATATCATAATCCAAATGGCGATCCTAAGTATATAATAGCGGAATCCAAATATGGTTCATCAAGATTAGCGAATACTAAGGGTGCTGGAAGGCAAATGAGTGATCCGTGGATTAAAAAGAATTTGGAAAAGGCTGTTGGAAAGAAGACCGCAAGACAAATTAAGAGTTCTGGCGGCTATGGAAGGGAATTATTTAAGATAAAACTTGGTAACAATGGTCCGAAAATCAATGTTAAAACATTAAATTCAAATGGCTATGTCGTTAAAACTCCGTAAAAAATGAAAGAAGGTATGTAAATGAGAGATACTTTGAGATCAAAAGAATATTTTGATACCTTTATTCTTGAGGAAGAAGAAGATGGAGTCAAAATGTTTGAAGACTGTATTGCAAAAGGTGAAATAGAAGAGGAGAGAATTGATTATATAAAAGATGAAATATTGCGAATTAAAATGGGCATAATTATAGCCAAATATTCAAGAGGAGATTCTGTAGAAGAAATTAAGCAAGAATTTGAAGATATGTTAGACTCGTTTTGTGAGTCATGGGATGGCGAAGTCTATGAAGATAATCTAATTTTTGCTTCAATTGCATATCTTTTAGGGATAGATAATGTGAAGTTAAAAAAAATAAGAGAAAAATTAATGAAATCTGAAACATATGATTACCTCATAGATTTTGTTCTTGTTGGTTCAGATACTACACTGGATAAATCAAAAGTATCATTTCCACGTCCCTATAAAAAATTACTAAGAAGTATTGAGTGTGCAGATAAAGATGCATTAGAAAAGTATCTGCGTGGATGGTATAAAGGCTGTCAGGATAGTTCGTGGTATGATACTCATAAAATTGAAGATGATAATCTTTACTATGGATATTGGTGTTTTGAAGCAGGCGCAATTGTTAAAAGACTCGGATTTGATGATGAAAATTTAAAAAACGAACAATATTATCCGTATGATATGGTTCATTTTAGTTGATGACTAATAAAAAATAATTAAGTAACGAGGTGAAAAAATGCCAGAAGTCAATAACGAACAATTAGCTGAGTTTATCTCAAATTCACAAGTAGCCTTTTTTAATGGTGAGTATCAGAAAGCGTTCAATCTTGCAAGAAGAGCGATAGACCTTGACGACAAGTGTGCAGATGCATACCAGTGTGCGGCAAACGTATGTATGTCGCTCGGCAGATACGAAGACGCTATTGATTACTACCAGAAGGCTGTAAACTGCGAGCCTGACAACGGCAACCGCTACTTCAATCTGGGTTATGCACAGGCAACTGTCAACAAGATCGCAGAGGCTTTACAGAGCTTTGCAAAGGCAGATGAACTTGGACTGAACGAAGATGCAGCTGCTCAGATGTATCATATTCTCGGCATTGCTAATCAGCAGTTGGGCAAGCTGGACGACGCTCTTATCAATCTGAAAAAGTCAGAGCTGCTTATCCCGGGAGATATGGATATCATGAAGCGTAAAGCTGCTATATACGGTATTCTTGATGATGTTCCAAGTGGTCTCAGCGTTGCTAATCAGATGAAGCTTATCGCACCTTCGGATTACGCAGGCTATCAGGTCGCTTATATCCTGCTTAAACAGGCAGGACGCAATGAGGACGCTTTCAAGGAGCTCGCCTATGCGAGAAAGAACCTGATGAATTTCCCGATAGAGCTTTGTGAGGATATGGTGGATTTTGAGATGTCCACATACGCTAAAACTCAGGATAAAGAATGCTTCGAGAGAGCTCTGCTGTATATCAAGCATTATATGAAGACTGAAAAGCCTACAGCTGATGAAGCTTCTCAGTGCTATCTCAATGCTGCCGAGCTGTATTTGCAGATCGAAGATGCTGATAATACGATCGCTTGCCTGAGAGGAGCTGAAAAGCCTGCTTTTTCATACAATAACGGACTGTTCTATTATGAGTATGACCCGCAGCAGGCTGATGAGAATTCCATTCTCAATGAGATGAACGCTAATCTTTACCGCTATGAGCAGCTCAGTACAGAACAGCTCGAAGCAATGAGAAACAGCGATACATATTTTTCTCCCGACACTAAGGAGAATGACGGAAATGAAACTTATACTATTTCCGAAGATGATGAATTCATTATTTCACCTGACAGCAGTGACAGGATAAACCGTATCTACATAGGAGCTTATACCCTGAAGGAAGACTTCCGAAAGGTTATGTACTACGCTCTTGAACTGCAAAAGAGCAAGGACGAGAGTATGGCTGAGCTTGGCTGGTACACAGAGGCTCGCGCTATGAAGGATCTGGCACTTGAAGGTTGGCAGGATAAATATGATGAAGTTCAGAAGAAGTTCAGAAATGCGATATTGAAGGATCCTACTGATCTTAATGCGATGACGCTGCGTATAAGATGTCTTATTGATACAGAGCAGTATGATGAGGCAGCAGAGAAGTGCAGCTATCTCAGAAAGGAATTACAGGACGAACTTCTGGAGGAAATAAACAAGGCTCAAAACGGAGGTGCATGATATGGCATTTCTGTCTCAGGATATCGTTCTTGATGACAATGCTTTTGCAACTGCTTCAAAGGATATGAAGACCTTGAAGTCAGATGCGGAAAAACTGAAGGAAAAGCTTGAGGGTATGTACAAGGATGTATCAGAAGCGATGGATACTAACGCAGGTAAAGAACTCAAGCTGACCGCAAAGGACGTTCTGCTCAAACCTATTGAGGATATGAGCATTGTCATCGACCACATATCAACTACTCTTGAAACTATCAAGGGTACAGGTTATTACAAGGATATATTCGTGAAGTATGAAGAACTTAACGGATAAATAAAACATTTAGGAGGAATTATTTATGCCAGGCATGGGTACAACAGGAACAGTGAATATCACACCTGAAATGATGGATGAAGCAGTAAAGGCTATTTCTGCTTATCGTTCAACAACAGAAACACTTTATAAGAGTGTAAATACCGAGATAACAAATCTTACTGCTAAGGATTTCACGGGTTCCGCATCAACAGGTTTAGTAAAGTTCTACACTAACAATATTGAACCTGCAACAGGCAAGAGCCTTACAGATATTCTCGATACTCTTGAGAAGGTCTGCAACAGCATCAAGTCAGCTCTTCCTGCTGAAGAGGGCGTTGACGAGCAGCTCGGTTCAGCTAACGGAAAGTAATTGATAGGAGGGTTTTATTATGGCAAGTTGTAGAATAGTAAAAGCATCTGTTGAACAGAGCGTTACAAATCTTAATAATTATGCAAAGCAGTATGAAGAAGCAGGAAACACTTTTGCTACAGCTTTCAAAAATGCTATTGCTGATATGGAAGGCGCTGCAAAGGACGCTCTTCTCGAATTCTTTGAGACAAAGATCGAAGGATTTGTAACAAAGGATCTCCCAAGTGCAGTAACAGGTCTTGCTTCACTTCTTTCAACAAACTTACAGCAGTTTGATGATGTTGATGGAAAGCTTGCTGAAAGCATCAAGGGTGACGGTTGATTGATCGGATAGATCATATCTGATAGTATTTATATACAGCCTCATTGCTGTTAATTTGGCTGAGGCTGTATTTTTTTAGGAGGCGGAAGTAATGGCATTTATCGAATTAACAGAAGATGAGATTACGTTATTGGATGATTCACAAAAGGAACAGTATAACAGAGAGCTGAAGCTCTATCGTGAAAGAGTTGCTTTAGTAGAGAAACTTGTGCAGATCGAAAACGCCAACTTCCAGTACGTAAAACCTGAATTTAAGAGTATAAAGCCTGTTCGCAGAGTAGATGTACCTGAATACATTGCTGCTGAAAAAGTCAGGGTCGCTCTGCCCGATGATATTGCGCAGGTTAAGGAAATAGGCAGCAAAGGAAAAGAAAACAGTCTGCTGAGACAGCAGATGATCGGAAGGATCCTGCAGAATGTCAGGATAGCGGATATCCCGAATGTAAAAGTACCGCTTCCCGACAGTGTTGAATACAGCGGTATCGGTAACTATGAAATAGACAGCATTGAGGGAGTTAAGGTAAAGGTCGATGCTCCCGAACTTAATGTGCAGCCAATAGGCAGGAGCGTCATAAGTGAACTGACCGAGACAGTGAAGATTAATGCTCCGAAGGTATCCTTTGAGTTTGAAAGAGATGCCGTTAGCGTTGAAACTGTAAAAACGGAGCTTCCGCAAATAGCGAAATATACAGGCATTGATGCCGTTGATATAAAGAATTTCCCCGATGTTGCAGTTAAAGCAGCACCAAAGCTCAGCTTTGAGTATTCAGGCAGCAATGAAGAGACATTGCTCGGTATTGAAAAAATGGTCGCAGATGTACAGAAAGCTCCCGAGGTATCGTTTGAGATGGAGCCTGTTACTATTGGTGAGATCGAAAGACCTGTGATAACAGGCATTGATACTTCTGAGCTCAATAAGCGCCTTGATATCTACAAGACTGATATCATTGAGCCTGTTAACCTACAGCTCAGCAAGCCTTCGGTTCCCGATATCGGTGAGTACGAAGAGCCTGATATCGAGCTTGCTATGCCGCAGACCGAGCAGGTATCTGTTCCCGATATCACGGAGTATGAGAAGCCTGATATCGAGCTTTCTATGCCGCAGGTCGAAAGGGTATCTGTTCCCGATATCAAGGGATATGAGGAACCTGATATCGAGATTTCTATGCCGCAGATCGAGGATATATCCGTTCCTGAGGTAGGCGGTTTCGTTTCCACGACAATGGAAATGACAGATAATATTGAAATGCCGGAGCTTGAACTGCCTGAATACAATGTCAGCGACTATGTATTCGCGGGTGTTTCGGATATCCCGAAAATATCAGTAGAAAGCCCTTGCTGTTCTGATAATGATTTCAATGATGTGATGCAAAAAATAATAAATAGTATGCAAGGAGCATAATTTATGAAGAATAATGAGATCATGATCTCCGTACAATTTGATTTCCCGACAGATTCAGCGTATGGTGATTACTCGGGTATCAAGGACAGTCTTGCCTTTCTTGTAAAAGATGATATTACCCTTAAAGCCTTTCTGGAAGGTCTTTACTACGGACTCCACAATAATTTTCCGCAGCATTTTCAGCTGTACAGGGAATATATCAGGCACAGACACCAGATCGCGGTAAACTACACCAGAAAGGGCAAGTTCAAGGTAATTGACTGCAATAAGGAACTGAAAGACACGAAGATCACTTTGACGGAACTCGGTTTTGTTACTTCAAGTGTCCTGATGATAACTATGGAGACAAGTCTGACCGATGTTGTGCTCTTTGAGGAGATCCCCGGAAGCTATATCCTGCGTTCTGACGACAATTCTCTTGAATATAATATCAGCAGCCGTACTCTTGAAGCTGTTGAGTCTTCGGATATAGAGATACTCCCACCCGGTGAAGTCCCTAACAAGGAAGATCGCTCCCTTGCGGATATCATGGTCCCTACAATACTTTCTACAGGCGGTATGGTCGGCGTTCGTGCCTTTATGTCAAGTTCATCGTCAGGCATGGGCGGAATGATGTGGATGATGACCGCCGCAACAGGTGTTATGACACTGGTCACTACTGCGTATAATTTCTTCAGGCAGGGTGTTACAAGTAAAAAGAAGAAAAAGGAATGGAAGGAAAACTACGAAAATTACATCAAGCGTGTGATCGAAAAAATAGGAAAATGGCAGCAGGCTGACGTTACATATCTCCAAAAGCTCTACCCCGATATGTCAGGGCTGTTTTCCAATCTTTCCAGACTTGATTCTGCTATTTTCTCGCGCTCACAGAGCGATAACGACTTTATGCGCATCACTCTTGGTGTGTCTGAAAACGTAAAGCCGCTCTTTAATATCAAGTTTGACAAGAAAGATGAGATATTCTCTGATGTATACTATCATCTTTGCTATGATAATTGTCAGAACGGCAAGGAGAAGAGAATATCGGGTATATATATTGATATTCCAAAGGACAAGCTGAAGAAAAAGGAAGCCCGCAGAAAAGAGGAAATGCTCAAAAACGGCAGGATCTCCGAGGAAATGTATCTTATGTCCGAGCTTGCATATCATTTCTCCACGGAATATTTCCGCTTCCTTGACGGCAGGACATGGGGCACAGACGGTGTCAAGGCACCGTGTATGCTGGATATCAGGAATGCAGGTGCTGTGGGTATCATTTCCCATGATAATCTCTATGCCCATGAATTCGTAAAACACTGTGTACTTGACCTTACCTATTACCATTCTCCTGAAGATATTCAGTTCATATTCTTCTTTGAGGACGGTCTCAGCGTCGAAGAACAGGAAAAAAGAGTTGAATCGTACAGATTTCTTCCTCACTGCAATGAGCTTCTTGAAGATACATCTCAGTTTGTATTCAATAAGGAGAGCGCAGGCGTTGTTTACGGTCAGCTCCTCAATATAATGAATCAGCGTGAAAAGGACAACCAGTCTGATGACGAAAATGATTCGTCTGCTGATAAGGTTACGCAGATAGTATGCGTTGTTTTTGAGGACTATAAGATAAAGTCAACAGGCTTTTCAAAGTATCTCCCGGAAGCTCCCAAGGAGGGCGAGGACTATGTGAACAAGCTGGGACTGACTTTTCTGTTTTGCCGTGATGACAAGGATAAGCTGCCGAGATACTGCGGCGATGTCATATATCTGGACGAGGGAGCAAACAGCGAAGGCTACGGCTATGTCGTACCGAGATACAGTGTCATGACACGAGAAAATATCCTTGCTACCGTTACAGATACCAAGAAGTATCCAAGCTTCTGGAATAAATACGTTTTTGATTCATCTGATTACGATGAGCAGTATGATCTTGCTTACAGACGTTTAAGTGCGATATATTATACCCGTATCGCTGAAAACGGTCAGGTACCAAGCATGGTCACTCTCTTTAAGCTTTACGGTATCTCCAGTGAGGAGATAGAGATAAGGGACAAGAATTCAGACAATCCTCTCGCTACCACAAAGGCTGCGGAAATGTTCCTTAAAAGCTGGACTAATCCGCGCGGTGAAGATGAATACGACGTAACAAGGAACCTGAGAGTAAAAATAGGTGCGAATGAGCATGGTGATATGAAGCTTGACCTCTATGAGAAGGCTGACGGCCCTCATATGCTGGTAGCAGGTACTACAGGTTCAGGTAAGTCTGAGACTATCATCACCTACCTCATTGGTCTGTGTATGAAGTTCTCTCCTATGGACTTAACCCTCATGCTGGTCGATATGAAGGGCGGCGGCTTCTCCGACCGACTGGGCGATCTTCCGCACTGTGTAGGTGTAGTAACCGATACAGCAGGTGAGAGCGAAGGTATTTCTTCGGCATATATGCTCAAGCGCTTCCTTGAAACGCTCAATGCTGAGATAAAGAAGAGAAAGCTTCTTCTTCAGGAATTCGGTATTGATACTGCTGATGCATATATCCGTGCGAGAAGAATAATGGTCAAGATCAATGACCTTATCCAGAAGGAGGATATCTCCCTCAAACAGGCTTACGAGATATATAAGAAACTGAAAAGGGAAATGATAGCTGCGGAGGATTCGGAATACTCCGACAGTATCAAGAAGATACTCGAATTGTTCGGCAAGCTTAATGAGAAGCAGGCAAATGTCCTTATATCAAAGGATATCGACAAGATCAAGAGCCTTTCACATCTTGTACTTGTTGTCGATGAGTTTACCGAGCTTAAAAGATTCTCCAGCGAGAGCAATGACGTGGATTTTATTGCCGAGATCACTACCATTGCCCGTGTCGGAAGAACTCTCGGTTTTCATATCATACTTGTTTCTCAGAATATCGAAGGTGCGATCACCGATGATATACGTGTAAACTCAAAGGCAAGAATATGCCTTAAAGTTGCAACAAAACAGGCTTCAAAGGAAATGATAGACAGTCCTGTGGCAGCTGCTCCGACCATGCCTCTTAACGGTCGTGCATATCTGTTGGTAGGTACGGGTTCAAGGTTTGAGTATTTCCAGTCTGCATACACAGGTGCCAATCAGAACCTTAGTATCGAGAAGCCGTTTGACATCACTTATGTACCTAACAGCGGCAATTTCAACGATAAGTTCTACCGCTCCCAGAAGGACAACGTGGCTCAGAAATTAGCTCAGAAAAACGTTGATCCTAACGCAACTCAGCTCAAATTCGTCGTTGATACTATCATTGCTGTCAATAAGGGAAAGCCAGTTCCCGAACAGATATTTATGCCGCCGCTGAGTACTAAGCTTGAAATAATCAGGGACAAAGACAATAATAAAAATAATGATACCGAACACAGAACGCTTATCTGTACATTGGGTCAGTATGATATCCCGATCGTTCAGAAACAGCCTTTGTTCAAGGTGAATCTCCTTGATAAGAACGTTGCACTGTTCGGTGCTTCCATGAGTGGTAAGACAAATTTCCTGAAGTTGCTGATACAGACGCTCCATATGAGATGTTCACATGAAGATGAACAGATATTCATTCTTGACTTTGGCGGCGCTTTGTCTACATACAGGAATTTTCCACTTGTTTCTGCGTATTTCGATAACTCAAATGAGGAGTACGTAAAGAGAGTATTCAAGATACTGGAGCAGATAATCAAGGATAATACCCTTATACTTGAGGATTCAGGTTTTTCTTCATATAAGGGCGATAAGAAGATAGTCCATACCACTTTTGTGGTCGATAATCTCAATGCATTTCAGGACGAGCCGAGATATGCAGCTTATCAGGAAAAATTCGCAAAGCTTTGCCGTGACGGTCTTTCAAAGGGAATAACTGTTGTATTCACGGCAGCTGACACAAAGGGTCTGAACTCTTACCTCAACAGCTTCGGACAGAAGATAGCCCTTGAAATGCCAACGGACAAGTACATGGATATCTTCAACTCAAAGGTCACTGAGATAGGCGCTATTGCAGGAAGAGGCTTTGCAAACGTTACTATCAAGCCTGAGGGCATCGAAGGTACGTTCAGAATGAATGCGCCGTATGAGCTGCAGTGCTTCATAGCAGATCAGCTTTCCGATGACGGAGAGTTCATGAAGGATATGAAGAACAAGTTTGGCTATGATGCAGAAAGCGGCAGCTATACAAAGTGCGTAAAGAAATATCTCACATTCTCGGGTGATCTTATACCTGATGAGTATGAGAGACTTAAACAGACTCCAAAGGAAAGAGAGAAAAAATCAGAGGGCATACCTTGTCCTGTTTCAGTTGGTCTGGACTATATAGACTTCTGTCCTGTAACTGTTGATTTCTCAGAGTCCCGTGTTATCGGCATCTACGGTAAGAAAGAATACGGCAAGACCAACCTGCTTCGTATCATTCTTGATGAGCTGTTTGCAAAGAAACCGAATGCAAGATTCGTTTTCTTCGACGACGGAAGAAAGCAGCTAAAAGAGTTCTACGAAAAATGTGAAGCTCTCGGTCTGGACTGCAAAAAATTCGTAGAGTCGAAAAAGAGAGCAACTCTGCCGCCCGAGGAAGATGCAGCAGATACATTCGATATGTCAAGGGGCTTTACAGATATTTTAGCTAAGCCGACTAAATCATCGGGAAAGATAATCAAGACCCTTTCACCGTTCCAGCAGTTCTATCATTTTATCAATGATAACTACATGGATCTTACTTGGAACGGTCTGGCGAACAGTCAGCTCAATTCTCCTGTTGCAACATTTATCTACGGTGAGGAGAATGCAAGGCTGATGCCTTCATACAATGAAGAAAAGCACCCCGTCAAGCCCACGGTATTCGTGCTTCAGAGCAAGATGCTCTATCTCAGTGCCAACGGCGAAAAGCAGTTTATCAATAATATACTGCCTAAACTTGCTGCTGCCGCTGAGGAAGAAGACCTGATATTCATATTCACGGACGTTCAGAAGATAACAGATCAGGAAACCAATAACTTCTTCAATAATTCGCTCAATTCTGTTTTCCTGTTGGATAATATAGCGGAATTCGTCAGCGAAAGAGGTCAGAAGTCTGTTCTCGGAAACATGGACGCTAAAAGCCTTAAAGAAGAATACGCTCTCTGTGAGCTGGGTGACGGTTATTACTATGACATTGAAGCTGATAAGCTTTTGAAACTCAAATTTATAAAAAAAGAAAAGTGATCGGAGGAATTTATCATGGCTGAAAGCAATGTAGTCAATATTCGCTGTGCAGATGTAGGCAAGCTTGAAAAGTTTGAATCTGACAGTAATGATGCGATCAAGGAATTCAACAGGATCAAAACTAAATTCAAGGATATAAATGATACGCTTCTCACAAAATGGAAGGGTGCAGGTGCGGATCAGTACAAGACCGAGGTCGATCATATCCTCGAAAAGATAGGCAGCGTATCCGAAGTTCTTGAGGCTATCAACAACAGCGTGAAGAGTATCAAGGATACCTATAATCAGATCGACGAGGATCTGGGAAAGTTCAATGAGAATCCGACTTCGGAGGAGGGCTCTGATTCATGAGCGGCAAAGATTCGGATAACTCAATGAGCCTTGCAAATATAGCTATTGATGACAATGATTCATCAAACGGAAGAAGCAAGGTCGAGCTGAATGCTCTTATCGAAGGTGACGCACGGACGATATTCGCCGTGCTCGACCTTCCTGAATTAAAATAGACGAAATAAGGGTTGAGAGGATTCAATGAGTACTCAGATCAAAGGTACAAAGTTTCATTATGAGATAGACACAAAGGATTTTCCGCACGGCTTCATAGCAATGGGTACTGAGAGCTTTGTTTTCATGGGGAGAAAGATCTCAGTGGACAAAAACGGCAAGACAGACTTGTCGTTTTCGTGCGTGCTTAAATTCAAGCCCAAAACAGAGGAAAGGCTTGAAAGATTCAAGGAGCAGGAGCTTAAAATATTTGAGGAGCTTCAGGAATGCAGAAGTGTTGCCAGGATATACGACGTTATAGAGGATATCGGCGAGGATTTTGAACTCGAGATACCTGGTACAGGCGTTTTCATACGCAGCAGGAATCCTAATAAGTCGCAGAGTATAAGGGCTTGCTTCTGTGTTGTGGAGGAGTACATCGACGGCTGGTCACTGGAACAGTACTGCCGCAGAAAGTTCTGGGGTCTGGAAAAGCAGAAAAACAATAACTGGGTGAGCTTTCACGACTTTACCGACCTCGAAAAAGAAGAAGTCATCAAAAAGTATAAGAATGAGAAGATATTCTTCCGCTATCAGGATAAGCTGCTCCATTTTATGCAGAGCCTGTGCGGTATTCTTATGTTTATAAGTACAACTTCAAAGAAAAAAGTCCTGCATCTTGATATAAAACCCGAAAATATCATGGTCACACGTCAGAGCGAGGAGCTCGTCCTGATTGATTTCGGACGCTCTGTTTTTTTGCCTGATGAGGGGACTTTTGTTTACCATAATATGCGAAAAGTCGACTATAAGCAGCCTGAAAACATCAATTCACTGTATTCTCACGGCACCATCGGCTTTTCTGCACCTGAGTGCTATGCGCTGCCTGCCGAGTCGGATTTCCCGTTTTCTCAGGTAGGCTATGAGATCGGAAGAATGTCCATTGAAAGTGATATTTTCTCTTTTGGTGCGACCTTCTGGGAATGTATGAATATCGTCGAGCTCGTCACCAAAAACAAGACATTTGCTGACGATCCGCGTAAATTCTATGAGGAGAATCTCCTCAATGACAAAGCATACTTCAACAGAGACCTCTCACTTGAATGTACAGGACCTCTTGGCGGAAGATACCACAGGTCCTTGCAGGATATCATCAGGAAATGCACTAAGCAGAGAACTGAGGATTATCTTGAAAGTGACCGTTTCTACCATAGTTACGAAGACCTTAAAAGTGATATCGAGGACGCAAGAGACTCTATTCCGACTGTAAAAAAAGGTGAAAACAAGCAGATAAGGAATGCTGCCATTATTCTTGGTACCTGTATCGGCTGCATATTCTCGCTGCTGCTGTTCTCGTTTGTGTATAAGGCTGTAGGTTACCGTATCGCTACAGGTGACTGGGAGGAGATAATTGAAGATATCGACAGCCATACAGCAAGTAATTCCGCCTATCAGGCAACACAGTTCGATAAGCTCTCCAAAATAGTTATGGAGAGAATGCAGCTGAGTGACGACAGTCAGAAGAAAGAGGTATGTCAGGAGTGTTTCGACTACCTTTGCAGGGATAATGATATAAGTGCGCTGGAAACTACTCTTATTATCTCGATGATAAAGGAGATAGGCGATGACAGCGATAAAATGGTCTTTATAGATAAGCTTATCGAATATGCTAATCCTGCGGAGATATCTTCTATCTCCTCGTCCGTGAACAGTCTCGGTCTGAAGGACGGAAGCTCTGCGTATAAGCTTGCAGTAGCTATATATAGTGCTGAAAATAACACTAATTATGATTATTACGAAGCTTATCAGTTGCTGCTGGAGCTCGAAAACAGTATCACATATCGGAATTCAGTCAAACATCTGGCTATATCCCTTAACAATAAGGGGGACAGGGTTCTCAACGAGATCGCTGAA
Organism: Ruminococcus sp.; assembly: GCF_024691275.1. Lineage (GTDB taxonomy): Bacteria > Bacillota > Clostridia > Oscillospirales > Ruminococcaceae > Ruminococcus. Next base: position 7,087 of record NZ_JAILNU010000009.1, on the reverse strand, counting down.
AAAAGCGGACTGACCCGTTCTGAGGTCGCTGAATTCCTTAATAAGGTCGAAGAGTTGTAACGAGGTGAACAATGGACGCAGTAAGAAAGCTTAAATCACGTATTGGCAGACGTTTTGAAAAACACCCGATAATCGGGTATATTGTCTACGGTATTTTTATCGGTTTTGTCGGCACAGTCTGTCTGTCGCTCCTGTTTCTCGGCATTGCTGCTATATCAGGGTTGTACAGCCGGCTCGATATCAATTATAAAACATGGTGGACGTTTATAGCTGTTGCTGCCGTGAGCGCAGTGCTGGTTTTCATATACGGTGCAATGGCATATTTCCCATACAGACGTAAAGGAAATAATTTGTTCAGGAAGGAGTATGTTAACGGTACGTCATATTCGGCGCTGCATGATATACTTTCTCAGAACGGCGAGGATAAGGAGTGATCTTTTGAAAAAAGCTGAATACAGAAGCATTATGCTGAGAAGCTTAGTTGCTTTTGCAGTTTCTGCCGCATCATTCCTGCTGATACCTGTATCTGATTTCAACGGAACAGTATTGCAGAAAATTCTTGCTTATATTGTTGGTATCCTGTTCTGGGGCGGACTCATTGCAGGAATTGTCATGAGTTATGTTCTCGGAAAGATACGAAGGAAGGCTAAGTATAAAAAGTACGATCTTCCCGGCTTTTTGTGCTTTTTCAAGAACAGGAAAGCAAGGTTCTTTGATTCAGTCATGATAGCTGCATCGGTTGTTCTCATAATCATTAATTTTATGGGAGCAGGCACGTCATGGATATGCATGATATTTCTGTCGGCAGGAGTGTTTTCAATGTATATGCATTCTGTATTTAATGGCAATAATTATTCGTTTGCTGTTTGTAAGGAGGTTAATAAATGATTGTAATGAAAAGAGTTCTTGCAGGGCTTGCATCTTTGGCATTGATGTGCAGTTCAAATTCAGCAGGCTTTACTGCTATAGCTGAAGATAACGTAAAAGTCGGCGGCGATGAAGTGATAACTCAAACAGACAAAGAATTGAAAATTCGAGAGGAAGATGAGCGCAGAAGAGAAGAAGAGAATCGTAAAAGAGCAGAAGAAAGATTCGATGATGCAAGAAAACGATTCATTGAGAGTGTGAGGCTTGAGGCTCTAATTGATAATAATTGGTGCAATACTACCAGGAATTGGAATGTCGAATTAAATGCTGATACTTATGATGATTTTGAGTATCGGTATAATGTCAGATTCTTTTATAAAATAAAAGATAAAGATAATAATAAAGATATAGATTGGGGCAGTATTGCCGATGCTGTAGAAGGAAGCGAAAAATTTGATTATAATTTCGGAAGAACATATCCATTTGAGATGTTGTTTCAAGGTAAAGATATTGTAGAGGGCGAGCATTACATAAAGTTATGGGCAGTTGTTGAATGTGAAATAATTGACAAAGCAGGAAATATAGTGAGAGTTGAAAAAGAAATATCTTCCGACGAGCGTCAGTATAAGTATGATAGAACTTCTCCTGATAGATTTAAATTGAAGGTCGATATCAAAGAAAATGATATAAATATAATCAGTGAAAATGATTTGAAAGACAATTATTCAAATAACTTAAAGGTTTACTACACACTCGATAAGCCGAAATGTTCTGATATAGAAGAATTGAAGAAGATCAGTGAACGCAAAGAGACATCAATTACTAATAACAACGGTAAGAAAAACTTCAAGATAAATGCTTATGAAGCATATGGTCATCACTTGATAGTATATGTTGTTGACGAAGCCGGAAATTTAGTATCTGACAGTATGCTGGCTTATAACCAATATGATCCGAGTAAAGACAGCCTTCTTATCAGAGTTGACGGACTTGATGAGGGCAACTGGAAAAAAAATATAGAATGGAAGCCTGTTAACTTCAATACCGATGATATCGAGCTTTACTACAATACGTCGGATAAGAACGATGAAAAAGAGTGGAAAAGCAAAGAGAAGATAAAATGGGATTACAAATGGGGAAAAGATGACTTGAATAAACAAATCCCCGAAGGCGAAAGATATGTTCACTTCTGGTTGAAGTATAAAGACGATTTTATAGCTGAACGTACATTAAAGTATAAATTCGATCAAACTCGACCGAGTGCATTTGATGTAGAAAAGTATTACAATTATGAGAGCAATATATGGGAATTCAGAAATGTAGATTCTATTGAAGAGTATTTATCAGGTTTCAACTCATTAAGCTGTCTTGGTGAAATAACAGACAATAACGGTAGAGTTACTAATACGATTGATTTCAGCGGTAAATTGATTATAAATGAAAAAGATGGTAAGCTGAATTTTGTTTTGCCAATAGACGGTGATTTAGAGGAATTTTTAAAAGAAAAAGGTAATGATAATAAAGGTAATCCGATATTTTATCCTCTTCACTTTGAAGTAACTGATAAAGCAGGCAATGCTATAGGTAAAAGATATTCTTATGATGATAAAGTAAGCCCTGTAATAACTGTACCTTCTAAGGTCGTATCTGGTAAAATAGATATCGACAAAAATATAATAAGTGATGTATCAGAAAAAAAGGCAGATAAGTTCGGAGATGTAAAAACCGGAGAAAATGTAAGCCGTATATATGCTTGCTCAGGTGATTATATCAGAGTTACTTTTAAAGAAAAGAATCCATATAGAGTTAAATTAAATATTAATGGTAAAATATACAATAATGATATCACCAATTTTTTCTATTTTAAACCTTCTATAGAAAAACAGGAGAAGTTAGCGTTTGTAAAGCATGGAGAAAGTGAAATAAGCAGTGATGATGATATCTATGACTGCTATATACCTCTTTCAAAATGCCAAGACCTTAAAAAGGGAAAAGTCAATACTATTAAAATAGAAGCATGGGATTATCACAATCCATCTGTAATTGAAGATGGATTAGCTAAAAAAAGTGATGAGGTTGAATTCTATTATGAGTGTGAAAAACCTGAAATAGAAGATGTTTCAATTTCTGATACGGTGTCAATAAATGGTATACTATATCATATTGGAAATTCCAAGATAAATGTTAGTGCGAATATCAGTGATAATTATGGACTCAGGAATTATTCAATAACCCTTGTTGAAGAAAAAACAGCTAAGGTAACAAAAATAGTGAGTGGAACTGTTCCTAAAACTCAAACGACTATCACCGTAACCAGCAAAAATGATGCTGGAGAAAATGTATCAACGGCTAAAACAATAACAGTCCCACAAAAAACTTATAAAGTTGAGGGTAGTTTCAACAATAGTAAATTTGAAGACGGAAAATATAAATTAATAATAAGGACCGAAGATATTGCGGGCAACTTTAAGGAAGAAGAAAGGACACTTTACTTCGACAGTGTTGCTCCTGCTATCAAAGGAAATTTCAAGTATAACTATGAAAAAGCAGTATTGAATTTCTTGTCGTTTGGTATTTTCGGAAATAAAACTGTTAATATCGAGGTAGAGATAGAAGATGAAGGTATCGGACTTGATGAATCATCACTAAAGTTATTATGGGGCGGAAAAGTAATAATAGGTAAACGTAAAGACAAATCAACTGACAATGTATATGTTTTCAGTAATCTGCCTGTTAATAATGTAGGCGAACCTACAATTACAATTAAAGACATAGTCGGAAATGAAAGAGTTTATTACTTCACAACTGACGAAAACGATAATCTTAGTCAGAATCTCGATAAATCTACACTCCTCGAACTTGAGAACGAAAAGCCTGCTGCAAAGATCGTACTGCCTGAAGAGGGACAGTATATCATAGATAAGGAAATATGGTATGCTGAATCCGTAAATGTTACAGCATCTGCTTCGGATACGAAATCAGGACTAAGAAGAGTTGATTATAAGGAAGAAACTCTTAATGTTGACGGAAACTATGATACGAAACAGCAGCTTCCTGAGTTTATCAAAGATGACAAGAAGTATTTTTCTGAAAAATACGATCATATTATCGAAGAAGAAGGTCATTACCGTTTGACTGTCGAAGCACTTGATAACGCAGGAAACTACGCATCTGATGACAAAAATACTGAAGCAGACAGAATAAAGACCATTCATATTGATAAGGCAGACCCGAAGGTCGTTAAGATCGAACTTAATGATATGAACGGTGAAGAAGTTGCACCTGAAAATGACAGGTACGGATTGTTCTTTAATGAGGATACGATCGTAAAGGTATATGTTGATGACGAAAAAGATGAAAACGATAATAATATAAAAAGAGTATCTTCAGGTATCAATTATGTAAACCTTTATATGCTTGACGCAGAGGGAAATAAATCAGTTACGACCGTGTTCAGCGATGAAGAGGACTATCATAAGGCTGATGAAGAGAATGAAACTGCATATGCAGAGTTTACTGTAAAGAAAGGCTTCAAGGGCAAGATATGGGTCCTTGCGGCAGATAAAGTTGCTGCATACGTTCCTGATAAGGAAAAGCCTGATGCGGAAATGCCTGTTGAGTTCAGACATACCTCGGGTTACAGATTTATTGACGGTACTATTGTTGAAGGCAGGGAACTGCACGAGACAGTTTCGGACATTACCATAACAGAGGATATTCCGACAGATAAAAGGGATTATGACGATATTCCTCTGTATAAGGAGAATATCCCTCTTACAGTCAATGTAAAGGATACATTCTCAGGTATCAACAGAATTGAGTGGTCAATCAGAAATGATAATAAATCAGGAGTTATCACAGTTGATGATTTTGGCAATATTGTAAGTGATTCTGAACTTGCAGCAGTTGTCACAGAGTCGGATTCTCCTGATAAAGCTGCTATCCTGACAGATAAGAACATCGTAACGGAATTCAGCTTCAGGATAACGGTTGAAAGCGATACAAACAATAACGAAGTTTTTGTAAAGCTTATTGATAACGCAGGAAATGATAGCTATATCACAAAGCAGTACAGCATTGATAAAACGGTGCCTGTTATTTCAGCATCTCTCAGCAATAATTCGGCTTCAAACGGAAGATACTTCAATACTGAGCAGGTAGTGAGCATCTCGATACAGGAGAGAAACTTCAATGCTTCCGATGTGGAGCTTACTCTCAGCAGGTATGATGAATCAACCCGAAGCTGGAGCCGTTCCGAGCAGCCTGTGAGCAGCTGGAACGTAAGCGGAGAAGGTGACGAAGCTGTTCATACAACAAGCTTTACTATAAGCAATGACGGTAATTACAGCTTTGATGTATCGTTCTCTGATATGGCAGGAAATATGGCTGAATCATTCAGTCAGTCTGATTTTGTCATTGACAGAACACCGCCTGTACTCAAAACCAATTTCGACGAGTTCAAGTCAGGAAGAAACGGAAACTATTATGGTTCGGACAGTCTTAACAAGACCGCAAGGATAACCGTTACAGAGCATAATTTCTCATCTGAGGGAGCTAATGTCGTTATATTGAAAAAGGATCCCGGATCAGAGCATAATACATCTTCAATGATAAGTACTTCTGCTTATGGCTGGAAGGACAACGGCGATGAGCATATCCTTGAAATTCCTTTCAAGGAAGGTGATGACGGTGTATACCTTATAAAGGTAACACCTGTTGACCTTGCTTCAAATGCAACAGCTTCACAGTCAACTCAGGTATTTGAGATAGACTTCACTAAACCTGTTATCTCTGAGAGAAACGGTGAGTACGTTCAGGACGATCCCAAATCCTATGAAAAGCTTGAGATATACAACGAAAAGAACAAAGCTGAAGAAGGATTTGTTCCGTCTGTAGGCTTCTCGGATGTAAATTTCGACCACCTTGTTTATGACATTACGGTGTATACTCCTGTATACAAGAACGGCAAGGAGCTTGAGCTTACAAAGGTCGATAAGCAGACAAAACAGGTCGTTGTTGACGCAAATACCTTCGAGCAGGGCAAGATAACAGAAGAAAAAGTTTTCTCACTTCCGGAATTCAAGAAGGACGGCGTTTATTCTGTTAATATAACTGCTGTTGACAAGGCAGGAAATAAGAGCAGACTTTGCAAGAATACCTTTGTAATGATGAATAATACAGATGTGCTTGCTTATATTTCAAATAGCAATAAGGCTAACGGCGAGGGCTGGTATTCGTTGCAGAAGGACGAGTACACACCTATAAGCAAGAGACCTGATTCATTCAGTGATCTTGATATCACTGTTTTTGCTCAGACAGGTTCAAATACACGAATAATTCTTCGTGATGAAAACGGAGTGGCTAAGGACACAGGCATCACAGCCGAGAATTCGTCTGATATGTATGCAGTGGGCGTGTATAATTACAGGCTTCCAAAGGAGTACTTCATTGACAACTACCCTGAGGGTACTAATAAAGACCTGTATCTCTGGGCTGAGAATACTTACAATGACGAATCATCACACATTACACTGGGCTGGATAAGGATAGATGCAGTCGCTCCGACCTGCCATATCCCTTCTGACCTTAAAAAGAATAATTTCTTCGTGAAGAATACCAAGACATTTAAGCTTACAGGCATCAGCGAATCGCTTGATAAGTCAAAGTGCATGGTATACGACAACGGTCAGGCTGTTCCGCAGGATAAGTTTGAATATTCTGATTTCGGCGATACTCTTACTTATACACTTGATAAGGGTTGGCACGACCTCAGCTTCGTTCTTGTTGACGAAGCGGGAAATGCTTTCACAATAAAGGAAGTATCATTCATTCAGGTAGGCTTGCTTTATTGCCTGTGGTTCAGGATACTTTGCGGTGTAGCTGCTGCAGGACTGATACTGGCTGTTGTACTCTTTATCAGGAAAAAGCTCGCAAACAGATGATATTTAAAAAGCACCGCGTATGAGCGTGGGACTCATACAGAAACTTTACACGAAATAATCGAGGGGAAACTTTCTGAGGAAAGGAGTCAATCCCAAATTCTGTGTAAACGAAAAATAGTGCAATAAAAGAGTATATGAGTGCCTTTGTCAATAAAAAACTGAGCCACAGCGCTAATAAAAAAGTGAGCCGGTTTTGATAAAAAAATAATGAGCCACTAATCATTATTCATGGTCGAGTCGATGCGGTAAGATGAGCTGCAGTTCATATTAAGAACGAA
>NZ_JAILNU010000113.1 GCF_024691275.1 Ruminococcus sp. | reverse complement strand
CGGCTTCATGAAGAGAATGGCTACTAAGAACGGCAGAAAGGTTTTAGCTCGTAGAAGATCTAAGGGCAGAGCAAGATTAACTCACTGACGAGGCTGACCACAAAATCTTTATTTTGTGGTCTTTTTTGTTAGGACGGCTATGCAGGTGCAATTATGCTTTATACGGAAATATTGAACGATAACAAGGATTTTCTTACCTTGTACAAGAAAGGCAGGTATGCCGCTTCTAAATATTCGGTCATATATGTCAGACCAAACGGCAGACCTTTCAATCGCCTCGGTATAACCGCAGGAAAAAAGGTCGGCAATGCCGTCTGCCGCAACAGAGCTAAACGACTTATCCGCCTCGCCTACAGGAACGCTGAAATAGCTCTCCCCGTGGGTATGGATATCGTTATAGTGGCAAGATCTGCTATATGCAGTATAAAATCACAGGAATACTGCGGCTATATGGACAAGTACGGAGTAGCTGATATCAATAAGATGTTCAGAAGCTTTGAAAATAAGAATAAGCGTGTATGAAATATATAGTTCTGGGACTTATAAAATTTTACAGAAAATTTATATCTCCGCTTTTTCCCCCTAAATGCAAGTATTACCCTACGTGCAGCACATATGCTCTGGAAGCTGTCAGGCGCTTCGGCGCTGTAAGGGGCACGGCTCTCGCAGTGTGGAGGATCCTCCGCTGCAACCCATGGTCATTGGGCGGTATAGACCCTGTCCCCGATAAGTTCACCTTCAGGGTGAAAAAATACAACTTCATAGACCCTGATTACGGTGATGAAGACAACGAAAAGATAGAGGGATGAATATTGAACGCACTTTATGATATTATCGGTGTGCCTTTCGGCTATCTGATGAGACTTATCTATTCCATTTTCAACAATTACGCTGTAGCTATCATTGTTTTTACGGTAGTTACAAAGATACTGCTCTTTCCTGTCAACTATAAGACACAGAAGGACGCAGCAAGAAGACAGCTTCTCAATCCGAAGCTCGCTAAGCTGAAGAAAAGCTTCGCCAATAACCCACAGAGATTCCAGGAAGAACAGCAGAAGCTGTTCCAGGAGGAAGGCATCAACCCTATGGGCTCGTGTCTCCCCATGTTCATACAGATGTTCCTGCTCTTTGGCGTTATCGACGTTATCTATAAGCCAATAACACATATCCTTGATATATCCAAGAACGTTATCGAAGCTGCCTGCGGTATTGCAGGTGCCAATACAAATAATCTCAGATGTGAGCTCATTACTATGGAGCACGTCAGGGACAATGCCGATAAGTATTCGGCTCTCGGCGAAAAGTTCCTCTCAAAGGTAGTAGAGTTCAACGAGAGATTTACCCTCTTTGGCGCTAACCTCGGTAAAACACCTACGATACACCCCGATTCATGGACAAAGGAAGCGATCATACTCGCTGCTGTACCTTTCCTCGCCGGTCTTTCTCAGCTTCTGGTATCTTTCTACAGCCAGATGCACCAGAAAAAGACAAATCCCGTTGATATGCCGGGCGGCGGCTGTATGGCAGTCATGATGTACGGTATGCCTCTCCTTTCTATATGGTTCGCATTCCAGGTACCTGCAGGTGTAGGCTTCTACTGGATATGGTCATCTGTATTCTCATTTGTTATAACCTTGGCGCTTAACTGCTACTTTACTCCCGAGCGCACTAAGGTGATAAATGAAAAGGAAAAAGAAAAAGCACGAATTTACGCAGAAAAACATCCGAATAAGAAAACCTTTATGCAGAAAATGCTTGAGCAGCAGGCAGCCCTCGATCAGCAGAACAACGGCAGCTCATCATCAGGCAGAGCAAACGGCATCTCTCGTTCTGAGCAGAATAAGCAGAACCGCGACAGGCTCAAGGAAGCAAGAAGACGTATGGCTGAAAAGTACGGCGATTCTTATGAGGATAACGATGATGAGGACTGATGTCCTCAGGGAGGTAATGTATGACTGAAATTTTCACAGCAAGATCCGTAGACGAGGCTAAAGAACTCGCCGCAAAAAAATTCGGAAAAAAGATCAGTGAGATCAAATTCGAGATCGTCGATGAAGGTAAAAAGGGACTTTTTGGTCTCGGTGCTAAGGAAGCAAAGGTAAAGGCTACTTATGAGGAAGCTGTTGCAGCTCCAAAGCCTGCCGCTCCCGTTGTGACAGCTGCTCCCGCACCAAAGGCAGAGCCTGTTACTAAGACAGCTCCCGAGCCAAAGCCGATTGTTACTACCGAGACTAAAGCAGCAGAGGTCAAGCCTGCTGAAACAGTTAAGGAAACAACTACAGAAACAGTTAAAGAAACAGTTAAAGAAACAGCTAAGGAAACAGCTAAGGAAACAGCCGCAGAAAATACTCCTGAGGAAAATGATGAGGAATCCTATTCACTGGATAACTTCACTCTCATCGAGGACGAGTCCCTCGTAAATCCAAAGGTAAAGCTCGCCAAGGACTATATCACAAGTATACTCAGAGCTATGGATATCGAGGTGGAGTTCACTGTATACCAGAATGATACAGGCGCTGTTATCAATATCGAAAGCAACAACAACGGTACTATAATTGGCAGACGCGGCGAGACTCTCGACGCTATCCAGTACCTCTGCTCGATCATCGCTAACAAGGGCGATAAGGACTACTACAGGATCACGATCGACTGCCTCGGCTACAGAAGCAAGAGAAAGGATACTCTTGAACAGCTGGCAGCTAAGGTGGCAAAGGCTGTTCTCAGGACAGGACGTTCACAGCCGCTCGAGCCGATGAACCCATACGAGAGAAGAGTTATCCATTCCGCTATATCAAATATCGAAGGCGTTTCCTCACGTTCAGTGGGCGAAGAGCCTTACAGAAAGATCATCATTTCTTCCAATAACCCAAGAAGCGGCAGAAGAAATGACAGACGCGACAACCGCCGCGACGGCGGAAGAAGAAACGACAGACGCGGAGGCGAAAGAAAGAACCGCGACAGAGAGGTAAATATGGAGCGCAGAAGCGTGAACCTCTCAACAAGCTTCGAGAAGGACTATAAGAGACCAAAGCCTGAGGACGAGATCAAGGGCGGTCTTTACGGTAAGATCGAGCTTTGATTTGAAAATATCTGAAACAACGGCATTATGCCGTTGTTTTTTTAGGAGTGATTAGATGTCAACGATCGCGGCAGTTTCTACGCCGAATGCTGTGGGAGGTATTGCGGTCATACGTATCTCGGGTGAGGACGCTATCAGCGTTGCGGAGAAGATCTTCTCACCTTACGGCAGCAAAAAAGTCAGTGAAATGGAAGGGTATACCTGCGCTTACGGTATAGCTCATGACGGCGGCGAGCGCCTTGATGACTGTATCCTGACAGTGTTCCGTGCTCCCCACAGCTATACAGGCGAGGACGTTGTGGAACTTTCCTGTCACGGCGGTTTGTATGTTACAAGGAAGGTGCTCCGCGCGGCTCTTGCATACGGAGCTGTCAACGCTGAGGCGGGCGAATTCACAAAGAGGGCTTACCTCAACGGAAAGCTCGACCTTACTCAGGCTGAGGCGGTCATGGATATAATCTCTGCCAAGGGCGAGCGTGAGCTGAAAATGGCGGAGAGCCTGCGTGAGGGTACGGCTTTCAAGTTGGCGCGAAAGTGTTCGGAGAAGCTGCTGAAGATACTTGGCGACCTTGCTGCGTGGGCAGATTATCCCGAGGAAGATATCCCAGAGGTGCGTCCCGAAGCTCTTACCGAGGAGCTTACGGCTGTCCGCGATGATCTCCGTTCGCTGGTGAAGAACTACGACAGCGGAAGGATCCTCCGTGAGGGAGTTGCTACGGCTATCATAGGTCGTCCAAACGTGGGCAAATCGACGCTGTTCAATTGCCTCAGCGGCTGCGAGAGGAGCATCGTTACCGAGATCGCAGGCACGACGAGGGATATTATCGAGGAGAGCGTCCGCGTGGGCGATATCACTCTGCGCCTCTCGGACACTGCGGGGATCCATGAAACAGATGATATCATCGAGGGTATCGGTGTTGATATGGCTGAAAAAATGATAGCTACGTCGGAGCTTGTGATTGCAGTTTTTGATGGAAGTTGTCCGCTCACCGAGGACGATTTGTATTTAATTAATAAAGTTAATAATGACAGAACGATAGCTGTGATAAATAAAACAGACGTTGAAAATGTTATTGATGTTTCAATTTTAAAAGATAAGATTCAACATATTGTATATTTATCTGCCAAAGAAAGCACGGGCGTGGACGATCTTCACAGCCATATTGAGGAGATATTGAAGCTGAATGAAGCTGATTTTGACACAGCAACAGCTGCAAACGAGCGTCAGAAAAAGTGTATTGACAATGCTCTTGAAGGTATTGAAAGTGCCATTTCATCACTTGAAATCGGTGAAATGCTGGACGCTGTAAGTATTCTTGTCGATGAAGCGGAACAGTCGCTGCTCCAGCTTACAGGCGAAAAAGTTACCGATGCAGTTGTGGACGAAGTGTTCTCACGCTTCTGCGTTGGCAAATAATGTTTCATGTGAAACAATGAAGGAGGGACAATTGTGATATACGAAATGGGCGAATTTGACGTTGCAGTAGTCGGCGCAGGTCATGCAGGCGTAGAGGCTGCTCTCGCTTCCGCAAGACTTGGCTGCAAAACTGTAATGTTTACGATATCACTGGATCAGATTGCAAATATGCCCTGCAATCCGTCGATAGGAGGAACTGCAAAGGGGCATTTAGTCCGTGAAATAGACGCTTTGGGCGGCGAAATGGGAAAAGCTGCCGATAAATGTTTCATTCAGAGCCGTATGCTCAACCGCGGAAAGGGCCCTGCGGTACACAGTCTGAGAGCTCAGGCTGACCGCGTAAAATATCATAATTATATGAAAGATGTATGCGAAAAGCAGAAAAATCTTTACGTAAAGCAGGCAGAAATTTCTGAAATTGTTGTTGAGGACGGTAAAATTACAGGCGTAAGAACTTCTCTCGGCGCTGAGTACAAGGTAAAAGCTGTGGTAATTGCCACGGGTACATATTTAAAAGGTAAGATTCACATTGGCGAAGTTTCATATGAAAGCGGTCCTGATTCGGCTCTGCCGAGTAAATATTTGTCGGCGAGCCTTATGGAGAATGGTGTGGAGCTCAGGCGCTTCAAGACGGGAACGCCTTGCCGTGTAAACAAGAGAAGTATTAATTTTGATATTATGGAGCGACAGGACGGCGACGAAAAAATCGTTCCTTTCTCGTTTGAGACAGATTCAGAGCACCTTGAGAACAAAGTGAGCTGCTATGTTACATATACAAACAGTAAAACCCACGAAGTGATACTTGCAAACCTTGACAGATCACCTCTGTACTCGGGCAGAATAGAGGGAGTAGGGCCACGATACTGTCCGTCAATCGAGGACAAAATTGTGCGCTTTTCCGATAAGCCGCGTCATCAGCTCTTTGTGGAGCCTATGGGACTTACAACAGAGGAGTACTATTTGCAGGGAATGTCGTCATCGCTGCCGGAAGATGTACAGTTAGCATTTCTCAGAACGATAGACGGACTGGAGGACGTGGAGATCATGCGTCCCGCCTACGCGATCGAGTACGATTGCTGCAACCCGAATCAGCTCCTGCCCACACTCGAATTCAAGAACATCGAAGGACTTTACGGCGCAGGACAGTTCAACGGCAGTTCGGGCTACGAGGAGGCTGGCGCACAGGGAATCGTTGCGGGAATCAACGCCGCTCTCAAGATAAAGAACCGCGAGCCGCTCATTCTTGATCGTGCGAGCTCTTATATTGGTACTCTTGTGGATGATCTCGTGACGAAGGGCTGCTCCGATCCGTACAGAATGATGACCTCACGCAGCGAGTACAGGCTTATTTTACGCCAGGATAACGCCGATCAGAGGCTTACTCCAATCGGTTTTAAGCTTGGACTTATTTCCGCAGAACGTTACGAGAAGCTTCTCGAAAAGATCCGTCTGACTGATGAGGAGATCGAAAGAGTTTCCCACACCAACGTTTCGCCGTCGGAAAAGCTCAATATTTTCCTCGAAGAACGCGGTACTTCGGCACTTACTACAGGCTGCAAATTGTCCGATCTTATCCGTCGTCCGCAGATAAATTATAACGATCTTGCGCAGTTCGATCCTGAGCGTCCGGAGCTTCCGTGGGACGTTTGTGAACAGGTTGAGCTTCAGTTGAAGTACGAGGGATATATCCAGAAGCAGCTCGTTCAGATCGAGCAGATGCGAAAAATGGAGTCCAAGAAGCTACCGAAGGACTTGGATTATAGCCTTGTTTACGGACTTCGTCTCGAAGCTGTGGAGAAGCTCAACAAAATAAAGCCCCTTTCAATTGGTCAGGCTTCTCGTATTTCGGGAGTATCTCCTGCTGACATCTCCATGCTTGCAGTATGGCTGATGCACGAGAAAGGAGAGGAAAATGCTTCCTGATTTTGAACTATGTTGCTCTGATTTTTCAAGCGTTGGGTTAACTCTTACGAGGGAGGTTTATGAAAAGCTTGAAATTTATGCGGAATTTCTTGTTGAGTATAATAAAAATGTGAATCTTACTGCTATTACTGAGCCTGATGAGATTCTCCGCAAGCATTTTATTGATAGCATCATGCTGTCAAAGTATATTGATATTCCCGAAAATTCGAGTCTTATTGATGTGGGCACGGGTGCAGGGTTTCCGTCTGTACCGCTGAAGATCTTCAGACCCGACATTAAACTCACACTTCTCGACAGCTTGAACAAGCGTATTGATTTTCTGAAACAGCTCTGCGAAAAGCTTGAAATTGACGCGGAGTTTATCCACGGAAGGGCAGAGAATATCTCGAAAAAAGCTGAATACAGGGAAAAGTTTGATTTTTCGTGTGCTCGTGCAGTTGCTAACATGGCTCTCCTCAGCGAGTTTTGTATACCTTTTGTAAAGGTGGGAGGAGCTTTCTTAGCAATGAAGGGCCCTACAGAAGATTTCTCTCTTGGCAGAAACGCAATTGAGATACTTGGCGGAAAACTGGGAAAAATTCACGAATATGATATTTTTGATGAAAAGCGCAGGATCGCTGTAATTGAAAAAATATCGCAAACTCCGCCAAAATATCCTCGCAATAGCAGTCAGATCAAGAAAAAAACTCTGTAAAAAAATGATATATTGTCGATGAAACCGCTGTTTTCTTGTAAAATGGCGGTTTTTTTGTATAGAAATTATTTCCCGTGAATGTTAGAATTTAAGTATAATAATTCTCTCGGAGGTAATTTTTATGGCAGGTTTTCTTAATTTTGCTAAAGAAAAGTCAATAAACAAAGTCGTTGAAATATCAGTTGCTGACATTATTCCAAACCCCTATCAGCCTCGGAAGAACTTCACTGATGATCTCACTCCTCTTGCGGAGTCTATCGCACAGAACGGCATATTGCAGCCCCTTTCCGTTCGCAAAAAGGACGGACATTTCGAGCTTATCGCGGGTGAAAGGCGGCTTCGGGCAGCGAAAATGTGCGGGCTTGAAGTCGTTCCGTGCATTGTTCACGAGGTCAGTGACAGGCACTCCGCGGTTCTTGCACTTGTGGAGAATATCCAGCGTCAGGACTTGTCATTTTTTGACGAAGCTGCCGCAATTGAGAAGCTCATCTCTCACTACGGCATGACGCAGGAGGACGCTGCTGCAAAACTCGGACGCGCTCAGAGTACAATTGCCAACAAGCTTCGTCTGCTGAGACTTTCCGAAAAGGAGCGTGAGCTTATCATCAGGTATAATCTCACGGAGCGCCATGCAAGATCGCTGCTCAGACTTGGCAGTGTTGACGACAGAATGTTTATTCTCGAAAAAATAATCAAGAGTAATCTGAATGTAGAGCGCTCCGAGCATCTTATCGACGAGTTCATCGGCAGTCAGAAAAATAAAGTGAGCTACAAGAAGCGTTCGGTGGTGTTTCAGAACGTGAAGATGTTTGTGAATACCATAAACAAAGCCGTGGAGACCATGCAGGCAGCCGGAATCTCCGCTGATTCGAGAAAAATCCAGAGTGAGGACTACATCGAGTACCGCGTCAGGATACCTATACAAAAGAAAATCTGATCTTTGAAATGTTTCACGTGAAACTTTTTTTGTCAAACATATCGTTTGAATTGTTTCACGTGAAACTTTTTTTACGTTTCTCAGCCTGCGAATGTTTCATGTGAAACATTTTTTGAAAAAAATCCTTGTTTCTTATTTACATTGCGAGTGAAAAGTGATATAATATTATAAGTAAATTTGAAAGGAAGATTCTATGGGCAAGATCATTGCGGTTGCCAATCAGAAGGGCGGCGTAGGAAAATCAACTACTGTCATAAATATTGCAGCTTATCTTGGCTCTCGCGGATTCAAGGTGCTGTGTATAGATTCTGACCCACAGGGAAATACGACTACAGGCTTCGGCATCAAAAAGAAGTCCGTAAGCTCGTCGACTTATGATGTTATTACAGGCAAGACAAGAATTCAGGAAGCTGTTATCACCACTGAGTTTGAAAATGTTTCTATCCTGCCTGCTACAGAAGCTCTTGCAGGCTGCGAGATTGAGCTTGCTGAGTACGAGAACAGGGTCAACAGACTCAAAATGCAGGTGCTGACTATCAAGCAGGACTATGACTACATCTTCATTGACTGTCCTCCTGCACTTGGTACGATCACTATAAACGGTATCGTTGCTTGCGACAGTATAATCGTCCCCATGCTTGCGGAGTTCTACGCACTTGAAGGACTTTCACAGCTTGTGAATACTATTAAGATAGTTAAAAATAATTATAACCCGGCTCTTGAGATTGAGGGAATACTCTTTACAATGTTTGACGGCAGACTTAATGTTGCAAATGACGTTGTTTCAGAAGTCGAGAAGTACTTCCCCGACAAGGTGTTCAAGACAAAAGTGCCTCGAAATGTTCGTATTTCAGAAGCTCCCAGCCACGGAAAGCCTGTAATGTACTACGACAAGTCCTCAAAGGGCGCAGAATCCTATGAGCTTGTCTGCCATGAGATACTCGGCGAACCTCTTGAGCTTCCAAAGAAGAAAAAAGTCTTCTCTTTCAAAAAAAATAAGAAAGGAAAACGTTCGTCCTGACGAATGAGGTTTGAATATGGCAAAAGGTGGTTTAGGTGCAGGACTTGACACGCTGTTCAGCGACAACAGCAACGACATACAGGTCAAGAAAACTCTGCGCACCTCTGAAATAGAGCCGAATCGTGACCAGCCGCGTAAGGCGTTCAGCGATGAGGCGATAACCGCTCTTGCGGATTCTATCCGTGAGCACGGTATGCTCCAGCCGATTCTCGTCCGTCCGATAAGTACGGGCGGTTATCAGATAGTTGCAGGTGAAAGAAGATGGCGCGCAGCCCGTATGGCAGGGCTCGATGAAGTACCTGTAAATATCCGCGAGCTCTCCGATCTGGAGACAATGCAGATCGCAATTATCGAGAATCTTCAGCGTGAGAACCTGAATCCTGTTGAAGAAGCTGCGGGATATAACGAGCTTATCGAGAAGTTTGGCATGACACAGGAAAAAGTGGCAAAGATGGTTGGGCGTTCACGCTCGGCAGTTGCCAATGCAGTAAGAATACTTTCACTTCCCGAAAGAGTTCTGAAAATGCTGGAAAACGGCGAGATCTCAGCAGGTCACGCAAGAGCGCTGCTTGGCTTTGAAGACGAGGAGATGCTCATTGCTGTAGCTTTGAAAGCTGCTGACGGCGGCCTCACAGTAAGACAGGTGGAGAAGGCTGCACAGAAATCAGCAGAGCACAGTGAAGAAGCTGCAACCAGCAAATCAAATGCTAAAATAGATAATTATTTTAAAGAAATGGAACTCTCCCTTAACGAGCGCCTCGGCAGAAAGGTCAAGGTGGACTACGGTAAGAACAAGGGAGCTCTCATACTCGAATTCTATGACAAAAATGACCTCGCAGTTCTGGCAGAAAAGCTGGCAAAAGAGGAATAAGGAGAATAATTATGATAGATATTAAACTGATAAGAACAAATCCCGAGCTTGTTAAAGAGAACATCAAGAAGAAGTTTCAGGACGAAAAGCTCGAACTCGTTGACAAGGTAGTCGCTCTCGACGAGGAGTACAGAAAGACTAAGACAGAGTGCGACAGCCTTCGTAACGTCCGCAAGGTAAGAAGCAAGGAGATCGGCGGCTACATGGCTAAGGGCATGAAGGACGAGGCTGAGAAGGCAAAGGCAGAAGTTACAGAGCTCGGCGACAAGCTTGCTGAAATGGAAGCTCTTGAAACAAAGCTTGAAGGCGAGATCAAAGAGATCATGATGGTAATTCCTAACATTATCGACGACAGCGTCCCGATAGGCAAGGACGATTCAGAAAACGTTGAGGTCGAGAAGTTCGGCGAGCCTGCTGTTCCTGATTTTGAAGTTCCTTACCACGTTGATATCATGGAAAAGGTAAACGGTATCGACATCGACAGCGCAAGAAGCACAAGCGGTAACGGTTTCTATTACTTAAAGGGAGATATCGCACAGCTCCAGAGCTGTATCCTTTCTTACGCAAGAGACTTCATGATCGACAAGGGATTCACATACTACATTCCGCCTTTCATGATAAGAAGTGCAGTCGTTACAGGCGTTATGAGCTTCGACGATATGGCTAACATGATGTACAAGATCGAGGGCGAGGATCTCTACCTCATCGGTACTTCCGAGCACTCTATGATAGGAAAGTTCATTGATACTATCCTTCCTGAGAGTGAGCTTCCACAGACTCTTACAAGCTATTCGCCATGTTTCCGTAAGGAAGTTGGCTCAAAGGGCATCGAGGAACGCGGTGTTTACCGTATCCACCAGTTTGAGAAGCAGGAAATGGTCGTTGTATGTAAGCCTGAGGAGTCTATGGACTGGTTCCACAAGCTCTACAGCTATACAGTTGAGTTCTTCCGCACACTTGATATACCTGTACGTACTCTTGAGTGTTGTTCGGGAGACCTTGCAGACCTGAAGGTAAAGTCCATCGACGTTGAAGCATGGTCACCTCGTCAGAAGAAGTACTTCGAGGTAGGAAGCTGTTCAAACCTCGGCGACGCACAGGCTCGTCGTCTTGGCATCAGAATCAAGACAGAGGACGGAAACAAGTACTTCCCACATACTCTTAACAACACAGTTGTTGCTCCTCCGAGAATGCTTATCGCATTTGTTGAGAACAACCTCAACGAGGACGGTTCTATCCGCATACCAAAGGCACTCCAGCCATATATGCGCAAGGATATCATCAAGGTTCCCGAGAAGAAGTGAGCAGAGAATAGCAATTAGCAATTAGAAGGGCGGCATTTGCCGCCCTTTAATTATGCCGCTATTGTAGGGGCACACTGTTTGTGTTGTAACATGATGCTATTGTTCGTTATCCCACTTTGCTGGCAGCGTGACGCTGCACCCTTGCCCCGTTGTCGCTCGTAAACTCGCTCACTCTAATCAATAGCTCATACACGTACTCGCTTACGGCACTGTTTGTGTTGTAGCATGATGCTATTGTTCGTTATCCCATTTCGCTGCTGTACAGAGACACATTGTTATAACGCCAACTGTTCCTCCACAAATAGAGCCCAATAGAAAAATTAACATAGATTCACCTTATTTCTTTTTGGTTCTGATGATATTATGTGCAATTTATTTTTTTCTAATCATATTCAAATATGAATATTTTTCTTACTGATATGACATAATAACAGAAAATCATTTAAATTTGTTGCAAATGCCACTTTTCACAGCATGATATTTATGGTATAATTAACCCATAACGCACAGGCGTAATTAATGAAAAGAGGTAATCTAACATGAATAATATAACAAATGACATTTACTATATCGGCGTCAATGACCACGAAGTTGACCTCTTTGAAGGACAGTATGATGTGCCAAACGGTATGGCATATAATTCATACATCGTTGTTGATGACAAGACTGCAATATTCGACACTGTTGACGGAAGATTCACAGAACAGTGGCTGAATAATATCACAGAGGTTCTCGCTGACCGCACTCCCGATTATATCATCGTTCAGCATATGGAGCCGGATCACTCCGCAAATCTGAAGAATTTCCTGACAAAGTATCCCGAGACTACTGTTGTAGGTAATGCAAAGACCTTCGCAATGATAGAAGCTTTCTTCGAGGGAATTACCATAGCAAACAAGCTGGAGGTCAAGGAAGGGGACAAGCTCTCACTGGGCAGACATGAGCTTACATTTGTATTTGCTCCTATGGTACACTGGCCTGAGGTAATGTTCACCTATGACAGCACAGACAAGGTTCTTTTCTCAGCTGATGCGTTCGGCAAATTCGGTGCTCTTGACGTTGATGAGGACTGGGCTTGCGAAGCTCGCCGCTATTACTTCGGTATCGTCGGCAAGTATGGTATGCAGGTTCAGAACGTGCTCAAAAAGGCTTCTGCACTTGATATACAGACAATATGTCCTCTCCACGGACCTGTATTGAAGGAGGATCTCGGCTACTATCTGGGACTTTACAACACATGGTCGAGCTACGGCGTTGAGTCTGAGGGTGTATTCATTGCGTATACATCAGTTTACGGCAATACAAAGAAGGCTGCAGAGCTTCTCAAGGAAAAGCTCGAAGCAAAGGGCTGCCCGAAGGTGGCTATAGCTGACCTTGCAAGAGAGGACATGGCTGAATCAGTCGAGGACGCATTCCGCTACGGCAAACTGGTCATTGCCACAACAACCTACAACGCAGATATATTCCCGTTCATGAAGCACTTTATTCTCGACCTTACCGAGAGAAATTACCAGAACCGTACTATCGGAATCATCGAGAACGGAAGCTGGGTACCTGCTGTTGCAAAGACAGTGAAGGCTATGTTTGAAAAGTCTAAGAATATCACATGGACAGAGGCTACAGTATCACTCAGATCATCTTTAAAGACTTCAAATATCGCTCAGATAGAAGCTCTTGCAGATGAACTTCTGAAATAAAAAATCAAGGAGGGACTGAAAATGAAAATTACTCTCAATCCCGATAAAGAAGTTGTTGACAGAATAAAGGAAGGGCTAAAATTAAAGGACGGATACTGCCCGTGCAGACTTGCGAAAACTCCCGAAAACAAGTGTATGTGCAAGGAGTTCCGCGACCAGATAGCAGACCCGAATTTTGAGGGCTTCTGTCACTGTATGCTCTATTATAAGTCACTGGAAGACTAACGCTGTTCGGTTTCATGGAGGTTCAATATGAACGAAATAATTATCACAAAGGAAAATTTCGACGAAGAAGTACGAAACTATAAGGGTATGCCTGTTCTTATCGACTTCTGGGCAAGCTGGTGCGGACCGTGTATGATGCTTGCACCGATAGTTGAGGAGATCGCCGACGAGTATGACGGCAAAGTAAAGGTATGCAAGGTAAATGTTGACGAGCAGCCCGAGCTTGCAATGGCTTTCAAAGTTGAAAGCATACCGCTTCTGGTAGTGGTCAAGGACGGCGCTATCGTAAAGCAGGCTGTCGGACTCAGACCAAAGGAAGATGTAATAGCAATGTTAGGTATATGATACGTTAAAGCTCACTGATGAAAGTCAGTGAGCTTTTATCTTGTAGGGGCTGGCGTTCTCGACAGCCCCTACAAAATTTTTTTCATTTTCTGCACGAAAACTCTTCTCAGGATTGTATATACTTGTGAAACGACGCTTCTAAGGAAAGGAGGAATTGCCATGAATGACAGTTCAGCGCTGTACGCATTTAACAAATTCGGCGATACTGTTCTGCGAGCTGCCTTTGCCATGACGGGAAATTATACCGAGGCAGAGGACATAACACAGGAAGTATTCCTGACGCTCCATGCTTCTCCGCAGAACTTTGAATCCGACGAACATATGAAGGCATGGCTGCTGAGAGCAGCTATAAATCGCTGCAAGAACCTGAGAAAGAGTGCGCGTATCATAAGAAATTTTCCCTTTGATGATGCCCTTGCAAATACTCTGAGCTGCGAGTTTACGCCGAGAGATGACGAGATAAGAGAGATGATAGCAAATCTTCCCGAGAAGTATTCATCGGTGATATTCCTGTATTATTTTGAGGAGTACACCATCAAGGAGATAGCATCGCTTCTGGGAAAGAAAGAGAATACAGTCAGCTCGCTTTTGCAGCGAGGAAGGAACAAACTGAAAACAGAACTGGAAAAGGAGGGCTATGTATATGAGACCTAACGAATATGATGAGCTTATCGGTAAAATAAAGTGCAGTGATGAATTCCGCAGCCGTATGCAGGAAAAGCTCAGCTCTGCACCTGATGAGGCTATAGATTATAAAGACAGCGTAAGCGGCACGGAAGTTATCACGGTAAAGCACCGCTTCAGCAAATTTGCAGCTATGGCAGCAGCCGTCGTGCTGGTCTGCGGAGCTGTGGGCGGCGGAGTGTACCGCTTTACACGTATAAACAACAGGACAGAAGAAAGTACAGATATAAATACAGACGAGAAAGCTTCGGTTTACAGCAGGCTGAAAGCTAATAAGGACAGCTATAGTGCTGAAATAAGATTATGGGAAGACCTCAGCGGCGATATATATAGCAAATATAATATCGACAAGGATAAATTCTTTGAGTATCTTGACCATTTTGATATGTCAAAAGGAATAGGGGCTGATGATT
Organism: Ruminococcus sp.; assembly: GCF_024691275.1. GTDB lineage: Bacteria > Bacillota > Clostridia > Oscillospirales > Ruminococcaceae > Ruminococcus. The sequence goes on along the minus strand of NZ_JAILNU010000113.1, from coordinate 48,000 downwards.
TTACATCAACTTTGAGAGGCATAAAGATATTTTTCAATGGCATAGATGAAAATGCAAAAGGAGTTACCTATAGCTTTGAGCTGTTTGATAATGGTGAACTGAGACTGACCGAAAAAGTAAAAAGTGAGGAGCGTGTTTCTTATCATAGCTACGTTGACGGTCAAAGGGTATTTAACGACATTTTGTATATGCTCGTAGATGATGAAGAAACTATTGCAGAGTTTGAAAAGGTTACAAACAAGGAGCTTGAAAATGAGATAAGCAACGGATTCAAGAATAACTCGTATGACAAAGCGTACTATTATATAGCAGACGAAAACAGGCAGGAAGAATATACTCTTACAGGCAGAGAAGATTTTGCTTATGAGCTCATGGAATTTGAATGGGAAAGAGCTTCAGTAATAAGCGGCGATGTAAACAGCTATTCTATTGGTTTTGTTGCAGCAGAGGACGGCTATATGCAGTTCAGCAGCGGTATGACCTACAAGCTTAAAAACGACAGCGACCTTGAAGCTTACAATGCTGTTCTGAAAAAGCACCTTATCAAAAAGGAATTCGGAGAAGCTGTTTCTGAGGAAGATATACTGAATGCTTTTAAGGATATACCTGATGAAAAAGCACAGTTTTTTGACGAATCAGAGTTTAAAAACACATTCTACAAATATAATGAAAGTGATTTTGAAAGCTTTAAGGAAAAGCTTGCTGCTCTCGAATGGGAGACCTGTTCAAAGGTTGAGCATGGTATGACTGATTTAACAGTGAAGGATTGTCTCATCGACCGTGAGGGAGTTATCATTCCTGCAAACAAGTCAAATTTATGCTACAAGCTGAAAAATGAAAGCGACAAGGCAGAGTTTCAGAGGATATTTGACGAGTTCATGGACGGTTTTGAGAAAACAGAGAGCGAATAAGCGCCGCAAGTGTTGCTCTTTTCATAATTCTATGATATAATATAAGAAAGTCTCCGCAGTCGGTATGGCTGCGGAGAAATTTTTTCGGAGGTATAACAATGAAGCTAATATCATGGAACGTCAACGGCTTTCGTGCTTGTCTGCAAAAGGGCTTTGAGGACTTCTTCAAGGCTGCGGACGCTGATATATTCTGCTTACAGGAGACAAAAATGCAGCCCGATCAGGCGGACTTCAAGCCCGAGGGATATCACATATATTTTCACAGCGCAATAAAGAAGGGTTATTCGGGAACGGCTGTATTCAGCAAGACCGAGCCCATAAACGTGACCTACGGTATCAACGGAACTCACCTCGACGAGGGGCGCGTCATCACCTGCGAGTATGAGGACTTCTACTTCGTGTGCTGTTATGTTCCAAATGCGCAGGACGGTCTCAAGCGTATCGACTACCGCATGGAGTTCGAGGACGACATGAGGTCTTATCTCTCGGAGCTTGACAAGAAAAAGCCCGTTATCTACTGCGGCGATCTCAATGTAGCTCATAACGAGATAGACCTGAAAAATCCCAAGACCAACCGCGGCAATGCAGGCTTCTCGGACGAGGAGCGCGGCAAGTTCACGGAGCTTCTCGGTGCAGGCTTTGTGGACTCCTTCCGCAGTCTCTATCCCGATACGGTCACGTATTCATGGTGGTCGTACCGCTTCAAGGCTCGTGAGAAGAACGCAGGCTGGCGTATAGACTACTTCGTGGTATCGCAGCGCCTTATGGAGCGCGTTAAGGATTCGGAGATACTTACGGATATAATGGGCAGCGATCACTGTCCCGTTATGCTGACGATAGATTGAAATAATATTTCTCTTTATAGTCATTCTGATTTAAAATGCACTGAAATGCTTGACAAATACTGTGTATTTTGATATAATATACTCAAGGGAATATATGATTTTGTCAGTAACTTGAAAGGAATGATAACGATGAAGAGAAAAATAATGTCACTTGTTATGTCATCAATGATCTTCGCTTCGCTTGTTAACACTATCGAAGTCAGTGCAGAAGATCAGACCGATGAGCCTCCTGCCGATATTGTTTCTGAACAGGGAGTAAAAAGCGGCTGTTTTGATGATAATCAGTGATATCAGAGAATAATGTCAGGCAGCTCTGTAAATACGGAGCAGACAGTTATATGATTTTTTGAAAGCTTTTGATAAAATGGCTGGATATTGAGGATTTTCATATAAATATCGTCAAATAAATCAAATAGACCCCAAAAAGGCTGATGTATGAGCAACGCGCTATGCATCAGCCTTTTTGCAGCCTGACACCGAAATAAGCTGTGTGAGCAGAAGGCAGCCCGTGAATAACAAAACAACAATGCCATTTGTAAAAATGGACATGAAAAAAGGGACGGTTATTATCCGCCCCTACAGACTAACGGCTTACTTCACGCCGAATGTATTTTTGAAACTGATATAGTTTCTGCCGTCTTGGCTGCCGTATATTGCAAAGCAGATATGCTCAAAGAGCCTGCCGAACTCCTCATCAACGATGACCTTTCTGAAATAGCCTGAGACATTATCAGGCTTATTGCCGAAAGCTCCGCAGCCCCATGCGCCGAGGACAATATTCTTATGACCGTGTTTTGCAGCAGCTGCAAGAAGTATCCTTATACGTCCTGTCATAGCCTGTTCTATTTTCTTATTCGATGCAAATATAGCCGCACCGCGTCTGTTAACGGCAGGAACGGTGATGACCGAGGTCATGAACGGCTTATCTGTAAGAACGCAGTGATGGTCCCTGAAAACGCACACATTAGGGGAATACAGCATATGGTCGGACTCTACGGAGCTGATATGGGTATTATTGTAGCGGTACATGGTCTTTGCGTTTTCCGATGATATGGAGGCATAAAGAGTGCTGCATCTGCACAGGGCTTCCTCCTGCGCATTAGCTCCCAATCTGAAACCGCCGCCGGGGTTGTGTGCATTGGCGAAGTTCATTACGAAGGCATTTTCAAAGCGGCTCGCAGCAGCAAAAGTGTCCTCGGCAGTGACTGTGATACTGCACATTTCTCTGTCAGGGACAGCCGTATTTTTGACGAGCTCCGCTCCTTTTTCAGGCGTTATCACTTCGACTTCCGAGAAGTTTATATGCGGCAGCTCGATGCGCTTTCCGTCAATTTCATAGTATCCGTCGGCTGTTATTTTTATTGTCTCATTTGCGATGGAAATGTTATTCATGACAAAGTTCCCCCTTTTTTAATCTGATTATACACAAAATGATAGGTACTGTCAAGGCATAGGCATAAAAAACGCTTTTTTATTGCATATAATCTCATTTGATATCATATTGGTTGAAAGGCTGTCTGTGCTGTGATATAATTATTTTGACATCATGAAACTTTTTGCAGCAAAGGGGGGAGACCTTAAAATGAACATTGAATGTAAAAAAAGGTTTATGGTCTCTGCTGCGGATATAGCTGAACAAATGGGTGCAGGCTGGAATTACGGGAATACTCTCGAAGCTAATTTCGGAGGTATGCCCGATGAGACTGTCTGGGGAAATCCAAAGGCTTCACAGGAAATGGTAGATACTGTAATAGAAGCAGGATTCGGAACGATAAGGATACCTATTTCATATCTCAGCAAAATAGACGACAGCAATGGCTATAAGATCGAGGAAAAATGGCTCGGAAGAATAGCGGAGGTCGTCGACTACTGCTATAACAGGGGGCTTTTTGTAATTATCAATATGCATGGGGACGGCTACCATACAATAAACGGCGGCTGGCTTCTGTGCAACAGCAGCGATCAGAAGCGTATCAAGGAGAAGTATGCGGCAGTATGGAGACAGGTCGCTCAGCGCTTTTCGGATTACGATGAACACCTGATATTCGAGAGCATGAATGAGGTGTTTGACGGAGTTTATCATACTCCCGTGCCCGAGTATTACGAGAATATCAACGACTACGATCAGATATTCGTGGATACTGTGCGCAGGGCAGGCGGCGAAAATACACACCGCTGGCTCATGGTCGCAGGCTGGAATACCGACATAAATTATACCTGCGGCGGTTATGGTTTCCGTTTTCCTACCGACAGCGGAAATACTGTTCATGACGGCAGGCTGATACTGTCCGTACACTGCTACGATCCGTGGGAGTACTGCGGTGAGGTGGAGAAGGAGATATACCTCTGGGGCGAGAACGGTCAGGAGATAGTGGAGTTCCACAAGGAGGACCCCATATACAAGGCTGTATGGGGCGAGGAGGAGCATATAAAGGAAAAATTCGCCATGCTGAAGGAGATGTATGTGGACAGGGGCATACCTGTTATCATAGGAGAATTCGGCTGTATCGACAAGAGCTGCTCGAATTCTGCCATATCACAGCGCATAACCGAAAACCGTGTATACTATAACGGATTTGTGGCGGGAACAGCTGCAAAGTACGGCATAGTTCCTGTTTACTGGGACAACGGCTTTAACGGAGAGTTCGGCTTCGGACTGTTTGACAGGAACAATCTCACACGCACACAGCCTGAGATAATAGAGGCTATAGTCAATGGCGTGAAGAATAAAGATCCTATGGCAGGCTGTGACAAGGTCGCACAGCCATATGCAAGATAATTTCTGCTTGGTGTATATAAATAAAAAGGAGCGGACACCTTACGTGTTCCGCTCCTTTTTATTTATCCGTTTTTTACCCCAACAAGTTTTATTAATGCCAATAAAACCTAAATCACAGCAGATGAACTTTACTGTCTATATATATTATACAACATGAAACCTCATTTTGTATAGTGACATTTATAACTTCTTTAGTGACATTTGTCACTTTTTTCCGATAAAGTATTCATAGAAGCAGATCTACGTTAGATTATTCCCGAATGATCTGAAAAAAACACCAAAGCGCCTCCGATCTCATCGATCATAAGCGCTAAGATGTTGGTTTAAATAAGCATTATATTAAGGAGGTCGTTATCTTATTTCTTTTATAGAAACATTAGAGAACGAGAAGTATTCAGAGTAATCCTCATCTCCCATGAATCCAAAATCATCATCAATAAGGAAATCTATATCAGCAGTGAATTCAAGGTGATCCTTGCCTTCCTTGTCCTTGATGATGCAGTAGATCCTACAGCTGTTATCACTGTCATTTTTCAATATCCTGTAGTTATCAATGAGCTTATCATAGAATGATTTTGTTATAAGACCATCCTCGTTCTGGTCATTTCTTATATCAAGCTCGTCAGGAGAATAATCAGTGCATACGTTATTGAAGTAATGATTTACCGCAGCTAATGCCCATGCTTCAACACTTCTGCCTGTTTTGATATTATTGATCTTCCATTTGCCGTCCACTTTTTTGAATTGGAACGTTGCCTTTGTTCCGACCTTAATATCAGGACAGCCGAAGTGATTGATGCAAGGTCCTACAGTCATTCTTGTTGCTTCAAAGTAATCGTCGCCGTGAGAGATTATCTCAGGCTCGCTGCTGTAGTAATCCGCATCTCTTTCCATATAGTTGGTGCATACATAGAGAGCGTCATTATAGGTAATGAAGCTGCCTGTCTTATAGTAATTATTGATAGTTGCACCGTTTTCATAGCCGCTGAAATCGTTTATGAAGTAGCCTGATGAATAGAGATAATCACATATATTGAAAACAAGGTTATCTTCATCATATTCGCCCGAATCGTTATACAGCAGATCTTTGAATTCATCTGTACAGAGGGCGAGGATAGCATTTTTCAGATCATTGCCCGACTGTATTTCAGGGTCGATAACTCTTACGTAATGCTCCTCATGCTCCTTACCTTCATAGTTATGCATAGTAAATGTAAGAGAATCGTTCTCATCGACAGCGATATCATGATTATAGAGAACATTCTCATAGTGAGCCAGCTTGTCGGTAAGTTCAAGAGCGGCTGCCATATACTCTGAGACATCTTCCGTAGTTGATTCTGTAGGTTCAGTCGCATCTGTTGTTGCAGCGGTAGTTTCTTCGATATTTGTTGTAGGTACACGAGTGCCGCCGTGCTGCATGAGCATCATGCTTCCTGCGACACCGCCGACCATGAGAACAGCTGCGGCAGCGATACTCAAAGTCTTGTACCACATTGGGCGTTTATACTGTTCAACACCCTTAACTTCATTATCTGCGCTGAAGTCTTTATAATTAGTATTAACTTTCTCATTGTTCTTATTTATATTATATTTTCTTTCACTCATAGCAAATATCCGCTCCTTTTCTTCATCTGTCAGAACGGGAAATTCCTGAGATAATTTATCTAACAACATATCGTCTGTCCCCTCGAATAGATTATTTTTATTCAAACTAATCCCTCCCTGCCAATGCCTTCTTCGATAAGCAAAGCTTTGAGTTTTTGTTTTGCACGGCTGCTGCGTTTTTGTACAGCGGCAGCTGTCATAGAAATACTATCGGCGATCTCTTTAGCAGTTCGGTTGTAGAAATATTGTTGAATAATGATGGTGGAATCAGGTTCGCCGAGTTCTTTTATCTTACCGAATATAATGCGTGACTGTTCTTTCTTTTCGGAATTTTCAATGATGTGCTCTTCTGAACGTAATTCTTCCATGTCCTCATCGTCGAAAGAGACATTTTTATTGTTTCTGAGAGTTATCTTGCGAAAAGCATCAATAGCAGTATTACGAGAGACCGCAGCTATAAAACTCTTGAGGTTGTCAGAAAAATCTATACCCTCATCAAAACGCTTGTAGATCTTCATGAATACATCACTGACACAATCGTCGATATCTTCTCTTGTGCCACAGGATCGGAGCACATTTATAACGATAGCGTATACGTAGTTACAATAATTATCAAAGACAGCTCTGTGACATTTCTGTACAGACTGTGCCATTAATTGGCGCAGTTCAGTGTCCTTCATCAGGAACTCCTCCTTTATTTTGAATGCATTCACCTATATAATCGCACTATGATATTGATTTCAGACAATTAATTATAGCATTTTTGTGCTAAAAAAACAACACCAATGAAAAACAGAAAAAAATTATTGAAAAACGATAATTTTCTATTGACAAATGATATTTTGTGTGTTATACTATAGGCACAGTAGAAAAAATATATCTCAAAGGAGCTGTATAATATGTGGAGCAAGGACAAATCTCTGATATTATCAAGGATACTTACTTTTGCAGCAGCTTTTGTAGCTGTTTTCGCCGCATTCTTTATCCCTACCATGGCGGAATGGTACAAATACGAAATGACCTACGAGGCTGAGAGCATTTTTCAGAGGTCGTCGATGTATATACCCATGTGTGTGACTTTGTATGTGTGCGACGCGCTTGCACTGACTGCACTCTGGAATCTGAACACCCTTTTGAAAAATATCGGAAAAGACGATGTCTTCGTGGAGAAGAATACCAACTGTCTTCGCAGGATATCGTGGGTATGCATGGGCGCAGGAGCAGCAATGATGATATTCGGTATGTGGAGCATAATCTTCATGGTATTCGGAATGTGTGCAGTGATGTTCGGTCTTATCATGAGAGTGCTGAAGAATGTGTTTGAAAAAGCTGTAGAGATAAAGTCGGAAAACGACTTTACTATATAATGGAGGTGTTTTCCATGCCGATCGTAGTAAATCTGGACGTAATGATGGCAAAGCGGAAGATGTCTTCGCAGGATCTTGCCGAGAAAGTCGGCATCACTACTGCAAATCTTTCAATACTGAAAACGGGAAAGGCAAAGGCAGTGAGGTTCTCGACCCTTGAAAGGATATGCGACGAGCTTGACTGTCAGCCCGGAGATATCCTCGAATTCAGGCGAGAGTAGTCCATAGATATAAGATGTGTCGGAAATACAGGTGAACAGTTCTTCCGCACATCTCTGCAAAGGGTAAGCATACTATACAGATATTTATAATATGGATAAGGGGGGGTACAGCTATGAAAAAACAGTGGAAAAAGACGGGGTTCTGGTTTCTTATGGTGTTTCTGAGCATCTGCTTCATGAGCGTTCCATATGTGATATTTATAGCATTTTACAGTGCTGCAAATTTTTTGAGCTGCTTCTGTGCAGCAGTTGTGACAACATTTGACCGCAAGGCTCGCCATTACAGATACCATTGCGGTACATTAGTGCTCATTACGATATATATAGCAGTATATTTCATGGAGGAGCTTACAAAGGATGAACCGCGCTCATGGGACGCTGTTGCAGACGTTATGATGGTACTGTTATTTGTACCCGTGCTGCTTCTGACAGCAAAGGACAAATACAAAAAAGGCAAGAAAGAATATGAAGCAGAAATGCTTCTTAACGGAGGAGATATTTATGAATGACAACACTTTAAGCATGGACAGTGAGCAGTTCTGCTCTAAGACGAAGCCCGAATACACAAAAGCAGACAGAGTGCTCTCTGTAGTAGTCATGGCAGCGGCGTTCGGCTTTGTAAGGTACGTGCTTTTCCACGCAACGGGCTTTATCACAACAGGCTTGTTCATAGCCTTTATTACCGCGGCAATACTCTATCTCAGGAACAGGAAGTGCGAGTTTTCAGGCTTCAACAAGCTTCTCACAGTGATACTTTACGTTTTCAGCATAGTGTTCTCGATAACTGCCAATAACTTTATAAAGGTGCTTGACGCGATGTTTCTTTTCATCGCAGGAGCTTACATGATATACTCCGTAGGTGCAGGCAATAAGAATATCGACCGCTTTCTGCCATTTGCAATGATAAAATCCCTTCTGGAGTACCCCTTTGCAGGTTTCGGTGCGCAGGGCAGTATAGCTTCCGATACTATGTCGGACTCAAAGACAGGCAAGAATATCAAACTCATCATCATAGGACTTATCATAACGCTCCCGCTGACGGCTATCGTTGCAGCACTTCTCATGTCGGCTGACAAGGGCGTTGAGAATATGCTCAGCAGGCTGTTTGAAGGACTGGACAGCGGCGAGTTCTGGAATATTGTGATAGAGCTGATATTTGCGCTGCCGTTCTCAATGTATATTTTCGGAATGTTCTACACCAGCACTCACTGCGATGAGGAAAGAAGGCTCGACGAGAGAAAATGCATACAGAGGATATACAGTATGCGTTTTATAAGCAATCTCATCTGCTATACAGCAGTAACTCCAATATGTGTGCTTTACGTTATGTTCTTCATCTCACAGACAAGGTATTTCCTGTCGGCATTCATGGGTTCGCTCCCTGACGGTTTCACATATGCGGACTATGCAAGGCGCGGATTTTTTGAGCTTTTTGCGGTTGCGCTGATAAATCTTGGTGTGCTCTGCTTCATCAGTCTCCATTCTAAAAAGGCAGGCAGGGAGAAGCCCTTCACACTGAAGCTCTACAGCATAGTATTAAGCGTGTTCACACTGATACTCATTGCAACAGCTATCAGCAAGATGGTAATGTACATCAGCAGGTATGGTCTTACAGAGCTGAGAGTGTACACGAGCTGGTTCATGGTTCTTCTTGCGGCAGTATTCGTGCTGATAATCGTAAAGCAGTTCAGGTTTGATATGAAGTTCTCGAAGCATCTTGCAGTGATATTCACGGTAATGTTTGCGGCGCTGTGCTTCTCACGACCCGAAGCGCTCATAGCAAAGTACAATATCGAGATGTACGAATCGGGCTATCTCAAAGAGCTGGACACAGAGGCTTTGCTGGATATGTCAGATGACGCAAGGCTCGTTGCTCTTGAAAGCGGCGTTGTTACGGAGGAAGAGATAAGCTGGTGCAAGTACAGCGGTTATGAGGGTCACAGCTATGGCAGATACAACATATCGTCGGTGATGCTCGACAGCAAGACATAAATAAAAAAGACGCACAGCTGTGCGTCTTTTTTGTTTGAAAACATCGTTTTCAGATCTGATCCTTACTGCGGAGACCCGATTCGGTATAGGGGGGAAGTCCGAAGCTCTTAGACAAAGCATAGAGCCTCCGCATGGATGTGCATAAGATTAAGCGGAGTATCTGCGGAAAATTCCGCAGAAAGATGCCTGTTTACAGACGGAGCAGACATCACTTAATATAATAGCCTATGTATCAGAAAAAATCAAGAGGTTTGCGTGAAGTGTAGTTTTTTTAGCGTGAAATGTAGGTTTTTATTCATTGCTTGTTAATATAATGTACTGAATTTAGCGATACATGGTTTTTTGTTTTAATAAGCTATCATGATATCGGCTGTGAAAATGCCGTTTTCGTAATTGAACGAGAGTATACCGTCGAGGTTGCTGACGGCTTCACGGACGCTGCTTACGCCTATCCCGTGACCGTAGCCTGTTTTCTTGGTGGTCAGGTTTTCGGTATCGACCTCATTTGACGAGTTCATGATACATATTCTGAGCTTGTGGTTGTTCTGTATTATGGAGATATAAACGTACTTTTCGCCCTCTGTTATGCGTTCAGCGCCTTCGATAGCATTGTCAAGAAGGTTTGCGATGATACGGCACAACTGGAGTTCGTCAATATCCATCTTTTCCGACACGAGCACCTTGCATGAAAAGGGTATCTTCAATGATGTGGACTTGCTCCATTTCATATTTACAATAGCGTCTACAGAGGAGATGCCCGTATAGCATACGCCGCTTGCCTCAGAAAGCTTCAGATACAGCCTGTTGAGGTGCTTTGCGGCTTCGGGACCCGAGCCCTGCTTGAACATTCTTCTTGCCGCAGCGAGCTGATTGCTGATATCATGTTTCAGCTGACGTATCTCGGTGTATTTTTCTTCGAGGAGCTTATAGTTCTCTTCCTCTGATTTTATGCGCTGTTCCATGAGCTTCAGCTTTATGGTGTTTGCGTAGGTATCAAAGTAATCAAAGACCAGTATATTGAGTATGAACACGCCCGATACTGTCAGGAGATACACGATAGTTCTCTGCGGTGACAGCTCATGTGCCACGAATATGCCGTTGAGGACTATAAGGCTCAGCAGCGGCACGAATATGATGAGCAGCCAGTTTTTGAAGGGGATATCCTTTTGTTTCGGCTTGAGGTACTCGGCGATATATATAGCGAACCAGAAGCAGAACAGCTTCGAGCAAGCCATACCGATGTATTGTCCCATGCCTGAGGTGAGGTTAGTTTCGGGAGTTCCGAGGTTCATGAGGTTCATTGCGCCGAGAGGAAGTATCTCTGACGCGAGTATGACGACAATGAACATCAGGCAGTAGAAAATGATATTTCTCAGCTTGCTCTCGAACATGATTATGGCAGATGCGACCATTGAGGTGAACATAATTATGAGCTTTATCCACGGGCTCGAACAGCATAAAGTCATGACCTCGATGATTATGAACATGATGAACGTGGGTACAACGAGCCATGCCCGAGGGTATCGGCAGTTGGATTTAAGTATGTTGTACAGGTAGAATGTAACGAGCCATGCTTCCACGAAGCAGTTAAGGGTTTGTATTAAAAGTTCGACAGGTCTCATCAGCTCCACCTGCTTCTGCTGTAATCCATGAACAGCTGTTTGATATTTTTGATATGGTTTCGGCTTGCGAAGAGCGTGTCGCCGTTGGTGAGTATTATCTCGTTTTTGCGGATATAGTCTATATTGGCGATATTCACGAGGCTGCTCTTGTCGAGCCTTGTGAACATCAGCTCGGACAGCTGGGCTTCAAATTCGGAAAGAGTTCCTTTTGTGAAGTAGTCGCCGTTTTTGGTATGCAGTAGAATTTTGTGTGAAAAGACTTCCATATATAAAATATTATCGGTGGGGATCTTTTCCTCCTTGTCACCGTCGGAAGCCATTACGTACCTTGTGTTGCGGTAATACTCGTGAATAGCATCGGCAAGATGCTTCATATAGATCGAGTGGGGCTGATTCTTGAGAATGAATCTGAAGGCTCTGACTTCATATCCCTGACAGGCAAATTTTTCATAGCTTGTAAGGAATATAATGATGACCTTATCGTCGATATCCCGCAGGAATTCGGCAGTTTCGAGACCGTTGAGACCTTTCATCTCTATGTCGAGGATAATAATGGCGTATTTACCCTCAGAGAATTCGGAAAGCAGCTCTCTCCCTGTTCTGAATTCGTCAAATGTGAATTCATTCTCGTATGACTGGAGCGAAGTGAGATCGTCTTTGACTTTGGTTATAAATTTTTCTTCATCATCGCAGATAGCTATATGCATCTTTTCACCCCCTCTGACTGGCAGTAAAAGCGTCTGCTGCATCGTATAAGAAAATGCAGGACAGCAGATATTATCGTTGTTTGTATTGTTTTAATTATACTATACTATTCATACTTTGTCAACGCTTTGACAGTGATAATGTGCAGAAAAGTGAATGAAGTATGAACAAAAGTCTGCATTTCACGCACAAAAATTACACTTCACGCATTTTTGTTGAAATACAGGCATTTTCACGTTATAATTATTCTTGGTTGCGTCCCATATAAAAAAACAGTGGACGAGGAACGGTTTGGGATTACCGTTAATCTTGATGACAGGAGAAAAGAAATGAAGTGCAGCATAATTATACCGTACGCATTTTCGACGGAAAGCGCTGTTCGCCTGTTTCACTCACTGGAAAAACAGGATTTTCCACAGAGTGAATATGAACTTATTTTTGTTAATTACGGTGAGAAGGATGATCTGACAGCTTATATCGCAGAACATGAGCCCAAGGTAAGAGTTCGATGCTTTACTATTCCGGATGGAAAAATAGGTCAGGCAAAGAATATGGGCATCAAAAAGGCTTCGGGAGAGCTTGTTATATTTATCAACGGCGACGAGATAGCTACAAAGAGCTTTGTCTCGGGTCACTACATCACGTACAAAAAGTACGGAAGACCGATAATGCAGTTCGGTCTTACAAAACAGGTGTTTGAGGATACCGAGCAGGTAGCCTTTGAACACAGGGAACTCTTCAGGAACGGTATCCGTTACTGGCTCTCTGAGCCTGAAAAATACGGCCTTGAAAAAGGCAAGGTGTATAACTATATAAAGGATATCCGCCTGAAAATGCTTGAACCTTACCGCTATGACTTCAATAAGGTCAAGTATAAGATGATATTCACACAGACATCTAACCTCTCTATCCCTATGGAGTGCATCAGACGCTTCGGCGGACTTGACGAGAATTACTGCGGTCAGGAGATAGAGGACTGGGAGTTCGGCTATCGTATGATGAAGAACGGCGTGGATATCGTTTATAATCACGAGGTAACAGTTTTGCATCTTTTCGAGAAACAGAACTTCGACAGCAGACGCTACTGCGAGTGGCAGAATAATCTCGATTCAATGCTCAGGAAGTACAATGACAGTTTCCTCGATGAGCTTGCCGAGTTCAGGAGCTTCTTCGATCCCGTCCGCAGAGAGAGGATCAGAAAAAATGAACCCGGAAAGAATATATGGCTTGAAGTGTATAAGCACCTTGAACGTTCTGCACGAACACCAAATTTAGTGAACGCTCACTGAGAAAGTTTCTTGCTGTTCCCTTGTCCCTTCCCTGATGCAAGGGACAGCATAATTATAAAACAAAGTCTGAGATACCCACAGACTTTTATACTCCTTCATAAAAGTCCCTGTAAAAGGGACTTTTATATTTTATGGCAGGATATGCTCTGTAAGCTTCTGCAATGGCTGTTAAAGCCGTTTTGCAGCCGTATCCGTAAAACTATAAAGAAAAATCCAAAGCCCTGAAAAAGAGCTTTAAACGCTTCAGGAGATGTAATGTAAAAATGCCCCGTCAGGCGATTGCCTGACGGGGCATTAATAATCAACTAATGGTTATAAAGGGGCGAAAGTGCGTAAAATAGGGTTTCGATGATGAAGCATATTAATAGTCGGAAATAGCAGGGAAACTATTCAAAGACAACTCCCCAGCCTGCGCTTACCTTTCGGTACAGTCGCATTTTTTCTTTTTTCTTTTGTGTCTTGAGCAGCACGAAAGCTGCAACAACAACTACTAAGGTGAGAACACCGCCGATAGCAATACCAACAGGACCCTTAATAGCGAAGAGTGCAATTCCCCATATAATAAGAGCAGCAACTACTATAATAGGAAGGCAGAAAGAAGTAAAGCTTCTGTTCTTGATTTTTATGTAGTGCTGAATATCCTTTAAGCTGAAGCACTCATAATTACGGGCGATAAAATTATCAGGCTGAGCCCATTTGCAGAAAGCTGAGATATTCTCAAACTTTGCTGTATAATCCTGATAATCATGGAATTTTTCGTTATATCTCGTAACACGGTAATAAACTATGACGGTAGCGCCCTGCTGCTCGGCATCCATAACATGGATTATAGTGCCAATGTCGGCCTGTCCTTTCATAGCTTTTGTGACAAGAAACTTTCGGTCTATCGCTTCATCGATATTGAGCAAGTAATTCATAGCTATCCCTTTCCTTAACGCGAAATATTGGCTGTGCAATAGCACACAAATAGGTATAAGAACCTTAATTTAATAGCGTATAATGATCTTATATGAAAACATTATAGCATATATATATAAAAATTGCAATACCAAAACAGAGCAAAATTTATCTATATCGGCGAACGCTTTTCATTTTTTTCACATTCGCCGCACGATCGCTGTGAGCTATCACATCTTCTTCTTGAAGTTCAGGTTAGCCTTAGCAACTTTTTTTCTGTCTTTAGCCTGCTTGAGCATATCTTCCTTAGACATACTGTCCTCTGCCTCGTTTGCTTCATTTGCACTTGAGTCATCGTCATCGTCAAAGAAACTGTTGAGCCTCTTCTGGTATGCGTTTGCGCCGCTTGACTTAGAAGTAAGAGTAACACTTACGCTCTGCTGCGGCTGCTGATAGAGGCTTCTCATTGCGCCGTTGCCGCCGTGGATAGACGGTCCGTTATAGCCCTGTCTGTAAGGAGCAGCATTCATGCCCTGCTGATACATTGATCCGGGCATAGCGTTGCCGCCATACGGATTAGGCTGAGGATAGCCCTGCTGCTGTGGGAAGCCCTGCTGCTGCGGGAAACCGCCCTGCTGTGGGTAGCCCTGCTGCTGTGGGAAGCCGCCCTGCTGTGGATAGCCCTGCTGCTGTGGGAAGCCGCCCTGCTGTGGGTAGCCCTGCTGCTGCGGGAAGCCGCCCTGCTGTGAGTAGCCCTGCTGCTGTGGAAAACCGCCTGGCTGAGGATAGCCCTGCTGCTGTCCAACGAGGTTCGGGAAGCCGCTTGCGCCCTGCTGCTGAGCCTCTTCTGGGTGCTCATACAGTGAATTGGGAGCGCCTTCCTGCTTATTATCTTCATTGTTGAATGGGTTAGACTCATCAACATCGATACCGCTTGCAAACTCAGCGGGAGCAGCGAGCTCATCGTAACCGCTGAGGAAATCGGGAGCAGCTGATTCAGGTGCAAGAGTAGCTGCTGCTACTTCCTCCTCAGGTGAAAGGACAACCTTACAGCTGCTGTTGTCAACGCTTGAGTTGACGAGCAGTGAAAGAGCCTCATCTTCAGGTTTGAAATAGCTGTAGTCGTCAAGGGATATGACGATCATCTGCTTAGCAATGATGTGCTTGGCAGTGATTACAGACATTACCGCGATCCTTTCAGCGGGAACATCTTCTACTGCGCCTTCGTTTATTGATATTGTAGAAACGCCTGAAAAGATATCGCCGCTGTCTGCGATGATAAGACAGAGACAAGCGTCATATTCTGTCAGCTCAGGTCTTTTTCCTTTAATAGTTTCTGCAAAGTTTTTGGCTGTATTGTAGAGAGAGCTTATTTCCATAACAAAACACCACTTTTCTAAATTTATTAAACGCTGCCCATGCGTTTATATACATAAGATGATATTATACTTTTTTCTCAAGCATAGCTGCACGTCTTGCGGCAGCAGCCTTTTTATTTTCTTCTACTCGTTTATTGAGCAGATCTATTCTGTCTTTAAGCAGAGCCTCATTAAAGATACACGAGAGTGAGATATCGTCCTCTGTACCGAAATGTGATCTTTTGCTGAGGTTATTGATTATGACGTTCTTGAAGGTTTCAAGATTGACGAGCTGGCTTGTGATTATCGTATGGTAATCGAGGAAGTCATGCTCACTTCCGAATGAAGTATAAAGTCCGTCCGTAGAGCCATACAGCGCGATAAGCTTTCTGTTCGGAGCGTAGAAGCTGCTGAACAGAGTTGCTGCGTTTGAATTGCACACAGAAGCTGTCACGTTTGCAGGAGCGGATTCGTTATATTCCATAGGCATGATAGCCTTACCGTCTTCAAACAGAGCAACGAGACTTCCGTCGCCTATCTGTACGCCGAATGTATAATTGCTTCCCGAAACGGCTGCAACGAGGGTTGAGCCGTAGTATGACTCGGGCAGGATATCCTCAAATTCTTCTGGGGTGAATTTGCTTTTCTCCTCATCGGTTACTGGGTTTTCAGCCAAATGTTTTTCGACCCTGAAATTCCAGTTTGAAATGATCTGCTTTTCAATATTTTTAATAATAAGCTTATGGTTAGTCGGAAGATTAGCCTCCAGTGCCTCACGATCCTCATAGAATCTGTCGATCGCTTCGATAGCAGCTTCAACTGCAAATTTTGAACCGAGGTGGCTTCTGAAGTGTTTTTTGCTTCCGTGTCCATCGGCAACTACAGCTATAGCGTAGTGATCGCCTATTTTAAAAGCAGAGCTGTCCTGACAAACCAGACCGGTCTTTTCGTGGCTTGCGCCCATGACCGAATGGCTGAAGCCGTTGAACATAATTTTCAGTCCTCCTCCCGAAATTTTCTGTTATTACCAACCTGTATCGAAGGGGACATCATCTCCGTCGGTCTTGGTGCTTACGAGTTCCTGGATCTGCTGACCGAGGAGCTTCTGTTTAGCTGCGAATACGTCCTCTTCGCCGATCTCGTGACCGGTATCATCGGAGAGTGTCATACTCTTGCTTCCGATCTGGGAAGAAGTAACAGCGATGATCTTGATCATCTGTGCGAGCTGTCCGCCTGAATATGCGTGAACGACGGTATCCTTTGAGCCTGTGAATTCAGCGAGGATATTGTCGTTTGCTTCCTGACCGATACCCAGTGCGGCTTTAAGACCGAACTTGTACCAGCTGTTTGTCTGGAGCTCTCTAAGACCTTCCTTGTAGTCATCTGACGGATATCCGTCTGTCATAAGGAAGATTACGGGAGCGAATGACAGTGAAGGAGAATTAAGGAAGCTGTTTCTCGACATTCTGTGGTTGAGTTCCTTAAATGCAGCGCCCATACTTGTAACACCGCTTGCACGGAGTCTTGCCCACTCAAAGTCTTCTATCGGGATAGGATTGGAATACATCCATCTGACCTCGGTAGAGAAGGTAAGAACTGCTACCTTGACTTCTGTATCTGCCTCACCTACGCGGCGAATCTCAGGGATAAGCTCTTCCATAACGGTATTGAGCTCGCCCATTTTCTTGCCCTTCATACTTCCTGAAGTATCAATAAGGAAGAATATAACAAGGCTCTTCTTTGAAACGCTTGTAGCGCTGAGGGGATCGTCATCAAAATCAAGGATACTATTGTCTGACTTTGGAGCAGCTGAAACAGTCTCTGCGTTATCGAAATCGTCCAGAGGAGAAACGTTCTGATTCTCGTTCACTTCCGGTTCTGTAAAATGTTCATTACTCATAGTTTACATACATCCTTTCAGTATTACTGCTTTTGAGAAAGCCGATTAGATCTGTGCTTTTACTTCGCCGAAATCAATTTCAAGCCCCTGCCATACGGGGAAGCCCTTGCCCGGAGCGATATCGTAAAATTCTCCGTCAGGCATTTTAGCCTTCCACTGTCTGTCAGAACAATTCTTTATTCCGAGAACACCCGGTTTGAGCTTGTTTTCTACGAGCTCGCCCGCAACGGCAGTGAAGTCGTCGGATTCGGGTATGATCTCGCATTGATAGAACTTACAGCCGAGGTATAGTGGAGTGCGGTAATCGCGGTTGCTGAATCCGATGGTAACGAATTCCATGCCGCATTTAGGGCACTTGAAAGTTTTTTCGTTCTGGTGTATAAACATAGAACTGAAGTTGGTCCTTCCACATCCGCACTGGATAATCTCTGATCTGAGGCGTATGAACAGCTTCTGCCATTCATTCTCGATAATGCGTTTCGTAGGATCGCTGATGCCCGTTGTAAACGAGCGGATGAAGGCTTCTTTTATGTAATCAGGGTAAATTCTCCAGAATTTGATGATATTATCGTGGATACCTCTTACAGGGCGGTTTGAATCGTCATCGGGGTCATAAACGAACACTGCGTTCTGACCGTAGTGCTTGAGCTCTGATGATTCTGTAAGGCAAACGTCTTTTACGACCTTTTCGCCCTCCATTGGGTCGCCTCTGAAGAGGAGTTTGAACAGAACGACTGCGAGTGAATATTTATCGGTCTGGACATTTGGCTGAGCAATGCCGCGAACGACCTCGGGAGCCATATATCCCGGCTTACCGCCGATACCGAAGTTGCTTCCGTCAGGTGCGATGTTATCACAGTCACAGACGAGCACAGCTCCTGTATTGACATTGATAAAGAAACCTCCGTCGTTAAGGTCCTGATAGCTCTTACCTGCACGGTGGAGCTGTCTGAATGCGTTAACAATATTTATAACACAGGTAACCATTGCGCTTAGAGTATTGAATTTTACGGGGCGCTTAACGCCTCTTCCTGTAAGCGGATCGACTTCCAGCTTATAGGTGTTGAGGATATCAACAAAGGAATCGAAGCCCTCGGGCTTGAGTTCCATTATATATCCGAACGTTCCGTCCTCAGCCTCCTTGGTGAGGTACTTAGGCCAGAGGAATTTATTGCTGGGAGGTCCGTCATTGATATTGTTCTGGAGGTTTTTACGGAAGGCAGCGGGTTTTGACATCTTGTTGATGTCGTACCATTTGAGCGCCCATTTCTGACCGTTGAAGCGAACGAGGTAAACAACACCCTGACCGCCGCTGCCGATCACGCTGAGCACTTTAGCTTTTCCGCCGAATTCCATTTCAACTTCCTGCCCGATTTCAAGCTCTATCATATGATCTCATCCTTTCTTTTGTCAGTCAAGCTCATATTCTTCAGCCGAGGTCACGAGGTCGAACCTTATCCCAGTGGCTAAGCAGTATTTATGAACGTATGAATTTTCAATGCAATATATAATTAAGTTTGGACAATAGGAAAATGCATTTGCGTCAATGAACTTAACGCTTTCCGGGAGGAACAGTTTTCTGAGCCTCTCGCAGCCCGAGAATGCTTCCGCGCCGATACTGCTGACGCTTGAAGGGATCTCGATGACTTCAAGGCTTGTACAGAATGAGAAGGTACTGTCCTCGATCTCGAGTACGCCCTCGGGTATTTTTACAACGACGAGGTTCGTACACTGGCTGAATGCACCTTGCTTTATGATCCTCAGACCTTCAGGGAGCTCTAAACCTCTCAGGCGCTTACACGAAGAGAATGCGTATTCGCCGATAGCGAGAAGTGTTGAGGGGAGCTTGATGGTCCTGAGTGAACCGAATTTATCGAAGCAGAAGGCTTCGAGTTTTGTATATCCGTCGGGAATGACGATATTGCCGCTGAATCTGTATCTGAGAGCATTTCGCGGCATAAATACCATTTCGTTGATATCGACGGGCTTTTTCTTAACGTTTTCCTCTTTCTTTTCGGAACCATTCTCATCTTCCGGGAGAACCTTCATGGTTGATTCATATGGCCAGCCTAAAAGATATGTATAGCAGGCGATGACGAATTCTGTTGCATTTTCAGCAAGGAAGATGTCACCGAGCATGAAGCTTTTAGCCTTCATGATAGCTATTTCGTGATTCTTCTCCTCGAGGAGAATTTTAAGAATGCCCATGCGGTACATATTAATAAGAAGTCGGCGTTCCTTGTCATAGTCGGGAATATGATCGCTGAGAAGACCGATGAATCTGTTCTGATTGGCAACTGCTCGCGGACCGTCATTCACGACGATAGCGCGGAGTTCTCTCTGAAATTCCATGGTATTCTCAAATCCCTCTATGTTCTGCGGGACAGGAGCACCGCAGGCAGGACAAGCCGTAAGCTTAGGGTCAAGTGGTGCGTTGCATTTCTCGCATTGCATGATCTCTCCTCCTGACATAAAAATATAGCAGCGCATTGGTAGATTGCGTCTTTATATTGTTATCACATTTAGTATAACACTTTTCAATATCAATGTCAAGCAAAAAGGGGGCGGTAATGGAAATTTGAATTAACATTTACAAAAATGTCATAATATGTTTGTGCAATTTTTTAAGTGCTTTTACTATGCGTAATATCGGTAAAAAATATTAATTGACCAATAGTCATATCTGTTCTCTGTATTTATTTAACTTAAATTAACTTTAAGTATAATTTTCAATAAAATGCATATAAAATTTTTGATATTTTTGTTTATGGCGCGAATAATCAATTTACAATTAGGTGTTGAAATTTGAGAAGAAATGTGATAGAATTAAGAATGGATATCAATATATAGCCTGACATGGGGTGATACCGCAAGCTCATATATCCATGATATGAGGATGTGAATGGATTATCAGCAGATATCCTGCGGTGTATTCGGGTTTATTTGATTTAAGGAGGGTTCAGTACAATGAACAAAAACAAAAGAAGAGGCTTATTCAGAGCACTGGCTGCCTGCGCTGTTTCTGCTGCTATGCTCGCAACAAGCAGCTGTAGTTTGCCATTCCTCGGTGATAAGGGCGGCAGACAAAAAGGAACTATCGCAGTTATTACCAAGCAGCAGCTCAGTTTCTGGGACGATGTCAAGAAGGGTGCAGAGGACGCAGGTGACGAGCTCGGCTACAACATTCTTTACAGCGTTGCTGACGGCGATAACGACTACGTTTCTCAGATAAATGCCATCAAGGAAGCTATAAACAAGGGCGCCAAGGCAATTGTTATCGCTCCTAACAGTACTACAGACCTTAACAGCGTCTTCAAGGAAGCTGAGGATAAGGGCGTAAAGATCGTCAATATCAACTCAAAGGCTGATTATGACGGAGTTGCTTCTCTCATATGCTCATCAGACTACGACAGCGGTGCGGTTGCAGCAAGAAATGCGATAAAGATGATAAAGACTACTGATCCTAAGCTTTCAAACATCGGCAAGATCGCTATTATCGGACATACAGCTTCTACAGCTGAGAACCGTATAAAGGGCTTTACCGATGTCATCACCAATCAGGTCGCAGCTACTATTGAGGTGAAAGAGGAAGATGTAGAGCTTACAGCTGAGGAACTCGCCGATGGCAAGACCATCGAGGAAAAGATAGAAGAAGAAAAGAAAGCTCAGCTCGAAAAGTTCAAGAAGGGCATCGAACAGGGCGAGAGATGCGCTAAGCGTGATGCTGCAAAGGAAGAAGCGCTCAAGCTCCTCAAGAGCGACGGAAACGGCATCACTGTAATGTTAGGAACAAATACAAATACAACACTGGGTATTTGTGATGCTGTAAATGAACTCGGTCTCGAAACCAATATCACTGTAGTAGGTTTCAATTCCGATGAAGAAGAGATCGGATACATCAAAACAGGCGTTCTTGATGGTACCGTTATTCAGAATCCATACATTATGGGATACGTAGGCGTAAGATTTGCACATAAGGTAGCAAATAACCAGACAGTTCCTGTTGAACTTGATACAGGTGCTACTTTTGTTACCCCGTCGAATATGAATGATGACTATGTTCAGCTTATGCTTTATCCTACAAAGAAGTAATGGGAGGTAAGAATAATGGCTAAGGAAAAAGTTAGAAAGTCAGGTACGCGAGTATACCTCTTCGCGGGAATCCTGCTTGCGATTATTTACTGTATCAACGCTATGCTCGTTGATAACATCTACTGGAGCAACGCTAATATGTCTGCCAAGACACAGAACAGCATGAACGCTCTCAACAGAATCAACGGAGAACTTGCAAGTATCAACCTTGATACCGTTAGTATCGCTGCAAATCTGAAGACAAACATGGAGCAGATCACAGTTGATACCGAGAACCATTACAAGAATATCCTCGCTTCTGAGGCTCAGTTTGAAGGTATCGAGGGTACTTCGGCAGTTGCTTTGAAAAGATATAACTACGCTAAGGCTATCATCTCTACATACAAGTCACGTCTTGACAGTCTCGGTACAAGTGCCGTTCAGGCAGGTAACGAGATGGAAATGGGATATATCCTCAAGCAGGATATCTATCCTCTTCAGATCACCGCTTCCGAAATGCTTACATCAACGATCGACGTCGTTGGTGCTGAGACAGGAAGAGCTTCAGCTCAGAACAAGGCAAAGTCATTCATACTCATGTACATGATGCTCGTAGTTGCTATCCTCGGTGAACTTGCTATCTGGATCTTCTCCAGACGTGCAAAGAAGGTAAGAGCAGAGCTTGAAGAGCGTGAGAAGAGCCTCGCAGAAGTCGATGCAAAGCTCAAATCCACACGTCAGAAAGCCAGCGACCTCGCTGTTATGAACGTTCTTACAGGTATGAAGAACCGTTACGCTCTTGACAACGATATCAGCGACAGACTTGAATCAGGCAGATTCCAGATCGCTGTATTCGATATGGATAACTTCAGAAGTATCAACGATACATACGGCTATGACTTCGGCGATGAGTATCTTGCCGCTGTTGCAGAAAAGCTCAAGGCAGAGTTCGGTGAAGTTGCCGAGATGTACAATATCACAGGTAACGAGTTCTGCTTCGTATTCAACAAGAATATCTCAGAGAGCCAGGCAATGGGTATCGCACAGAATATCCAGCGTGTAATGTCAAGTCCTTTCGAGGTACTGAACCTTGCGGTACAGCTTCCTTGCTCAGGCGCTGTTTACCACTACCTCCCGGGCGACTGCCTCAACGTAAACTCACTGCTCGTTAAACTCGATACAGCAATGAGAAACGCTAAGCTGAACGGCGGTAACATGATAAACACAGTTATGAATATCTAAACTGTTATTTGAGCGGCTGTCAGATGCTGACAGCCGCTTTAATTTTGCACCGTGGGAGCTACTGTGCATATTATACAAAGAATTGCGAGAAATGGGATTTAATTCTATTTGACACATAGTAGGAAACGTGATAAAATATACGTATAGAATAAAGAAGCGTGCGGTTATTCGGTGTAGATCAAAAATGAAAGGCAGGTGCTCACGGTGAAGAAGTTTGCGGTATATAAGTCGGCTACGGGAAAGTATTGCTATCGCTACGCAGACACCCTCGATTCCCTCGAAGGTACGGGATTTGAAGGCATTATCACCGAGGATCAGCTGCCCGTTGTTTTTGACGGCAGAGGCGGCTATTACAAATTCAGGAACAACGATTACGGCTTCCTGAAGATAATAGAATCCGATAAGGACTCTCCCCTTGAGCTTGAGGAGATGTATACCCTCAACGACCCCGAATTCAAACTGGGCTGGATCTCCCCCGAAGGCGATACCTATTCGTGCAGCTATACCAACCACAGAAAATGTGCTAAAATGATAGTAGAGAAGTTCTACCCAGGAAAGAGATTCCCCGAGAAGACCCTCGATGAGAACGGCTGGCTTCAGGTGATAGATTCGTGGGACGGCACGGAACGCCGCCACGGACAGTTCGTATTCACGGATCAGGGCAGAATAACAAAAAAACAGGCTGACCGCCTGTTTGATCTGGGACTTTACGAGAACGAAGAAGTCCAGAAATATATCGCCGCAAGCGAGAACGACTGGTGAAATATGCGGCGCTTTTACGGTTTAAAATAAGATTGGGCGGTTTACATAAAACCGCCCTGTTTTTTGTGCAGTTTTTTTATTGACTGTCGTTCGGTTTTAGTGTATAATAATAATAGAATATACTCGATAAATGCACGTGCTTCTGTTTTGTCAGCATATAAACATTCGGTCGGGTGAAGCAAGGAGGATATAGTTATGGCTGAGCCAAGATTTATCAAAACGGTGACATTCGGCGGCTATGAGAAAGAAGGAGTCATCAAAAGATTTGAGTTTCTGAATACCCAGGTGCATGAACTGAGAAATGAGCTTCGTGAGACAAAGCTCGTTCTTGAAGCGTACAGAAAAGGCACTGAGCAGGAAAAAGCTCTTGAATCTGTCCTATCAGAAGAACGTGCAAAACTGACACAGGTGCAGGTGCAGAACAATACTCTCAATCTCAAGCTCAAAGCTACAGATGATGAGAACAATAACTTGCAGCAGCAGATCAAGGATCTTCAGGCTGAGATCGCAGGTCTGAACGATCAGCTGAAAGCTGCTGAATCAAAGTGTGCGGCACTTATGGCTCAGGACGAGGCAATGGCGCTCTCAAACGTTTTTATAGAGGCTCAGAAATCATCGGCAATGCTGGAAGGGGCAGCAAAGTCAAAGGCTGCTGAAATAGAATCCAGATCGAAAGAGCTGTCCGAAAGGATCATCGAAGAAGCAAATGTTGAGGCTCAGCAGATAATCTATGACGCAGAAGTAACATCTGCCGAAATGATCGCCGATGCAAAGAATAAAACAGAGCAGATGGACGTAGCTTCAAATAATCTCCGTGCTGCCGCTCTTGATGATGTTACCGTACTTAAAGAACAGGTAATATTTATGGAACAGGCATTCGAGGAGCTGCGCGATCAGGGCATCGACAGGCTCATCAAGGCAAAGGAGCTCCTCCAGACTACAGAAAACAAGCTGAAGGACGGCGGCGTTCCTGTGTTCAGAGTGCCCGATACTTTCCAGCCCGAATTCCCCGAGAAACCTGCTACCCTCTCAGAAAAGCTCCGTGAGGATTCACGAAACGAGGAAGACAAGCGCAAGAAGCAGGAGGAGCTTGAAAAACTCAAGCACATGGCAGATTCTATCGGGAGTAAAAAAGATGATGCCAATAAAGGTCCAAATGAGGAAAAGGATGCTTCTTCCGAACAGAAACGTCCCGAAAAGCCAGCTTCAGGTGAGAAAAAAGGCGGAAAAATAGACCTCGCCGCTCTCGCTGCAAAAGCAAATTCAATCGGTAAGAAATAACATAGTGATATTTTTCGTATTTGTAATAAGGAGTTTAAATATATGAGTGAACTGATAATTGTAAAACCCGAAAAATGTGTGGGCTGTAATGCCTGTGTAAGAGAATGTCCTGCGCCCGAAGCCAATATGACAAAACAGCTTGAGGACGGACGCTTCATCACTATGGTAAATAATGATAAGTGTATTGCCTGCGGTGAATGTGTCAAGAAGTGCAATCACGGCGCAAGAGACTACATAGATGATACAGATGAATGTATCGCTGACCTTGCAAGGGAAAAGCTCATAATCATGGCTTCTCCTGCAATCAAAACTATCCTCCCGACAAAGTGGAAGGGCGTACTCGACTGGTTCAGACAGCAGGGATGTACTATATTCGACGTTTCATTCGGTGCGGATATATGCACATGGGCTCACCTGAGAACTATAGAACAGGGCAAGATAGGCAATATCATCACACAGCCCTGCGGAGCTATCGTAAAGTACGTTGAGATGTACCAGCCGAAGCTCTTACAGAACCTCTCACCTATCCACAGCCCTATCGCCTGCAGCGCTATCTATATCAAGAAGTACCTGAGAAGAAACAATCCTATCGCTGTTATCTCTCCGTGTATCGCTGCAAAGGCAGAGGCTGTCGACACAGGATTATTCGAGTACAATATTACTATCCAGAAGCTTCTGGAGTACTTCGACAGGAACGATATCAATATCCCGATAGATTCTTCCGAGGACTTTGAGTATAAGTTCGACGAGTTACAGGGACAGATGGGCGCTATCTATTCACGTCCGGGCGGACTCAGAGACAATATCTGGCTCCATGACCCTGATATGAACGTAACTAACTCCGAGGGCGTTCACAAGGTATTTACAGAGCTTGATATGTATGCAAAAATGCCTGAATCAAAGCACCCGAAGATATTCGATGTCCTTTCATGTGAGTTCGGCTGTAATATCGGCCCTGCATCAGGCACAAAGCAGTCAGTGTTCGATGTCATGACCACTATGAGAGCTATCGAGAACGAGGCAAAGAGCCGCCGCAAGTCTACAGGTATCATGGGACGAGGCGACGACAAGCTCTTCAAGAAGTTCGACGACGAGCTTCGTGTTGCTGACTTCCTCAGAAACTACAAGCCTTCAATGCCTACACCTATCCCGAATAGTGTTCAGCTTGAACCTATTTTCGAGAAGATGGGTATGCATACTCCCGAGGAGCGCAAGTATGACTGCCATGCCTGCGGATACGCTACCTGCCGTGATATGGCTACAGCTATCTACAGAGGTCTGAATACTCCTGATAACTGTATCGTACACGCTAAGTCGGTACTCCTTGCAAGACACTCTGCCCTCAACAGACAGAACGAAAAGCTTGCAGAGATCACAGAGGATTGTCTCGCACTGTCAGACAAGCTGAAGCAGAATGTTGCCAATATCAACGAGAATATGAAAAATATCGGCGATTCCACTTCTGCAACAAGTGACAGAGCTGCTGTCGTAAAGGAGCTTCTTGAGAATATCGTTACATTCTGCAATGACAACTCCACAATGGACGCTGACAGTGTAACTCAGCTCATTGCTATCCTTGAAACAACTATATCGGCGTTCAGCGCTCTCGATGACAACGTGACCATCACAAATGAGAGCTCCGAGACTATCAATAAGTCCATCAATGATATTATCTCTATCGTTGGTGAGATAAACGAAGTCCTCGGAAGAACCGAGCACGGCGAGATCGACCTTGATGCCGAAGTTAAAAAGGCAGAGGAAAAGAAGTAAAAAAATATGCACAGATATTCCTGTGGGAGTATCTGTGCTTTTTTTTATTATAAAAAGGGAAACAGGCACAGATGTTTATAGGTGGGGGCTCTGTGCCTGTATGCGGGGGATATGATATTTCAAAGAAACGTCTGCATAAGCAAGGGGAGTGAGCTGTATCAGAAGTTTCAGCAAGATGGCTTTTTATGCGGAACAGTGCAAAGGTGAAACGCTGCTGTATTACACTGTTCATAAAGAAGAATCGGAGAGCACGTATAAAAACGGACATAAAAAAACACATTTTGTGAAAAGTGCAGATTTCCAACACGCATATATAGTTATCATACACAAAGAATAATGAAAAAACGTGCCGCCTTCACTGAGAAAACAGCACGTTGGATAAGCTCGGTATTCATATAGAAACTTTACACGAATTATCGTGGGAAAACTTTCTGAATAAGCACAGACATTATGTTTCAGAGCGTTTCCAGAAGCTCGGGAAGATCGCTGAATCTTGCAAGCTCGGGAACGGTATGGTCTATCTTTCCGAAGCCGTATGAAGCATGGATAAAATCGTATCCCGCCTTCATGGTCGCGTCATAGTCCCCCTGAATGTCACCGATGTAGTAGGCTTTGTCAAGCCCGTTTCTCTCGGCGATGAGAGCGATATTGTCGCCCTTTTCTTTGAGGTTGTTGCCGTAGCACTCGATGTCGTCGAAGTACTTCCCGAAGCCGTAATGCTCAAGGAAAGCCTCGATATAGCCGCTCTGGCAGTTGCTTACTATGAACAGCGGATACTTCTCACGGAGACGTATGAGCGTCTGTTCAAGGTCGGGATAGAGCTCGCCGCCGTGTTTGCGGAGATATTCGTTCTCGCTGTCTCCGCATACCTGTAAGAGCTCCATGCGCTCCTGCTTCGGGAGGTCACTGAAGATGATATCAGCGAGCTTGTCCATAGGCAGTCCCATAACGCCCATGATGTCCTCTTTTGTGATAGGCGGGCGGTCGTAGCCCAGAGACTTTACCTTTTCAGTCCATGCATTGGAAACGTTTTCAGAGGAGTCCCAGAGAGTGCCGTCCATATCAAATATCAATCCTGTTTTCATGTTCTTTCCACCATTCTGCTGTATATTTCGTTTATTTGTACCTTATCGTGTTTAATGTCATCGAGAATAGTTATCCTGCCTGTTCTGACGGTACGGGCTTTCAGCCACATATCCTCGAACATCTCCGCCGTGATGCCGTAGGACTTAGGGTCGATATTGAGTCCGTGAGTGCGGAAGAACTCCATGATACCGCTTGGGTCCTGTCCCTGAAAGATGCAGGCAGGTATCGTACCGAGGGCAACTGCAAGACCGTGGGATATTTTTATCTCAGGGTAGTATTCCTCGATAGCGTGGGCGAAAAGGTGCTCGCTTCCGCTGCATGGACGTGAAGAGCCTGCTATCTCCATAGCCAGACCGCCCATGACGAGAGCTCTTGAAAGTATGCGTATGAATACGCGGCTTTTCATATCCTTCTGGTCGCAGTGGTATACCGAATCGTAGCTCATTCTGCTGAGGGCATAGGCGAAGTCGTCTATCATAGCGGAGCTCTTTGAAGCGGAGAGCTTCCAGTCGTAGAGGGCAGTATGCTTAGCGATAGTATCACCGATACCCGAAAGGGTCTGATTTTCGGGAGCGTTTATTATCATATTCACATCAACGATTATCGCAGTGGGTATCTTACATTCAAAGGTCTTGCGGGCTTTTCCGTAGGTTTCGAGAACTGAGAACGGAGAAGCAAGGGAATCGTTGCTGAGAGAAGTGGGCATACATATATACACAGCCTTGCTGATGTGTGCGGCATATTTTGCAGTATCGAGAACTCTGCCGCCGCCGATGCCGATGATTACCTTGATATCCTCTACGCAGACCTTTTTCGCAATGGAAACAGCCTCGTCGAAGCTTGCGCTGTTCATGGCGAAGATCTCTGCATTTCCGAAATCGCGGCTGATATCGGTTATCTTTTCCTTGTATATGCCGATGAGGAACTCCTCGGAGATGATGATAGTTTTCTGACCGATTATCTCGGGGATATAACGCTTGATTATCTCGTCGGAGTGGAAGAAAGCGTCCTCCTCCACAGCCAGACATATAGGCAGATCGAATCTTGTATGTTGGTTCATAATATCGCTCCCATTCTTTATTCATAGTATCGGATAAGGATTATGTTCTGCAATATATGTAATTATTATACCATATAATCGAAAATGTGTCAATTGAGTTCCCGTAAGCGAAAAAGCTGCATCTATGGGGGAGAGTGTCACGAATAAATGCAGCTTTATGCTATTTTAAGCGTCTTACGATGTCCTGACGGAAAAGTCCGTGCTCAGTGCAGTACCATACGAGCTGACCCGAGCGGTAAAGGGGCAGCGTTATCTGTACGTCCCATTCGGGGTACTGCTTGAATATCATGGCGGAGCTGTCACTGACGTAAGCCACGAAGGAGATGAAGTGGCCTTTTTTCATTTCGTGGTTTGAGGTTATGAACCATTCTCCGCCGATGTCCTCGACTTTAAGCATATCCTCTCCCTCAGCCTTTTGCGGCAGGGCAGCCGTGAGCACACTGCCGCAGCAGCTTACAGAGGCTTCGGAAGTAGCGGTGATTATATTACCGCAGTTTTTGCACACATAAAATTTGAGTTTTTTCATATTGCCTTTCTCGCTTTCGTTTTTATTTACGCTTCCTGACAGCAATGTGCCGATGTCTGTTCCGAGGAGCTTTGCAAGCTCTGGGAGCAGCGAAATATCGGGACAGCCGTTGCCGCATTCCCATTTGGATATTGTTTTATCGCTGATGCTGAGACTGTCAGCAAGCTGTTTCTGTGTGAGCCCTGCGCTGAGTCTCAGCTGACGTATAAGAGCACCTGTTTTTATCTGATCCATGTTATCCACCTCGCGGAGTAATGTTGCTGTAAGTATATTTTAGTCTATCATGCATGAAAAGTCAATCCACGCTCCGTAGAGCTTATCGTGATGATCGGCATGAAGCGCCGAAATTGTTGACAAAGAGGAACAGGTGTGATATAATACAAAAAATATGATATGCAGATTGACTTTTTTATAAAAATTTGATGATGATAAAGGAGCCATTTTACATTATGAAAGAAAACAACGGATTCAGCATTCTTTTCCCGTATTCTGAAGAAATAAAGTATAATCAGCTGTCTCAGTCTGCGTGTCACGATCTGGGTCTTGATATGCTTTGCAGCGCCATTACGAACGACAGCAAAGAACAGAACCTTATAATGAGCATTATCTCAAATATGACCTCAGACCCGCGTGTCGCTGCTTACAGGCAGAAGGTCTTTGCGGATATACTTGACCTGCCTGACCTGAGAAAAAATATGCTGGAGCTTTTCGATAAGATCGAGTTTATAAGGAATTTCAGCACAGGTCACATGGATACTGATGAGAAGCTGGGCTTCTGGCATCTCATGCACAGGCTCGATGAGCTTGACGATTATATAAAGTGCGTTGAGTCTATGGAAGTATGCCTTTCTGACGAAAATATCAAGTCGGAAGGTCTTATCAATTTCAGAAAGTACATCAACGCGCTTTACGAAGATGCCTGCTTTGCGGCAATGAAAAAGGATATCGCTGAGCTGAAGGAAAAGTCTTCAAATATACAGAGCGTCACCCTCGGCATAAATGTCAATGAGAGATTTGAAGCCGTAAGCATGGGGCTTGTGTCTGTAAACAACAAGCCGTTTAAAAAATCAGGTATCGTAAGCAATTTTGCCGATGCCATATCCTCTAAGGACAAGATACAGGACGGAAATGAGTGGAAAGGCGATATGCACTTCCACCAGATAGACAGGCTCCATTCAAGAAGTGTCTCCTCGTTCATCGAGGGCGTAGGCGGATTCATGGCGCTGAAAAGCACTCCGTTCGTTGACGGCAGCATAAGGTCTACAGTCGTAAAGAATGCAGAAGGCAGCGGAACTGCGAATACAACATTCTACCTTGACAAGGTGATAAACAAGATGCTGGATTCTGTTATAAAGAAGCTCCGCAGTGTTGTGACCCGATATGCCGATGTTGCCATTGTGAATATCTCGCAGATAATACCCGAGTTCATGTACTACATCAGGTTTGCGGAGTTCATAAGCAGGAATATGGAAAAGGGCTTCAGATTCTGCGAGCCTCAGACCATTGACAGTGATAATGTCTCTATGGACGCAAAGGGACTTTATAACCTTAAACTTGCTGTTAATATGCAGAGTACCGAGGGTATGGTCTATAACGACCTCGGCTTTGACAAAGACCACACTATTTATATACTCACAGGTGCTAACCGCGGCGGAAAGACCACTGTCACTCAGGCGACAGGTCTTATGTTTGTCCTTGCACAGGGCGGTATCTATGTGCCTGCATCGTCCTTTGAGTACAGACCCGTCGACTGTATATATACCCACTTTCCTGCTGACGAGGACAAGACCATGGATCTGGGAAGACTCGGTGAGGAGTGCGTAAGATTCAAGGAGATATATTCGGTATGTACTAAGGACAGCCTCCTGCTTCTCAACGAGACATTCTCCACGACTTCGTTTGAGGAAGGGTTCTATATTGCAAAGGATTCTGTAAGAGCGCTCCTGAGAAAGGGCGTAAGGACTATCTATAATACCCATATGCACAAGCTTGCGGCAGATATTGATGAAATGAATGCGGAAAACAACGGCGTAAAGGCTGCATCGCTCATCATGAAGAACGATAACGGTAAGCGTTCGTTCAAGGTGGAGGTAGCTGCTCCCGAGGGGATGTCGTATGCAAAGGATATCGCCGAGAAATACGGCGTTACCTATGAGATGCTAACAAAAGAAAAAAACGTATGAAGTAGAACAGCTCCCGTCCGCGGAAAATACGGACAGGAGCTTTTTCTGTATCATATATGCTTTTTGAGGAACTTTGTTATATAGCCGTATCTCTGGCTGTAGAAGCTGCGCAGTGAGGACACGGATTCGCTGTAGCAGCCCTCTGCCATATAACCGCCGATCATGCCGTGCCAGAAGCGGTCGTAGGTATCAATGACCATGTCGTGGTACTCGTCGGCGAGCCTGTCGATCTCAGACTGAACGCGCTCGCTGCTGAAGTTGTTGTCGGCGATATCCATGAAGGTGTCCGCGAACTGTTTTCTGAAGCCTTCATTTTTCAGGGCAGCGTTAAGAAGGTCGGCGAGGAAGCAGTCGCTTTTCATAAGCTTGTCAAAGCTGTCCTCATCAGGCTGAGCTTCACCGTAGATACCCGAGCTGTACTCGGTATCGAACATGACAAACCGCCATTTTCCGTCGGCGTAGGGGGAATCGTTGTCTGTGCGGGAAGTTCTCCACATAGCGGTATTGGGTTTGCCCCAGTCCGAATTGTTTATGTATATCTCGGCACTGATGTAGTCCATAAAGCCCTGTATATCCACATAGCTGCAAAGCTCGTCGTAAGCGGACTTGTCGGAGAAGTCGGCGGACTTTATCCATGTGCGGAGCTTTTCCCATTCGGCGAAGGTCTCCTCAGAGCCTTCGTCGAGGGCTTCCTTTTTGACGATGCATATATCCTTGGCAGGAACGCCGTAATGGGTGCTGATGAAGTCTGCGCCCATTTTTTCGGTTATCTCGTAGTGTCCCCAGAACTCGCCGTTGACGAAGACGATACACGGCTCCATGCCCTGAGTAAGGAACTGTCTGTCGGACACCAGCGACTGTATCAGCTTGTCGCTGAATCTGGTGTACAGCGCGTCATTTCCGCCGTTGCGGAGGGTAAAGCTGTCGAACACACTGACGGGAGAGCTGTCCGACTTGCGTTTGAGCTTCCCTGAGAACAGGTCGTATTCCAGCTTCGGAGCGCTGTAGATTTTTCTTGCGTAGACATTGAAGCTCTTTTGCGGATAGGAGCGGGTAGCTCCGCCGTGAATGCGTATACCCATTTTCTGTGACGCAGCGAGCTGACCGTCCTCAAAGAAGCTGATATCAGCCTCGCGCTCCCATTCTCTGCCCTTTTGAGAGTAATTTCCGGGAAGTGCCCATTCGGGAGTATTGGGGTCGTGATCCTTGCTTGCTTTCCAGTCGTCGTAGACCTTACCCGTTACGTATATGCCTTTTTCTTGATCGAAGAGGTTATCCTCATCGGTCATAATGGAGATAGTTTTTACGTCTTTGTAGTAGTCTGCCTTTTCGCCGAAGCCGATGAAATAGGTATTGGACACTACCGCGCTCTGAGAGCCGTTTTTGTCTATGGTCATTGCTCTGACCACGGCTGCCTTATCGACTTTTTTATCGGGTACGAAATCCTGAGCGTATTCCAGAGGCTGAGCTGTATCGGTATGTGAGCTGAGCCTGTTTTCTTCATCGGAGGGGTCTTTTATGAGAATAGGCGAGCTGTAGCGGAGACTGTCGGCAGTTGGTGTGCTGCCGTCGAGAGTGTAGTATATATCAGCTCCGTCAGCAGCGGATATCGAGAGGTAAAATGCGGTGTCGTAGAAGCCGCTCCTTACGGAGAAGCTCATACCCTCAGCTTCAAAGGGAGCTTTCAGGTCAGTGTTGATGACTGTGTTTTCATCGGCAGCAGCGGTGCTTACTTCGGCAGCTGACGGCTTGCTGTCTGTTTTCTTATCCGAGCATGATACCGTTATCAGCGGTACACAGCTCAGAGCTGATATAAGCAGAGTTTTGAGCGTTAGGCAAGAATATTTTAGTTTCATAATATGCTCCTAAGGTATGCGTTCTTACAGGGGAGATTTCCAATGTCTTTTGTTGACAAAGTTAATATGAAGTGATATACTAAATATAATATTTTACTATATATTCCCGAAACAGGAGATAACAATGGAAAAGACAGAAATACCAAAGAGAAAAAAACGTGCATTTCATATCGTGTTCTGGGCAGCTGTTATTGCTGCGATACTGACCGCTGTGTATATCCGCGCCAATCCGAAATGGAAAGCCGCTAAACTTACGATAGAGCCTGCGGGCAGATATTTTGAGATAAAGGATACCGATTCGGACGGTATGACGCTTGAAACGCGCATACTTCCGCCTGAGGGCTTTGAGCGCGTCCCTGTGCAGGACGGGAGCTTCGGGGAATACCTGCGGAAATATCCGCTGCTTCCCGATGATACCAATTTGCCCGTGTATGACGGAACAACGTTGAATCTGCCTGATATCCCTGCTATATTTGATATAAGTCTCGGAGATGAAGGCTATCAGCAGTGCGCGGACAGCGTGATAAGGCTCTACAGCGACTATTTCTATGAGAATAAGCAGTACGATAAGATAACATTCTTGTTTTCAAACGGGGACGAGTGCTCGTATAACGACTGGCGAAAGGGAAAGAGAATGCTGGCATTCGGAAACCGCTCCTATGAGATACCTGCGGGCTTGCCGAGCAAAAGCAAACAGCAGTACATGAACTATCTCAAAGAGGTCATGCGGTATGCAGGTACACTTTCACTGCAAAAGGAATCGGAAGTGATACCTCTTGACGAGCTTCGTATCGGCGATATCGTCTGCAATGATGTTCATGTGGTCATGGTCGTTGACGAAGCTGTAAACGAAAAGGGGGAGAAGTGCTACCTGTTCGGTCAGAGCTTTATCCCTGCCGTATGCTTCCATATAATATCCAGAAATGAGGGCAGAGATACTCTCCCGTGGTTCACACAGGTGCAGCTTGATAAGGACCGCTTCACTATCGGCAATTTTGGGTTTGAGAAGAAAGATATACGCCGCTGGAAAGAGGGCTTTTGAAACAGAATATAACGTATGATCCCGAAAGCAGGTATGTGCTCTCGGGATTTTTTCGTCTGCCGTGCGGTCAGCGATGAAAGGAGCTTAAAGCTGTATCTCCTGAAAAAAATTCTTTCGATCATAATGTTTTAGCAGCTGTTGACTGCGAAACATGGAGCAAAAGAAGATCATTATATACAGAGTTTATCATATTATGAAAGAAATTGCAAGTATAATATAGTATTTTATCTATATCTGGTTGTATTGTCAATTAAGAAAAGCTACTATATCTTCTATAGTGGAAAGAGAACGGCCTTCGAGCGACAGCAAGTCTTTTTCTTCGTTTATGCGGTATTTTTCTTTGATCTCAGATGCAATACACACGAGATCATATGATGAAAGACCTAAGTCTTCTTTTATTCTGGTTCCTTTTTTTATGCTGCTGCGTTCCACGTCAGTGTAGCTTGATATAATGCGTATAAGTCTTTTTTCTGTCAGTTTGAACTTCATTGCTGTACTCCACCTGCCATCTGATATCTTACTTTTTTTCCGAGGCTGTTTCTGCGGAATTGTTCTGTTACAATATTTATTTTCGACAAATGACTGTATGCAGGAAGTTTTGCATTGATATACTTCATAAGTTGTTCGCTTACAGCATTTTTATCATAGTCGCCGATATTGTCAGACAGAATGACATCTGCATTGAGCATGACTGCTTTATTATTTTTTTGGGCATACACAAGCGCATCGTCTACTTCTTTCTGTTCAATAAGGACAGATTCGATATATTCAGGAGAGATGTTATTACCGTCGCTGAGTATTATAAGGTTTTTTAAGCGACCTGTTATAAACAAATAACCGTCATCGTCGATATATCCCATATCACCTGTACGGAACCAGTCGCCGTCAAAGGCTTCACATTCAGCTTTATCGTTGTTGTAGTATCCGTTGAATACAATATCGCCGCGGACAAGTATTTCTTCATTTTTTATTTTTACCTGACAATATGGTGTAGTATTTACTCTGCCAACAGCGCCGTACTTGTTTGCTTCAAAGGTACTTGCAGATATAAGCGGCGAACACTCTGTCATACCATAAGCAGTAAGGATCTTTATTCCCAGCTTATCAAATGAATCCAAAAGTTCATTGTTTGTTGCAGCGCCGCCTGATATTATTGCTTTTAGTTTACTGCCAAAAACTTTTTCCGTCTTTTTCCGCTGTGATTTCCGATTGGATATCAATTTGCTCAGCAGTTCATTCTTATCGTTTATCAAATGCATGACTTTTTTGTGAAGGCCCTCTATAATTTCGGGAACAGCTATGAATATAGACGGCTCAAAAGTCGTAAATGCATTTAATTTGTTAAAGCTTATGCATATGCTGATACCATAGTAAAGTTCTATTATCATTCCAGCCATTATCTGGAACATATGATGCGGCGGGAGGAATGAAAGAAGCCTGTCGTCCGTGGTGAATGAGTCTTTTCCAAACACATTGACAGTGTGAAGCGTACCTGAGATCAGGTTTTTATGGGTAAGCAATACGGCTTTGCTCTGTTCTGTCGTACCTGACGTAAGAACGATCATGGCATTGTCATTATAACTGATATCGGGCTTTTCTGTCACATCTGTTTCATAAGGAATGAGCATTGATTTGAATGTGTATATGTTATCGCATTCTTTTTTGCACATTTCTTCCAATTCATCTGAACAGATTATACAGTCAATACCTGTCAGATCAATATTGTTATGCAGTTCTTCGGATATAATATCGCTTCGCATAGGAACAACAGTATTAAACAATTTTAAAACTGCGAAAAAAGCAATAAACCACTCAAGGGAAAATTCTCCGATAAGTGCAGCTTTTTTATTTATAATACCATCTTTCATGAGTCTGCCTGCAAAGTTATCAACGTACTTTGAACATTCAGAAAATGATACTGTATTTATCTTGCGTGAAGGTGTTTCTATTATAAACAGTGAATTATCAGAATACCTCTGTACCGAACGCTGAAACATATCATACATAGAAGTACTCTGTGAAAATGTTTTATACCACTGTGACTGATCGTTGTTATTAACCATATTATTATAACCCTTTTTCGATGTATTTGAAGCCAAGCTCCTCATAGCGCAAAATTTTGTTAAGATATGCTGATATGCGTCTCAGGTAACGTGCGCTGTGTTTCAGGTCATGAGGAACTTTGGATATGCAGACAAACAGATGCTTCCATTTATCGCCTGATTTTTTAAAGCAATCAGCGGCTTTGATAAGGAGAGGGGCATTCAATTTGCTGCTGTGTTCTATAAGACACTGTGAAAATTCGTCTCTGAATGCAGAATATGTACCGAACATCATATTTTTCTTAAAAAATAGCAGTGATACGCATACATACTTATTTATTGATGAGCTTTTCTCGGTTTTGATTTTTTTTCTGAGCGTATTTATATGATCTATGAACATTTCTATGCCTGTTGAGCCTTTATAAAGCTCGTGGCATTCAAAATCCTTGATATCTACAGGGACAGAAACGCTGTCTTCAAATCGGTGGTACATCTGTTCATAGCTCTGCTTCAGTTTTTCTTCAATAGATACGGACAAGTTTTGGTTTTCAGCCGGGTCGATATAAATGCATCTGTTTTCAGGAGAGAAAGGGATACATTTAGTGTTTCTGTATTTTTCAAAATCCTCAAATGAAAGTTCGCGCGGTTCAGTCACAGTATCATCATTAGTAAGTACGATATATACTGCGCTCATATCCTCTTTATAACCCACTAAAAGTATATGTGACAGATAGTGCATATCTATTATCATATGCTTTTCGGGGTCTTTATAGTTGAGAAAACGGGCATCTATTTTGAAGAGGATAGGTATTCCGCGGTCTAAAAGAGATTTCATGTGAGCCCAGTCCTCGGGGCTGCTGCCTATTTGTTCTTCTATCCATTTGATCCCTAACTTGCTGAAAATGATCTCATCAAGGTCGGTTTCCGAAGATACGCAGTATGGAAGTCCGAAAAGATTAGATGAAGAAAAGTTGATATTTCCGTATTGGAAGGACGGACTTTCAGCAAGTATCATTACTTCCATAGGTGTAACATTGATATCAACTGATCTGAGTATCTCCTGCAAAGCTTTTATACGACAGTCAAGGCATTGTCTGGGTGTTATATTCTTATACTTTTCTATTATCATAATCTGCTCCTGATAATATATCCATTCGGGATGATAGATTTTTAAAAAAGAGTTTATTTATTGGAAGTGCCATTTTTTGCTCCAAAAAAAAGTTTGATAAGAGCTGATATTCCTTTTATAACCAGTCTGATCATGAAGAAAAGAATGATAAATGTTGTAAATCGCTTAGAAAGGTACTCCGCAGCATTTCCAAAAGTAAAGCTTATAGTATCATTCTCATAAATAAGTTTCTGTATATCTCCTGCAACATAAGTTATTGCAAGGCGAGTTGAATTTACAAGTACTGAGAAAAAATAAGTAAGAAATACGATAGTTGCGATGGCATATGTGTAAATTACGATTTTGTATTTAGTTGAAAATGATTGGAATTGTAAATTTTTATTTTTTCTGAATGGATTAGTAATAAAGGCGAACAGGAATGCAAGAGGACTTGTGATACCAAGAGCATCACAGACCAGCCAGAAACCATCCATTCTTATAAATGGGTTGAGGTTATTTATGACCTCAAGCATAGAGAAAATAATTGCTGTTTCCAGTAAAGGGATCTTCAGCCAGAAATAATTTGCAATAAACAGGATAAATGACAGCATCAGCTGGAAATATATACCGCCGAGATCAACTATACATCGCTGCCACTTTTTCAATTTCCATGCATTTGTAACGTCGGAAAAGAGAACGGGCATGATAAAATATACCGCAACACCGATACGCCGCGGAGTTTCATTATAGTGCATCAGAGCAGATGAATGTCCGAATTCATGGAACAGACCTATAAGAAAGACTATGATAAAAAATGGAATGAGATCATTGAATTTAAGCGCCTGTATAGTTGCTGATACTTCCGATGACGAGTGCGTAAGCATTATCAACCCGAAGAATGCGAGGCATATTACTCCCATTGCGATAAAAAACGGTGTTTTGAAAAATACTGAAAGGAAATGGAATTTTTCAACAACTTTTGCCGGTAATATGGTGATTCTCGCCCAAAGGTAGCGATTGCGTTTTTCAGGACGTTTTTGAGCTTCTGTTCCGATCAGCATTCCGTTATTCGTCAAAAATTCCAGAACATCGTTGACGCATTTTTCATTAAGTGGGGTATCATTTATCTTTTTTTCGATAAGCTGTTGGGCTGTAGCAGGTGTATCTTTTATCTGACAGCATATAAAATATACAATAGACGATACCTTCCAGTTCCTGTTATTGAAAGAGATCAGATAGCTGTTTTTCTCTGCCGTGTCAAATTTATTTATTGATATTTCAGGCTTTAATTGTATTAATTCGTTCAAAATATCACGTCTCCTAAAAATCCCCCGTCCGGTAAAGTTCAGTACTGAACGGGGGAATTGGCATTATATTGTGTGTGCGCCTACGAAGCAAGCAGAAATGCCGAAGCAAGCAACGGCACAAGCCTGTACTACGCAAGGTTCAGCAGCACCAGCACAAGCAGCGAGGAAACAGAGCAATTCCTCTCTCTTTTCCATTTCTTCAATGTAAATATTGAGCTGATCTGCATCAATGATTTCCTTATTTATGGACTTTATCATAGCTAAACCTCCTTTTTCGTTTATTATTCGATCATTAAATGACAGGATCGATTTTGTTAGTCAAGTATAGCATCGAGCCAATCAGGAACGAACGATTCAAAATTAGGACATCCATCAATACGGCAGGCATAACTTGTACAAGAAAATTCCTCGCGCTCGATGATCTCCTCAATGATAGCATCTAAATTATCTTCCTGAGCGGACTGATAGTTGATTGCTTTGTTAATACTTTTCTTCATTTTAGTACTCCTTAAAACAGCCTTTATGGGTATATCTTATATTACAGTATACACTGCATTAAAAGTTATACATATCACAAAATAATGGCTTATCATTATCTGTGCAATAGAATTCTTCACGAGCAATGAATTCTTCTATAACTGAGTCTAAATTTTCTTCCGAAGAAAACTGAAGATCTAAAGTCTTATTGATACTTTTCTTCATATTATTCTCCTTTAGTATGAATCAATACCACAAGTTGAAGATGGATCATAATACCTATCACAGAATAATGGTTTATCATTATCTGTGCAGAAAAATTCAGCGCGTTCAGTCAGTTCGGTGATAATGATGTCAAAATTATTATCAGGCTGATAGTCTATCTCGGTGTTGATACTTAAAATTTTTTTCATATGAACTCCTAAGCTCTATTAAGTTTTGTATGTAAAGAACATAAAAGCTTTATCATGGGAATTCATATACACCGCAAGCATTGCCGGCACAACCGTCACCGGTGCAAACGAGTTCATCTCTGTTGATAAGCTCTTCAAATACAGCTTCAACATTCTCGGTTACATTTTCAATGTTTTTATTAAGCTCTTTCATTTCCTCACCTCCTTTATATGATAAAAATTGGTATTATTTCACTGTATACCGGATCAAAGACCCTGTGCATGACCTGTGCAGCCATGACCTGTACACATGAATTCTTCTCTTTCAAGCATTTCTTCGATAACTGTTTCAAATTCGTTATCGAAAGAAACATTCTGATTAAGTTCCTTCATTTTAGTTCTCCTTATATAGAGTGAATATATGTTGGGTTACAATTAAAATGCAACCTCACAGCGAGGAGGATCATAACCATTGCAATGACAACCATATCCTGTGCAATCAAATGCTTCCCTTGCAAGAAGTTCTTCGATAACTAAGTCGAAGTTTTCATTGAAAGAAAGGTTTTGATTAAGTTCCTTCATAGTTTTTACCTCCTTTTGCATTTTTATTGAAGCTTATTGATTAAAGCTCAACGTCCTTAGCACCGCAAGCAGCACCGGCACAGCCGTTGCCTGTGCATGAGAATTCATCTCTCTCGATGAGTTCTTCGATAGCAGCATCGAAGTTCTCGTTGAAAGAAAGGTTTTTATTCAGCTCTTTCATTACTATTTCCTCCTTTATAGATTTTTGGTTCAGCTTATAGATCAAAGCTCAACGTCCTTAGCGCCGCAAGCAGCACCTACACAGCCGTTGCCTGTGCATGAGAATTCATCTCTCTCGATAAGTTCTTCGATAGCAGCATCAAAGTTCTCGTTGAAAGAAAGGTTCTTATTAAGTTCTTTCATTGCCTTTTCCTCCTTGTTATATTTTACGATTAAAACTTACATTCAAATTTTGACGTTGTAAGCACCGCAAGCATTACCGGCACAGCCATTTCCTGTGCATGAAAACTCTTCTCTTTCGAGCATCTCCTCGATAGAGGTTTCGAGTTTTTCGTCAGAAGGTAAATTTTTATTAAGTTCTTTCATTTTTTATTCCTCCGAAATTACATTATGCATTTATAGGACAGCCAAGCGCAACACAGCTTGTATAAGCTGTACACTCAAATTCATTTCTTTCGATAAGCTCTTTAATGAGAAGATCGAAGTCTTTGTCGAAAGGAATACAGTTGTTAAGTTCTTTTATATATGTCACTTATCAGCGGCATTATAATTCAACATCGTGTGCACCGCAAGCATTGCCTGCACAACCGTTGCCTGTGCATGAGAATTCATCTCTCTCTGCGAGTTCTTCGATAGCTGCATCAAAATTCTCGTCGAAAGAAAGGTTTTTATTCAGTTCTTTCATCTCACTTACCTCCTTATTTTTTTTACGATGAGATCTTACATATCAGATGTAAGTATCTCGGCATTGCCTAAATTGTGTTTTCTGTACAGTTCTCAGCAATCCTTGATAGGACATAAACCGCAAGGGTCTGTGTTTCCTGTACAAGAAAGTTCCTGTCTTTCAATTAGTTCTTCGATAACTGTATCAAAGTTATCGGTAAAAGAAAGATTTTTGTTTAGGTTTTTCATTTTTTTCTCCTTTTACGTAATCAAGCTAAAATCAAAGCTCAACATTGTATGCGCCGCAAGCATTGCCTGCGCAGCCGTTACCTGTACATGAAAACTCTTCTCTTTCGAGCATCTCTTCGATAGCTACATCGTAGTTTTCATTAGAATTAACGTTCTTGTTAAGTTCTCTCATTGCTATTCCTCCTCTTCTATAGATATTTATCTTCAATCCTCTTCGTGCTGAGGAAACAGGCGAAGAAGATAAAAGATGTTGTATTACAGCGGGGTACGGATCAAAAAAATATTGAATTACGTGTTAACGGTTACGGGCTGTTCTGCTAAGAAAGCCTCGCTGACATCACAGGCTGCTTCGTTGAAAAGATTCTGGAAATTGTCGCAGAAGACTCTGTTGATATCATTATGGAAGATCTTTGCCTGAGCAGCACATCCGCCGCCGCAGAACAGCATATAAGGACATTCCTTACATTCTTCGAGCTTATCAACGGTTCTGCCCTTCCATCTTTCGTGGTTATCATTGAAAACGAAGGCCTGAGAGTCAAGGTCTACAGTACCGATTATCTCATTAACATCTGACAGCACGTCCCAGCATGGGTAAATATCGCCGAACGGATCAATTGTATACATACCCATATTTGCTCCGCAGTATCCTGAACGGAGAGGAGCAAAAGTATTCTGCTTGAGCATATTTCCGATCCTGTTTGCAAGACCCTGATAGATACTGTTGAACTGGAACTTTGTAACATCATCGCCGTAGATCTTTGAGAGTTCCTTCATAAGCTCAACGTCGGAATAAGAATCAGCTACTTCATCATAGCACTGCATTGTTGATTTGAAGTAATACTTGAAATTCGGCAAGTCGATCCAGCCCATTGAAGTATAAAGGTCAATAAGCTTTTTGATGCCTGGGATATTCTTCTTGTTCACGTTGGAGCGCATAACAATTCTGACGCCCTTCTTTAGTGCAAGGTCAACATTCTTGATAATGGTATCATATGTTGGCTGTCCTCCTGCAAGGAAGCGGCGCTTATCGTGTTCTTCACCGATGCCGTCAACAGTTATCTGGATATACTTCCAGTTATGTTCATTTACGATGTCGATATACTCATCGAGGGTATATCCGTTGCTTATACATGATATCGGGAGCTTCATTTCGGTAGCCTTCTGACATATGTATTCAACGATTGATTTGTTTGTTTTAAGAAGAGGCTCACCGCCGAAAAGGTAAATGCTGTCAATAGTTGAACCCTGTTCCTTGCATTTTTTCAGGGCTTCAAAAATGGCATCTACCATAACAGGTGTCATTTGCTTTCCGAGCCATTCTGCACCGTTTTTCTGCAGGTTTCTTTC
This sequence comes from Ruminococcus sp., assembly GCF_024691275.1. Lineage (GTDB taxonomy): Bacteria > Bacillota > Clostridia > Oscillospirales > Ruminococcaceae > Ruminococcus. The sequence goes on along the minus strand of NZ_JAILNU010000113.1, from coordinate 5,283 downwards.
AAAGCAGTATTCGCATCTGAAGTTGCAGTTATAGGTAGGAAGAAGGGTGATGCTCATTGTCTGTCTTCCCTTTTTATTGATCGCGCGGGAAAGATGTGAGATGAATGTGAATTCTTCTTCTTTTGTTAATGAAGTGATGTAGCCTCGTTTGATGAGTGCGTCCAGGTTTTCCATGATAACAGGATCATTTTCGTAATTTCCCGGATCAAAATTCTGGATTGCATCCACTAATTCCTGATTAACGATATCAAACGATCCTTTTGCGCCCTGAACAAGCAGGTAGTCATCTGATTTTTTTAATGGCAGGTAAATGTTGTAGCCACTAACTCTGTACATGATAAAATTCTCCTTTTGCGTATATATTTTTGGTGCAAGAGTAATAAATGCAGTTTATACATCGTTCTTAATATATTATATATCACAAAAAGTTAAATTTGTCAATTGCCATTGTGCACATCTTGAATAAATAATAAAAAATATAAAAGCTTATAAAAGCAAAAAAATGACTGCTTTTCGTAAAAAGTAAAGCCTAAATCGACCTTATATCTTAATTTATTATGTTTTTGTTGATTTTTAACAAATAATTACGCAACATTTACTTGATAAACAAAAAAATATAAGCTATTTAAATGTAATACATTCAAAAAAATAACTTGACAAATGGATTATATCACGCTATAATATATTACAACGTGATATATCATGGCGTGATATATTTGGTGCGGAAGTTAAATATAATGTGCAGGGAGGAGATAAAATGCAGGAAAAAGAAATAAAGAAATACACTCCAATGAGTGAAACTATGTTTTTGCTGCTTCTGTCTTTGTACGATTCAAAACACGGATATGGAACAATGAAATTTGTAAAGGAAAAAACTAACGGACGTGTGATTCTTGGTGCAGGAACTATATATCAGACCCTTTCAAAATTGGAAAAAGAAAAGCTTATTATTCATACCGAGAATATTAACAGACAAAAAAAATATGTTATCACAGAAAAAGGAAAAGAAGTTGTTGATTATGAAGTGAATCGTTTGAAGAGTCTTGTTCAGATCGCGGAGGATATACATAATGAAGGATAAAAAAATTATTCTGTTTCCGTTTATTCGCTGTTACAGTCCTGAAAAACTGGCTGCATTTTTAGATAGTATGGTCAGAAAGGGGTGGTTCCCGAAGAAAATCACTCTGTTCAGTTACTTTTTTATCAGCTTCATTAAAACGGAAAAGAAAGAATACAGATTTGCTGTTGATTTTAACTTGATGAGCAGCAGGGGATACCGTGATTTTTACAGCAGTTTCAATTGGATACATCTTGGTAAAATGTCCAATTTGAATTTGTGGTACAAAGAACCTGAAGATGACAGCGGAAAGGAGATATACACTGAAAAAGAACATATCCTTCAGAACCAGAAAAGATATGCGCTTTTCTATCTGGCAGCCATCATACCTTTAGTCATGTTGTTTGCTGCGATCACGGCAATGCTTGTGCTGTCCTTTTCGCAGATAACTGTTTTAAAGGCAGTGATATATTGCATTATAGATATACTGCTTTTATGTACGCTTCTGGCAACATCAAGGCAATTCAGCAAATTATTAAAATTAATTAATAAGGAGAAGAAAGAATTATGAACAGCTGTTTTACCTACTTCAAAAAAAATAAAAAGAAGACCTCAATAATGTTCGCAATAATTATTTTAGCTGTTTTCAGCATCTCATTTATTTATTCACTTATACTTTCGGTGTATGATACATCTAAAAGTGCAAATGTCGCTCCGTTTGATAAATTTTCGATACTTATATCGGAAAATGACACAGTATTTGATGATGATACCCAGAAGATAATTGACAGCGACAGTTCTGTACGGGCATTTACGACGGTTACGGATATCAAGACTATTTTTGGAACAACTTCTTCATATGTTATTTTTCCGGCGGAATATGATGATATAAATATTCTTGTAAATCGTCTGGGAATCAAGGTCTCTGAAGGAAGAATGCCTGATAAAAATACAGATGAGATCATTATGCACACGAACGTAATGAAAAATAAGAAAAAGAAGATAGGCGATAAGATAAGTGATTATACTATCGTGGGAGCTTTTGAAGGCGATATCGAACTGAGTTTAGGTACAATGGAATCGGCTAAGCTGAAAGAATATTCTTCTTCTGTTTCAACGTATATTATCAGTCCGTCTTCACGTGATGAGCTTTCATCTATCAATTCAACTTTAAGTAAGATCAATGACAAAAAAATAGAGCTGCATACCTATGATAAACAGCTCAAAAGTCTTAACGATGAATTTTCATCAATAAAATCAGTATTGTTTATTATTGTTTTGCTTGTAGCTGTTTGCATCGTAATAGCAGTTGCTGCACTTGTGTTTATCATGTATTCGGGACGATATGAGGAATTTGCTATAATAAACGCTCTTGGCTATAATAAAAGCTTTATCAAGACTTTGATATTCAAGGAAATGTTATTTGCTGCTTCGATATCATGGTTCTTAGGTGTGACGATATCGTGGTTATCTTCTGTTCTTGTCAATAAATTTATCTACAGCGCTATGGGACAGTCCATGAAGATATTCAATGTAAACAGTCTTCTGATCTCAATTGTGCTTCCTGTTATGGTAATATTTTTTTCTGTTTATCCAACAAATCACAAGCTTTCAAAAACCGATCTGATATCTATTATTGAACGGAGGTAATATATACAATGAATATATCAGTAAAGAATCTATGCCTTTCATATAAAGATGGTCTGAAAGAGAGAGTCATACTCGAAAATACAAATGTTGACATTCCCGAAGGAAGCTGCAATATCATAGTGGGACCATCAGGCTGTGGAAAGAGTTCATTCCTTTATGTTCTTTCTACTCTCAGAAATTATAACGGCGGTAAGATATTGTATGATGATGTGGAGCTTAACAGCGGAAAATTAAAGACACAGATGCGATATAAAAATTTTGGCTTTATTTTTCAGCAGCACTACCTTATACCATATCTGACAGTAGAAGAAAATATCCGTATGTCTCAGAATAAAAAAGAAAAGATAAGCAAGAGAAGTATTGATGAGATATTGGAGAAACTGAATATCGCTCATCTCGCAAATAGTATGCCATATAAGCTTTCGGGCGGAGAAAAGCAGAGAGTTGCTATCGCAAGAGCTCTGATAAAGAAGCCTGAAGTCATCTTTGCTGACGAACCAACTGCCTCGCTTGATAAGGATACAGCTATTGACATATATAATATGCTGAGAAAGGTCAATGAGAAGAGTACACTTATAATGGCTACTCATGATACGTCGATCCTTATCGGAGATGAACGGAAAATGGTTTTTGATAATAAGCATATATTGGCTGATATGTAAAAATGTTAGAAAATAAAAAAGATGTGAGAGTTTTTGCCTCTTACATCTTTTTTTGTAATCCGAAAACCTATGGCTCTGACGGGGGATACTTATTATATCTTATGGGACGCGCTTTATTCGACGGTTGCTGATTAAAATAATAAAAAACTGCAAACAGCTGTTTAAAGCCATTTGCAGTAAACCAATAATGGTGACCCGTACGGGAATTGAAAAAATCCCGAGCCTTTCAGCAACTTTTGGTAAAATGCGAAAATGGCTGTATTTCGGCGATTTTTGAAGCTTCACTTTTAGCGTCTTCAAGTGATTTTAAGCAATTTTCAGTGCCAATAAGTGGTAAATAAGTGGTTGGATTGGCGCGTCTCTACCGAAAAAAATGACCAAAGCAGCTCTGATTATATGGGCAAATCCCGAACGGAGCTGCTGTGTTTTTTATCGAAATGAACTGTCGCAAAATATGCGATAGTTGAAAGACAAATACATTGTATTTTAATTGTGAATGTGATATAATGAAGATGGTTAATTTGTCAGGAAACCAGCCGCAGTGACTGAATGTATCTGAAAGAAGGAGGAAGAAAAATGCGTGATCTGAATATTGATTTTATGGACCTGTATAAACGTACAGACCGTTTTATCAAAGACGCTTATTCTTCTTCCGATGGTGTGTCGGAGTACATACGATTAATGGAAGCCAGTTTTAATAGGGGAAACGCCAATATTCAGGGGTGGAAAAGCGATTACGATAACCTTAAACATATACGCTGGATAAGAAATCAACTTGCTCACGAAGTCAGCTATGACAGCGATATATGCTCAGAAAGTGATTACGAGTGGCTCGAAGATTTCTATAAAAGATTGTTTTCTTCAACCGATCCTCTCGGAGAACTAAGAACATTTGAAAATATAGTATCCTATAATAGTAATAGGTCAAAGCCTTTGGCTGCAAACAGACCTCAACAATCACCAAGAGTGGTATATCCTCCGCCGCAGCCTATGCAGCAAAGACCGAATGTTAACCAATCTGCCGGATGTTTAGGTACATTTATGATGATGCTTATTTTATCCGTATCTATCATTATTTCGCTTTTTATGTTTTTATAAAAGATGATCGGGAACAGCTAATTAAGCCGTTCCCGATGTTTTTATATCTCAAAATATACGGCTAAGTCCATAGGCTTGAACTGTCCCTTATTTACTACGCACTGCCAGCCAAGAACATAAGCCAGCTCTATCCTTTCAGCGCCTTCGATAGGTTCTATCTTCCATATTCTTTGTATGCTTGCTAATTTTCTGCTCATTGTTATCGTTTCCTTTCATAGTTTTTGGTGGTTCCCGTTGGAAGGCTCGAACTTCCATTATCGGAGTCAAAGACCGATGTCCTGCACATTAGACGAAACGGAATGGTGCCTCCGGCAAGAGTCGAACTTGCGACGCCAGGTTCTTCGGACCTGCGCTCTACCGGCTGAGCTACGGAGGCGAAATTGGAGACTGTGACAGGAGTCAAATCTGCGCTCATGGAGTTGCAGTCCATTGCCTTTCCACTTGGCTACACAGTCATCGTTGGGTATATGTTACAATTTAGATACTACTGCCGTGAGCGAAAGCAGACTATGCTTTCTGAAAAGAGTGAGCGAGCTAGCGAGCGTCAACGTGGACGGAGGCGCAGGCTCTGCGCTGGTTCCCGCTGAAAGAATCGAACTTACATCTTCTGCGTCAGAAGCAGATGTCCTACCATTAGACGAAGCGGAATTATCTCACCCCGCCCGACATGGGCGGGAGTGTCTAATTAGTTATAATTATCTCGTCAATAGGCACATCAAGTATATGTGCCAGTATGACTATGTTGTCGATAGAGGGCATAGCGTCTCCTCTCATCCACTTGAATATCGCTTGCGGCGTGTTGAAGCCGAATACTGT
>NZ_JAILNU010000026.1 GCF_024691275.1 Ruminococcus sp. | reverse complement strand
AATGCTGTGAGAGCCTTGACCCCGAAGGAGTGTACACTAATTATGAATATCAATATCAGTAACTCATCAGGTGAACCTATCTATTTGCAGATAGCTAACCAGATAAAGACTATGATACTGGAAGGAAAGCTAAAAGAGGGTGAAGCACTGCCTTCTATGCGTATTTTGGCGACAGAACTTCGTATCAGCTTTATGACAACGAAACGCGCCTACGAAGAGCTTGAACGTGACGGCTTTATCGAAAGCTACACTGGCAAAGGCTCATTCGTCAAGGCGCAGAACTTAGAGCTCTATCGTGAGGAGCAGATCAAGCGTATCGAGTCGCTGCTCATGGAGGCAGGTGACACGGCGCGCAAGGCAGGCGTCACGATGGAGGAGCTTCACGAATTGCTCGACCTTGTCAACGGAGGGGAATAATATGAATGATTACGAAAACGCGATCGAGATCAAGGGCGTTACCAAAAAATATGACGGCTTTACGCTGGATAATATCAGCTTTGATGTGCCGAAGGGCTGTATCATGGGCTTTATCGGACAGAATGGCGCCGGAAAGACTACAACTATCCGCAGTCTGCTGCATATTACGGACATCAACAGCGGCGAAATACGCTTGCTCGGTCTTGACCATATAAAGGACGAAACTGCGATAAAAAAGCGAATAGCGGTAGTCTTTGACGAGCTGCCGTTCCATGATGTTTTCAATGCAAAAGATATGGCAAAGATATTTGAGGGTATGTACCCTGAATGGGATAATGCCGCATATATGCAATATATCGAGCTTTTTCAGCTTCCTTTGAAAAAGAAGATAGGACAGTTCTCCAAAGGCATGAAGATGAAATTGCAGATAGCCTGCGCACTTTCTCACAATGCCGAGCTTCTCGTCATGGATGAAGCAACAACAGGTCTTGACCCTGTTGTTCGTGACGAGATACTGCATATCTTCATGGAGTATCTGCAAAACGGCGAGCGCTCGATACTCATGTCCTCGCATATCACCTCAGACCTTGAAAAGATAGCCGATATGGTGACATTCATCGACAAGGGAAAGATACTGCTTTCGGGTTACAAGGACGAAATAATCGAGCAGCACGGTATTCTCAAGTGCGACCAAGAAAAGCTGCAAGATATCGACAGTGAGGATATCGTCAGCATACGCACCAACAGTTTCGGTGCAGAGGTCATGGTGAATGACCGTGAAAATGCCTCCTACAAATACAGCGACTGCGTTATGGACCCTGCAAGCCTTGACGATATCATGCTCTACTATGTACACCGTGACACAAAGGAGTGGTCATAATGAAACTTTACAGATCGCTTATATATCGTGAATTGAAGCTGACTCGTAAGCGCTGCATACTTATGCTGATACTGTTTCTTCTGCTCTCGCTGATGCTGCTGCTTCCAATAATGATCGGTGGACAATCAGGAGATTCGGAAATGGATGAGGATCTGATCAGTATAGTATGGCTTGCTTCTGGTATTGTCGCACTGACAGGCGGGTTCTTGGCAGGCACAAACAACGGCTTACAGAAAACGGATATAAATTCAGGGTGGAAGCGGTATTCCTTTATCCTCCCACCGACTGCGAAACAGCAGGCATTGTCCGATCTGCTGACAAAGCTATGCTATATCCTGTTCTTTGGACTGTTATCAGTTGCTTTTTTAATGGTATGCAAAATCGTAGCGGGTATCAACACTGCAGTAGAGGGAATTGATCCTATCTGCCGTATGCTGAATATTTATCTTGGAGCTGTCTGTGCTGTGATGCTTGTTGATATTGCATACAGCTATATCATGATGTTTGCAAACGATAAAAAACAGTTGAAGCTGATAAGCGCACTTGCTTTTGTAGGCGCGGGAGCTGTGCTTAAAGTTTTTGGCTTGTTTCCCGGTATGAATAAAACTGAAAAGCCTGCTGAGGACGGTACTATGATCTCGGAAGAAGCGGTCAACAAATTTGAAACTTTTTTGAGTTCTGGGAAAACATCACTTTGCATATTAGCCGTTTTTGTTGTATTATGTGTATTATTCTTCCTTGCGATGTGGAGGTCGCATGAAAGGAGAGAGGCGTAATGACGGGACTTGTTTACAAGGAATGGAAGCAAAACCGCTGGTTTATTCTCTCTATGATACCTTGCAGCTTCGCCCCGCTTCTTGCGCTGCTGCTTTTGCGTGAGCAGATAACAAGCGTGGATAATATCGCACTTCG
>NZ_JAILNU010000017.1 GCF_024691275.1 Ruminococcus sp. | reverse complement strand
AGTAAGTGGCAGCAGTTCTCGTTGGCATTACCATACAGTCGCAGTGAAATTGTATCGGCAAAATATATCATGACTCTTGTCTTGTGCGGCTGCTCTGCATTGGTTTCGGGGATATTTTATACAGTTGCGACCTCACTCAAGAGAGACTTTGATTTCCATAATCTTGCATTCATAGTGCTACTGGGGTTGGGAACCGGTTTGCTTATCCCTTCAATTTCTACACCGATAGACCTGCGATTCGGAACCGCTAACGGGAAGATTCTTTCATTGATATGGGGTGGACTGCTCGGTGGCTCTGGTGGATTGCTTATGAATTGGTTCGGCAGTGACGGCGTAGTAAAGACTTCAAGTTCAGGAATAACAGCTTATTTGCCATTTATCGCTGCAGGCGTGATTTTGTTACTGTATACATTCTCTTGGAAGCTTTCTGTAAAAATATATGAGAAAAGAGAATTCTGACTGACAAGATGTATGGACAATACTGAAATCAAGGAGAATTGAACATGGTAAAGAAGAAAAAGAAAATAGTTTTATGCAGTATCATCGCAATATTACTTTTGATGCTGTTGGCAGTCGTATATTTCTTTCAGTTCACACCCGACGGATACCGTATGTCAGTACCTTACCGAAACTCTTTTGTAAAAATATCGGAAAACATATATGTGAACAATGGCTATTCAGGGAATACAGACGATATTATACGAGTTACAGATGATGCGGTAACTCGTGATACTGAGTTTTTTGGCGAAATGCAGTATGCAGAGGATACGATCATTGTTTTTTGTGATGACAAACAACTGCTTTCAAAGCTCGGTGGAGATCATGATACCAAAACTCTGTTGTTTCCTTCAAAGAAAAACTATATTGTAATTTCTGATGAGTTTTGTAATGCTGACATACTCGCTCATGAACTCACTCATGCAGAATTGCACACCCGTCTTAACAAAAAAGCTCTGAAAAACATCCCACCCTGGTTCGATGAAGGGCTTGCCATGCAAAACGACTACCGTGAACAATACAGTCAGGAAGTGTGGAAAGAGAAAACAAATAACGGTAAAAATGCAATTCCACTTGAAGAAATGGATACTCCCGCTGAATTTTATGCAGGTACCAGTGATGACAGGCGTTTTCGTTATGTAAATGCAAAACATGAAGTCAGCGAATGGATGGAGATTCACGGTCAAAATGGATTGTTGGAACTATTTGATAACCTGAATGATGGTGAAGATTTTAATATCGCTTATAAAAACTAACTTCCGACTCATTTTCAAAATAATCGTTCTTATAATCTATAGCCTACTGGCGCACCCGTTTTCCGTTCCGCATAAGTCATAATCAGAATTGTGGAGCATACCACAACAGGCACAAACCCTATTGGAACTGAATAACCGCAAGCTCTCGGAAACGCTCTGTAAGCGTTTCTGAGGGCTTTTTCTTTTCAGCGGTTAGTTTTCCGCTCTGCGGTGGTGAACGGCGCTGTGGGGCTTTTCAGTTCGTCTGACAGTCAAGCTGAGGTCTGCTCGGTGATGCCGTGACGGAGTTCATACTCACGCACACGGCGGTAGAATGTGTTTGCGGACATATCCATTCTCCGCATAAAATCTCTGCCTGTGATGTGCTTGGCTCTCCATTCCCCATAGAGCTGCCCGAACCTCGTCCAATCGGTGGGAATAGTTTTCCGTCCCGTGTACTTGCCCTGAGCCTTAGCGATCTCGATGCCCTCACGCTGTCGCTGTTTGAGCTGTTCACGCTCCAACTGTGAGAGTGCTGCGAACACGGTGAGCATAAACTTTCCTGACGGAGTATCGGTGTCGATGTTTTCCTTGTGGCTGATAAGCGTTACCCCTTTGTCGGTAAGTGTGTCGATGATGTTCAGCAAGTCCTTTGTGGAGCGCCCTAAACGGCTGATACTCTCGATATAAAGCGTATCGCCCTCACGCACATAGTCCAGCATAGCTTTAAGCTGAGGACGGTCTTTATTCGCTCCCGAAATCTTCTCGGAGAAGATGCGGTCAACCTGATAGTCGCACATGATCTCCTGCTGTCTCGCTGTCTCCTGATGCTCCGTAGAAACACGGATATAACCAATTTTGCTCATAAAATTTTCCTCTCTTTATTCAAGCTGACTTTTCTTTCTCTTGGCAGCCTGTTCATTCTGCATATATCGTGCAAGCGTTCTCTGACTGTCACGCTTTTGCTGTGCAAGCCTTGAAAGCCTGTCCGCTTCTTTCTTCAGGGCTTTACGTTCCGCACTCTGCTGTGCATAATCTGTTCGTGCTTTTTCAAGTTCCGTTTTCAGCTTGCTGAGTTTCGGTATATGAGCGTCGGGGAATAGCTCTATCAGCTTCTTGTAAGCCTTGTGGTACTCGTCAAGTTCGTAGCAAAAATCGCTCTTGTACTTGGTTTTCGCCTTACCCTCCAGAGAAGTATATTTCTTGTGATACGCCACAAATTCATGATACTTCTCGATTGCAGGAATCTGCTCCTCCAATTCGTGAATACGACTGCTTAGAGCCTTTTGCGAAGTTGACATGACCATAAATTTTGCAAGTGCTTTGTGAGCTGCACTCTCCAATTCTTCAAGCGTAGAATTGCTTGCGTTCATCTCGTTGAGTGCCTTGCTCGCCGCTTTCATATTCTCCTTGTCCTCCCAACGGTCGCCCGTCCCCTCTGTCACTTCGTGACATCTCCCCACACTGTGGGGAGTCACCCAATTCGTCAAGCCCTGAGACTGCTGAAATTTCTCAGCTGTGATGCGGATAATTCTCGCTGTTGGACGGTGCGACATTTGGTACTTGTAACTCTCGATACGCTTTCTGATCTGCTGGCTCTCGTAGAAGTAGCCCAGCGTTTTGGCTCTTGTAAACTTCGCCCTCGGATTACGCTCTTTCTGTTCGGCAAGCATAAATTTCAGGTCAATTTTGTGGTCGGGATTGTAGTCCACCAATATCCCGAAATCAGCGCACTTCGCAAGGAAATCCTCAAAGTCCTCGCTGACCTTGATAACCTCGTCAATGGCTCTTTTAAGCTGTTCTTTCCACGACAAATTCTGCTTGTCAAGCTCCCACTCCCAATGACTTTTACCCTTTGATAATTCGGGATTTTCGATGATAGAAAGTCCGTGCTTTCTGCAAAGTTCGTCCGAAATCGTGCGGAGTTTGCTCCACGCTCGGTCGGGTATCTTGCCTTGATTATGCTCAGTCTCAAAGGTTTTGCCCGTGTAGAAATTTACATTGTTCACGATGATGTGATTATGGATATG
>NZ_JAILNU010000076.1 GCF_024691275.1 Ruminococcus sp. | reverse complement strand
ACCACCGAATCTTGCATTATTCATAATACGCTGGACAGCTATAAAGTCATCATGTGAGATTATCCGCTGATGATCGTCTTTATAATAACTCTGAGGCTTTTCGCCGGTATTCTTGAATGTTTTCTGTTTGTCGACATCCGGTGCGAATTCCTTAAATCGTTTTCTTGTCAGTACATCACCGCAGTATCGCTCATTTCTAAGCGTCCGTGCTACTCCGGACGCCGTCCACTTTATGTTGCCAAGATAACTTCTCTTTGATAGCTTTATAAGGATATCTGCTATCTGCTGAGTAGAATAGCCGTATAGATACATAAAGAACATAAGCTTGGGAATATTCCTTGTATCCTTATTAACGACTAGTTTTCCGTCTTCGTTCTTAACAAAGCCCAAGAGTTCGGGCGTTAGCGGAAGCCCATGATCCAGTCTCATCCTCAGTGATGTTTCCATACTCCGGCTTCGCAAGCGGCTTTCATGTTCAGCAAGGTTAGCGGAAGTGGAAAGCGCTATATGGCTGTCACTATTTAAAGAATAGATACCTTCGGATTCGAAGTATACTCCGACCTTTTTAGCTCTCAGTTTTCTTAGAGTACTGAGGCACTCAACAGTATTTCGAGCAAATCTAGATATATTCTTTACTATTATCAAGTGAAGCTTTTCGTGTACGGCATCATCTATCATCTCTTGGAAGCCTGGCCGTTGCTGTATTGTGGTTCCTGATTTTCCTTCATCAGAGTATATTTTGACAAGTTTCCAGTTGGGATTTCTGCTTACCATGTCTTCATAGTATTTCTGTTGAAGCTCGAATGAAGATGTCTGAGCTGGATTATCCGTGGATACTCTTGCATATATCCCTACAAGCTGAAACGAATCAGTTTTCACATATTGATTGTTTTCTTTTTCAGGATAATATGTATGATTGGAAGTATCGGCAGAACCGACTCTTCTTTTGACGCGCTCTCTTTGCTGTTGTTTAGTCATTTCAGGCATTATGTCCATCTCCAACCTGTAATAAAACGTTTTGCATATTCTGCTCGGTATTGAATTCATCTGAATATAATAAAGTGTCCAGCTCGTCATCAGGAAGAGGCTCAATACCTGCAGGTATCATTGACCTATCGCTGAGATCATCTCTATAATATGAGGCTAATGTGAATATGTCTTCAGAAATAAAATACATTCCCACCGGATGCTTCTGAGTTGCAAGGATTCGTGCGAGAAAAGCTATTTCATCAGGATCACTGCACACATTTCCCAGCTTCTGTGTAACGATAAGGTCAACTTTCCCTGAGAAACAATCATTTACAAGCCGGCACCATTCTTTAGCGTTCTCCATTCTAGGAGCTTTGGCACCGTTATCAATATAGAAATCTACAAGCGTCCACTTTGGAGATAATGATATATCATCAGTAAACTGCTGAATATGCTTCTGTAGATAATCATCATATTTTGTCTGATTATAATATCGTATGTATACTCCAATCTTATACGGTATATATGGCATAGGATACTCATGCTGTATGCTTTCTAACCATAACTGGTGCTTTACAAGCTGCTTTTTTCTCGGATCGTCAATAATATGACGGCGGAATATATTCTGATTATTATCGATATTATCATCAAGCTGAATTATACCGCCATTATCATGTTCAGCTGTATCTTCGATTGCTCCTACGATCATCATTTCATTACTATTCATTTTCTTACCCCTTAAAATGATTCTTAAAAGCTTAATCGCTCTCATCTTCGATAGGGAGCTGCCAATACCAGACTCCTTTTCTACGGAACGATTTGATTCCAAGCTCCTTTTTGAGAGTGTATAGTGTTCGTTCTGAGACTCCAAGATCTTGGATCTTCTGAATTATAACGCCGCTGGTGAGCTCGCCGTATTCAAGCATATTGGTTAATATTTCTGCAACATCGCTCTTTTTAAGATGCTTTTTATGATTCTTATTCTTGTTCTTCAGCCATTGAAATCCGATTGCTCTATTCATCCTGAAAGCAACTTCCGGTCCTTCGGGAGCAAGGCTTGATTTGATCGGTATCATATATCGGATCTCAGGATCGTCGTCATCGCGAGTAACCATCAATACGCTTCGGGCAATAGCTGCTATATCAATACTTCCTAGCCCACGATATAAACTTTTTCCTGTTGCTGATTTATTCATGTGACCTATCAGCACCACTGCACATCGATATCTGGAGGCTATAACAGCCAAATTACCAAGAGTAGTTCTCATTCTGCCAACACTGTGCAGATCTCCGTCCTGTGTCAAAAATGATTGGAAAGGATCAAGAATCAGGAGTCTGGCATGAGTTTTCTCTAATACCTGTGTTATTCGCTGATCGTTTAACGTGAGGCTGCTGTTATCGTCTATTATGTATGCCACTTTAGAGCAATCAGCTCCAGCGGATTTTAATCTCGGTTTTATAGTATCAGCTACATCGTCTTCGTTGCATTGGTAGATCACATATTCAGCCTTTTCAACTTTATAACCGTCAGGCATATCCTGCCCTTTGGTAATAAGAGCCGCTATATGAAGCATAAAGGTCGATTTTCCTTCGCCTGGATCTCCTTCAAGCAGCGTCAGCTTTCCGTAAGGGATATACGGATACCAAAGCCATTCAACTTCTTGTTCTTTTACTGAGTCGTAGAATTCAAAAACGTTTTCCATATTTACCGCCTTGATTTTTTCACCTGATATGTGGTATAATACAGGTGGAAGGTCATCTTATGTAGGATTGTTGCAATATACCGTGCTTTTGCAGTCTTACTTTTGCAGTCTTAGAAACTGGATTTTTCGATTTTTTCTTACAAAAAGAGCATTTTTATTGTCATGCTTGTCAACTAGCGGAGAAG
>NZ_JAILNU010000073.1 GCF_024691275.1 Ruminococcus sp. | reverse complement strand
ATCCACCTCAGAAAGGATCGTCAGCCTTCGTTGTTTTATACTGTATATATCCCATTTTTGTGTTCTGATCTTGTTTTTGCCTGATATTCTGTGTAATTAGCCCCTCTGCGTTGCTCGCAGAGGGGCTTTGTGGACAGGCTGCGAGGAGAACCTTTCCTCAGAAAGGTTCTCCTCAATATTTTTCAGTTCACTGACTGATGTGTTTGCAGAGAACCGCAGGTCTATCAGAAGTACCGTTTCGGGCTCATCAAATGGCTGAAAATAGTCATAACGAAGATATCCTTCCTCGTTTTGTATCTTGTCCACTGTGCCGCTTTCACCATTTCCTCGATGAATTTACGAGCGTTACGGTTTCCGACGGTATATTAGATATTTACTGTGATGCTCATAGTATCACATACTTGCTTTCAATATCTGCACTATCTCATCACGGTCAAGCACATTGTAACCGCCGTTCAGGATAATAGTTGCGTCGGCAATGCCTTCTATCATATCCTCAGTCGCACCAAGTTCGGAGATATTCATTACAAGTCCGATCTCCTTCATCCAGCTTTCCATAGCGAAAAGTCCCTCGTTTGCAAGCTGTTCATCGGTCTTGCCTTCGGCAGATACTCCCCATACCTCTGTAGCAAATCTCGCAAATTTCTTCAAGCCGTAAGGCATGATATATCTGTAATACGGCAGAGATACCGCTGCAAGCGTCATTCCGTGAGTAGCGTCCGTGTATGCCCCCACCGCCTGACCGAGCATATGCACCATCCAGTCCTCGGACTTTCCTCTGGAAACAAGCGTATTCAGCGCCCATGTCGCAGTCCACATGATATTTGAACGTGCTTCATAGTCCTGCGGATTCTCCACAGCGATACGGCTTGAGTGGATAAGGCTTTTCATAAGTCCCTCGCTGATGTAGTCGGAGGTATTGTCGTCCTCGCCTGAGAAATACTGCTCGCATATGTGATTGAGAATATCGTAGATACCTGCCGCCATCTGATACTTCGGGAGCGTCATGGTGTATCTCGGATTAAGGATAGAGAACTTCGGCATCACATCGTCACCGAAAACGTGACCGATCTTCAGCTTTGCTTCGTGATTTGTGATGACAGAACCGCCGTTCATCTCCGAACCTGTGCCAGCCATAGTCAGCACACAGCCCACAGGCACGATCTCGCAGGTCGGTTCTTCAAAACGGATAAAGTATTTCTCCCACGGATCATCGCCGCAGTTGACCGAGACTGAAACTGCCTTAGAGAAGTCGCAGACAGAACCGCCACCCACTGCAAGGATAAAATCAGTCTTATGTTCACGGGCGATAGCAACTCCCTCGTTAAGCTTGTCCGACGTGGGGTTCGGCATAACGCCTGCGACCTCTGCAACATTCTTGCCGCACTCATTTAGGATAGTGATTATCTCGTCATACAGACCGCTTTTCTTGATCGAACCGCCGCCGTACACAAACAGAATGTTCTTGCCGTAGTTTGCAAGCTCAGTTTTCAGATTGCTGAGAGAATCCTCTCCGAAATAGAGCTTTGTCGGGTTGTGATAGCTGAAATTTCCTAACATGATAATTACCTCCGTTTTATTATTTCAGGGAGAGCGCGACTGTTACACTGCCCTCGCCTAAGATCGTCTTTGATTCTTTTTGTGTGATGTTGTCTATATATCCGAGTTTTGTGAAGTTCCACGAGTTCTTGTCATAGCAGATCACAAAGCGGTGTCTGTGATAAAGGGTAAGGTCGCAGTAATCCATATCGAGCTGTTCGTCGTTAAGCTTTACGGCGTTTCTCCGATCTCTTCAAAGTTTGAGTGATCGCTCATATTTATTGTCATATCGCCTTGTTTCAGCAGTTCAACAAGAGCATATTTGCTTATTCGGGTTAAGATCCTGAAAGTTTCATATGTAATGACAGAACCTATCAGCTTTCTCATTTTCTCACATTTCTTCTCGTTATTCATACAAGCTGCGAAATCCTCGATGAACTAATCATCTCAGCCTGCGTCGATAAGGTTTTGTCTGATGCTTTCTTTCATATTGACACCTTCATATCTCTTGTTGTCTTTATTATATCAAAGTATTTGGCAAATTACAAATACTTATATCGAATACACAGCTATGCTTGACAGTTATAGACGATCATGGTATGATATTGAAAAAGGGGGGCTGAATGTATGGATATTCGTGTACTGAGATATTTCCTCGCAGTTGCAAGAGAACAGAGCTTTTCCACAGCAGCGGAGAGACTGTTTTTATCACAGCCTACGCTGTCACGTCAGCTAAAGGAGCTTGAATGTGAGCTTGGAAAAACTCTCCTTATCCGATCAAACAAGGGCGTTTCTCTTACAGAGGATGGAATGATACTTCGCAAACGCGCTGAGGAGATAGTGGAGCTTATGGACAAAACGGAGCAGGAGGTAAGGCAGAGCAAGGACAGCGTTTCGGGTACTGTTTATATCGGCGCAGGGGAGACCTACGCCATAAAGCTCATAGCCGATA
This sequence comes from Ruminococcus sp., assembly GCF_024691275.1. GTDB lineage: Bacteria > Bacillota > Clostridia > Oscillospirales > Ruminococcaceae > Ruminococcus. Next base: position 23,325 of record NZ_JAILNU010000073.1, on the reverse strand, counting down.
CAGCTCATAATCTGAAAACGGACTATCCCGATATCCGCTACAGTTTCTTCAGCGGCAACGGCACGGATGTACTGGAAAAGCTCGAACGGGGACTGCTGGATTTTGGACTGATATTCGGCAGTATCGACAGAACAAAGTACGAAGCCATTGAGATACCTCTGCACGACACATGGGGAGTACTGATGCGCCGTGACGAACCGCTCGCACAGAAGAAAACTGTTACGATCGCCGATCTGATGGGACTTAATCTGATTATTCCGCGTCAGCTGAATCACCTTATCATGATCTCCGAGCTTATCGCCGAACAGACTCCTGATGCTCATATTGTAGCCGAGTACAATCTTATATACAACGCCTCGGTAATGGTCAATGAGGGAATAGGAACAGCGATCACACTCGACCGCATTATCAATGTCAGCGGTGACAGCGATCTTTGCTTCCGTCCATTTGAACCGCGCATGGAGGCTGTATGCAGCTTTATCTGGAAACGCTATCCTGTCTTTTCAAAGGCAGCCGTTACTTTTCTGGAACAGTTCAGAAAAGACATATCGGCTTTATTATAGTATATAAAAAACTCATTTTATCAAGTTTGAGCAGAACTTCTCTTGAGAGTGTGGCGTTTCAATATTCGCTTTTCAGATGTAAGAATAACAGATCAATGGTGATATGACCATTTTTCGTGTGCATTTGCGAAGTTTCAGCGTCACACGCACAGTTATGGCTGCATTTTAATAGATAAAATAAAAGCCTGTATTAGCAGAGATGCCGATACAGGCTTTTTTGATGTTAAACAGCCTGTATATCATAGTTTGTGTGAATGAAAATATTTTTACAGATAAGGTATTGACAAACTTCCGGAACAATGTTATACTGTATATACAAGAATATATACAGTATAACGAAGGAGCGCGCTATGAAGATCGTTATAAAGAATAAAACCGAGTTGCCTATCTACGAACAGATAGAGCAGCAGATTAAAGCTCAGATACTTGAGGGAAGCGTAACCGAGGACGAGCAGCTGCCGTCTATCCGCCAGCTTGCAAGAGATCTGAAAATAAGCGTTATCACCACTACAAGAGTTTACAACGACCTTGCCGAGGAGGGCTTCATCATCTCCGTCACAGGTAAGGGATACTTTGTTGCTCCGCGCAACAACGAACTGCTGCGTGAGCGAATGCTTTGTGAAATGGAGGAAGGGTTCGAGAAAGCTGTACTGAATGGCAGAAACGCAGGGCTTTCCGACGATGAGATCATCGCCGCACTAAAAAAATTTATGGAGGAATGATTTATGGAGAACATTCTTGAGATCAAAGGACTTAACAAGGCTTATGACGGCTTTGCACTTAAAGATGTCAGCTTTTCCCTGCCAAAGGGGTATATAATGGGATTTGTAGGTGAAAACGGCTCCGGCAAGACCACCACTATCCGTTCCATACTCAATATGGCTAATATAGACAGCGGCAAGATCAGCGTTTTCGGTCTTGACAGCGTTAAAGACACTATCTCCATAAAGGAAAAGCTTGGCGTAGTCTTTGACAGCCTTTACCTTGCAGACCACCTCACTGCAAAACAGATAGAAAAACAGCTGAAGCCCTTCTACAAGGACTGGGACAGCAAGGAATTCGCAGGTCGTCTTAAATCTTTCGGACTTCCGAACAACAAGCGTGTCGGTGATTTCTCAAAGGGCATGAAAATGAAGCTTATGATAGCCATTGCACTTTCGCACAAAGCTGACTTCATGATACTCGATGAGCCGACCAGCGGTCTTGATCCCGTTGCCCGTGACGAGCTCCTTGATATACTTGCGGAGTATATCGAGGACGAAAACAGAAGCGTCCTTTTCTCCACACATATCACATCTGATGTAGAGCGTATCGCAGATTACGTTACCATACTCCACAACGGCAGAGTATTGTTCACGGGAACTAAGGACGAACTCAGCGAGAAATATGTTATTCTCAGAGGTGCTGAGGAGGACATATCCTCTGCACTGCGTGAAAAATGCATAGGCTTCCACGGCTACAGAAACGGCTTTGACGCACTTCTCAGCACCGAGTATCTGAGTGAAGTCACCGACAAGCTTGAGACAGAAACGGCTAACATCGACGAGATATTGGTCTATGTTGCAAAGGAGGAGAAATATGAACGACATAATGAAAATGATAAGGTTTGACCTTATCTCAGTCAGCAGTCTCACTGTGCCTTATGTAGCCATATTTGTCGTAGTAAGCATTATAGCCTCACTGTTCGGTCTCACCTTTGGTATCCTTTGTGGATTGAACTTTGTAATGATCATAGCGCCAATACAGGGAATCAACAATTCAAGCTGCAAAAGGCTCTACGGAATGCTGCCTGTCCGCAGAAGCTCTGTAATAAAGGCACTTTTTACTGAAATGTTCGTTACTATGTTCATAGGCGAACTGCTCTCTTTTCTGTGTTTGTTCATATGCAGGATCTCATCGCTTTACAAGATACTCCCCGAAAAGCTTTCGTATATAGCAGGAAGATTCTCTGGAATCCCGTACAGCAGATATGAAAAACTTTATCTGCTTGCAGCTGCGATATTTGCCTTCATAACTATAGTTCTCTGTTTTGTGCAGATGCGCTCGGAGGTCAAAAATATGGAGACCGCCATACGTGAGTTTATAATAATAGTGGCTGTATTTGCTGCCGCTGTAACATTCATATCTGTTATGATATACAACGAGAAGCTTGAAGCATTAAAGAATATACTGTTGCCGCGGACTTCGGCAGGCAAATGGCTGTCCATCGCCATACTCAATGCAGTCACCTTAGCCGCAGCATACCTGTTCTGCGCGGTTACAGTCAAAAAGGCTTCATACAAAGAGCTTTAAGGAGGGGAAATATGAAAAAGATAATTGATCTCATCCGAGTCGATCTCATATCGGCAAAGGGCAGGAACAAGGGTATATTCTTCCTTATTTTCCTGCTGACTGCTGCATTTGTAGTCATTGGAATGATCACAGAAGCCTTATTCATGGTATTCAGCATAATTGTGCTGGGAGTTATGCTCGTACCTTTTATTACAATGGCAGAAAAGACTCATAATGCAGGAAAAATATTCACTGTTATCCCCACTGACCGAAAAAGCATAGTAATTTCCCGTTTTGCTCTGACTACGGGAATATATACCGTTTTTTCAATAATTATTTTTATCCTGTACCTTATAATGGAAAAATTCAGTGATTTCCACACCTCTATGATTTCTAAGGACATAAGTAACTTATACGAAGTATCAAGCGGTTTCGGTACTGGTATACAGATGAAGGCTATGGAGAACTCAATATTCTGGTTTATTTTCGCTGTTACACTCATGGTCATGGCAGGTCAGCACAGGAGATACTTCAAAAACGGGATTTCAAGCAAGAACAACAACCTGCTGAAAAGCTTTCTTAAATTCTTAGGCGGAATTGCAATATTCTATGCTGTATCAGCCGGAATTATTTTTATATTCAATATAGATATACTGAAGCCTGCACTTATCGTGCTTGTAAATATGCTCATTGCACTTGCAACACCCATGAACGGTATGCTGCTCAGCATAATACTGATCTTTATCGGCTTCGGCTTCACCCTCTATCAGCTCGTTTCCTCGGTAGTGGACTATGAAGCTCGTGAGCTCTGAGGAGGTGGATATACATGAAAAGAATACTGCGCAGGACTGCCGCTATCATTGCTTCAGCGGTGCTTACAGTCTGCACTCAGCCATTCAGTGCTTTTGCAGAAGATGACGGTGATATTAAATTTCCGTCGGGAGTACCAGTCAGCTCTGTTATAAAAATTCAGGAAAAAATAGACGCACATCCCTACAATATCAAAAAAAGAGACAAATCCAACGCTCATGTGGAGCTTATTTTCCACGGCGACGAGATACTCTATACCCGTTACTACGGCTGCACAAACATCGAGGAGCACACACTTGCCGACGAAAACAGCGTGTTTGAATGGGGCAGCATCTCCAAGACCTTTACATGGGTGAGCATCATGCAGCTCTGGGAACAGGGGAAAATTGACCTTGAAGCTGATATCCGCACATATCTCCCCGATAATTTTTTCCGCCACCTTAAATACGACGATCCCATTACCCTTATGGACATAATGAACCACAAGGGCGGCTGGTGCGAGAAGTTCTACGACTCTACATCAGCGGATATGGCTGCAATGCCGTCACTTGAAGAAGCTCTCAGAAATACCGAGCCAGCCCAGACCTACCGACCGGGTGAGGTAGCTTCCTACTCAAACTGGGCAGCTGCTCTTGCAGGACTTATCGTTCAGCGTGTCAGCGGTATGGATTATGTTGAGTACGTCCACAAGAATATCTTTGAGCCACTCGGTATGGAGCACACCACAGCAGGTCCCGACTTTACCGATAATCCGTGGGTAAGAGAGCAGCGTCTGAAAACGATCTGCTATGAAACGTCCCTGCATAAAAGCTATATAGAAAATGAATACGGAATAATAGAGGACGAGATGATAGAAGAATACAAGTCCAAGGGCACCTGTCTATTTAACGATCAGCTTTACCCCTGCGGCGCGATAACGGGTACTCTCGGCGACCTTGCAACTTACGCACAGGCTTTTGTAAACGACGATCACCCACTGTTCCAGAATGCCGAAACTCAGGAGAAGCTCCTGTCAGGCTCGTCATTTTACGGAAACACGGATATTCCCTGCTTCAGCTATGGCTTTGATGTCAAGGAATACAACTATACCCGCACCTTCGGACATACGGGTTCGACCTTTGGCTGCGTTGCAAATATGGAATTTGATCCCGTATCAAAGTTCGGAGTCGTAGGTCTTTCAAACTGCGGCGATGATTTCCCGAATTCTTTATGTGCATCTGTTTTCGGCAGATTGAAGGCCCAAAAATATATCGGCGAAGATTACGAAAAAGCAGATATGACACCATACAGCGGATACTATTCAAACACACGTACCCATGCAGCAGGTATGGGAAAATTCATATTATATATGGACGCATTCTCGATTGATAATATAAACGCTGCAAAGGTTGCTGATGATGTATTTCTTGAATATCATTCCGAAGATTATTACGATGACAGTATATATGGCATAGTCTATAACTCTGACGGCACACGGGGCATAGTAAACAGCTGCTCGGAATACCTTGAAATAAAGCATTATGTGCCTAAGCTCTGTCTCCTTGCAGGCTTCATGCTTTGCGGAGTTGCTTCACTTTTCATACTCCTTGCAAAGCGGAAGCTCAATAAGGCACACAAGGCAGCTCCTCTGTCATTTGCCCACATCATAACCGCAGGACAGTTTGCAAAGATAATATCACTCGCAGCAATGATATCTATAGTTGTTATTCGCGTGAAAGGAGACAACGACGGTCTCACCAAGACTGAGGGAACAGTCATTGGTATTATACAGTTTGTATGCCTTGCAGTCTGCGGACTTGCGCTTATTGCTGCCGCTTACTCCTTCATAGCCAAAAAGAAGCTGCCTTACGGGAGGATCCGCAGCCTGTCATGCTTTGCGGGAAATCTTATCACAGTATCCGCAATGTTCTTTTTCGAGATGTACAACTTCTGGTGCTGCTGAATACCCGAATGAGTATAGCAACAGCAATTTGTGCGAAACGATAATTATAAGAAAAGCCTGTATTAACATTTCTGCTAATACAGGCTTTAATGCTGATATTCAGGTTACAAGAAGACAAACTATTGAAATCAGAGGAGAACTTTTTTATGCACTTTCAAACTGAGAATTGTAAAGCTGTGCGTAGAAACCGTTCTTTGCAAGGAGTTCTTCGTGATTGCCTTGTTCAACGATATCGCCGTCCTTCATTACAAGAATCATATCGGCATTGCGTATCGTTGAGAGTCTGTGAGCGATGACAAAACTTGTTCTTCCGCTCATAAGGTGGTCCATAGCGTCCTGTATGAGAACCTCTGTACGTGTATCGACAGATGAAGTAGCTTCATCAAGTATCATTACCCTCGAATCCGAGAGAATAGCTCTTGCAATTGTAAGAAGCTGCTTTTGTCCCTGTGATACGTTGCTTGCGTCTTCATTCAAAACCATGTCATAGCCGTTCGGGAGCGACTGTATGAAGTGATGAGCATGGGCAGCCTTTGCAGCTACGATGACTTCTTCGTCGGTAGCATCGAGTCTGCCGTAACGGATATTCTCCATGATAGTACCGTGAAACAGCCATGTGTCCTGCAATACCATACCAAAGCTCTTACGCAGTTCTTTACGCGGTATCATGCGGATATCAGTACCGTCAAGGGAAATTGTTCCGCTGTTTACATCATAAAAACGCATAAGCAGCTTAACCATCGTAGTCTTGCCTGCGCCTGTCGGACCTACGATAGCGATCTTCTGTCCCGCCTTTATATCTGCACTAAAGTCGCCTATGACGATCTTTTCAGGATCATAACCGAACGAAACGTGCTCGAAGCAAACATTTCCCTGTACATTTTCGGGGATAACAGCATTTTCGACTGTTTGTTCTTCTTCCTCTTCATCAAGGAATTCAAATACTCTTTCGGCAGCAGCCGTCATAGACTGCACCTGATTTATTACCTGAGCGATCTGCTGTATAGGCTGGGTGAACTGCTTGACATACTGGATAAATGCCTGTATATCACCTATTCCGATAACGCCCTTTATTGCAAGCATACCGCCTGATATCGCCACACCTGCGTAACCGATATTTCCGACGAATGACATAACGGGCATCATTATTCCCGAAAGGAACTGCGACTTCCACGCCGACTTGTACAGCACATCATTGGTTGAGCAGAACTCGTCGATAGTTTTCTGTTCTTTATTAAAAGCCTGAACTACAGTGTGACCGCTGAAGGTTTCCTCGACAAGGCCGTTAATATGTCCAAGATATTCCTGCTGTGTGCGGAAATGCTTCTGTGATTTTTTAATGACAAACGAGAGCAGAGCACCGGAAACAGGAAGTATAACGATAGATATAAGGGTCATCAGCGGGGAGATGGAAAGCATCATTACAATAATACCGATAAGAGTTGCCGTAGAAGTGATTATCTGAGTAATACTCTGATTCAGTGTAGTGCCGAGAGTATCAACATCATTGGTTATACGGGAAAGAACTTCGCCGTATGTACGGCTCTCGAAATACTTCATAGGCATACGGCCTATTTTCTCCGAGATATCCTTCCTAAGACGATAACAGACCTTCTGTGAGATGCCTGTCATTATCCAGCCCTGGACAAAGCTTACAGCAGAGCTGAAAATATATAGTCCGAGGGTAAAGAGGAGAATCTTTCCTATATATCCGAAATCTATGCCGCCTGTACCTGCAATTTTGCTCATAAGCCCGTCAAACAGAGCATTTGTAGCTTTTGCCATTATTTTAGGGCCTGCTACAGAGAATACAGTAGCGACTGCGGCAAGTATCATTACGATCAATATAGCGATTTTGTATGCTCCAAGGTAAGATATGAGCTTTTTCATTGAACCTTTGAAGTTTTTAGGTTTTTCACCGGGAGCAAATCTTCCTCCGCCCATATGACCGTGGGGACGAGCAGCAGGTCTGTTATTTTCACTCATTATCCTCACCTCCGATGCTCTTTTCAATTTCTTCTTCCGAAAGCTGTGAGTTTGCGATCTGTCTGTATGTTTCACAGTTCTTCATAAGCTGTCTGTGATTGCCCTTGCCTACGAGTTTTCCTTCGTCGAGCACGAGTATCTGTTCAGCGTTCATTATGGTGCTTATACGCTGTGCTACGATGATAACAGCAGAATTCTTTACATATCTGCCGAGTGCTCTGCGGAGTGCGGCATCTGTTTTCATGTCAAGCGCCGAGAAGCTGTCATCGAAGATGTAGATCTCGGGAGATTTTACAATAGCTCGTGCAATGGCGAGACGCTGTTTCTGACCGCATGAGACATTGCTTCCTCCCTGAGAAATGGCGCGTTCAAATTTCTCCTCGTTAGACTCTATGAATTCCATTGCCTGAGCAATTTCGGCAGCTTTCTGCATTTCCTCATCTGTCGAATCTTCCTTGCCGAATTTAAGGTTTGAGCTTATCGTACCCGAGAAGAGCACACCCTTTTGCGGTACAAGTCCGATCCTGCTGCGAAGGTCGGATTTTGAGAGCTTGCGTACATCTACTCCGTCAACGGTTATACTTCCTTCCGTTACATCATAAAAACGTGGGATAAGGTTGACGAGTGTAGTTTTTCCACAGCCTGTACTGCCGATGATAGCAGTTGTTTTGCCTGCTTCAGCTGTGAAGCTGATATTTTCAATGGCATTTGATTCGGCATTGGGGTACTTGAATGAAACGTTATCAAAGCAGACTGTACCTGTGCAGGAGGTGATCTTTTCAGGGATCTCGGGTTCAAGTACAGTTGTGTTTGTTTTAAGTACCTCGTCTATTCTGTCGGCTGCAACGCCTGCACGGGGGAGAAGCACGGACATTACCGTGAGCATGAGGAATGACATTACTATCTGCATGGAATACGTGATAAATGCAGTCATTGCACCTACCTGAAGATCACCTGCATCTATCCTGTGAGCAGATACCCATACTATCGTAAAGGAAACGCCGTACATTACCAGCATCATACCCGGCATCATGAAGGTCATTACTCTGTTTGTGAACAGCTGAGTGCGCATGAGTTCGGTGTTGGCTTTGTCGAAGCGCTTTTCCTCCTCCTTTTCCCGTCCGAAGGCTCTTATAACGCTGAGTCCTGTGAGTATTTCGCGTGAAATAAGGTTGAGTCCGTCAACAAGCTTCTGCATTACCTTGAATTTAGGAAGCGTAACGAGCATGAGAACCATCACGAACATAAGGATTATTGATACAGCTGCAATTATAATCCAACCCATATTCGCACCTGTGTTTATGACCTTGATAACGCTTCCTATGCCGAGGATAGGAGCATACATCAGTACTCTAAGCAGCAGAGCCGTTACCATTTGTATCTGCTGAACATCATTTGTGCTTCTTGTAATGAGTGAAGCGGTCGAAAATTTATCTATTTCGGTATTGGAATAGCCTATGACCTTTTTGAAGACCTTGGCTCTGAGGTCACGTCCTATGCCTGCACCTGTACGGGCTGCGAAAAATCCTGCACATACAGCAGCTGCGAGCATAAATACAGCCATGACGAACATTTTGAAGCCCTGCTTCCAGAGGTAGCTTTTTTGTATGGAATCCACATCTATACCCGCAGCTTTATCAGCTGCAACAGCGAATGCAAGTCCCATAGATCTCATGGTATTGCTGCCGATAGTGGAGGAGGTCTTTTCGAGCTGACCGCGCATTTCGGAGATCTGTTCCGAATTCATCTGACCGCTTTCGATAAGTCCTTCCATTACAGGACGCATATCAACATAAGTTGTTGCAACGCCTTTTTCGTTTTCAGCCTCGTGGATATTGAGGTCGGTGTGCATATATTCGCTTATCTCGTCAAGAGTAAGGCTGTCGATATCAAGTTCCCGAGGAGCCTTGTCCGGAGCAGCCTGCATTGAGTTTTTTATAGTGGCTCTGAAACGCTCCTCGCTCATATTGCCTGTCTGATATGAGAGAGTTACAGGTATCAGGAACTTGTCGCTGAGTTTTTTGAGTGAGCTTTCGCGGGCTGTTCTCTTGAACAGTTCGTCTCCGCACTGAGTGTAGCAGTTGGTCCATTCTGACTTTTCTTCATCAGTCATGAACAGCATTGAGTACTTCATATCATCAGCTGTCATTTTCTCAGGCAGGACGTACTCTATGCCGTGATTCTGGATACCAACGTCGATCATGTCGGATGTGTACTGAGGGAGAGCTATCTCGCAGTACGCCTGTACACCGAGCAGCACAAGGATTATCATGACGATGTGCCAGTATGGTGCTAAATTTGCTATTATTCTTTTCATTATATCCTCCTTTTGTTTTATTCAGCGCTAATTATACATTATTAATACATAAAAGTCAAGGCAGCATGGTTTTATGGAATCGGAGAGCTGTTTATACAAGAATTTCTCTCAATTTCTCATAGTTTGCCTTTACTCCGTCATCAAGATCAATGGTTATGTTTTGTTTTGAGAGGAGATCGAGCCGATGTATAAAGCCGTCCATTTCAAGCAGGAGAGTTTGCAGGCGGCTTATATCTCTTCGGAGAGCAGCCTTTTCAGCTCCTGTCGTGAGCTTATGAGCTTTTCTGAGATCATCAAGTGACTTGCTGAGCTTTTCATAATGTGGCTGAGCGTATTTTTCGAGGAGCACATTTATAAAGCTGCTGTTATAGCGGTGAAGATACATATATGCCGTAAAAGCATTTTTACGCCCCGAGGTTATCTGCCAGTAGATCGGGCGGTTCTTGTAAGTTTTGGAGTGATCGGCAAAAAAGCATCGTTTAAGGTAATTATAAAGAAAGGTCTGTGCATCGCCGCTGCCGCCGAGAGCTTCCGTGATGAATTCAAGGTTAGCATCAAGTGTGTCACTTCCGTACACTTTTTCGATAAAATCTGTTACTGCGGCAGTCAGTCCGCTTTTGCTGTCATTGAGAGTCATGATATTATCGGGACATGGTATGATAGTTGAGTACGCAGAGCCGTCCCATGCACCGCCTGCATAGCACAGTCCGTCACGATCAACGGAATATCTCCCGAAAATACAGCCAACGGCAAAGCTTATCAGGCTTTTTATCTCACGCTGAAGATCAGCACGTCTTACAGTAACATCATTGTCATTGACCTCTGCGCTTATTTCATCGCCGATACCGTAAAGAGCAATAAAAAAGCGATTTAGCTTCTCCTCATTGCTTTTCAGTTTGCTGAAGCGTTCATCGCATAATTTTTGCCAGTCTTTGAATTTGTCCGAAATAAGTCTGGACATAGTTTACCCCCCCCTGACAGCTTTTTATAATTATTATCTTTAAAGAGTATATGATTATTATAACATATGACAATGCTGCCGTCAATTGACAATATTTTACTTTGGCTGTATAATAAAAGTTGATAGAAAGTTGATATTTCTGAGGTAATATCTGTACGAAAGGAAGTGCTGACGTGTACAGGATACTTATTGCAGATGATGAAAAAGACGTTGTGAGTTTGCTGAAGGATTATTTTGAACTTGCAGGATACTGTGTCTACACGGCTTACAGCGGCGCTCAGGCTATTGAAGCAGCTTCTGTTTCGCCTGATATAATACTTCTTGATGTGAATATGCCTGACGGTGACGGAATAGAGGTTTGCAGCAGGATACGCGATCATGTGAGCTGTCCCATACTTTTCCTTACCGCAAAGGTAGAAGATGAGGACAAGATAAGAGGCTTTTCGGCAGGTGCAGATGACTATATTATCAAGCCGTTTTCACTTGACGAGCTTGGAGCGCGTGTTGCAGCTCATATACGGCGCGATCACAGGGACAATACTGTAAAGAATGTGAGATTTTACGGAAATGTCGTTATTGACTATACCGAGAAGACTGTTTGCGTCGGTGAAAAGGAAGTAGACCTTGCGAACAAAGAGTTCCGCATTATCGAGCTTCTTACACTGAATACGGGACAGGTCTTCGACAAGGAACGCATCTACGAAAAAATATGGGGATATGACGCGGAAGGGGACAGCTCTGTTATTGCGGAGCATATCAGGCGAATAAGGGTAAAGCTCGGAAAATTCGGAGAAGATCATCATATCGGTACGGTCTGGGGAATGGGGTATAAATGGGTAAAATAGACGGAAAAAGCATACATACTTCACTTGTAAAGTACCTCATACCGTGCATGATGATTTGTGGAGCAGGCTGCTTTGTGATAGAAAGCGTACTGGAATATCTCTATAACTGGTGCAATTCAAGGTTCATCGACCGTATGGGATATTATGTATTCACATCTGACAAACAATCGGAGCATTGCATACTTATGCTTATCGGAGCAGCAAAATATGTATTGATACCATTGTGGTCGGTTTTTTGTCTATGGTATACATTCAGGCGTTTTTACCGCATGGAGCTTAAAGCGCCTGTAGATGTCCTGAAAGATGCGGCTGACAAGATACTCAGCGACGATCTTGATTTCAAGGTTGAGAGCAGCTGCAAAAATGAACTGGGACAGCTTTGCGGTTCTTTTGAGGAGATGCGCAAAAATCTCTACGAGAGCAACTATGAGCTCTGGAAGTCTCTTGAAGAACGTAAGCGGCTCAACTCGGCATTTTCCCATGATCTTCGCACTCCCATAACTGTGCTGAAGGGGTACGCGGAGCTTGTAAGGAATTTCAGCGGCAAGCTTGCTCCCGAGAAGCAGTCGGAGATATTGCAGAAAATGAGCGACCAGATATCAAGGCTGGAGCACTATACCGAGAAAATGAATTCGGTACAGAAGCTTGAAGACATAGTTCCCGATGGAAAAGATACTGACCTTTCTGAGATAACCGCTCAGCTCAGCGAAACAGGAAAGCTTCTGTGCGGTGATCGCAGTTTTGTCTTCGATACGCAGAACACCACCGATGAAAAGATCTTTATCGACCGTGAATTAGTTATGCAGGTCTTTGAGAATCTTGTATCAAATGCAGTGCGTTATTCCGACGGAACGATAAAATGCACGGTCAATGCCGGTTATGAAAAGCTTTTCATTGCAGTAAATGATGACGGAAAGGGCTTTTCTGATGAAGCTCTCAGAAAAGCATGGCAGCCTTTTTACCGTGATGACAAGGAGGAAAACAAGGAGCATTTCGGACTTGGATTATATATTTGCAGGCTCCTTTGCAGGAAATGCGGTGGTGATATTGAAGTAAAAAACGGCGAAAACGGCGGTGGAAACGTCACTGCATCTTTCTCGATAAAAAATCACAAAAGTAGATAAAAAGTTGAAATTCATAGATTATTATAATGACATGATAAGGAAAAAGCTTATCATGTCATTTCTTTTGGAGGCGATTAAATGGATAACAACATCGTAATAAAGAACGTCGATAAGTTTTACGGCAACAAACAGGCACTCTATAACATTGATCTGACTATCGGAAAAGGTATGTTCGGACTTCTTGGCAGAAACGGTGCAGGAAAAACAACTCTAATGAAAATGCTTGCGGCACTTCATCAGAAGAAAAAAGGAGAGATAACTGTCTGCGGGATACCAATTGAAAAGGCTGGTCAGATTCGTGCTGTAACAGGATATCTTCCGCAGGATTTCTCAATGTATCCTTCAATGCGGACTGATGAGGCTCTTGAATATCTTGGGATACTTTCGGGAATGAAAAGTGGCGACCTGAAAAAGCGCGTGACTTCTCTTCTGCGCCGAGTAAATCTTATTGAACACCGACATAAAAAGGTGAAGCAGCTTTCAGGCGGTATGAAACGCCGACTTGGTATCGCTCAGGCGCTTATTCATGATCCGAAGGTGCTCATTGTTGACGAGCCGACGGCAGGACTTGATCCTGAAGAGCGCATACGCTTCAGGAACCTTCTTTGCGAGGTCGCAGAAGACAGGATAGTTATTCTTTCAACGCATATAGTCGGGGACATCGAAGCTGCCTGCGAACAGATAGCCATAATGGACGAGGGCAGGATACTCTGGCGCGGGACAGTGAGCGAGCTTGTAAAAAAAGCAGAGGGACACGTATATACTGTCAATGTGGAGAAAAAGTTCATGCCGCAGATCAAAAAAGAATATATAGTAACAGGTATGCTTGCACAGACTGAGTATACGACAGTCAGGATAGTATCCGACTCCGAGCCCGATCTTCCCAATGCTGTACTCACGGAGCCCGACCTTGAAGCAGCGTATATGTACTGCCTTCACAGCAGCGGCTGTGACGTAAAGGGAGGTGAGGAGTAATGCTGTTTATAAAGGAATGTAAGAAACTGCTGCGCTCGGTTACTTTTATAATATATTCTGTATTAGTGGTATTGATGTTCTGGACGCAGTACTGGGATGTTCTTGATGCTCCTCTGAACGAAACAGCTTGTATGTCTTGTGAAGAAACCAAATCCTCAGGTGATCCCGAGCTTATAATGCCTGCTGCGCTTGATTCTCTTACAAGCTGTTATTTATCAAATTCATATATCTGCTATCCTTACGGCTTTTTCAAGTCTGTTCACCTTAACAGCGCAAATAGCAGGAAGATACAGAAGTATATAACCGAACTCAGCGGACTCAGCAGCGACGAGATAGAAGCGCTGAAAGATCAAAATGTTAAGTATTATATAAGTCACGGAACAACTGATTATGCAGAATATAATGTAGAAGATGTTCCGCTGAAAACAGACGTTACATATGAACGGTTCGTTGAGATAATGGGAGATGTTAACGATATCCTTGGCGGCGGTTCTGACTATAAGCCCGAAGCTCTTGCGTATAATTTCTCTCAGGTGGAAATGACAGAGGAGGAGCTGAAGGAACAGTATAACGATTTTATCGAAAAGGATCATATCTCGATTGCATACGGCAGACTGTTCAGTGACTATCTCGGCATTGACCTTGCATTCGTTCCTGTATTCGTTGCGGCAGCTCTTATAACAGCTGACAGACGCGGAAAGATGAAGGAGCTTGTTTACTCGCGCAAGGTGTCGTCGTTCAAGCTTGTTTTCACAAGGTTTGCCGCACTTTTTGCGACTATGATAATACCTGTATTCTTGTGTGCGGTGCTGTCTGCGGCGAAGATAATGTATATGTATAGCGGAAGTGATCCGAGTTTTACGGGATTTTTTGCTGTCTCAGGAGCATGGCTCATGCCTAATATTGCAATGACTACAGCTGTGGGAATGCTGGTTTCCGAGATATTCTCAGCGGGAGCTGCTATACTTGTACAGTTTATATTCTGGTTCGGCAGTCTGATGATGTCAGATGCAGCACTATATGGAAATATCGGCAAATTCACGTTTATATGCCGCCATAACCGTTTGATGCACAGAGCGGATTTTATGGCAAATTATGATAATTTTGTCTTTAATCGTATATTCTATCTGATGCTTTCGCTGGTAATGGTATTGCTCACCGTATTTGTGTATGAAATGAAGAGGGGAGGAAAATTCAATGGCATTGTGTTCTTTGGCAAGGGTGGCATATTCAGACGTAAAGCATAATTTTATCATACACTACCTTATAGCCGCAGCCGTTGTATTTACCGCACCTGTATTTTTCAGCTATGCAGAGCTGAATGAGCGTCAGGCTGCACAGCCGCTGGAGGTCATAATTTCACTTATTGGCTGTATTTTGCTTACTCCGATATTCATGCCGGAGCAGAATGAAAGTATACGTGATGTGATACGTTCAAAAAAGACTGCTTATTATTTTATCTGCCTGATACGGTTGATACTTTCTTTTGCAGTTCTTGCTGTGCTGATCGGCTGTTCGGTATTGTACATGAAGCACTGCGATTCAAAGGTAACGTTTCGGCTTTTTTCAGGGACATTATCAAGTGCAGTCCTGCTCGGAGCGATAGGCTTTTTTGCGGCAGGAGTCGCAGATAATGTTATAATCGGTTATATGGCTTCGCTTTTTTACTACATGATAAACTTCACACTCAAGGAGAAAATGGGAGTATTTTACTTGTTTTCAATGATGCAGGGGAGTTTTGAGGAGAAAAAATGGCTTATTATGCTTTCGCTCGTGCTTATATCCATTACTTTCGGGTATTTGAAGCTTATAAAAAAACAATAGACAGGAAAAGGCTTTTGCAGATGCAAAAGCCTTTTTCATTTGAAATTATTTGTGCCTTTGATGCTCAGACCCTCGTCAAAGTCGTCAAGAAAATGATGATAGTCACTGCCGCGGTGATATGATATAAGTGTCTGTAAGTTAACGTTTTCGACGCTGCGGAAGATATTCATATCAACAGCAGGATTGTTTGCTCGAAGCTGTGAGAGCAGCTGCTTTACCTCTGCCCTTTTGGAACTGCCTTCGCTTTTAGTTATCCGACAGGCACACTGTATGAAGTGAATGTCATTGTATTCCGACCATTTAATTATATCAGCTTCACGAACAAGGTAAAGGGGTCTGATGAGTTGTACCCCCTGATAGTTTTCACTGTGGAGCTTTGGCATCATGGTCTGAAACTGTGAGCCGTAGAGCATTCCCATAAGTATAGTTTCAATGACATCGTCAAAGTGATGACCGAGGGCGATCTTATTGCAGCCGAGCTCCTGAGCAGTTTTATAAAGCCAGCCGCGGCGCAGCCTTGCGCATAAGAAGCAGGGGTGCTTTTCGGCTTTGGCAGTTGACTCAAAAATGCGGGTATTCATTATCTTTACAGGTATTTCGAGGGTATTGGCGTTTTCGATAATTTGATTTCGGTTTTCGATATTGTATCCTGGATCCATGACGATATACTCGGCACTGAATTTTAGTTCGCTGTATTTTTGCAGGCGCTGTATGCATTTTGCCATAAGCATGGAATCCTTTCCGCCTGAGATACAGACAGCGATCCTGTCTCCGTTTTCTATAAGCTTGTACTTTTCAATGCCTTTTCGGAATTTTGACCATATTGACTTGCTGAATTCTCCTGTAATGGAGCGTTCGATATATGTATTCATTAATATCACCTACCTGTTTATAATAACACTATATACTATACAACTAAAAATAGTCAAAGTCAATAGAAGCATAAACTAATAAAAATTAAGAAAGTTTTTATTTTTTGTAGAAAACTCTTGAATAGTACTTTAAAATAATGTATAATAATATTTGTGTGGGCTTTTTTACTCATACATATGGTTTAACGTAAAATCATTCAAACAATTCGGCAGTTGAACTGCTTAGATCCGAGGAGAAATTTATGAGAAAACTGAACGGTATTAAGCTGATGCACCGTAAGAATACGGAAAACAGCTCTACTGTGGTTTTTCCTGTACCTGCTAAGGTAAGGATACCAATGTCCATGACAATGGGCGCTCCTTGTCAGCCGCTTGTAAAAGTCGGTGACGAGGTAAAGGTCGGACAAAAGATCGGTGACACCGATGCACCTTTCAGTGCCCCTGTACATTCGGGAGTATCGGGCAAGGTGACAGCTTTATCCGACTATCGAAACGCTATGGGAGTTGTCTGCAAAATGGCAGAGATAGAGACTGACGGACTTCAGACAGTCTCAGATGAAGTGAAGCCACCTGTTGTAACTGACAAGGAAAGCTTCATAAAGGCAGTGCGCGAGAGTGGTGCCTGCGGTCTGGGAGGTGCAGGCTTTCCGACGCATATCAAGCTGAATCCCAAAAACAATATAGATACACTTATCATCAATGCTGCGGAGTGCGAGCCTTATATCACGGCTGATTACCGCGAAATGATGGAGAATCCGCAGGACATCATCAACGGTATCAATATGGTGAAGTCTCAGCTCGGCATAAAGAGCGCAAAGCTTGCTATTGAAGCCAATAAACCTGAGGCAATAAAGAATTTCACTGAAATGGCTGAGAACGATGATACTATCGACATCATAACATTGCCGTCTGCTTACCCTCAGGGTGCTGAGAAGGTAATAATCTATAACTCAACGGGCAGGATAGTCAATGAAGGCTCTCTTCCGGCAGATGCGGGCGTTATCGTTATGAATGTATCCACTGTCGCTTTTCTGTACCGTTATATGCAGACAGGTATGCCCCTCGTAACGCGAAGACTTACCATAGACGGAAATGCTGTAAGCGAACCTAAGAATGTAAGCTGCGTTATAGGAACTTCATTCAGGGAGCTCCTTGAATTCTGCAAAACCGATATAGATTCTGTCAAGAAGCTCATTGCAGGAGGTCCTATGATGGGCATGAGCGTACCTGATATGGATATGCCTGTTGTAAAGACTTCAAATGCCCTTCTTGCTTTTAATCACTATGATGAGCGAAAAACTTCAAATTGTATCAGATGCGGACGCTGTGTACGTGTGTGTCCTCTCGGACTTATGCCTGCTGATATCGACAGAGCATATAAGATACGCAATATAGACGAGCTCAGGCAGCTAAAGGTACTGCTGTGCATGAACTGCGGAAGCTGTACATATGTCTGTCCTGCAAACAGAAAGCTTGCAGAGACGAACCAGCTTGCCAAAATGCTTATTCCAAGAAAGTAAGGAGGCGGAGAGATAATGAATAAGCTAATCGTTTCGCCGTCACCGCACGACGAGAACTACATAAAAACTTCAAATATCATGCTGAATGTTATCATCGCACTTCTTCCTGCATGGGGAGTTGCGGTATACTTCTTCGGACTTCGCGTTATACCCCTTACTGCTGTATGTATAGGCAGCTGTATCTTCTTTGAGTATGCCTGCCGAAGAATTATGAAGCGCGATAATACTGTTGGTGATATGTCAGCAGCAGTTACGGGACTTATACTTGCGATGAACCTGCCTGTGACCCTGCCGTACTGGATGGCTGTTATAGGTTCATTTGTTGCGATAGTCATAGTCAAGCAGCTGTTCGGCGGTCTTGGACAGAACTTCGCAAATCCTGCCATTACTGCACGTATCGTTCTCATGGTCAGCTTCACGTCAGAGATGACGCGCTGGATAAAGCCTATGGAGCGCGACTACGATGCGGTATCATCGGCAACTCCGCTTGTTCTTGCCAAAAACGGCGGAGAGCTTCCGTCCTATCTCGACCTTTTCCTCGGAAATACAGGCGGCTGTCTTGGTGAGGTGTGTGCGCTTGGACTTCTTATCGGCGGACTTTTCCTTGCGGTAAGAAAGATAATCTCACTTGCTGCACCATTATCATTCATCGGAAGCCTTTTCGTTCTCAGCTGGATAGGCGGAGATGATCCTGTATACCAGATACTTGCAGGCGGTGTGTTCCTGGGAGCATTCTTCATGGCTACAGACTATGCTACAACTCCTATCACAAACAAGGGCAAGATAGTATTCGGACTTGGCTGCGGCATCATAACATTTGTTATAAGACGCTTCGGCTCTTATCCTGAGGGAGTTTCCTTCTCGATACTTCTCATGAATGTGCTTACTCCGTACATAGAGCAGCTTACAAGGACTAAGGTGCTCGGCGCAAAGGAGGCTGAAAAGCATGAAGGATAAGATCAAACCTACTCTTGTGCTGACCGTTATCTGCGTAGTTGCATCACTCCTTCTTGTATTTGCTTACGAGCTCACAAAGGACAGGATAGCTGAACAGAAAGCAGAGAAATTCAACAGCAGCGTCGAGGCTCTTTTCGGCAAGACCGAAAGCAAGATCATCAATATGAAGTGCAAGCTTGACGAAGTTGAAACCATTGCTGTTACTCCCGATAAAAAGACCGTTGTTCAGGTATGTACCGATGGCTATTCAAAGGGCGGCATAAATATCCTCGTTGGTATAGACGAGAACGGAGCTGTTTCGGGTATCGAATTCGTATCACTGGGCGAGACTCCGGGGCTTGGTTCAAAGGTGCGCGATCAGGAAGAATTTCGCAAGCAGTTCTACGGTCTGACAGAACCACAGGAAGAATTTGACGTAATAAGCGGTGCTACATTCTCCTCAAAGGGCATGAAACACGCAGTAGATACCGCACTTAAAGCATATAACGAAAATAAGGAGGCGATACTCGGTGGCTGAAAATAAAACACCTCTTACAAAAGAGATAACAAAGGGAATTATCAAGGAGAATCCTACACTTGTGATGCTCCTCGGAATGTGTCCTACACTTGCCGTAACAACTCAGGCGGCAAACGGTATCGGTATGGGACTTGCGACCACATTCGTGCTTCTCGGCTCAAATATCGTAATATCAGCGCTGAGAAAGGTGATACCGGACAAAGTGCGTATCCCTGCATTCATCGTTGTTATCGCAAGCTTCGTAACTCTTATAGGATTCCTGCTTGAAGGCTTTGTTCCAAGCCTTTATGACAGCCTTGGAATCTACCTCACACTTATCACTGTAAACTGTATCATCTTCGGCAGAGCTGAAATGTTTGCAAGCAAAAACGGTGTCGTGGCATCAGCCTGCGACGCTATAGGAATGGGTATCGGCTTCACGCTGGCACTGTTCCTTATGGGTTCTGTGCGTGAGATAATCGGTGCAGGACAGTGGTTAGGCTTCAGGATACCTGTTATCAGCGAGCAGCCAATGCTGCTGTTCATAATGCCGGCAGGTGGATTCTTCACCTTAGGTGTAATAATTGCACTGGTTAATAAGCTTTCCAACAAGAAGCCTCCTCAGGAGCTTGGTTGCAGCGGCTGTCCAAATGCTGAAAAATGCGGAAAGGCAGGTGACTGTCAGTGAAAACAATGCTCGTAATACTTCTGTCGGCAATGCTGACAGACAACTTCGTTCTTTCAAAGTTCATGGGAATATGTCCTTTTCTTGGCGTATCGAAAAAACTCGACAGTGCCGCAGGTATGGGAATCGCTGTTACTTTCGTAATGATATGCGCGACCCTTGTTACTTATCCGATACACCACGGCATACTTGTTCCGAATCATCTTGAATACTTCGATACTGTCGTATTCATACTTATTATCGCCCTGTTCGTTCAGCTTGTGGAGAATATCCTCAAGAAGTGTGTACCATCGCTCTACAGCTCGCTTGGCGTATATCTGCCTCTTATTACTACAAACTGCGCTGTTCTTGGTGTAACTGTGCTTAATATCGACAATGGCTACAGCTTCGGACAGTCCATAGTGAATGCACTTGGTGCAGGTCTAGGCTTCATGCTTGCACTTGTTATCTTCTCGGGCGTTCGCAAAAAGCTTGAATACGCAGATATTCCCGAGACATTCAAGGGAGTTCCTGCTACACTTATCGCCGCTTCGATAGTTTCCGTAAGCTTCATGGGCTTCTCGGGACTGTTTAACTGAGGAGGTGCAACAGATGACTTATCTTATACCTGCTCTTATACTTGGCGGCTGCGGAATCCTCGCAGGAGTACTTCTGACTATCGCTGCTAAAGTGTTCTATGTAAAAGTTGATGAGAGAATAGAAAAGATTGGAGAATCTCTACCACAGGCTAACTGCGGTGCGTGTGGATATGCAGGTTGTGCAGACTACGCAGCGGCTATCGTACAAAAGGGAGCTGCAACAAATCTCTGCCGTCCGGGCGGAGCAGATGCAGCAGCAAAGATAGCGGCTATACTTGGTACAGCGGCAGCAGAAGTCGTTCCTATGACAGCAGTTGTGCATTGCAGCGGTGACTGCAATGCCACACAGTCGGCATTTTTGTTTGACGGTGTGCAGTCCTGTAAGGCTGTCAAGCGTTTCTACAGCGGAAACGGTACCTGTAAATACGGCTGTATCGGTCTTGGAGACTGTGTAAGCGTCTGCGAGCACGATGCTATAAAGGTTGTAAACGGCATTGCTAAGGTGATACCTGCTCTTTGCGGAGCCTGCGGACAGTGTGCATCAGCCTGTCCGAATCAGCTTATATCAATAAAGCCTCTTGCAAAGCATATCGACGTTCTCTGCTCATCAAAAGACAATGGCAAGGCAACAAAGCTTGCCTGCAAAAACGGTTGCATCGGCTGTAAGATGTGTGAGAAGAAGTGTCCGAACGGAGCAATAACCGTTACAGACTTCCATGCGTCTATCGACTACGACAAGTGTACCAATTGCGGAGCTTGTATGGCAGCCTGCCCTGTAAAAGTAATTCACACCTGTGAAGCATAAGAAAAAGCCGCAGAAATTCTGCGGCTTTCGTTTTATTCGGCTTCCTGAGCAAGTTTGTAAAGATCAAGCTTTATGTCTTTATCACGACAATGTATCGTAAGTGTTGAGCCCTCGGATATATCACGCATCGGAGCGCTCCAAACCAATCCGTCAACGTTAGTCAATTCGTCAATATTCTGCCTGAATGGGAGACATGGTCTGAATTCGAGCCTTGCCGATACAGCATTTCCGTTATATGTCTGATCTATGCGGTATTTCAGAGCAGAGAGCATATTGTCAACGTTGATATATATTCTAAGATCACCTGCATGATATAAAACTCCTGTTGCAGGAAGATTGTTCCCATATTCATCAACGAGCCTTTCTCCGTCAAGATATATCGCGTTGTTGTAAGAGTCAATCTCGAATTTGCTGCCGATTGGTATTTCAATATCTTTTTCCTCAACGTTGATGTCATCAAAATAATGATATACGTCGTTTGTGTGGTTTATAGTAGGGTAGCAGGATATATTATCAGATTTTGTCAGCACGGGATGAGCGCAGAAAAGCTCATATGCCGTACCTAAAAGAAAAAATGCAGCAACGAAAACAGCAAACAGTATCTTTGTTATTTTTATCTTTCTTTTGACCTTAGTCATAGGTTTTATGTCCTTTGACTTTGTATCGAGCTTTATATCGCCGTTTTTCATTTCCTCGTATGTCTTTTGGCAGTCCTCGCAGTCGGCAATATGCTTTTCGATCTCTTCTTTGCTTACATCTGAAAGGGCGTTATCGCAGTAGAGGGGGAGAAGGTCTTTTATTATTTCGCATTTCATAGTATTACTCCTTTCTCAGCTTTTGTTTTGCACGGTAGTACGTAACTCTTGCCCAGCTTGCACTTTTTCCGAAGAGCTGACCTATCTCCTCGAAATTCATAGCCCCTGTAGCTCTCAGCAAAATAATCTCTTTATCACGTTCGGGCAGTTCGTGGATCTGCTTGATAATAAACATTTTCGTATCTGAGCTTTCCACTTTGTCATCCGGAGAGATTATGCTTATATCAAGCGCGGAAAGATCGTGTTCTTGTGAAGCTGACGGGTGGAATTTACGTCGCTTTAATTCTTTTAGCCATAAAAACTTTGCTATCTGGCAGAGCCAAGTGCAAACAGAGCATTTTTTATCGAATCTGTCAAGTGAGCGAAGAGCTTGCAGAAAAGTTTCCTGAGTAAGTTCCTGTGCGGTATCAGGTTCGTGGCATATGCTTATAAGGTAGGCATATACCTTTTGACCGTATTGCATATAATATTCTTCGATCTCTTTATTCATCTGCTGCCCTCCTTTAAGATAATTTCAGAAGCTTCTATTATGTTAGTACACTGAGAAGACATAACGTTACAAGAAAAACTAATATTTACAAAAAATCTCCAAAATATGAAATAAATGTAAATTGCTTGCTTGTGTAACTTAATATAAACAAAATATATATAGGTATTGATATTTTATATTTGCTATATGGGTTGCATTATGCTATAATAATTTATGGAAAGTCATTCTTTCATAAATGACAATCTCATATCCCCTTATTAAGAATGAGAACCTCCCCCCTAATGGCTCTCATTCTTTTTTTCTATCCTTTTGAAAAAAACGCCCCGATCAAAGGCTATTGCCGTTTGATCGTAACCGCTCAATAACATACCACCTGTAAATGAAAGATTCCCGAGCTGCGGCTCGGGGATTACTATTGCTCATAATGCTTTACAAATTTTCTGTACAGATCTATTCCACGGCAGGAGCTCTTCAAGTATATCTGGATTT
>NZ_JAILNU010000054.1 GCF_024691275.1 Ruminococcus sp. | reverse complement strand
TTTTCGTATGGAATACTTGTATGGAATGCGTTTTTAAAAGCTGAAATACTATTCTTCTAATTGAATTTAATTTCAACATTCTTTTCAATAATACATGAGAAAACCAGTGCAGCGAATACTGCACCGGCTCTATTCCCAATAGGGTGTCAATTATTTTTGCAACGTTTCAAAAGCCAATATATCACTTATATAAAACATTTTTTTCTGTTTCAATAGATCGTAGTCTACTGCAACCATACTCATGCCAGATCCATAATGGAGCTGGCATTTTTCATAACATTATATCGCCTTTTCTTCGTGTGCATATTACATTATATATTTCTCTTGTTCTTATTGTTTTCACGTAATAGCAACCCAATAAAAAAACAGCCAGAATGATAATCGTAGTATACTCACATACATCTGAGATTGCTCCAAGATCTGCATTTTCAGGAATATTACCCTGCGAGAGAAGTCCGTCCAAAGCCCCTTGACTCTGATTGAACATGAAATGAGCCACCACCGTAGGAAATACGCTATTCGTCTTTTTTGTCAGCCACATCAGGAATGTACCGAAGCACGTTAGCAGGAGCATTCTTCCGCCGCCGCCACTGACGAAGAGCTCGTTACATACATCGTATGAATGAACCTGAAGGTTCGGAAACTTGCTCTTGAGCTGTGAGATCGTTGATTACAAACGCAAAAAACAATTTCATGCATTCATAACAGCGCCGCTTCCATACCGATATTTCCGCTTATGGGCGGATTATCCCTCCACAGCACCTGATACAGTCTGCTTCCGTATCTGACCGTTTTCATGTATCCGAGGCAGCTGCACAGCGGATCTCCATCTGCGCCTCCCCATATCAGAACAGAATGTCCCGACAGTGCGGCAACTGTATTAAGGAAATTCCTGCACAGCTTCCTTTCATTGTTTTCAATATAAAGATAGGATACTGCTCCATGGTCTATTACCGTTCCTTCGGCAGGAAATTCAGGATACCCGAGCAGCTGCATCGGGAGCTTTGAAATGAATCTGTATGCACCTCCGTATTTACGGAGAAGATAATACTTTGTCTCCTTCTGGTCTCCTACAAAGCAGCAGGCTTTGATTTTTCCGTTTTCACGAAAACAGTAGAATTTCTTTTTCCCAAAGCCTTCCATTTCAGTATGCACAGGCGTAAGGTCCCTTTTGGAGAAATATCCTTCCATAAGCTCATCAAAGCCGTTTATGTCATCAGAAAGCGACAATATCTTTTTACGGCTGTTCCAGCAGTAAGTAGTGTAATGAGATATGAATCGATACTCCGGCATATTCCTGTGCTTCTTCTCCAGCATTGCTATCACTGCTTTGTTGCTGTCAAGGATAGTGGTATAACAACATTTGCTATCCTCAAGATTTTCTCCGAGAAAGCTGTAGGCTTTTGCAATAAAACCTAATCTGCCACGGTATTCGTTAAGTATCTTAAGTCCTGTAAGATAGGCGCATTTCTCAGGTTTCCCGTTTATATATTCCTGTCTGACAACAGCGCCGCCCACAGCAATTATTTCATTGCTCATGTTATCAGATGCAACAATTATCTTTGGCTCGCCGTCAGCACCAAATGACTTCATCGGCTCACTTCCGCGAAGAAACTGGATATCAAGATCTCCGCTGAAGCTTCCACTTTCAAATATCCTTTTAATGCCTTCATTATCACTTGCATCGGCAAAACGAACTGTATAGCGGTCATTTTGGAAGTTCATCAAGATTTTCTCCTATTGGCACATTCATTTTCTGATCTACCTCTTCACCGAGCCGCAGGTTCATTGCCCAGAAAAGTCCCCAAAGAAGCGGACTTGTTCTTCCGAGAGAAGCAAATCCACGGCTCATAACTGTCCGAGCAGAGGAAAACTCCTTTCTCGCATCACGACAGAGCTTACTTAGTTTTTCGGCAGATATTTTCTTTGGATTGAAAGCAAGCTCTCCGTAGTTGTAACCGTCCGCAAGCCACCATTTGTCGTATATCAGGCGATTATCCTCGCGCAGACGCTTGTACAGCGGAGTATTAGGGAAAGGCAGAAGATGATTGAAGGCGGCGGTATAGAATTTATGCTTCTTTGCAAATTCAAGTGACTCTTCAACAGTACGCTCATCGTCATTATCGTAGCCGAAGACAAAAGTTGCATATATACCAAGCCCTGCATCGTGTACTCGTTTGACAAGCTCGTCTCTTTCTCCCATGGCGAGATTGAATGATTTATTCATCTGACGCAGATTTTCGGGATTGAGGCTCTCGAATCCGATAAGTATAACCTCGCAGCCGCTTTTTTTCATGGCTTTGAGAAGCTTCTCATTCCGTGCCATTGAAAGTGTTCCTTGACCTGCCCATTTCTTTTTCAGAGGAGCTATCTCCTCAAAAAGCCGTATTGCATTATTATGGTCTGCCACAAGGTTATCGTCTACAAGAAATGCAATATTGTGCTTTGAACGCTTCAGATCATCAATTATAAGTTCGTGTGAACGAGCATGGTAATGGCTTTCATAAAAGCGGCATATCGAACAAAAATCGCAGCTGTGTATGCAACCACGTCCTGTTTCCACAAGGGATACCGGAAGATACTTCTTTCCGGTAAAAATACTCTTGTCTGGATGAATATCATATTCAGCGGTATTGCCCTGATAGACAGGATTTAACTTTCCTCTGCCAAAGTCCTCAAGCATTGTTTTCCACACAGTTTCGGCGTTGCCGATCATCACACTGTCACAATGCTCCGCAGCCTCCTCAGGACAGAGAGTGACATGATAACCGCCCATAATGACTGGAATCCCCCGTTCACGGAATTTCTGTGCTATCTTATAGCTTCGCTTTGCAGTATAAGTTTCAACTGTGATGCAAACCAGATCCGTGGAAGTCTCATAGTTTATAAGCTCTATTCTGTCATCAAACAGTTCTGTCTCAATGTCGGGCGGAGTCAGTGCTTTAAGCATAGCTATTGTGAGCGGCTCCATTTTCCATGTGCCTATGTATTTTTTTCCTGGTTTTTTCCCTATTGCGGGAACAATAAATGTTATCTTCATAAACTCCTCACAGTATTGGTATATCTGAATTGTCGCACATTACTTCACGTCCGAATTTATGCCATTTATCAGCATATCCCTTATATCCCATATTAACCGGCAGCGACAGCCATATACTGTGATTGAAAGGTGCAAGACGCTTGAATATATTCTTATTTGAATATGTCTCACGCCATGCTCTGTCAGTACCTGCTTCAAGTTGCTCCTTTGTCATCTTCTTTGGCTGATAGACACAGTGCTGGACATCATACATAGCCCAGTTCCTTTCTATTATCCTGCCTTCTCTTTCAAGCTGGGCATAATAATCTGTTTTAGGGAAGGGGGTGAGTATGGAATATCTCGGGAGGTCGATCTTTGCTTTTACTACCATCTCAACAGTTCTGTCAAAAACGCTCTCGTCCTCTTCATCTCCGCCGAATGCAAAGCAGCCCTGCACAAGTATGCCATTGTCATGGAGACGCTTCATAAGATCAATATAGCTGTCCACACGGTTAACGCCTTTGTGTATATACTTCTGTGACTCCTGTGTTATGGATTCAAAACCGATAAGCAGACCTTTGCAGCCGCTTTTCCGGAACACCTTCATCAGCTCGTCGTCGATACCGATAGACGACGTTACAAGACCAAGCCAGATAACTTTAAGCGGTATCATGGCGGTGAAAAGCTCAATAGCGTACTGTTTGTCCGTGATAAGGTTAACATCTGGAAATAGTACATGACGTGAGCCGAGAGCTTCAATTTCGGCAATAACGTCCTTTACGGGACGCTTATATACATTCTTCCCGAATGCAGCAGGATAAGCGCAGAAGCTGCAGGTATGGCAGCATCCTCTGATCGCCTCGACAGTATTTATGGTTATGTAACGCTTTTTATTAAGAAGCTCACGGCGAGGATGAGGTCTGTTCTCTATGGAAAAATCGCAGTTCTGATGATAGAATTTATTGTATTTTCCTGAAACATAATCGTGCAGGAACTGCGGAAATGTCTGCTCGGAAAATCCTGTAAATACGACATCGGAATGCTGTGCTGCTTCGTCCGGAAGCATTGAAGGATGAACTCCGCCCATGAAAACGGTTATTCCCTTTTTGCGAAAATAATCCGCATATGCGTAACATCTTGGAGCAGTTCCCGTGATGCAGGTTATTCCGATAAGGTCGGCATCTATATCCAGTGGTATCTTACCTGCCGTTTCGTCGTATATGACCACATCTGCGTCAATATCTTCAGGTACAAGTGCCGCAAGAGTTGTAAGAGTCAGGGGGGCATAGTGCAGTGACTTGCCAAAGCTGCCTGAAAATCGGTGCATAGCACCCGCAGGTGCGAGCAAAGCTATTTTAAGCATTCCTTTTCTTCCTTTCCTTTGCAAGATAATCACTCCAGCCTGAGAGCCTGCTCAGACATGAAGGCTTTATATCTCCGAGCTTCATTCCCTCATCTGTAAGTCGCTTCAGATATAGTCTGTCAGCATCGGGAACTGCTTCGGCTGTTTCAGCACATTCCAGCTGTCCAAGCTGACGGCAGTAATTATAATGAAAGCTCTCACGAAGAGCGTTATCAAGCTGTTCATTCCGTATTCCCCGTGCATCGGTATAAAGGCAATATCTGTTACCCTCGGGAGCAAGCAGACAGAAATGTTCGGAAACCCCAAGTTTCCGCAATACATTCCTGACAAAATCTTCCGTCAGCTTTTCACCGAAAAGATCGCAGGAAATGCCAGCTCTACGCAGGAATCTCATACGAGGAGGTGCAATGTCAGATGTTTCAATGATCTCGACTATGTCACCTATACAATATCTGTACAGTCCTCCTCCTGTAGTCACTATAAGCTCATATTCGCCTTTTTCCAGCTTATCGGCAGTTACTATACTGTTGTCACTGAGGCTGCGGAACTCAAAGAAGTGTGAATAGATACTCAGACGGCTGTCGGATTCGCCAACTAACGGAAGGGAGGTAAAGCATTCGGTAGCTATTATTCCTTTTGGCTGTATGTAAACGCCGCTGAAAAGCTTTTCAACTTCTTTTACGCTGTCAGCAGCAGAGCCGTCAGCCCAGCAGCTTATGATCCTCACATCAGGAAAAACAAGTTCAAAGCTTCCGGAACGTGCTTTTTCCACAAAGTCTTTTTTCCTCAGAGCAGGCAGTTCTGCGGCTAAGCTTTCCGCATTATCGCTTATGTATCTGCAAAGTATGGAAAGATATGTGGGATTCCATACTGATATCAGCGTAAGACATGGGCAGCGAAGAAGACTGACCGCTGTGTCGTGCCAGAAACTCTCCATGCTGTCAGCAAATTTTATGCTGCCGTCAACTGCAAAAAGCCTGTCCATGATATGACGTTCAAGCCTGCCGAAATATGCTGAATCCTCCTCGAATCCTATGGGGATACCTGCCTTTGTAAATTGTTTTCTGCTTGTGACGGGCGTTACAGACCAATAGCTCATGCCCGACATGACTTGCTCTACATTACTGTATATATCGCCTATCCACGGCCTTAATCCGCACTGGAACTCGTGCTGAAGGGAATCGGTATATGGTATCAGCTTACGACCGCCTGACGAACCGCTGGTCGGTTCAAGAAGTCTGACCTTTTCCATTGTCAGAACGCCTTCTGCTCCGTCAGCGATCCTTTCGATGTAGTTTTCGTAATCCTCATACTTTGTAAGCGGAATTTGTGCAGCAAAATCACTGTATGTCCTGATGTTTTCAAAGCTGTATTTTCTGCCGTATTCTGTTGCAGAATTTTTTTTGAGCAGCTCTGTGAGATACTTCATCTGCACTGCTCTTACATCACACGCAGCTTTGAACCGTTTCAGTTCTGAGCTGTATAGTCTGCGGCACAATCCGTTCAGCACACGGCAATATAACTTACTCTCCATTGAACAATAATTCAGGCATATGTCTGCGGAGCAGCGAACGGTCGAACTTTGCAAGGCATGCAAGGTCGTTGCCGTTTTCCCAGTTCGGGTTTACCTGACAGAAGAAAGCAATATCCTTGTTTTTTATACGTTTTTCATCTATATCCGCAACACCTTTTCTGAGGCAGTCCTTTACGCTTTTATACTCTATAACACCTGTAGTTTGGTTATACTCTTCATGATAAAGTGCAGATGCGTATGCATCGATGATCTTTTTCATATCTGACGGTGTCGCACAGCTTCGGCATGGATAGAACTCCTTCCAGAAAAGCGGAAGTATCCTATAGGTCTTGTATCCCTTGCATATAAGGAACCACCACAGTTCTCCGTGTTCCTCGGCATATCTGAACCAATGCCGTGCAAAGATCTTGAATAGTTTCGTTTCACCCCAGTAGTCCCTGTGAATGATAGTATCTCCTGAAAAGATGCCTTTAACTTCTTTTCCATCAACATTTAATGTCATTAACTTCTGAGTAGTAAAGCCAACTATTCTGCCATCGCTTTCAAGCACAAGGCAATAATCCTTTGCGTAAAAATCACGTCTGAAAATTTCAGGATCCATATTCTCGTAAAATTCATCCATAAGCTCATACATGGCTGAGATCTCAGACTCTGTAAACTCATGTATCAGTTTTATTGTTCCCTTCATCATTTTTCTCCTTATTATTATCTGAAAGTCCGAAATGAAGTCCCTGTTTCTTGAAAACCTCCTTGCGGAACAATGGATTGTACAGAAGATAAGTAATAAATCTGTACGGAGTCCGCATATTGGTATGAGGTTCAATAGCACGCTTTATTATAGAACCTATGCTGTTGAAACGTCGGCGGCATTCAAATGCCGTTTCTGTAAGCTCATCGGGAGTCATGTTCTTCGGAACGATACTTGCGTAATTGAAGCGATAATCCTCATGAAGCCACCATTTTCCGTCATAGAGCAGTCTGTTCTCGCTTTTTAGTTTTTCGTAAAGCGGAGTATTTGGATAAGGCATAAGTATATTGAAAGCTGCAAACGTAAACTTATTCCTTATTGCAAAATCGCAGGTGGCACGTATGGATTCGACAGTATCACCATCGTGTCCGACTGTAAAAGCAGCCCAAGTCTGCAAGCCCCATTTCCTGAGCTGCTTTATCTCAGAACGGTACATATCTGCGGAAGCACGGGTGTTAGTAAGCTTATTCATTGCACTTATGCAATCAGGAGATATGGACTCAAAGCCTATGACCAGTCCGAGACAGCCGCTCTTAACCATAAGCTCCATAAGCTCCTTATCCTGAAGCATATCCATACTTCCCTGACTTACCCAACGTATTTTAAGCGGTATCAAAGCTCTGAAAAGCTCCTTTGCCTTTTTACGGTTGCAGACAATATTATCGTCCACAAAAAACAGAAGTTTCCGCTTCTGGGACTTTATCTCCCTTATGACATCTTCAACAGGGCGGCAATAGTGATGAGCCTTGAAATAAACAGACGACGCACAAAAACTGCACTTATGGCTGCACCCGCGAGTAAACTGTAGTAGAGTTATTGGAAGATAACCCTTACCCTCAAATATGTCACGCCTTGCGATTATATTTTTCTGAGGATAAGGCGGCTGTTCAGCGTCATACCGTTTTTTGTGACAACCACTGCGGAAATCGTTTATCATGGTCTCCCATACATTTTCCGCATCACCGACTATCAGTATATCACAGTGTTCGGCGACCTCCTGAGGTATGAGCATGGCGTGCATACCTCCCATGACCACCTTAACGCCACGGCTGCGGTATTCACTGCTTATCTCATAGGCACGTCTTGCTGTAAAAGTCTCAACGGTTATTGCAACAAGGTCTGTCGGCTCATCGTATGGAATAGACTCCATACGGTCGTCATAAAGAACGACCTCAACATCATTGGGAGTAAGTGCGGCAAGTATGCCAAGAGGCAGAGGCTCCATTCTTCCCTCATCTACATAAAGACTGTGTTCTCTACGACCTATATTAGGTTTTATCAGTGTCAGCTTCATTGAGCATACCTCCGAGCAGTTGTCCTTGCTTACTGTTTATCTCCCTGCGTGATATGAAGTTTGCCAGCAGAAATACCAGCAGGGTACGTGGTCTGAGATGATTTTTGCAGCCAAAAAGTCTGCGGAATATACATCGAATTGAGTAAAAATCACGCCTTATCCGCAGGCAGCCCTCACTGAGCTGTTCAGGTGTCATATTTTTAGGAATGAAGGCAGTTTCGCCATAACGGTAGACATCTGAAAGCCACCATTTTTTATATCTTAGCCGACCTTCTGCTTCCATATTCTCATAGACTGGAGTTCCTGGCATGGGTATCAGCGGATTGAAATTCGTGATCGCAATAGAATTACGTACTGCAAAATCATAGGTTTTCTGAAAAACATCGACAGAATCTCCGTCGCAGCCAAGCACGAACGTGCCATAAATAAGGAGTCCGTGACTGTAAACTCTCTTTATCATCTTCTCATAATCGGCAGCTATGTTTGCAGACTTGTGCATCTCTTTAAGGCTTTCTGAATTAAGACTTTCAAATCCCATGAGCACGAGAAAGCAGCCTGAACGTTTCATTGCCGCAAGCAGCTCGTCATCCTTTGCTGCGTCCAGGCTTATCTGACAAGCCCACATCTTTTTCAGAGGAGTTATAGCCTCAAAGAGCTTCATAGCCGACTTCCGGTCGTAGAGAAGATTATCGTCAGCAAAGAATATTATCCGTTCCTTTGACTCATTCAGTTCCCTGACTGTGTCAGCTATTGTCTTTTTGCGCACGCATTTGTACATCGTCTTTATCGAGCAGAAGCCGCAGTTGAACTTGCAGCCCCTTGATATCTGATGCACTCCGATATGGAAGTATTTGTGGCTGTAAACCTCGGGATGAGGACTGATATAGCCAACAGGTTCGTTTTCATCAGAAAAATACTTCTTCTGAATCATACCTCTGCTGCAATCACTGATAAAACGTCCCCATGCTCCTTCTGCATCACCGATAATGACAGAATCGGCATATTCAAGCATTTCATCTGCCATAACAGCAGCATGGAATCCACCCATAACGATTATATTCTTGTCTGTCCTGTACTTTTTTGCAAGGATATATGCTCTTTTTGCAGTAAATGTCTCTACAGAAAAAGCGACTATATCCGAATTGATCTTATCCGGGAGCTTTTCAACTCTCTCGTCAATGAATTCTATCTCATGTTCTGCAGGAGTGATACCGCGTATTATTTCAAAGAGAATAGGCTTCATTGCATCAGAGCTTATATGCTCTAACATATTCAGTCTTATAAAGGTTATTTTCATAATTCCGATTTGCCTATCTTCATATTTCTGAAGCCGATATTTGCTCCAAGAAGTATGAGCTTTGTTATTCCTTTGCACGGAGAGCCGTGTACTCTCCTGATTATGCTTTTCCAGCTGAAGGCTTTCTTCCATGCATTTCTGTAAAGCTTGTCAAGCTTTCCGGGAGTAAGGTTCTTTGGACGGAAAACTGTATGATGCTGATTGTAGAGTCTCCAGTTATGTGTAAGAAGCCTGCCCTCCCGTTCCATCTGCTTGTAAACAGCGGTTCCGGGATATGGTGTAAGGATCGCAAATCTGCAAAGGTCAAGTCCCAGCCTGTCGATAAATGCCGGCAGAGAACGAAGCTGTTCTTCCGTATCATTGTCAAAGCCAAGAACAAAACTGCCGTTTACAGCTATACCGTGGCTGTGGATATTCTTGATGAGCCTACGGTATTTGTCAGCCTTGGGAAAACTTTTATTGACACTTTTCAGAGAATCTTCATTGAGTGACTCAAAGCCTATAAGTACACCTCTGCAACCGCTGTCATAGGCTGCCTGCATAAGCTCATGGTCATATCCGAAATCAGCTGTAGCATTTCCTACCCAAAGTATTTTCAACGGTTTAAGGGCTTTCATAAGCTTCATGGCGTATTCGCGCTTCCCGAAAAAATTAGGATCAAAGAATATCAGCATCTTTGTATGAAGAGATCTTATCTCGTTTATTACACTTTCGACCAACCTCGGATTACTCTTCCACATGGAAGCCATAGAGCAGTATCTGCAGGCATTTATGCAGCCTCTGTCTGCTATGACAGCCGGAATATTAAGCGTATTCCTGTCCTTTACCTTATCCCTTGACGGCACAGGAAAGTCTGCGGCACAAACATGAGTATCCCTGTAAAACGGCTTTGGCACTCCTGCAATATAATCACGTATAAACTTCGGAACAGTAAGCTCTGCCGGACCGGATATTACCGTATCACAGTATCTTGCAGCTTCCTGCGGCAATGCCGTTGCATGATAACCGCCGCATACAACATAAGCTCCACGCTTTCTGAATTCCCGGCAGTGCCTGTATGCGGTTACAGCAGAAGAGGTATCAAATGAAATCATAACCACATCGTATCTGCGGCGGTCGTAATCAACAGTTTGAGAATGTTCGTCAATAATGTCTATACGCTTAAAAGTTCCCTTTGGAATAGTTGAATATAAAGACGCAAGGGTCAAGGAAGTGTAAGTAAACAAACGTGAGCTTTTGCTACGGAACAGCTTTTCTTCCGAGTCCCATACCTGTATCATCAGCAGATCCATTTCATAACCTCCAATTTTTGTATTATTATACCATATTTTGAGTATAAAATCAATTATATCTGAAATAAATGACATTTGTCATTTGTAGGATTACAATAGATGTGAGACAAATTACAAAAAAAGATAGCGGAGCAGCATAAACCTGTGTTACAGTTAAGTTGCGAAGATAAAAGCAACAGGAGGTTAGCTGATCCGCTATGAATACTATAACACAGATTACCAC
>NZ_JAILNU010000053.1 GCF_024691275.1 Ruminococcus sp. | reverse complement strand
AATGAGGTAAAGTCCCGTGCTAAGCAGTACAGAGCCTGCTATATCTGTCAGCCAGTGTACTCCCGCAACACTTCGTCCTACGACCATAAACGCCGTGAATAAGACTGTAAACGCATAAAGTCCGTACCTGACTTTAGTATTTCGCACTCTTCGCTGCATCTGAAAGGCAAGTGTTGGCATTACGCTCATAACAAGAAGCGTTGTCGAAGACGGATAAGAAGCCTCCATACGACCTTCTATAAGTATCGGTCGGTAGTTTATAGGTATCATCTCAAATATGAGATAACCAAATATCACAAGGATATAGTAAATACCAAGCAGGATAATATCCTTATCCACTTTGAGAAGGCTTCTCCGCTTTATGAGCTGAACCAGACCTACAGCTCCGAATATAATACAGATAAAGATCGGCACAAGTCCCAGCCAGTCGGTGACGGTATACACCCACATATGAATGCCTGTCATTTTATGAAACCATGTGTTCAGACTTGCGAAACCGATGTCTGTTCCGTTCTGCCCCACTGCCTGAACATCAACTGTCTGTATCAGTACAGTCCAGACTGCAAAGAGTATCAGCATTAATACGCCTGTGATAAGTGTGTTTATTCCGTTCTTTTTCATAATTCCGTGTTCCTTTCAGATGATTGCCTTCCAGCTGATTTCATGGTAACACGAAGACTGAAAAAAGTAAAGAACCGCATCGTCGCACCGGTGACACAAATCGTGTCATCTGCGATATTACGTCGTTTGCTGCGTATCTGCCTACAGAATTTTTGATGACTTAGGCTTAATATTATTATAACCGAAAGGTGAAATTCCGTCAACCCATAGTCTTGACCGGACGTTGCAGATATGTTATGATATAAACAGCACTACTGTGCGATCAGATGACAAAGATAAAAACGCAACGTGTACCTTCGGGTATGCCAGAGCCGGTAGGTAGCCCGGCCGTCCTGTGATTACAGGGTAAGTAACCTGCCCCTCCGGGTTGTCCGTTCTTTGTCTATATCCATTTTCAGGAGGGAAAGATATGGACAAAACGAACGGTATGCTGACGGTATTTTTCGAGGAGCCTTTCTGGGTGGGAGTATTTGAACGCTCTGAAAAGGGTAAACTCTCAGCGGCTAAGGTCATATTCGGAGCAGAACCAAAGGACCGTGAAGTCTTTGAATTCGTACTTAGGTATTACTACAAGTTGAAGTTCAGTCCTGCTGTTAAGGTGAAAACAAAGCAGACTGCTGACAACCCAAAACGGCGGCAGCGTAATGCACGAAAGCAGCTCAGTACCACAGGTATCGGCACTAAGTCGCAGCAAGTGCTGAAGCTTATGCAGGAGCAGATGAAGACCGAACGCAGACAGCTAACAAAGGAGCAGCGTGAAGCCGAAAAGCAGCGTCAGTTTGAGCTTAAACAGCAAAAACGCAGGGAAAAGCATAAAGGTCATTGACAGCTTCCTGCGAAAAAAAGTCCTGACAGTTTCGGCTGTTGGGACTTTTTATCCAATCAGGTAAATAATAAAACACATATTGTTCAGGAGACCAGATATGATTGATAAAGCGTCTTTGACAGATAAATTTATCTCAGCCTTGCAAAATACATTTCCCGACAAGGTATGTTTCGTTGGCTTACAGGGAAGCTATGCACGCGGAGAAGCAACAGAAAGCAGCGATATTGATTTCGTCGTTATTCTCGATCATCTTTCAGGTGATGATGTCAGACGTTACCGAACTATGCTTGACGCCCTTCCGCACAGAGAATTATTCTGTGGATTTCTTTCTGATGCTGATGACCTCAGGAACCGGGAGGTATCTGATCTGTTTCAGTTCTATAATGATACGAAGCCGATAATCGGAACTCTTGATGATATTATTCCGCAAATAACTGTTGATGATATCAGGCGGTCAGTCAGGATAGGAGTCTGCAATATTTATCACTCCTGCATTCATAATCTGATATATGAAAAAAATCCCGCAATACTGAAAGGATTGTATAAAGCCGCATCATTTGTGATACAGGCACTTTTGTATCTGCGATCAGGAGAATATATCGCACGTTTACAGGAACTTGTCAGCAAAGCGGAAGGCATCGAAAAGGATATAATCTCTGCTTATATACAGATAAAAAACAGCGGCGTATCAGATTTTGAAAGACTGTCAGACCTTATCTTTAATTGGTCGAAAAAGCAGATAAATCAAATGCACGAATGTATTTAAAAACATATTCCGATATAAGGATACTACTATGATCGAAACAGAACGATTGAAATTATACCCTGCCTCAAAAGAGCAGATGGAAGTATTTATAGAATCACAAACAGTTGATGTCCTTAAAGCTGCGTACATCGAAATGCTGAACGGTTGCCTTGATCATTCCGAACAGTGGGATTGGTATGCGATATGGATGATCGAGCTGAAAGACGGAACGCATATAGGTGAATTGTGCTTCAAAGGCCTTTCTCCTGATGGTATCGCTAAGATAGGATATGGTATCAACGATGATTATCAGGGATACGGCTATGCAACCGAAGCCGTGAAAGCAGTATCTGAATGGGCTCTTAGACAGCCAATCGTTACATCTCTGGAAGCCGAAACAAATGAAGATAATATATCTTCAAAAAGAGTGCTTGATAAGTGCGGATTTGTTCCTAACGGAACAATCGGCGAAGAAGGTCCGAGATATACACTAAAAAACACATGATAGAAGTAAGATATAATGAATAACATATTTCACTATACCTCGCCTATTGGCGGTATAACCCTCGCCAGTGACGGAGAAGCACTGACAGGCTTATGGTTCGATGGGCAGAAATACTTTCCAAATAAATTAGTTGATGAAAGTACCGAGGCGGAGCTGCCGATATTCACGCAGACCTGCAATTGGCTTGATATTTATTTCAGCGGAAAAGAGCCGAGCTTCACTCCGCTTATAAGTCGACGCACAACACCGTTCCGAAAAGCTGTGTACGACATTCTTCTGACTATACCTTATGGACAGACTATAACCTATGGTGGAGTCGCACGTATCCTTGCAGAACGACAAGGAGTTGAGCGTATGTCAGCACAGGCAGTCGGCGGTGCCGTTGGACATAATCCAATCGGAATTATAATTCCATGCCACAGAGTAGTGGGGACAGACGGAAGGCTTACAGGATATGCAGGCGGACTGGATAAAAAGATAGCTCTGCTGAAACTTGAAGAGTACGAAATATAATGTAAAAGGCAGCCATTACGGCTGCCTCTTTTACGTTCCTGATTTTGTTCTATGCAATTATAACAGCTGACAATGGAGGACTTTTACAGCATCATATTTACGGCTAAATATAGCCGTTTATCGATTTAATTGTGATTGCCGCCCTATCCGCAGTACAGGCTGCAATCAACGAAGGAAAGTAATTCCCAAATATACTCAGATTGGCTGTTTTACGCTGAATCTGGACGATGCTAAAGAATACCTTTACGCGAAGTCCACAAAGCGTAGGATACTAAGCTGGCGTGATATTCACGTTAATGAGTTTATCTGAATAAACAAATAGAGCTCTCACAGTTTCGGCTGTGAGAGCTTTTTTATTATAGTATTTCTTCTCCACTGTGCAGAGCAATGAGCTTATCACCCATTATCTCTTTCATCATCTCAAAAGCAGGGATACCTGTGCAGTGACCACTGTAAAAGAACGTGTTCATCTTTGCGAGTTCCTGTGCTGTCTGAATAATGACCGTTTTTTCTGCTTCGGTGTGCTCACCGTCTTTTTTCATCATATGGAATCCTGTGATAACATAGTCGGGAGCGTTTCCGAAAATCTCTCTGTATCGGTCAAGGATATTGAGTATTCCGTTATGAGCGCAGCCGGACAGAAGCCAGTGCTTGCCGTTCTGTGTGATGACAAGGCACTGCTCATGCATAAAATCGTCCTCTGTCTTTACGCCTTCTTTCAGACAGGACAGCTTTCTGTTGCCCTGCGGATAGCACCGCCTGCCTGCAATGCCGCTGAACAGGAACAGCTCATCGTCAAGCTGCATATCGCCGTCTATCAGCCGGACATTCGGCAATTTGAGAATATCCGTATCAATGCCGATGTAGCGCTCACCGTTGTAATGCGGTTCGGCAGCCTTTCTCTGCATAATAATTTGTGCGGAAAGGTTGAGCTTTGAAAAAGGCAGAATACCGCCCGAATGGTCGTAGTGACCGTGACTGAGTATCACGGTATCGACAGCAGTAAGGTCAATGCCCAGAACCTCGGCGTTCTTCACTACTGCGTCCGTCTGCCCTGTGTCCAGCAGGAGCTTATGTTTTTCAGTC
>NZ_JAILNU010000038.1 GCF_024691275.1 Ruminococcus sp. | reverse complement strand
AAGAGCACGTCCTTACCGTAATCCTTGCCGTAGATATATGTATCGTTGCCTGCTCCGCCATAGAGGCCGTCATTGCCTGTGCCGCCGTCGATTGTATCAGCACCGCCGTTGCCGTTGAGGGTATCATTTCCTGTACCGCCGTTGATATAATCGTTGCCGCCTGTACCGTGGATAATATCGTCGCCCTCATAGCCGTATGCAGTACCACCGCCGAAGAACATCGGGATAGTTTCATCAGAATCTGTTCCTCTGATGTCAAGGAACGGGCTTCCTGCTTCTGCAACGCCAACAGTCTTATCCTCAAATACGAGTGTGAAGTCTCTGTAGCTTGAAGAGTATCTGAAGTCCTGGATAGTGAGTGTCTCGCCTGTCTCGATAACGTGAAGTATAGCATCATAGCCTGAGCTTGGATATACTACATATACATCTGTGCTCTTGAGATCCTTGAATACTATCTTGTTCTTGCCCGAGTTATCGAAGAGAACATCATTGCCGTAACCCTTGCCATAGATATATGTATCGTTGCCTGCACCGCCGTAGATACCATCGTTACCTGTACCGCCGTCGATAGTATCATCGCCGCCGTTGCCGTTGAGAGTATCATTACCTGCACCACCGACAATGAAATCGCTTCCGCCTGTACCGTTAATAACGTCATCGCCGTCGAAGCCGTATGCTGTACCATTTGCGAAGAACAGCGGCATCGACTCGCCGTTGTCTGTTCCTCTTACATCAAGGAACGGGCTTCCTGCTTCTGCAACGCCAACAGTCTTATCCTCAAATACGAGTGTGAAGTTTCTGTAGCTTGAAGAGTATCTGAAGTCCTGAAGAGTGAGTTTCTCACCTGTAGAAGCGATAGTAACGATCGCATCATAGCCAGAGGCAGGGAATGTTGCATATACATCAGTAGATCTAAGACCCTTGAATACGATCTTGTTAACTCCTGAATTATCGAATATAGCATCATTGCCGAAGCCTGCACCGTAGTAATATGTATCGTTTCCTGCACCACCGTTGAGCTGGTCATTTCCTGCACCGCCCATGATGACATCTGCCTGATTTGAACCGTTAATGGTCTCGCTTCCGCTTGTTCCGAGGTATACACCGCGTGATACAAATTCCTTGCTGAGTGCATTTGAGTACTTTGAATCGTATGAGAAGAACGAGTTGACATCAATAAGGATATCGTAATCTACCTCGCCCTCAATACCCATAGTTGCAAGATACTTGCAAACATCTGTGAGTATTGTCGAATCAGGATGTTTACCAAGTTCCTGCATTATAGCAATGTTCATAATGCCTGAATAGAACTTGCGCTTGCCTTCTTCGGTATTGTAAGGTACAAGGAG
Organism: Ruminococcus sp.; assembly: GCF_024691275.1. GTDB lineage: Bacteria > Bacillota > Clostridia > Oscillospirales > Ruminococcaceae > Ruminococcus. The sequence continues at coordinate 6,770 of NZ_JAILNU010000038.1, read as the reverse complement.
CTCTACATAAGGAGCTACTACCTTGCTTGTGAATGCTGTATAGTAATAATCGCTGATCTTGTTGTACATACCGTTGAGTATGCCTACAGCTGTAGAGTTCGGATTTGCGCCGTTTACACCAACGAAATTCTCACCCATGATAGTCTCGATAACATGGAGTCTTCTTGCGTCCATGCCGTTGCCTCTTGACTTAGGATCAATATTTAATGAACCTGACATAGTAAAGAGTATATTGTCAAGGCTCTCCATCTTTGAAGCAGCGTTCTCAGCATTCATGAAGCTCTCGATATAGCCTGCAAGAGTGCCGTCATCATACTTCAGAGCCTTTGCAAGTGAAGGCATATTACCGATATGTGCTATATCGAAGCCTTCCTTCTCAACATGGTCAACTTCCTGAGTATCATAAAGATTTGAAGTTGCCCAGAGAGCACCGAAATCACCGATATTGCCGTCAGCATATGTGAATGTTGAAGTTCCGTCGATAACAGACTCTGTACCTGTGTCGATCTTTTCTTCCTTAGCGATAGCAGAAATAGATACGATCTTGTGGTCTGCAAGTGTAGTGATCTCGTCTTCCTCGGATATACCGTTGTTGTTTGCATCTGTCCACAGGCGGAGCTTTGTGAATACAGAATCTTCCTTGTCGATGATTCCGTCACCGTTCTCATCGTACTGTCTGAGAGCTGCAAAGCCGTTCTCGGCATATTCGCCTGTTTCGTTGATATATGTTGTATCACCGAACAGCTCAGAACCTTCGTCGATAGTACCGTTGCCATTGCGGTCAAGTGCAAGGAATGCATCGCTCTTTGTCCAGTCGATCCTCTCCTTGAAGCCGTTGTTATCCTTATCGAAGTATACGCCCTCTGTCTTGTCGATGATCTCGAAGCCGTCATTGCCAAGGTCAAAGATGAGTGGATCTACGCGGACAACAGCTGATTTTGCACTGCTGTATCTGTCAACCAGATCATCAGGATGTAAAAGATCATAAAGGAATTCGCCAATTCCTTCAGCCCTATCTATCCAATCCTTGATTGGATGGAACTCGCCATCACCGTCAGTAGCGTCTCTTATAACATCACCAATCCACGCGCCTATAAATGCTGCGTCAATAGCAGCTGCTACTGCAAGGAAACCTGCTACTCCTCCTGCAACAGTTGCTGCAGCACCTCCTGTAGCAGTCATTCCACTTACAAGAGAAGATATACAAGGCGCAACTGCCTTAGGTAAAACATCGGCAACTACAGCCGTAGCAATTGTTCCAACTGTTGCTCCGCCAATTTGCCAATATGCTTGTTTATCAGATATTTCACCATTAGCGGCTTTTGCAACAATTGAACCTACTTCTAAAGCAAAACTTGCAGCTGTAAGTGCATTACCCGCACTACTCAAACTATTGGATGCATTTCCCCACTTAGCAGCATTACCAGTTTTACCAGCTTCTTTTATATAGCTATTATAATCCTTATAAATATCTAACAGTCCTGGTTTTTGCTCACCAAATCTCGTCCATAAATCCACATTTCGACTTATCAAGCCGGCTTTTGTTGCAATACCTGCTTTTAATCCGCTACACAAACCATTTCCAGAATCTGTGATAGTATAAATATCATCTAATATACCTTTACCATATGTAAAACCTTCAGCCAGAACAGAAGATTCTTTATTTGAGCCTGTTGTATTATTAGTGGTAGTTGTTGTATTTGTAGAATGTGTATTACCTGTGTTTATAGATGGAGTTACTGTAGTAGGTGTTGTATTAGTTGTACCTGTATTTGCAGTAGTTGTAGTAGTTGTGGTAGTGCCTGTTGTTGCAGGTGTGGTGGTGGTTGTTGGTGTTGTAGTGGTTGTTGGTGTCGTGGTAGTTGTTGGTGTCGTAGTGGTTGTTGGTGTGGTTGTGGTTGTTGGTGTCGTGGTAGTTGTTGGTGTCGTAGTGGTTGTTGGTGTGGTTGTAGTTGTTGGTGTTGTAGTGGTTGTTGGTGTCGTGGTAGTTGTTGGTGTCGTGGTAGTTGTTGGTGTTGTATCGTTATTTGTTGTAGTAGTTGGAGTGGTGGTTGTTGCAGGCTCAGGCTTATTATCAGTTGTTGTCGAAACAACTGTCTTATCATTATTTGATTGACCGTTGTTCTCCGGTATAACAACTGTATCAGGTTCTTTCTCATTCTCAGTTGGAATAACTATAGAATTGATTACGCCACCCTGCTCTTTAACAAGACCTATGATGTACGGATTGGTATATTCATATTCATAGCCAAAAGTCATTTGAGCGCCATTAATTAATCTTTCAAGTTCGGAAGGATTAATTTCAGCTGCTTCAATAAGCTCTAACTTGCTTTTTTCATCAATTACATCGCCATATTGTTTTAAAAAGTATATTGCATCTACAGAAAACTTCTGACGATCACTTAAATACTGGAGAACATTAGCATATTTTGAAAAATAATCTCCTTCTCCAAATCTTGTCAGATAGTCACTCGTACTTTCACCTGATTTTGGTTTAAGTACGCTTTCTCCTGTGTATTCCGTTGCTAACGCACCAATATACTCAGTTGTAACAAGAGCGGCGCTCTCAGGCAAATATCCAAGATATTTTGTAGCATTATAGCCCATCGAATACAGTTCGCCCTTAGTTACACCGTTAATGCTATTAACATTCTCATTAAGGAATGTAGAATTGAGGAGCGTTCTGTTCCAGATGCTGTAGATATCATCATCACTTACAAGTGCGATGACCTCAGGAGCTTTGCTCTTGTTTACGATCTCAGAGCATACGAAGTCCTTGATAGCAAGCTCGCCCTCGAAAGCCATACCGGTGCTTACGCCTTCGACAGAACCTTCATATACGAGTCCAAACCAATCACTTCCGACAGCATCAGCAACGACTGCCTTGAACTCATCGCTGTTTACGAGCTTTACTTCGTCGAGACCGCTCATTACAACGGCTTCGTTCTCCTTGTACCTGCCAAGAACTGAAGCGATCTGCTCATCAGTTGCTGTTTCGCTGAAGATAAGAGCCTTTCCGCTTACCTCTGAACTGAATGCAAAATTCTCTTTGAATTCAGCAACAAAGGCTTTTACCTGCTCTTCTGTCAGTTTTTCATCTTTGGATAAACCTTTGGACTCACGCCAGCCGTTTATCCATGTTAAAATAGATACTTCTGCTTCCATTTTTTCCCTCCATTGCTTATTTACGGGATTCTACATTATTTTTTCATCAGCAAATAATGTGCAAGTCCGGTTATTTATTACCTACTTGCTGCATTTACAGAGATCTGGAAATATAAACAAAAAGCCCCAATCACAGATTGAGGCTACAGTTATCTTAATATAATATCAGACACTCTTTGCAGTACTGACCCCTATTAGTATAATAAAACCATTCTCAATCCCATATCTATATCCGATCAGGCAATGCAGATACCTAATCAAATATTATTTTATACTATTCTGACCAAAAAGTCAACCACTTGTATATATTATTTGCAATTAAACAAAATTTAATATCTACATTTTACCATTGCATTATTTTATGCTTCTCACATTACATATCGCGCACTATGTGCTATTAAACGCTCACAAGCCAATCAGCAGCAGTTTGTGACATAAAAAAAACAAAATGGTGCAGTAAAGCAGTATCTCATATTACCATTACAAGTAAAAAATTCACATTGAATTTTCAAAATAATCTTATCTTTCAGCAAATGAAGCCAATTTCATTCTTCATTTTTCGGAAATTTTGATAGCATAGTTCATATAAAAAACTAACGCTCCGCATAAAGCGGAGCGTTGCGCTGCTGCATCAATGCAGCTTTCAGCGTCCCAAAGAGGAGTCGAACCTCCGGCCTACTGCTTAGGAGGCAGTCGCTCTATCCTACTGAGCTATTGGGACATAACCTAAATATTATTTTACCACATTTTTCTGCTCATTGCAAGTGCTGAAATATAATTTTATATTTTTACATAAAAGCCGTCCGAAGTTTTGCTCCGAACGGCTACGTTTTATTTTCTGTGACAGCTGTCTGCATGGGGACAGCCGCTGCAACTGCCGCAGCTGTTTCCGCTTTTATGTGATCTTATCATACTTCGCACCGCCCATGCAAGTACCGCAGCAATAAGTATTATCAGGATAATATCATAAATATTCATTCATATCACTCCACAAGCCATACATATGAGCTTTACTGCGAATGCTGCGATCCACGCTACAACGCACTGGAAAACGATCATTGTGAATGCCCATTTTTTTCCAAGCTCGCGCTTTACGGCTGCTATCGCCGCAACACACGGTGTATAGAGCAGACTGAATACAAGCATTGCCGCAGCCGCACCCGTTGTGACAGCTGCACCCAGACTTTCGCCGAAAAGCACTTCCATTGTGGATACGACACTTTCCTTAGCCATGAATCCGCTTATAAATGATGTGACTATACGCCAGTCTCCAAGTCCCAGCGGCTCAAAAACAGGGGCGAATACTCCTGCAACTACAGCAAGGATACTGTCCTCCGAATCCTTTACCATATCAAATTTAAAGCTGAAGTTCTGTAGGAACCATACAGCCACTGTTGCCATAAGAATGACTGAGAAAGCTCTTTGCAGGAAGTCCTTTGCCTTCTCCCAGAGCAGCTGGACAACATTTTTCGCACTGGGCAGCCTGTAATTCGGCAGTTCCATTACGAACGGAACAGCCTCACCGCGGAAAAGCGTTTTTCTGTAGAGAAGCGCTACTATTATTCCTGAAATTATTCCGAACACATATATACCAGCCATGATAAGTCCGCCGCGTCCCGGGAAGAACGCATTCACGAAGAATGCATATATCGGAAGCTTTGCCGTACAGCTCACAAAAGGCGTAAGGAGTATGGTCATCTTTCTGTCACGTTCACTCGGCAGCGTCCTCGTCGACATTACCGCAGGAACTGTACAGCCAAAACCTATAAGAAGCGGAACTATACTTCGTCCCGAAAGACCGATTTTTCGCAGGAGCTTGTCCATCACAAAGGCTACTCGCGCTATGTATCCGCTGTCCTCAAGCAGAGACAGGAAGAAAAACAGTGTAACAATAACAGGAAGGAAGCTCATGACACTTCCGACACCGGTGAAAATTCCGTCGATAACAAGTCCGTGGATAGTATCGTTGATATGCATACTTTTCAGCAGACTGTCTGCTGCTTCCGTGACCTTATCCACACCGACTTCAAGGAGTCCCTGGAGCCATGCTCCTATAACGTTGAACGTCAGAATGAATACCAGTATCATTATCATAATAAATGACGGGATAGCAGTATATTTTCCTGTCAGGAACTTGTCTATCCTTCGGCTGCGGATAGTTTCCCTGCTCTCGCGCGGCTTTACGACTGATTCCTCACAGACACGGTGTATGAACGCGAAGCGCATATCGGCTATCGAAGCGCTCCTGTCAAGACCGCGCTCCTTTTCCATCTGGCTTATGATATGTTCGAGCATATCCTTTTCATTATCGTCAAGGCGGAGCTGTTCAAGTATCAGCGCATCGCCCTCGACAAGCTTGCTTGCCGCAAATCTTACGGGTATCCCCGCACTGACAGCGTGATCCTCTATCAAGGCGATTATTCCGTGGAGACATCGGTGTACAGCGCCGTTCTTGTGCTGACCGTCGCAGAGATCCTGCTGAAGCGGCCTTTCCTGATAATGAGCTATATGCAGCGCATGGTCGATAAGCTCGTCAACGCCCTTGTTTTTGGAAGCTGATATCGGTACAACAGGTACACCGAGGAGATTCTCCATAGTGTTAATATCCACCGAGCCGCCGTTGCCTGTTACCTCGTCCATCATGTTCAGTGCAACGACCATTGGGATATTCATTTCAAGGAGCTGCATTGTCAGGTAGAGATTTCGCTCTATATTCGTTGCATCAACTATATTTATAATAGCTCTCGGCTTGCTGTCGAGTACAAAGTTTCGTGAGACTATCTCCTCGCTGCTGTAGGGCGACATGGAATAGATACCGGGAAGATCCGTGACCAGAGTATTAGGATACCCCTTTATAGGGCCGTCCTTGCGGTCTACGGTAACACCGGGAAAGTTTCCTACGTGCTGATTTGAACCCGTAAGGCGGTTGAAAAGCGTAGTTTTTCCGCAGTTCTGGTTGCCGACAAGAGCAAAAGTGAGCTGCGTACCCTCAGGAAGCGGGTCACCATCTCCTTTGGCATGGAATCTACCGCCCTCGCCGAGTCCCGGGTGGCTGGTTTTTGATTTTTTCTTTTTCTGCTCTGCTTCAGCAGTCTTTGTGTTTATAGGTCTGACAGCTATTTTATCAGCATCAGCAAGTCTCAGCGTCAGCGAATAGCCTCGTATACGAAGCTCCATAGGATCGCCCATGGGAGCGAACTTCTCCAGCGTGACCTCGACTCCCGGGATAACGCCCATATCGAGGAAATGCTGCCTGAGAGCTCCCTCACCGCCGACAACTTCAACAATAGCACTTTCGCCTGCTTTTAATTCCTTTAAAGTCATATTATACCTTCTTTGAAATTACATACTTATTAAATTATAGCACACTATTGAAGTTTTGTCATGCTAATATGGTTAGGAGGATATAACCTCTTTTCAGCAGCTATTTCACATAAATAAAAAAACTCCCATAAAGGGAGTTTTTCAGCCTGTCCACAAAGCCCCTCTGCGAGCAACGCAGAGGGGCTAATTACACAGAATATCAGGCAAAAACAAGATCAGAACACAAAAATGGGATATATACAGTATAAAACAACGAAGGCTGACGATCCTTTCTGAGGTGG
>NZ_JAILNU010000080.1 GCF_024691275.1 Ruminococcus sp. | reverse complement strand
GAAGTGTGATAAGCGAGCGGAGAATGGCGTGATCTCCATAACCTGCGCCACGTTTAAATATAAACGCAAGAAATAACATTACAGTATCTACAAACGATAGAGTACTGGTAGCTGCTTAAGTCAGCTTCTGTCCACCGGGAGAGTACCGCGGCTCTCGCTTGGGCATCGATTAGCGGTGAACGACTGTCGGAAGTGTCCGTGTCCGTCAGTTGTATACGGACTACCTGTTTCTTCAGCCCGTTTATCGGCGGTCGTCTCAGGGAATCATAATAGGTAAAATACGCTCGTAGAAAGTTGCATGAATGGGCTTTCGGACAGGGGTTCAATTCCCCTCGCCTCCACCAACGGAAATTAGCCGATAATTTGAGAATACCTCGAGTTATCGGCTATTTTTTTGCCTGAAAGCCGTACAGTTTTTACATTATGTGTGCTTCTTTGAAACGTCTTATAGACATTTAACATGAAAGCTGCACATATACAATGACATATTCTTTTCAATAGTGCTGTTGTTAAGTTATCTACATCTAACACAATTGAAAGCCTTAAATTTGTTAGTATATACAAATATACTTCCTACAAATTGACACCTGCAGAGAATGATGATATAATCAAATTGTTAGTTGATTCTAACTGAATAAATCATTACAGCAGGCTCCTTTCGGTTATGCAGGACCGAACTTTTCTGCATAGTATTCCTGCGATATACCTCTGTGCGGACAAGTTTATTGTGCGAATATTCTGCATATCTGAGCCTGCACCGTCAATAATGTTAATGCTTTTCAATTGCTGCCGAGTACTCTTTGTTCACGGTCGTTATCAAGCCATACTGCGTTATCCCCGACGTATACCCTATCGTTAGCAAAAAGTCTTAGGTACAATGTTAAGCTGCCAACATTAAATATATATTCTGGAGGAAACTATGGACTATTTAGAAATCGAAAAAGTTGTCGGACGTGAGATACTTGACTCCCGTGGAAATCCTACCGTTGAAGCTGAGATCACCCTTGCTGACGGAACTGTTGCAAGAGGAACTGCTCCAAGCGGTGCATCAACAGGTGAATTTGAAGCACTGGAACTTCGTGACGGCGGTAAGCGCTACCTCGGAAAAGGCGTTACAAAAGCTGTTGAAAATATCAACACTGTCATTGCAGATACTATCACAGGTATGGACGCTTCCGACATCTACGCTGTTGATGCAGCCATGATAAAAGCTGACGGTACTAAGGACAAATCAAAGCTTGGCGCAAACGCTATCCTTGCTGTTTCTATCGCCTGTGCAAGAGCAGCTGCTGCTTCGCTCGATATTCCGCTTTATCGTTTTCTCGGCGGTATCCAGGGAACTAAGCTCCCTGTGCCTATGATGAATATTCTCAATGGCGGAGCTCACGCTGACAGCGCTGTTGATACTCAGGAATTCATGATAATGCCGGTTGGAGCTCCTTCATTCAGTGAAGCTCTTCGCTGGTGCGCTGAGGTTTTCCACACACTGAAAAAGCTCATTAAGGATATGGGTGATGTTACCGCTGTAGGTGACGAGGGCGGCTTTGCTCCCAATAAGCTCACAAGCGACGAGGAGGCTATCGAAAAGATCCTTGAAGCTGTTAAGGCTGCCGGATTTGAACCAGGTAAGGACTTTATGATCGCTATGGACGCTGCTTCTTCCGAGTGGAAGAGCGAAAAGGGCAAGGGATTCTACAAGCAGCCCAAAAGCGGCAAGGAGTTCACTTCCGACGAGCTTATCGCTCACTGGGAGGCTCTTGTTGACAAATACCCTATAATTTCCATTGAGGACGGTCTCGACGAGGAAGACTGGGAAGGCTGGCAGAAGATGACTGCTAAGATCGGACACAAGGTTCAGCTCGTTGGCGATGATCTTTTTGTTACCAATACTGAGCGCCTTTCTAAGGGAATCGCTCTCGGCGCAGGAAATTCTATTCTCATCAAGCTCAATCAGATCGGCTCGGTCTCTGAGACTCTCGAAGCTATCAAAATGGCTCACAAGGCAGGATATACTGCAATTTCTTCACACCGTTCCGGCGAGACTGCCGATACTACTATCGCCGATCTTGCTGTTGCACTTAACACTTGCCAGATCAAAACAGGAGCTCCGTCACGCTCGGAGCGTGTTGCAAAGTACAATCAGCTTCTCCGTATCGAGGAGCAGCTTGGAGCTTCTTCTTGTTATCCCGGTATGTCTGCATTCAATGTTAAGAAGTGATCTCCGCAAGAGTTTCACGTTACATCATGCAGGGATCAGATGCAAGTTTTATTATAGCGTCCCTGCAATGAGCTAACGACTCAAATCGTATAGTATAATGCCCCGAAGCATTTCAAAGTGCTTCGGGGCATTGCTTCTATATAGGTATCCGTCTTATACAGGCAAGTTATCTTATAAGTCGATATGTTTTCCTCATATGATACCTTATTTTTTTACTGCGCAGAAATAAACTATAGAACCTTCTGCTTTAAACTCTTCAATATCATATACCTTTTCCAGACGTTTTTTCAGTGTCTGCACAGTATCAAAAGGCGGAGTGAACCAACCTTTCTTAACAAGGAAATTCTTTACAAGACAGTCCGTAACCCGTGACCTCCCTTTTACATAGAAGCAGGCTATAAATTTTCCGCCTTTCTTCAGTACGCGGAAGGTCTCGCAAAAAGCTGCCTTTTTATCGGGGAAAGCGTGAAATCCATTCATACTCAGCACAACATCAAATTCGCCTTTTTCGTATGGCAGCTTTCCCACATCGCCCTGCACAAGCGTTATATTTTTCTGCGCTTTCAGACGTTCACAAGCCTGCTCCAGCATATCAGCGCTGTAATCCAGACAGGTAATGTCCGCATTTTTCAGCACATCGTACTTTTTGTGCGTAAAAACTCCTGTCCCCACAGGAACATCGAGCAGCTTTCCCGAAAAATCATCAGGTATATGCGAAAGCAGCCTTTCCGCTATCATATTATCATCTGCACCGCTCCAGAACAAGCGTATATAGAGCTTGCTCCACCACTTATTCTGCGTCAGGACATCATCATAGATATTGCGCGAACGCTTGTATGAACTTGCAATATTATTGTAGCGTTTCACTGCATTTTTCCTCTTTCTTGCAACACAGTGCAAACGGCAGAAGTCCCGCTTTTCAAATGATTCCATATAAAGTCCTGCATTGCCGCACAGTTCCTTTATATCTTCCCTGCCGTATATGCGGACATCTCCCTTGCCTGCAAGATGGGCAAGCGGCATCTCTATGTGATTGCATAACCAGCGCACAGCTGACGAGCTCATGGTCATATCCCGAAGTATGAGCCTTCCATCAGGACGCAGAACTCGGTATACACTGTTGAAAAATTTCTGCGGATCAGGATAATGGTGAAAGCTTTCACAGCATATAACAACGTCAAAGGAGTTTTCTTCAAAGGGAAGGTTTTCACAGTCGCCGACCACAAGTTCAACACCTTTCATGTTCTTCCTTTTGGCGACCTCTATCATCTTTGGAGTCAGGTCGATACCTGTGTAATGCTTTTCGGGATATTTCTCGTGCAGGAGCGTCAGCATCGGACCCGTGCCGCAGCCGCAGTCAAGCAGATCGGTAAACGGCTCTTTTTCCAGCTCTGCCAGCACATCAGGATAATCCTTTCTGCACATATTATATACTCCTGCATTGTCTGATTCATATATTTCTGCGGCTTTTGTAAACTCCCTAACCGATAAGTCCTTGTATTCCGTGCTTGTCATAGATCAAACTTCCTTTCACCCAAGTGCAACATCAAGTATCATCATCATTGTAAATCCAACCGAAAACATTATTACGCCGATATTTGAATGCTCTCCCTCTGACATTTCGGGTATGAGCTCCTCAACGACCACATATATCATTGCACCTGCGGCAAAACTGAGCAGATACGGCATGATCGACAGGAAACAGCTCGCGGACAGTATCGTGAGAAGTGCTCCTATAGGTTCAACTGCTCCCGAAAGAACACCTCCCGCAAATGCTTTCCCTTTGCTTTTGCCATCTGCATGAAGGGGCATGGATATTATCGCTCCCTCGGGAAAGTTCTGTATAGCTATTCCGAGTGCAAGTGCAAGCGCACCGCCTGAAGTCATATCCGCCGAGCCTGTTAAAAAGCCCGCATACACGATGCCTACAGCCATTCCCTCAGGAATATTATGAAGCGTGACCGCAAGCACCATCATTGTTGTCCGTGTAAATTTTGAAGGCAGTCCCTCTGCTTTATCAGCATTCATGTGAAGATGCGGTATCAGGCTGTCAAGCAGGAGCAGAAACAGAATACCGCACCATAATCCAACTGCCGCAGGAATAAATGCAAGCTTTCCCATATTGTCAGCCATATCCATAGCAGGAATAATAAGGCTCCATATAGATGCTGCCATCATCACACCTGCTGCAAAACCTGTCAGTGCGCGCTGAATATTTCTGCTCAGGTCGTGCTTCATAAAAAACACACAGCCCGAACCAAGCGAAGTACCCAGGAAAGGCAGCAAAAGTCCTGATAAAATTTTCATATTCATATAATCATCTCAGATATCCCATAATAATCCGCTGTTGCAATATGCAGCTGGCTGCAATTACCACCTGAACACTGCAAGCCTGTTGTTCATATTCTTTCCGATGATCGCAAATAATTTTGCGCGGATAGAATATTTTTTCATTTCATCGTTATAGCTCTGCTCCGAAACAAGGCGCATACGAGGTTCAAGAGGAATATATTCCGCACCCGACTTTGTTCCCCAGCCAAATGTCGCATTGGTATGCTTTACAGCGTCATGATGCTTACCGTGCTTTTCAAGGAACGGCGAATGAAGCTCTGCCAGAAGATAGCCGTGTTCAAAGCTGTCACAGAGCATATTCAGGCAGGTCTTGACCTGTTCCTTCTTGAAGTATTCCAGCACACCTTCCATAATGATTATGCTGACTTTAGCCTTCGGGAGCTGCTTTGTCCACTCGCCGTCAAGAGCGCTTCCGTCAAGCATTGTGCAGCGTTCCCTGTCCTTATATACCTTTCTTCTCACTTCTATCTGGTCAGGCAGATCAACATCGAACCATTGCAGCCTTCCGTTATCCACCTGCGAGAACTTATCGTCAAAGCCGCAGCCAAGATTCACACAAACAGCATCAGGATACTTTTTCAAAAGCTCCTTGATCTTCCGGCGGAACATTAGGGTTCTTGCTACAACGCCCTCATGTGACAAAAACGGATCATATCTGCTGACATCAACTCCGAGTGTGTCGATGATCTCCTTTGCTTTTACGTCCCTTATCCTCGCATCAGGACGAGAGGTCTCGCTTGCCTTTATAGCAAGAGGGATAAGTGCTGTTTCCTGAATATCTCCGAATGTAAGTTCCATGATTAATACTCCTTTTCATTATATTACGCCGTATCAGATAATATAAAACCAGCTCGTATCTTCTGATATGCCGCGTTTTTCGATCGGTTTTGAAATCTTATAATTGTACATGAGCTCCTGATTTTTTACACTGACTTTTGCTCCGTCGGGAACTGAACGTGTTATGAAAGCGTTGCCGCCTATAACTGCATCTTTTCCGATGAAAGTATCCCCTCCCAATATTGATGCGCCTGAATATATTGTAACATTATCACCGATTGTAGGGTGACGTTTTTTGTTTTTAAGAGCCTGACCGCCTCTTGTTGATAATGCACCGAGAGTAACTCCCTGATATATTTTAACGTTATCCCCTATCTCTGTTGTTTCACCTATCACAATGCCTGTTCCGTGATCTATGAAGAAATTTCTGCCTATTGATGCACCCGGATGTATATCTATTCCTGTGACACTGTGGGCATACTCCGTCATCATGCGTGGGATTATCGGAACATTCAGCAGATAGAGCTCATGCGCTATCCTGTTGACAAAAGTCGCAAAAAGTCCGGGATAGGAATATATTATCTCATCTTTGCTGAAAGCTGCGGGATCTCCGTCAAAGGCCGCCTGAACATCTGCATCAATGTATTCTCTGATCTTTCGCAGTCTTTTTATAAACTCAAGTGTTATGAGCTTTGAACTTTCCGCGATTTCTGCGTCATTGTCCTCATCTCCTCCGATAACAATCGCTATCTGTCTGGCAAGCTTGAACATAACATCTTCGATAAGCATTGACAGGTTATTTCTGAGAGTATACACCTTTATTCCCCTGTTCCTGAAGTATCCCGGAAAAACGATCTTTCTCAGACTTGATATTATATCAATTATAGCTTCTTTATCGGGGTGATCGAATATGCCTGCCTCATCAATGGTTTCACCTTTGCCGTAATCATATACCAGTTCACATACAACATCATTTATGTTTTCTTCTATTTTACTCAATTAAAAGCTCTCCTCCTGAACAATGAAAAATAAAGACACAGCATTGTGTTAGTATATACTAATACATAATCAAAAATTCATCCATCACTAACGATGGATAGATAAATGTAAGTGTGCACTAACATTATTATAGCATGGCTGAACTTCATTGTCAAGTGCAGAAAAAGCAAAATTTCCTTCATATGCTCAAATAAATGAAAAGGCATACTTCTCGTTTATGAGAAATATGCCCGTTAAATAAGGAGAGTAAGTTAATAGCTGTTTGAAATTTTCCAGCCCTCAGCATTTTCACGTATCTTGATAAATTTACGGTAAATGCCTTCCTTGCTGATAAGCTCACGATGATTTCCCTTCTGAGCGATAGTGCCGTCATTTACAACGAGTATCTGATCGGCGTTCTCGATAGTTGCAAGTCTGTGAGCGATAGTTATGATAGTTTTTCCTCTTGTAAGCTCAGACAGAGCCTCCTGGATAAGATGTTCGTTTTCAGGGTCAATGCTGGCGGTTGCTTCATCAAGGATAACTATAGGAGCATTTTTCAGCATTGCTCTTGCAATGGATATACGCTGCTTTTCGCCGCCCGAAAGGGACGAACCGCCCTCGCCGATAACTGTATCATATCCGTCGGGGAATGACATTATGAAGTCGTGGCACCGTGCATTCTTTGCTGCCCTTATCATTTCCTCTTCGGTAGCATCAGGATCACCGAACATTATGTTATTTCTGATCGTATCATTGAAAAGGTACACGTTCTGGAAAACCATGCTGATATTTTTCAGCAGGCTGTCACAGGTGAATTCTTTGATATTCTTGCCGCCAACGGTTATCGTTCCTGAATTAACATCATAGAAACGCGCAAGAAGACTGCATATAGTTGTCTTGCCGCTTCCCGAAGGACCAATGATTGCAGTAGTCGTATTCTGAGGTATTGTGAAGTTCACATTGCTGAGCACAGTTCTGCTGTCATAGCCAAATGCAACATTTTTGAACTCGATATCATAGCTGTCAAGGTCGATATCCTTTCCGTCCTTGTCGATGAAATCTGTATTCTTCAGACGCTCCAGCTTATTCATTGCCGAGTCAACAAGTCCGAGAACATGAGCTGCATCATTGATATTCTCTACATGAGAGAAGATAGTGAATGAGAACAGTACGAACATCAGGAATGAGAATACGCTCATATCACCTTTAAGTGCTCCGATACCGCATATAACTATAAGGCATACCGATGCAGCTTTGAGTATAAGAAGATGCAGGCAATTAAAAGGTGTAAATCCGTATTCGATCTTGAGATTTATGTTTTTAAGGTCTTCGCAGGATTGTTTAGTATGCTGCATCGACACGCCTTCCTGTCCGAAGGACTTAACGATTGAAAGTCCCTGTATATATTCGATAACTGCCCCTGAAAGGTCCTCGACTGCTTTATGCGCTATCTTTGAGGTCTTTTCACTGTGCTTGCTTATTCCGTGGAGCACCAGTGCGGAGAGCAGTGTAGCTGCAACAGCTATCGCGGCTGACAGCGGACTAACAGCCAACAAACATATAACTATTACCGCAAGATTGATGTATCCGTTAACAACTGAATCTATCATTTTCATGCTCTGCAATTCAAGTGCGGAAAGCTCTGTTGTGATACCCGCAAGGATATCTCCCACACTGTTTTTTGCAAAATATCCCAGCGGAACTCGCTTTATAACGTCGCCGAGACCTATTCTCTCTTTGGCTGCTACTTCGTATCCCACGCTTTCCTGCAAAACATTCTTTGCATACGAAAGTGCGAACCTTACGATTATACAAACTACCATTGCCGCAAGAGACTGCCATATAAGTGCTCCGTCCAAAGGAGTATCATTCCAGCAGGACACTATGACTTTTTCAAGGCAATATGCTGCGATCAGCGTCGGAAAAGCTGCTGCCCAGCTCATGAAGAACGAGCATACGAATCCTGCATATATCCTTGACTTATACTCCGATGACCACTGCATTATCCTTTTTATCGTCTTAAACATCAGCCTATATGCTCCTTTTCTCTGTTGTTCCTTATCTCCTCGATCTTGTGTACAGACCAGTTTTTCGCGCCGATGTGAGCCTTCCACATATCATTGTAGAGTTCACACTTTTCAAGGAGCTCTTCCTGCTTTCCTACAGCTTCAACTGCACCGTCTTTAAGCACAACTATCTGATCTGCGGACTGTATGGTAGAAAGTCTGTGAGCGATAACAAGAAGTGTCTTGCCTCTTGACAGTGCCATGATAGATGTCTGTATCTTGTCTTCGTTCTCAGGATCGGTAAACGCTGTAGCCTCATCAAGTATAACTATAGGAGCATCTTTCAGCATGGCTCTTGCAATGGCGATACGCTGTTTTTCGCCGCCTGAAAGTCTCTTTCCCGCATCACCTGCCGAGGTGTCATAGCCGTTTTCAAGCTTACTGATGAACTCATCACAGCAGGCAGCTCTTGCAGCTGCATAGACCTGCTCATCTGTTGCAGACGGATCACCAAGACGTATATTTTCTTTAAGTGAACAGTCAAAGAGGAAGTTATCCTGCGTTACAAAGCTTATCATGTGCTGAAGCTGTGAAAGGGGCATATCCTTAATGTTTACTCCGCCAATGCTTATGCTTCCGTCCGATACGTCCCAGAAACGGGAGATAAGTCTGGCAACAGTGGATTTACCGCCGCCCGAAGGTCCGACAAGAGCTGTGAAGCTGCCCTGCGGTATGCTGATATTAAGTCCGTTGATAACGTCGTCATTCTCTTTATCGGTATAGGAGAATCTGGCATTTCTGATCTCGATGTCAGTATGCTCGATCTTAGCTTTTTTGCTTTCATCAACACTTGGAAGTATAGGAAGCTCAAGAAGCTCCTCAGCTTTGTTTACCGAGAATTCCATAGCTTTCAGCTCATTGGTGAAATTTGCGACCTTCATGAGAGGTGCAATGATACTCAGTGAAAGAAGAAGACATATTACGAGCTGCGCAGGAGAAAGAGCTCCTGAGCGATAAAGTGCAAGTCCTACAGGAAGTGTGCCGAGAAGTGTGGAAGGCATTATCGCAAAGGTGAGATTCTGGAGCTTCCAGCTGCTCTTGAACCAGTTGAGCGTGAATTCCTTAAAGCTGGTCACTGCATTGGCAAACTTGGCATAAGATACAGAGCTCTGATTGAAAGCCTTAACGACTTCAATTCCCTCGACGTATTCTATGATAACGCTGTTGACATGATTGTTTGCGTCCATGTACTTCTTGTACTGCTTGTCGAAATCCTTCATGAGCATAGCCATCGGGATAAGCGATATCACAGGCGAAATGAATACCGCCAGACCCATTCTCCAGTCAATAGCAAGTATCCATGAGAAAATGCATATCGGAAGAAGCAGGTTCGAGCAAAGCTCAGGTATCATATGCGCCAGCGGCGGCTCAACATCTTCGACCTTATCCATGATGATGTTCTTCATTTCGCCCAGTCTCCTGCTCATTACCACACCGAGCGGAGTTTTCATGAGACGGTCAAAAATACGAAGCCTGATACCTTCAAGTATCTGGTATGCCGCTACGTGGGAGAGTATGGTCGAAATACCGTAAAATGCTATCTTGACCACATAACTGCCGAACGCCACTGCGCACCAGAAGAATATGTCGCCATTCGTGAGAGTCTTTTCAATGAACAAGATGAGTATCTTGTATACGCAGTAAAACGGGACAAATCCTCCGAAAACGCTTATTATCGCACATATGACTGACAGTATCATCTTTCCTTTGCAGGGTGAGGCGAAGTAAAAAAGCGTTTTCAGCCAACTGCTCTTTTTGGTTTCCTTTTTCATGATTTATAAACCACTTTCCTTTCTGAATATATAAATAGTTAGATAAAGCAAACAGGTAGTTCATATTTAACACTTTTCCGATAAGCAGTCAGAAAAGTGTTATTGTTTCCATATCAACTGTAATTATTATAGCACTGTGCCGTCATCTGTGCTACTCCGATTTGTCAAAACTGAACCATTTTGATGATAAGTTTTTCTGTACTCCATGGGAGTCTGTCCCATTACAGACTTGAACGCACTCGAAAACTTGCTGGCATTTTCGTAGCCTACAAGCCCCGATATCTCTGTTATCGGCATTTTAGCCGAATCTGCCAGCAGTGCCGCAGCTTTATTCATTTTGTAACGTTTCAGATAAGAATACACAGTGTCACCGAAGACCTCCTTGAAGCAATCCTTCATGCTTGTGACAGACATATCGTACATTTCAGCAAGCTCGGATATATTATAATGCACCTGAAGATCTGAAGTTATTTTTTCTTCGATCGCTTTTACCTTTTCGATCTGCTCCTTGAAAAAATACATATGCTTCTCCTTAGCGGTATAAGGCTGCAAAGCGTCAAGATACAGTATAAGCTCCAGTGTTTTGATCTTGTAATAATCCTTTTTTATCTTCTTTGGCACAAAATACAACTCCGAAAAAAGATGCTCTATATAGTCCTCCTTCATGATATAGGGGACATCTCTTGAGCAGAATTTCTCCTTTAAAGTTGATATATCAACAGAAAAGCCTCCGAAAATATTTTTCAGGGTATGTTCCGCACGTTCTGTTTCAAAGCCGATGCTTATGCCGCGGTATCTGCTCAGGGGAAAGAACGCTGTACCCGAATGATTCCTGCGCGTATCTATGCGGACTTCCTGCTCCTGCAAATACGAAAAGCTTCCATGCTTATCCTTGAATTCCATTCTCCCCTCGCGGCAGTGGTCAATGCTCAGCATCTCGGCATCGTCCTGAACACGGAATCCCGAAATGCACTCCTTCATATTTATATCGATGTGCATTATGAATGCGCCGTCAAACACCTTTCTGACGACCATATTTCCTGAACCGCTTTCAGATGTCATTTTGAAAACAATACATTCATCTGTATCTATCACGGGTTCGAGATTTACACCGCAGTCTATCGTTTTATCAAAGATATCCATGCTATCCTCCGTCAGACATTGAAGAAATCCAGCAGATGCTTCCTGCTTTCATCAGAATCAAGAGCATAATGCTCAGTTATGTTTCCTTCTTCAAGATGTACAACTTCATCACAGCACATAAGAACAAACTCAACATCATGAGTGACAACAACGACTGTCTTTCCCGAATCAGCCAGTGCTCCAAGAGCTGCGGCAACCTGTTTCATGTGATAAAGATCAAGTCCGCTTGTAGGCTCGTCAAATATAAAGATATCTCTTTTCGCAGCCATTGCAGAAGCTATCGAAGCTCTCTGCTTCTGACCGCCCGAAAGTGACATGGGGTGAGCGCTGCTGTATTTTTCAAGATCCATCTGCCGCAGCAGATCCATTGCCTCATCTTCGTTTTTTTCCTCCATGCTGATAAATATCTCATCAAGTACGCTCTCGGTAAAAAGCTGATGATTAACGTCCTGCATTATCATGTAGCATTTCTTCAGACGCTGCTTGCTGTTATAAGCTTTCCCGTCTTTTTCGATAGTGCCCTTTGCTCTTTTTTCAAGGCCGCAAAGTACTCGTGAAAAGGTCGTCTTTCCCGCACCGTTGTGACCTATAACAGCTGTTATCCTGCCAGATGATATGCTCTCGTCTTTAATATTGAGAACATCTTCATTCTCTCCCTTGAACCTGAATCTCAGGTCATTAATGTGCCAGCTGTCACAAGCTTCTTTATTAACGGTCTTTTTATATACATCTGCGGCATCCGTAAGACTCAGAGCTCTCAGTCCCATGCCTGCTCTCTCATTTTCGGAAAGCTTCCTGAAGTTCTCCATAGTACTGTCATATTTTATCGTTCCTTCATTCATTACGATAACACGATCGGCAAGATCTGCAAGATAATACAGGCGATGCTCCACTATCACCACAGTCTTGCCTGCTGACTTGAGCATAACAAGGAACTTTCTCAGTTCATCGGCAGCATAAACATCAAGGTTTGAAGACGGTTCGTCAAGCACATATATATCAGGCTGCACAGCTACCACAGAACCGCAGGCTATCTTTTGCTTTTCACCGCCTGACATCGCAAAAATATTTCTTCCCATGAGCTTTTTGATGGCAAGCTTCTCCGAAACTTCGTTTACACGCTTTTTTATCTCCGATACCTCTATGCCATGATTCTCACAGCCGAATGCAAGCTCACTCGTGGTATCCACATTGAAGAACTGAGAACGGGGATTCTGAAACACAGACCCCACTCTCGACGAAAGATCAAAAAGTGACATTTCAGAGATATTCTTCCCGTCAAGAAGAACCTCTCCTTTTATATCACCGCTGAAAAAATTGGGTATCAGACCGTTTATAAAACGTATCAGCGTTGTTTTACCGCAGCCCGAACTCCCTGTAAGCAAAACAAATTCGCCGTCCCTGACCGTAAGATCAATATTCCTGAGACTGCCATTATTTGTGTCAGTCTCATCATTTTTGTTTACATTGCCCGAACTATAACTAAAAGAAAGATCCTTGAATTCTATCATAAATTATTGCCTTCCGTCACTTTATCGCTCCAACTATACACAGTACAAAAGCTGCTGCACAAACAGCAAGCAGTATGATGTCCGCAGCCCTGAATCCTATGCTGCAAATATTTGTCCGCTTAACAGGTCCGCCGAGACCTCTTGTAAGCGAAGCAACGCTCAATTCCTCGCCAATTTTCACCGAACACATCAGCATAGGCACTAATCTGTATTCAACTATCGCCAGTGCTCCTGCATTCCTGAGACTTATCCCGCGCATTTTCATCGCATCGTTTATCGCCGAGCATTCCTCGAATATAGTCGGGAAAAAACGGAATATTACCGACATCGGGATAGTTATTTTATCTGTGATATGCATCTTTTCCATCGCTGCTATAAATTCGCTGACAGTCGTGGTAGTTACAGTGTAATATCCCATTGCGATACCCGGAAGGAATCGCATGAAAAGGCTGCACAGAGCTATCACCACATACTGAAAAGCTCCCGAAAGCTCGGGTACAGCGTAGATCGTCACAAGCATACAGCATACATATATAAGCAGGAACATTACTGCATTTTTTACCTTTCCCGATATCATCATCAGAAGGATTGGAAGCATCGCAAGAACTATAACATATGCTCCAAGGGATTTGCTTGCAGTCTGTCCGAGCACAAATACAGCTATAGTAATGAGCAGCGCAAGCTTTGTGCGCGGATCAAGCTCAACACGCTCGTTCTTCTTTTCACTGACGAGGAATTCCTTCTTCATTATACAACTCCAGCCTTTTTAAAGTGCTTATCGAATATCTTTCTTCCGACAAATGAACCTATGATACCGCTGATAAAGCCTGCTGCCGCAAGCACAGGTATCATCCACAATGGCATATATCCCATTAATTTATCGGCATATTCCTGACTGTAATTTGAAATAAGGTCTTTGTAATAGCTGTCTCTTGTGAAAACAATGGGGAGGTAGTTTCCAAGCAGCCACATGGAGAATAATCCATATGAGATCGTTACTGCAAACGAGCTTTTATAATCCGACAGTTTAACGATAATATCCGCGATCAGTCCAAAAATCAATCCTGTGATAACGCTCCAGTATCCCATACCTGTAAGTATCATGAAGATACCGCAGATAATACCTGTGATAGTGAGCATACCAAATGTTTTTATCTTCGCATAATACAGCATCATCGGTATGCCTCCGATGATCGGAACGAATACGATAAGAAGCGGGATAAATATGGGTATGAAGCCAAGCACGGCGACAATTGTCGTCAATACAAGGTATATTGCTGTAAATATACCGATATTCATCAGATCTTTGCCTTTAAGTTTCATAAAATGACCTCCTGATAACATTATGTTTGCATATAATAACTATGCCAAATGATATTATATCATACTAACTTAGTTTTGTAAAGCTAACATTGCAAAAAAATTTATTCGCCTGTATTTCAAGGCGAATAATTTTTATATTATCTTTACTGCTCAAGCATCTTTTTCAGTTCTTTTTTATCGGGCTTTCCCATCTTCGTCAGTGGAATTTTATCAATCATCACCAATTTATCAGGTATCTTATAGCCCGTAACTTTTTTCTCAAAAAAGTACTTCCGAACCTCTTCTTCATTGATGTCACAGCCGTCCGTGACTACAAAAGCCGCGATCTTTTCACCAAGATCATCGTCCTTCACTCCGATGACAGCTGCATCTTTTATCTTGTC
The DNA here is from genome assembly GCF_024691275.1 of Ruminococcus sp. Lineage (GTDB taxonomy): Bacteria > Bacillota > Clostridia > Oscillospirales > Ruminococcaceae > Ruminococcus. The sequence continues at coordinate 30,543 of NZ_JAILNU010000080.1, read as the reverse complement.
ATATGACAGCAGTATCTCTTCGACCTCAGCAGGACGTATCTTTTCGCCGCCTTTGTTGATCTGCTCGACCATTCTTCCGATAATAACAAGATCACCTTTCTCTGTGAGCATTGCCATATCACCGCTCTTATAAAAGCCGTCTTCGGTAAAGCTCGTTTTATTCTGCTCGGGCGCATTATAATAGCCGTGGATAGTGTACGGACCTTTGAGCAGAAGCTCGCCTGCTGTTCCGTTTGGTACTGCTTTGCCGTTCTCATCAGCTATCTTTATCTCGTCATACTCGCTGAAAGGTGTTCCCTGCGTATTTACGATAACATCTATGGGATCGTCGAGAGATGTGCAGGTATTAAGTCCCTCAGCAGTACCATATACCTGCCTTAAACAGCAGCCCAGCTTTGGCTTTACCTGCTCTGCAAGAGAGCGCTCCAGCTTTGCACCTCCGACCATTATGACCTTCAGGCTCGATATGTCATACTCATCATACTCTGCCTCTTTTATCCAGAGCTTCAGCACTGATGGAACTACCGACGTATCCGTAACGCCTTCATCTTCGATCAGCGGAAAAGTCTCGTCGGCACTCGTTGTCGGAGCAAAGACTACCTTGCCTCCGACAAAAAGCGTTCCCAGTATTCCTGGATTTCCGAGAGTGAAATTATGCTCGGCAGGAAGTGCTGCAAGGTAGACCGTATCCTCATTGAAGCCGCATTTTTTTCCGCCTGCAACAGCTGTATAGGCATAGTCCATGTGAGTTCTCGGTATCAGCTTTGGTATAGTATTGGTCGTTCCTCCCGAAAGGAGAAGAAACGCAGGCTGCTCCGCAAATCCGCCGTACACCTCGGCTTCGTTGTCATCATAAAGGCTGTCAAGTGTCAAGGCACCGTTATTTCCGCAGGTGATGACATATTCAAGAAAATCGCACTGCTTCTTTGCATTTTCAGCCATAGCACCGTACTCAAAGCCCAGAAAACTCTCTGGAATGACATAAGCCTTCGGAGTGCCCTTTTTGAATATGCCCACTATTTCCTGTTCACGCATTGCAGGCAGTATCATCAGCGGTATCGCACCTATCTTGTGTGCTGCAAAGCACACAAGAAGAAAGGATATGCAATTCGGGAGCTGTACCGCGATACGGTCTCCTTTTCCGATGCCGAGCTTTTTCAGTCCTGACGCAAGACGGCTGCTTTTATGGTGCAGCTCGCTGTACGTTATCTCGGTCTCCTCATCTATAGCCGCAGTGCGTTCGCCATATTTTTCAGCCCAATCCCTGACATATTCTGCAAATGTAACAGGACTTAATACGCCCATTTTCACATAATCCTTATGCATTCTCGTCATTCCTTTCAATAAGCGGCTTGCTTACGAGATATACAAGACGGTCAAGGTATTCCTTTCGCTTTATGCAGCTGTAATGATCGCCTTCGATCTCATCAACACTGTATTCGCCCATGCATACCTCTTCCCATATCTTTGCACCATTGTTAGCCCATGGGATATAAGCTATCTTCTCCTTTGCTTCAAGGAATCGGATATCGCCCATATATGGCACTGATTCTATATAGCAAGCCTGAATGCTCTGCTTGAAGTTGAAGAAGAGGCTCTTTACCATTTCTGCTGATATACGCTTTCCTGCCACCTTTTCAGCTGCACGTATATACATCATCAGTCTTTCGTCTGCGGTATACTCCTGCATCTTCCTGAATATATCGCCGACTGCTTCTCTTACACCCTCACCGTGGAGTGCAGTCATTGCGCCCTTGGGTATAGCTCCGTTATTCTCGGTGATAACATCTCCCATGCAGGCAATTATCTCATCATCGGGAACATCTCCGAAGCCGAGCATCTGCATATTTATATCAAGGAGCTTCTGGAAAAGCGCTTCCATTACGAGCTCGTCCTTGACCATGTATGTCATTGGCTGGCTTTCAACAAGCACCAGATCAATAAGATTCTCACCGCGCAGCTTCAGTCTTCTCGCAACTTCAACAGCAATGATACCGCCCATACAATATCCGATGAGCTGTATCTCCTTTGCGCCGCAGCCGCAGATAAGCTCGGTATAGTCATCTGCAAGTATTTCAATAAGCTTATACGGGTCTGTCTTGTAGTAAGTATCGAAATCTGAAACGATGATACCGATTATAGGTCCGAGCTCCTGTTCTTCAAGCTTGTCAAGGAACGAACGCAGTCCGCTCATTGTGCCAACACCTGCATGGAACACAACTCTGAGAGGTCCTTTCTTTCCTCCGCCGTAACGAACTATCTGTCCGATATTCTTTTTCTGTGTCTTCTCAACGTGCTCGCTCTCATCATAGGTATTGATGAACTTAACGAGAGATCTTGTGTTTGAATCATGGAGCATAGCGCTGAAAAGATCGTTGTAAGGAACCTTGTTATAATCATCGCTGGCATTGATAATGTCGCGGAGCTTGCTTGCCACCTGTGCGATGCTGAGTGAATCCGCACCAAGGCTGTAATAGTCTGTATCTGCTGTAAATTCGGGAACACCGAGAGTTTCAGCCCAGAGCCCGATGATCTTGTTTGTGAGCGGATCGTCTTCTTCGTCGGTATTTTCGGTCTTGCCGATGATGCTCTCCTTGGTGATAGTGTCGCATAGCTCCTTAAGCTTTGAACGGTCAACCTTGCCGTTGTCATTGAGCGGAAGCTTTTCCATGATGTGTATCTTGAAAGGTACCATGTACGACGGAAGATTCATGGAAACAAACTCCTTGAGCTCAGTTTCGTCGGCTGTAAGGCTCTTTTCGCTCATCATTATCTCAAAGTGTGTCTGCTCCTCAGCTTCTTCAAGCTCAACAAAGGCAAAGAGGTTCTTCTCGCCGCCGAACTCATGCACAAGTACAACAGCAGAGGAAATATCAGGGTGCTTGCAGAGTGTTGCCTCGATCTCGCCCATTTCTATTCTGTGGCCCTTTATCTTGATCTGAGAATCCTCACGGCCGAGGAACTCGATATCGCCGCTCGGGAGATATCTTCCCATATCACCTGTTGCATACATCGGGATATTCTTCTCAGGGTGAATGATAAAGTGATTTGCCGTTTCCTCGGGATTGTTGTAATATCCCTTTGCGAGACCTGCTCCTGCAATGAAAAGCTGTCCCTTTGTCCACACAGGGCAGTCTCTCAGCTGACTGTTAAGAACAAAGTACTTCTGGTTTTCGAGAGGCTTACCGTAAGGGATACTTCTCATATCAGCCGTTCTTTCTTTATAAAGATAGAGATTCGACCATATAGCAGCTTCTGTAGCACCGCCCATACAGAGTATCTCAGCAGAAGGACTGAACTTTCTGATAGTCTCGGGCATTTTCACAGGTATCCAGTCTCCCGAAAGCATCACTATCCTCAGGGAACTTACATCTGCATTTGTATCGCCGTTTGAATAGAAGTTCAGCATCTGCATCATAGCAGGAACAGTATTCCATACGGTGATATGATGCTTTTTGATAAGGTCTGCCCAGTGTCCCGGATTAAGGTTGCCCTCCTCCTTTGTAAATACGATCGTTCCGCCGCTTCCGAGGATACCGAAGATATCGTATACGGAGAGGTCAAAGTTCAGTCTTGCAAGTGCAAGCACCTTGTCATCAGATGTTATATTGAAGCGTTTATTAAGGTTAAATATTGTATTTGCAGCAGCTCTGTGGCTCACCTCAACACCCTTTGGTGTGCCTGTAGAGCCTGATGTGAATATGATATATGCACTGTCATCGGGATCGCCGTGGTAAAGCTCCAATTTGCCGATATAAGGTTCAAGCTGATCTGTTTCGATAGTATCGTACTCGGATTTCAGCTCGATCTTGTCCTTAGAGCAGGTCATAATAGCCTTTGGAGCTATCTGATCGAGGATAGCCTTCTGACGAAGCAGCGGCTGCTCCTTATCAATAGGTACATAAACCGCACCGACAGCCAGTGTTCCCAATACCGCAGCAAGCTGATATGATGTCTTGCCCATTACAACTGCAACATGATCTCCTCTTCCAACGCCCTCGCTCATGAGCTTCTTTGCAACCGACTTCACTCTCTGGAGCAGCTGGAGATATGTGGTCTCCTCATACTCATCAATTACTGCCACTTCATTCTCTCTTGCAGCAGCCTGCTCAAGGAAATACTCATGAAGCTGCTTGTCAGGGTGAATGCCTGTTATGGAGTTTGCTTCTTCTCTCTCCTTCATCTGGTATGCAGGGATAAAGCTGTCTGCAATGATCTCATCATTCTCATTTGCAGCAGCGAGCTTTGCGAGCATATCCGAGAACGCACCGAACATATCACTGACAAGTCCATCGGGGAATATGCCGTCTCTTACGTCCCAGTTGACAGTAAGTCCCGCAGGTGAATCCATTACCTGACAATCTATGAATACCTGCGGAGTCTGACTGATGCCGTACTTGCCGATATTTGTCAGATGACCGTTCTCCATGTCATTGAAGCCTATTGCACTTGTAAATACTATCGGCATGAGAGAGCTTGCGCTGCCCTTTCTTCTCGATATCTCTCTGAGCACTTCAACTCCAGAATACATACGGTGCTCAAGATCGTCTGCCATCTGCTTCTGGATAGCCTTTGCAGCTTCAAAGAAATTGTTGTTTCTCTTTACACTCAGCATACTTACCGATGTAAAGTCACCAACAAGCTGCTGAACGCCCTTATACATCTTTCTGTTGAGGAGAGTAAGATTGATGCAGTATTCCTCGTTTGATGACCATGTTCCGATGACCGACGAGAATACAGCGAGTACAGCCGATGTGGGAGTAAGGCTCTTTTTAGAAGAAAGCGCCTTGATCCTTGTCCACTCATTTCGGTCCAGACTCACCTGATAACGGGTGAATCTCGGAGCTGCATCTTCCTTTATATCAAGCGGAAGCTCGGGTGCAGCAGGAAAATCACTGAGCCTGTCGAGCCAGTACTTCTCATCTTCCTTATATTTCGGAGAGTTCAGGCTCTTCATCTCAAGCATCTGATAATCCCTGAATGTGACCGATATCTCAGGGAGTTCACTGTTCTCGTCCTTGTAAAGACGGTCGAACTCGTCAAGAAGCAGGGAGATACTTACCCAGTCCGCAATGATAAGCTCCATAGATATGTGCATGATGAATTTATCATCAGTCTTGCTGATGCAGATATCATAAAGTGGGAAATCAGAGAGGTCATATACCTTATGACCAAGCTCTTCACGTATCCTGCCGAGCTTTTCTTCATCACTTCCGACGTTCTCGAAAGGTATCTTGAATTCCTTGACATTTTCCTTTATCTGCTGCTTTCCGTTTTCAAGGAATACGCATCTGAGCATATCATGTCTGCGGATAAGCTTGTTCCATATTCTCTCAGCCTTAGCAGCATCGAGTTCATCGTACTCGACCTCCATGTAAACATGGCAGCCCACACCGCTGTACTCGAAATCGCTGCTTCTTCCCAGCTTATATGCAGACTGTACGTCTGTCATCGGGAACTCCTCATATCTTGCAGCTTCATCATGAGTAAGCTCATTATTTATGCTGCCGAGATACTCCATGATCTCAGCTTTTTTTTCCTTGATCTGTTTAAGATCTTCGTCCTTGATGCCTTCTTTTCCTGCTCTGTATCTGAGGTTCTCATCAGCCTTCCAGAGGAAGATACCTCTTTCATTCAGGTCGGAAATAAACTTCTGAATATCCATATTACACCTTATCCTTTCTTATCACAAACAATGCCTGTCCAAGTGCCGACTGCGGAGCATCAGCATCAGGTATCGCTTTCCACGTTATATTGTCAAATCTGTTGAACAGTTCTTCCCAGTCGCTCTGAGTGTAGAATACCTGTCCTTTTTCATCGCGTACATCTTCGGGAGCTGTCATCATGAACGACTGTGATATCATTATCTCCAGCGATTCCCTTACAGCTTCGACCATAAGGAAAATTCCGCCTTCTTTAAGAGCATCTATGATATCCTTCATGGTCTTATAGGTATCCTTTGCATTATTTATAACGCCGATGGCGATTATTGCATCAAAGCTCTCTGCACCTGCTCCCTGCTCATCGAAACGCTTATCAATGTCAAATATCTCATACCTTATAAAATCATACTTAGAAAATGTATTCTTTGCCTGACCAAGGAAATACTGCGACAGATCAGTAAAGACATACTCCTTATCGCCTGCACTTTCAAGCTCCCTGAGTATGCTGTGAGTTGTTGCACCTGTACCTGCACCAAGTTCAAGTATCCTCAGCTTATCTGCTCTGTATTCACCGAGCCACTGCCTGAGATCTTCCGCAGCACTGCTGTTCATATACTTTGCAACGGTAGTCTCCATATAAAGATCATTTGCAAGCTGCATACTTCCTTCCTTGAACAGAAGAAGTGTCGGATTCTGAGTGCCGTCCATAAGGCTGTGTATCTTCTCGGCATTGTCGCGGAAATATTCGTATACCGAAACAGGTCCTAAGTACTGCTCCCAGTAGAACTTAGCCTCGCGCCACGCCTTCTGATAATTCCTGTCATCTTTCCTGACAGCGAGGGTGTAATATGCTCCGTCTCTGTATGTGAGATATCCGTGCTCCACAAGATTATCCAGCCAGATACCCATAAGCTTATAGTGCTGCTCCAATGCTCCCGACTTCTTGCATATCTCATCTTTGCTGTGCCCGATATTCTTATCCGCAAACAGTCCCTTTGAGGAATACGCCCACATCATTGTTTCAAGGCAGGCAATGTCCATCTTTTCAAGAGCTTCCGTGATATCAGCCTTTGTCGGAGCTTTATCGGCGATAACAGCTCTTTTCAGTTCAAACGCCGACAGCTTATGTGCAGGGTCAGATACCGACGATTCGGGATAACCTATGGCAACGGTCACAGCTTTCCATTTATTTGCGCATATCAGGAGCTGCTGCATATCAATGTCATATTCCTGCCGCTGGACATCTCCCCTGATGACATCGGCAAGCTCAGCCAGCTCTTTGCCGATAGCTTCGCACCACAGCTCGGAAAGCTGCTGTGCAAGGGTAGCATTTCCGCTTTCCTTTATAGTCTCTATCGGAAGCTTACCAAGCTCCTCGGGAGCATTATCAGCAAGTCCGCGTGGGATATCATCTCTGTCAGGCATGACAAGAGGATTTTTCCACAGTATATCTCCATGATCGTCAGATAATATGATGCTGCCCTGATCTGTCCACACAGTGATATTGTGCAGGAGGAGCATATTCTGATCGTCCGCGAGCCTGTCGGTTCGGTTATACACCTTCAGCAATACCATTATGCTGCCTACCTTTATGTTCACCGACGAGAAAGGACCTGTTTTGCCGAGAATGTCCACAGATGTGATGTATCCCGAATCGGAAAGCATCTTAGTGAGTATATGTATCGCAGGGAAAAGCACCTGTGAAGCGCAGGTCATTTCGACCATGAGCACCTCTGAGTGGCTCAGTGCCGTTTTGACCGCTTTCATCATTGCACTTATCTGCTCCATGTATACATAAAGATCTCCGACACTGTATATCACCTTATTTTTTACAGCAAGTCTGTAGCAATCCTGTATGTCTTTCTGATGAACAGGCTGTTCCTGTATTACATTTATTTTTCTTTCGATAAGCTTTTTTGCTATATCTGTTCCTGATTTTCCGAAAACGGACGAACCTACCACAACGCAGGCAAGCTCTATATCATCGGGAAGCTCCTCAACGCTGCTGTACAGCGGAACTCCGTAATGCTCAGCGCATTTTCTGCTTCTTTCGCTTCCGCCTGCGAGTATTCCCGCAAGTTCAAACACATCACTGCGCTTTTTTACAGCTTCAAGGTAAAATTGTCCGAATCTTGTACCGCATACTATTACTTTCATGTATCGACCTCTATTTCACTCAATCCATATTTTTTCAGATCATTCAAAAAACACTGCGGCTGAACTGCCTCATCAGACCTCAATGCACCGACGCTGCCGCTGTCGAGAACATGATCGGCAGTAAGTGCTGCTATTATGCCTGTGAAAACATTCCAGTCCTTTTGAGCTTTGAATGATGTTTTTTTCTTTGTAAAAATGCCGTCCTTGTAGCCTTTTATCTCAGCCCGCAGGAATGTTAGCTCCTTATCACTGCGCTCCTCATAGAAATGCTGCAACTCTGCAAGACGTGCTTTTTTTCCCTCGCTGTCGTTTTTCTCCTCGTATTCTGCAACCTCCATGAGCTTGTTAAGGAATTTTATGTCAGGATATGTGTTATAGAACCTGTACTTATCCATTTCAAGCTCGTCACAAGCTCTGTTGAATTCGGCAACATCAAGCTCATATCCGCACCTGTTTTCGGATATCTCGTAGAAGAACTTGTCTCTTATGAATTCCTTTCTTTTTCCGTTGACAGATCCTGTTGTGATCTCACTTCCGATATCAGCAACAGCATTAAACGAAAGCTTTCCTTCGCCTGCAAAATACAGCTTTGCTTCAAGAGCTTCATCAAAGTATTTTTCGGCAGCATATCTCGTGACTATCTCGGTGAGCCCCGGAAATACTCCTGCCGATGAGACAGCCGCAAGCTTTTTTTCGCGCAGTTTGCTGTCCTGCGCGGACAAAAGCTTTATAAGCCTTTGTCCGCCTGCGGGATCAACATAAAAAGTACCTGTTTCTATGCAAGCCTTCAGCACTATGTCACCTATAAGCTCGGACGGTCCTGCACAGTTTATAACGATATCGCAGTCACGGCAGAAGTCTTCGAGCTTTCTGCTGTCAAAGATATCAACTGCGTGTATCGCAGCTTTCCCCTGAAACATTTCCTCCGCTTTGTCGGTATTGCGAACACCGAGATGCACGTCATATTTTTCCATTCCGATCAGTGTCTCGGCAGCAGCTCTGCCGACATGACCCGTCGCACCGAGAAGTCCTGCCCTAATCTTATTGTCAGATCGTTCCTTCAACATATTCTGTTCCTACTTTCTCTTGTATATTCAGTTTTACGATCTCTGTCAGCTTTTCAACGGTCGGATTGTCAAACAGTTCAGGCAGCGTTATCTCGGAAGCAAACTCGGAATTTATAGCATGAATGACCTTCATCGCCTTCAAAGAATCTCCGCCGCAGTTAAAGAAGTCGTCATTCACCGCAGCGTTCTCGATCCTGAGAACTTCCTTCCAGATATTGATGATACGCTTTTCATCATCAGTTGCTTCACGCTGCACCGCCTTAACTGCCGAAGCTCCTCTTTCCACCCATGTTGCACGTAATGCCTTTCTGTCAACTTTTCCGTTTGCAGAGAGCGGTATCGTATCAACGCTTCTGACCTCCGACGGCATCATATATTTCGGAAGCATATGCCTGAGCTTTGCGGACATACGCTCGCTGTCAAAGTTATATACAGTCTCGGGAGCTCTTGCGATAATGCATCTCTGGGTTGCAGCAACATTCTCATCAGGGAATACTGCTTCTGTTCTGAATCCATGCTTTTCAAGCAGTTTCACCCACTCGTCAAGACTGAGGAGCGCATTTCCTGTTTCCCTTCTCATATCCTTCAGACCTGTATAAGCCTTCTCAAAGTGATATGTTGTAAGGAGCTGGAGCGCGTAGTTCTCAACTATTTCATTTATGACAAGTACACCCGACGGAACAAGCGTATTCCTTATCTGTTCAAGAGTGATATCAAGATCGTCCGAACGATGTATGGAATTATCTGAAATTATCATATCAACAGAATGAACATTTATATCCTGTGAAGCAAAGTCCTTGTTCAGATCAAGCCGCCTGAATGAGATATCCTCACTTTCCGCAGCTGCTTTTTCTCTTGTCTCAAGGAAGCTTGATGATGCATCTGTAAAGATGTAGCTTCCTCTGCTGCCAAGTGCAGCAAGATACGTGCTTGTGTTGTCATTCACTCTGCCCGCCAGTTCCATAACAACTGTACCGTTTTTCTTTTCTGAATATGCCGCGATGCTTCTTCCCACCGCATCAGCATAGACTGTATCATTTCTCTGGAATCTGCCGATATAAGCAGGAAGTATCATACTCCTGCCTTCGCTTATAAGGTCATAGACATTTATCTTTCCTGTGATAAGTCCCAGCTGAGTATCAGTCTCGCTCATCATATTATCGTAGAATTCCCTTATTATGCCCAACGAAGGTATTTCAGCAAATGCATGAGTATTCACAGCTTTTATCCACTGCTTCATGAGCTTTGAATATATTTCATCAAGGTCAAGCTTTTCAACATCATTTTCACTGCCTGTATAAGGAACATTCTTCTCGCCGAACAGTCTTTCAAGAACTGCTTTCATTACGGTACACGCCGCATTATCAAGCTCCTGACAATATTCAATGCTCTCGTTGAACTGTTTAGCTTCGCTGACGATATCAGCAAAACTTGCTTTGATATCAGCTGTTGCGGTTTCAGCATTCTCCTTCTGTATATCAAGGAACTCATTCCCTTCATTCTTTTCAAGGAGAACGTCCATATATATCTTGTTGTCAACGATATGTGCAACTGCTCTGCTGACACCATCAAGACGCATTGCGGTATGTTCGATATCTTCAAGCTCGATACGGTATCCGTTAAGCTTTATCTGATTGTCGTCTCTTCCGAGGAACTTCATGCAGCCGCTGCTGTAATAGCTTCCGAGATCACCTGTCTTGTAAAGACGTATGCCTGTTTCGGGGTGAACGATGAATTTTTCATCTGTTATCTCACGATTATTGTAATATCCTCGTGCAAGTCCCCTGCCTGCGATATAAAGATCACCTGTAACATAGTCGGGAGAAGGTTCAAGGCGCTCGTTGAGTATATAGAACTGCTGATTTGCCAGAGGATAACCATAGGGTATGCTCTTCCATGAACTGTCAACTTTATCTATAATGTAATAATTCGACCAGATGGAAGCCTCTGTAGCTCCGCCAAGACTTATCATCTCAGCATTCGGCAGACTTTTCCTGAGCTTATCAGGAAGCTCAACAGGTATCCAGTCTCCGCTCATCATAACATTTTTCAGTGAAGCAATACCTGTATTCTTCATCTCAAGATATTCCTGCATCATTTCCATAAGTGCAGGAACAGTATTCCATACCGTTACATTGTATTTCTGTATAAGCTCCAGCCAGTGCTGAGGATCCTTGCTTCCTGCATCGTCAGGTATAACGACAGCGCCGCCTGCTGCCCACATTCCGTAAATATCATATACAGAGAGGTCAAAGTTCAGATTTGATATAGCTATCGCTCTGTCGTCATGTCCCACGCCGAATCTGTTATTCACATCGACAATGGTATTAAAAGCTGCACCATGCTCTATCATAACGCCCTTTGGCTTTCCTGTAGTACCTGATGTGAAGATAACATATGCAAGAGAATCAACATCAGGACGCTTCATGTATACTTCATCTGTCCAGTTTACGATATCATCATCTACAACTATCTTATTGCCTGTAAAGCCGTCAACTTTCGCTGTTCTGTGAGGCTGAACAATAAGCGAAGCTACATTTCCCTCCTCGAGTATCTCCTTTATCCTCTCTCTCGGGAACTTAGCATCTATCGGGAGATATGCAGCTCCTGACATGATGATGCCGAGAGTTGAGATGACCTGTTCATAGCCCTTGTCCATTACAACAGCTACGAGCTCATCTTTTTTCACGCCGATATCTGCAAGACGGCGGGCTATCTTTCCTGCGCACTCATAGACAGTATCATATGTGAACTGCTTATCTGAGGTTATTATCGCAGGTGAATCGCCGTATTTCTTTCTGGATCCTTCAAAAAGATCATAGAGAGTTCCGATCGGTATATTTTTAGCTGTATTGTTGGCTTTTTCACGAGCTGAACAGTCGATGCTAATCATACCGCTCATATCCGATGACTTCCATAAGCTGCTGTCCTCAGCAAGCTTTTCCACCAGAGTACTGTAGCACCTGAACATATCATTTATCATATCAGGATAGAAGATATCATCGAGTATATCCCATGAAGCGACTAATTCTCCGTCCTCCTCACGTATCTGATGATCCAGCCATACCTGCGGAGTCTGTGATATGCCGTAGTTTATCTTGCCGAGGTATACGTTCTGTTCGCTGTCCTCGTTGTCCATGCCGATACCGCTTGTAAATACCACAGGCATTGCTATCTCTTTGCTGCTCTGATGATACTTGTTATACTCTCTTTCAACTTCAACACCGCTGACATTTGAGTGCTTCATCTCGTTCCACAGCGTCTGCTGTATATCAAGGCAGCTGCTGATAAAGCTTTTCTTCTTTCTGAGATCAGCTTCAACAAGTATAAGTGAAGTAAAGTCACCGATAAGCTTTTCAACGTCCTTGTTTATATGCTCCTTGCGGAAAAGTGTGAGATTAAGTGTGAAATGGTATGATCTGCTCCATTTTCCAAGTATCTCCGAGAAAGCGGCAAGCATCACGCTTGTAGGAGTTACGCCGTTGTCCTTTGCATTTTTTCTCAGCTTGTCCCATGAGGTCTTACCAAGTCTGAATTCCAGTCTGCGGTACTTCTGCTCGGTAAGTGACGAAGGATCGCATTTAAGCGCGAGCTGCGGTGCCTGCGGAAGTTCCTTCACTCTTTCGCACCAGTAATTCAGAGAGTCTTCGTATTCAGGCAAAAGCTTTCTCTTTTCAGTCTCGATAACATAATCCCTGAATGAGAAATCGGAAGGCTCGGCTTCGATAGTTCTGCCGTCATACAGTGCCTTCCACTCCTTCATGATATGGAACATACTGAATCCGTCATAAATGATATTGTCGAAATTGATATGTACTTTGTCCTTGTCGACATAACGTGATATGCACACATGAAAAGCAGGCCAGTTCTTGCTGTCAAAGCGGTAATGGGACATACTGTTCCTCATTTCAGAGAGCAGCTCTTCTTCTGACTTGCACAACTCCTGTGCTGAGAAAACAGCTATCTTGTACTCCGGAACTTTTTTGAGTACCTTCTGTCTCTGACCGTCGGGGAGAACTACTGCCCTCATCATGCTGTGCATTGAAATGAGCTCATTCCATGCCTTTTCAGCCTTTTCGATATCAAACTTTTCGCAGTCGAGCTCGAAATAGCAGTGGTTGGATATGTCTCCCAGCGAATATGCGCCTGTACGTCCCAGCCAGTAGGACTGCTGGATATCAGTGAGTGGGAACGGATGGTACTTGTTTAACGGATCGCCCTTCGCATATGTTTTTTCGCCTGCGCCAACCTGTCCTGCGTTATCTATCTCAGCTGCCTGATCTTTAAGAACGGGATTATTGAAAACAGTCTCAATGCCTATCTTCTTATGCAGGAGCTCTTTTGCTTCGGTGATGATATGCATTGCAAGCAGCGAATCGCCGCCGAGAACAAAATAATTGCTGTTGCGTCCGACAGTATCGACCTTGAGGATCTTTTTCCATATCTCGGCAAGCTTCTTTTCGGTATCGGTTACAAGAGGCTCAACTGCTGACACTTCATTTACGATATCAAGCTTGTCGAGCATCGAGATCAATGCCTTTCTGTCAACTTTGCCGTTTACGGATATAGGAATATCCCTGATGATCTTGAATAGATTAGGTATCATATATTCAGGAACAGATCTCCTCAGATGTTCCTGCAATTGCTCTTTGGTTACCTGTGCAGCTGCCTTTTTTGCGTAGAAATTAACGGAATACTCGCATATCTTTTCTGTATTGTACGCAGCAAATCCCGTAAAGCCGAGTTTCTCGATAATGCTCTTCCATTCTTCGCCGCTTCTGAGACAAAGCTCCTCATTTCCGTCATTGAGCAGCGATGCTGTTATAAGCTGCATTTTCATATCCGCAGAGCGTTCGAGTACAATAAGGATACCGTTATCGTTAAGGCAGTCATAAGCCTCGGAAATAATATCGGGATATGTCAGGTATTTGTGCAGAACATTATCAAGGATAACGTAATCATAGTAAGATTTCCTGATCTCTTCCTTGCCTCTGTGGATATAATTTATATCTCCGCAGTCTGAAAGTTCGTTCTTGTACTGTTTTATAAAATACAGTGAACTGTCAGCAGCAGTGATATCCGCATTTTTAGCACTCAGTTTTCTTATGAAAGCTGTATCACGGGGATCGACAAAGAGTATGCTTTTCTTTCTGCCGTGAGAAAGCTCGTTAATATGCTCGGCGACTGCATCTCTTGTACGCGACACAGCAGGGAATCCGTTAAGTATTTTCTCAGGAGCAGTAATGTCCTCGGCTACAAGAAGCTCTGTGCTCCTTATATTCCCGCGCACAACGTCCGGCGACTTATCTGCATAAGCTTTAAGGATACTGTTAGCTGCTTCGGTATGCTTTTTACCTGAAAGTGAGTATTTTCCGTTTTCATGTCTGAGGTATCCACTTTCGGCAAGCACCTCAGCCCACTTTTTCACAAGTCCCACAAACTTTGGCAGAGCACCTGCTCTTTCCGTCATCTCATCTTCGGACAGCTTTTCATTCTCATGAATGATATCCATATTCTCGAATATCTTTTCAATATAGTACTCGGCTTCCGAATCAAGTCTGCTCTTGCAGTCTGAATAAGCTGCACTTTCTTTTTCGGCTTCCCCGCTGTTCATAATTTCAGTTACCGACAGTACAGGCAGCTCCTTGTCGAGTGTTCTCGGAACAACAAATGCTGCAAGGTGATTGGTGTTTTCCTTGTCCTTTTTAGTGACCACGACAACTTTTTCCACATCGGGGTGACTGCTGAGTACAGTTTCAATCTCACCAAGCTCTATTCTGTGACCTCTTACCTTTACCTGAGAATCGCGTCTGCCAAGGAACTCGATAATGCCGTCTTTCCAGAACCTGCCCATATCGCCTGTTTTATACCAACGAATACCGTTCTCAACAATGAACTGCCTGTCCGTTAGCTCCTTGTTTCCGATATATCCCTTTGCAACGCCAGCACCGCCTATAAGCAGCTCGCCCTCGGCATATGCAGGGCAATCGCTGCCCTTCTCATTCACTATCCTGTACGCCTGATTATTAAGTGCGAAGCCATACGGTATGCTTTTCCACTCAGCAGGTATATTTTCCTCAACTTCAAAATAATTCGACCATATGGAAGCTTCGGTAGCTCCGCCAAGAGATATCATTCTTGCGTTCTCGGATACGACTTTGAGCTTTCCGCGCAGATCAAGTCCTATCCAGTCACCTGAAAGGAGAACTATCCTCAGCGAAGGCAGAGCAGTTTCCGTCATATCCGCAGCTATCATAAGCATATCACAGAGCACAGGAACACTGTTCCATACAGTAACATTATACTCATTGACCAATTCTGCCCAGCGCTCGGCATTTCTGTCGATCTCATCAGAAATAACAACAAGACTTCCTCCTGCCGTGAGCATACCGAATATATCATATACAGAAAGATCAAAGTCTGTTGCAGATACACCGATAGCCGTATCGCCGCTGCCTATATCATATTTTCTGTTCACATCATAGATAGTATTCAGAGCTGCCTTGTGGGATATCTCAACGCCCTTCGGTACGCCCGTTGAACCCGACGTGAATATGATATACGCTGTATTATCGCCGTTAATCGGATCTATCGCAGCTCCTTCGCGGCATATCATATCATCTATCGTGAAAAGCTCGGTATTATCAGGAACACTTATGCCGCTGTCGCGCGAAGATATAACATATCTTACGGAAGCCGTATCGAAGATATACTTTCGGCGGTTTTCAGGCTGTTTGCGGCTTATGGGAACATATGCACCGCCTGCCGCGATAACGCTTAATATCGCAGTTATCTGTTTTATGCCTCTTTCCATGCATACAGACACGCATTCGCCTTCTCTTATGCCCTTTTCATTTAGAAATGCAGCTGCCGCGCTTACATCTGATATGAGCTCTCCGTAAGTGACCTTTCTTCCGCTCACTGCATCAATAAGAGCGGTCTTTTCGGGTGTTCTCTCTGCATTTTTCAGAAGTCCGCTTATCAGTCCGTATCCGGAAGCTTCAACTTCTTCATCGGGAACATATCTGAGTTCGGGGATATGATACAGTGTTTTCAGCTCTGGAACAATATCCCAGTTCTTCTCGTCTTCTGCGAGCCACAGGAAGAGCTGCTCCAGCGAGTAAAACATATCGTCGATCATGCCGTCAGGAAACATTGCAGGAACATGATCCCAGATAAGGTGCATACCGCCGTCCTTGTCAAAGCACTGGAAGTCTATCCATATCTGCGGAGTCTGAGAGAGCATATATACGTCCTTGCCGAATGTTTCCGTGAACTCATGCGAGAACAGCTCATCGCCTGTATTGCAGGCAAATACAACAGGAGCATATACTATGCCTGTTTTTGCTTTTTTAGCAGCATCTCTGAGTACTTTTACAGCTGAGTATCTGCTGTACTCGGTATCACGCCTGAAACCGTCCTGATTTCGTCTGACCTGCTCTGCAAAGGTAAGTCTCTCACTGTAATCCACGCCCACAAGTATCAGGTTTGAAAAATCAGCAACAGCTCGGTTTATGTTGCTGAGATACTCGGGATTTCTGTCAAAGAGAGGCATATTGATAACGAATTTATCATCATTGCTCCATTTATTGAGCACATAGCCGTATACGCTCATGAGTATCATTGCAGGAGTAAAATCACGTTCTCTTCCGATATTGCATATCCTGCTCCACTTCTCAGCGTTTATCCATGTCTCTTTTCTTCTGAACTCAGGTCTTGCATTTTTATCAAAGCTTGATGATACAGGAAGATCCGGTGTGAATTTATGAGCTTCAAGACGCTCTTCCCAGTATTTCCTGCACTTTTCCCCATCATACTTTTCATTGTTCTTCGCTTCAAGGTATTTCTTGAATTCGAGGAGATCTCTTTTTTCAAGTGTACCAGGCGCGTTATAAGCCTTTTCAAGATCTCTCAGAATGATGCGGATACTCTCTACATCAGCAACGATAAGGCTGAAATCAAAGTGTATATGATAAAGCTCGTCATTCAGCACCGTTACTTCAAGTCCCATAACATCACCATGTTCAATATCAAGAACATTGTGCGAAAGACGCTTTCTTACAGCTTCACATTCCGAAGTCTTTTCGGCTTCGCTTTTACCTCTGAGATCATTGACCCTGATACGCTTTTCCTGAAAGCTCTCGGGGATCTCCTGTGTACCGTCGCTGTTGAACACAGCATGGAGCATACCATGTGCAGCCCTCACCTCATTGAATGCAGCTTCAAGGCGGCTTACCGAGATATTACTGCATTCAGTCTCTATATAAAGGTGACAGTCGTTGCCGCCAAGATATTGTCCCTCATTTCTTCCTACCCAATACGCATACTGGATATCCGTAAGCGGAAACGGACTGTGATCCGTCACTGTCTCGGCAGCAGCTTTCTTCTTTTTTCTCATCTTCTTTTCGGAAATGAGCTTTTCCCATGCCGACAGTGTCGGCGAGGAGATAAGCTTTGTAAAGGAGACATTATACCCCTCTCTCCTGAATTTTCCTGCGAGAGACATTATCTGTATGGAATTGAGACCTGCTCTCACAAGGTCAATGTCTTCCGAAGATACGGACAAGGGAATATACTCTCCTATCACATTTATGATATCATTTCTGGTCATTTATTCTTCTCCTTATTCTCTAAAAAATCGCATATATCAGCCATTACCTCAACGTCAAGCCTGCCTTTTTTGCCGCGTACCCTTGTGACCATATGTCCGTGTCCGTCTATAGTCCTGAATACAGCATTTTTATTCTTTATCTGCTTCTCTTTTGCAGAGATACTAACTTTCCACGGAGCTGTCCTGTCATCTTTGCTGTGATAGATCAGTGCCCTGACACCTGATCGTTCAATTCCTCCAACTGCTGTATATTCGCCTATCTTGCCGAAAACTTTATTTTCATAGACCGTATTGCAGAAATTGTAGAATCCGAATATAA
Organism: Ruminococcus sp.; assembly: GCF_024691275.1. GTDB lineage: Bacteria > Bacillota > Clostridia > Oscillospirales > Ruminococcaceae > Ruminococcus. The sequence goes on along the minus strand of NZ_JAILNU010000080.1, from coordinate 12,726 downwards.
ATTTCAGTATAATATTATCGAACATAGTGAAAAACTCTCTGCCGCTGTTTATTCCCGAAAGCGCAGTCACTGCCGACACACGTTCATGCTTGTTATTCATAACAGCTGTGACAGCATATGCACCGAAGCTGTGACCGACAAGCTGAATGTCCGCATCTTTGAACCTTTCATCACGCTCCACTGAAACAAGCACGTTCTCAAGATCAACTATCCACTGCGGAAAACCGATCATTGATTTTCCGCCTGATTCTCCACAGGCAGTATAATCAAATGCCAGCACTTGATAGCCTTTGCTAACTAAATGACATATCTCATACAGGTACGAACGGTGTGTGACCCCCACTCCATGTGCAAATACCAAAAGCTTGTCGGTTCTGCTGTTTCTTTTGTGATAAAGATAGGTCGCAAGCTCAGCCGCAGATGACCTTACCTTGCCTTTTTCGTATAAAAGGTCGGGAAAATCCTCTTGATGCGGCTCATTTTCTCCGTTCACACGTTTTCCGAAACGCATTTTGTAGTTCATGAAAAAGCTCAGGAAAAGCAGTAAAAATATACCTATTACGACCAATAACACGATCAATAATATCCTCAGCATACTCCCTCACCTTTTTTCACAAGGCTCATGGCAAGTTTTTCAAGTTTGAACTTCTGCACCTTTCCACCTGGAGAATACTCAAATGCATCAACTCTGAAAAAATACTTGGGTATCTTGTATTTTGCTATCTTTCCGAACAGACTGTTCCGCACATCGGCAAGGTCGATATCATTACCTGCGGTCTGTACAAAAGCTGCTATCTCTTCACCGTATACCTTATCCTTTACTCCAACGACCTCAGCAACTATAACTCCGTTATATTCCTCGATCTTTTCGCTTATTTCATCGGGAGCGATATTATATCCGCCCTTTATGATTATATGTTTTTTCCTTCCGATGATAGTGAAATATCCCTCTTCATCAACGTAGCCGAGATCTCCGCTGTGAAGCCAGCCGTCGCTGTCTATGGTCTTTGCAGTCATTTCGGGGTCTTTATAGTATCCCTTCATAACATGGTAGCCCTTTGTGACGATCTCTCCGACCATGCCCGCAGGAACTTCATTGTTGTTTTCATCGACTACCATTATGACCATATTGTCAAAGCTCTTGCCGACAGTGGTCAGCTGTCTCCTTTTATCTGTATCAAGCACAGAGATAGTGCAGCCGCAGCTCATTTCCGTCATTCCGTAGATACCTGTGATATATTCAAGTCCGAAGGAATCGTGAATATCTCTCATAAGCGCCTCAGATGATATAGCTCCGCCGATAACAGCCTTTTTCACACTGGAATGATCGTATTCTGCGAATTCGGGCAGATTTATCATATTGATGAACATTGTGGGCACACCCATCATCATCGTAGCCTTGTATTTTTCAACCGCTGAGAGCATCTTCTGAGGTGTATAACAGTCTATGGTCAGCAGATGTGCTCCCGAGATAAGTGTCATGAGTATTGCAACAACTGTTCCGAAGGTGGTGAAAAGAGGCAGCGGTGTGCAAAGCTTTTCGCTGCTGTCCATTCCCATTCCGTGAACAGCATATCGGCAGCTGTTTATTACAGCATACTGTCTCAGCATTACTCCCTTAGGGTCAGCAGTCGTACCCGATGTGTACATTATCGCATAAAGATCGTCACTTGTAACGCTGTCCGAAACTCTGCGCATATCCTCAGCAGATACAAGGGAAGCATACTCGGTAAAGGCGTTCCACCTTACGAAATTTACTGCTCTGTCCTCGGAAAGCCTGTCATCAGCAAGTACAACGCGCTCCAGAAGAAGATCCTCATTCTGCTCCGACCATGCCTGCTGAACAAGTTCCCAGTTCTGCTTGTCACGGAAGCAGGAATCAAGGAACAAGTTTTTTATATCCGCGTGTCTGAGAACGCGGCTTATTTCAGAAACATAGTAATTTACATTTATGGGAACAACCACGATGCCGATCTTTGCAGCTGCAAGAATGAGCTCAACATATCTTATACCGTTCTCGCACATTATACCTATATGGTCGCCTTTTTTCAGTCCTGAACCAAGCATGGCTCTTGCGATGATATCGGTGCTTTCGGAAAAATCGCCATAAGTTACCGATCTGTCATTCACAGTTTCAGTGATAAAAAATGAGTCCTTCAGTTTGTCGGAGCGATCTTTCAATATCCTGCCGATAGTAGTATCAATCAACTTTATCATTTCTGCCTCCAACATAACAATACTGGTCGATCTCCTCCATCAGTTCGCCGACATAATCCATACCCATATCGAATATAAAGAAATGACCGCCCTCAAATTCCTTTATATAGAAATCTTCGGAAGTAACCTCGCTCCAAGCCTCCATAAGCTCTTTTGTTGCGTCTTCGTCATCGGTTGCGCAATGAGCTATCACAGGCACATCGAGCATCTCTTCATGATAGCGGAAGCTGTCGTTAAGCTCGTAATCCTTGCGGATGGAAGGAAGAAGAAAATCGAGTATCTCTCTGTTTTCAAGTATCTCCTTCGGAGTCGCGTTATACCTTCTGAGCTCATCAATAAGAGCCTCATCGTCCATGTACGACTTGAATTCCCCTTCAAGCTCAACATGAGGAGCGTGTCTGCATGCCACGATAATTTCCGTTGGCTTATGACCGTAAAGTCTTGACATGAAGTCAGCAGTATAAAATGCAGCAGCAGCGCCCATACTGTGACCGAAAATAATATATTCTTCGCTGCCCACAAGCTTATCTACAGCTTCGCATAAGGACGGAGCGATTTCTGCAAAATCTGTAATGAATCTCTCACTTTTTCTCGTGCCTTTTCCTGCAAATTCTACAGCAATAAAGTTGAACTCACCTTTGATCTGCGTCCAGCTTCTGTAAACAGAGGCGCTTCCGCCTGCATGGTGAAAACATATCACTTTCAAATGCGTACTGTCATCAAGTGGATAGGTCGAGAACGGGAACCATTTTTCCCAATCTCTGTTGGTTGAATAATTACTCATAAAATCTCTCCTTATCTATTTTTAAGCATAAATGCTTATAAACAACGCAAATAGTACAATAACATTGCCGGATATTAGTACAAACTAACTCTGTATCAAAAAATAAAGCTTACATCTCAGAAGCTGTAAAACAAGCAGGTCGATAAAACTGTCAAGACGTACAGAAACAGCTGAAATCCCGCTCCGTACCTGACGTAATCACTGAATTTATATCCCACCCTCGTTGTCATTCCGATAAATCCGCAGGACAACGGAGTAAGCACAGCAAGTCCCGAAGCAAGGGTAACTCCGATAATAAACGGTCTTGCAGAATAACCGCATCTCTGAGCAAGATCAATTGCAAACGGCATTATCATCATTACTGTAGTAGTATTTGAAATGAGATTGCTTATTGCCATTGTTACAAACACGATAGCTGCCAAAAGTAAAACAGGTGATGTATTTTCAGGCAGTACAGCTGAAATATATTCACATAGATCCTGTATCCTGCCGCTCTTGTTGAGAGCATTCGCCATACCGATGCTGCACCCGAGCCATATAAGAATATTCCAGTCGATCTTCGCAAAGCTCTCCTTCTGCTTAACAGCCTTTCCGAACAAGCAGATGAGCGCTCCCACCAGTGATGCAATGCCGACCGAAACAACTCCCGTAACAAAACCTATGAGCATTGCCGCGCCTGCACAAAGAGTTACCGCACACTTTTTCCTGTCAACTTCCAGTGTTTCTTCACTGACGATAAGATCAAATCCACCGCGTGTTTTCCACATTTTCTCCCCTTTCCTATGTGAGAAAACACAGATATACAAAAGTCCAGCACATAAAATTATCGCACCCATAGGAAGAAGCTCAAACATTGATATTCCCTTTCCTGTCGCTCCTTCAGCCATTGATGAAGCTACCAGCGTCGCAGGAGCTCCGATAAGGGTACACTGTCCGCCGAGAATAGCAAGATAAATTACAGGCAAAGTAATATTCAGGACGTTGATATTCTTCAGTTCCTTTGCAAGAGTGATGCATATGACCAGCATCAGCGAGCAAACCACCTGATTGTTCAGGAACGCCGAGAGAGCTGCCGCTATTACGCCCGCAGCTATGATGATATTCTTTTCTTTTCCTTTTGAAAGAGCTGTTATCTTTCTTGCAGTCAATCTCGAAAGTCCGCTTTCCTGATAAGCTATTCCGAATATTTCCGTACCAAAAACAACAAGAACGATATCATTTGAAAAGCCCGCAAATGCCTCAGTCACACTGCAAATATCCAATGCGGCAAATGCCGTGCAGCAGGCAAGACTTACCGATGCAGCAGGAAAAATATCCACAACGAATAATACAATACATATTCCAAAAATCAATTCTACCATTTTTTAAACGTTTTCTCCTTACGAAAGTTCGTCAGTTAGCAACTGCAAACATTAAAGCTTTTTTATTTTATCACTGCTCATAATTCTTGTCAATACACTTTCGCATCATCTGCAAAAACTCATAAAAGTTTTTGCAAGTTTTATATTTTATTGTCTATTCGCAACATTATTTATCAACTTGTGTTACCACAGTCTAACTCTAATGTGTTGCGCCGTTCCTTACCTGTCAAAAGTTGTATTTATGCAGAATGCTTTACTTAGCAACAAAATATTTGTTAGATTAAACTTACAATTTGTTACTATATACAAACTTAGTGTAATCAGCATACCAAAACATTGACAAATCATATCACGAGTGCTATTATTTAATCGTTATAGAATACTAACTTATTTATCAGTATATCGCACTATGATTCGTCAGCAAAAAACAAATGAAACGGAAGGATGAAAAATGATGCCTCTTAGTTTAGCAGAACCTGAAAAAGCGTTGACTATCAAGAAGCTCGGCGGTACTCCCGAGATACGTCAGCATCTCGAAAACCTGGGATTTACTGTGGGCGGAACAGTCACGCTGATAAACGTGCTCGGCGAAAATGTCATTGTTAAGGTCAAGGAGTCCCGTATCGCTATTAGTGCAGATATGGCACGTAGGATCATGGTTTGATGGGAGTGAGAATATGAAGACACTTAGAGAAACTGCTGTAGGCTCAACAGCAAAGGTGAAAAAACTTCACGGTGAGGGCGCTATCAAGCGACGCATAATGGATATGGGTCTCACTAAAGGTACGGAAGTATTTGTCCGCAAGGTAGCACCTCTTGGTGATCCGATCGAGATAAAGGTACGCGGCTATGAGCTTTCACTCAGAAAAGCAGATGCCGAGCTTATCGAAGTCGAATAAACTTGCAGGGAACGCCTCCCGCGGCGTTCCGTATTATTTTAATTATCGGTTAGTTTTAAATAACTTGAAAGGAAGATATTAATGGAACTGCGAATAGCACTTGCAGGCAACCCGAACGCAGGCAAGACCACTCTGTTCAATGCGCTCACAGGTTCAAACCAGTTCGTCGGAAACTGGCCCGGAGTTACAGTTGAGAAAAAGGAGGGAAAGCTGAAAAAACACAGCGATGTCATCATCACTGACCTTCCCGGCATCTATTCATTGTCGCCATATACTCTCGAAGAAGTCGTTGCAAGAAATTACCTCATCGAAACAAGACCCGACGCTATACTCAACATCATCGACGGTACCAATCTGGAGAGAAACCTCTACCTCACAACTCAGCTTGTTGAGCTTGGTATACCGGTTGTACTTGCAATAAATATGATGGACGTTGTCAACAAAAACGGCGACACTATCAAGATCAACGAACTTTCCAAACAGCTCGGCTGCAAGGTAGTCGAGATATCCGCTCTTAAAGGCACGGGCGTTGACGAAGCAGCAGAAGCTGCAATAAATGCTGCTAAAAACAGCAAGACCGTTCCCCAGCATACATTCAGCGGACCTGTTGAACACGCAATCGCTCACATTGAGGAAGCCATTCTCCACGATATGCCCGAGGAGCAGCAGCGCTGGTACGCTATCAAGGTCTTCGAGCGTGATGAAAAGGTGCTTGAAATGCTGAGTATCCCCGAAAATGTGCAGAAGCACATCGAAGAGGATATAGTGGCTGCCGAAAAGGAGCTTGACGACGATGCAGAGAGCATAATCACCAACGAGCGATATGTTTACATAGCTGACGTTATCAAGGCTTGCTACAAGAAGAAAAATGCGGGAAGCCTTACTGCTTCCGACAAGATAGACAAGATCGTTACGAACCGCTGGCTGGGACTTCCTATATTTGCGGTGATAATGACCCTTGTATACCTCATTGCCATGAAAGGTCCCGGTGCATGGGCTACCGACTGGACTAACGATAACCTTTTCAGCGACGGCTTCCACCTGTTCGGTATCGGTTCATCTGATTATTCCGAGATCGCTGATGAGTATGCCGGAGCTCAGCAGATAATTGACGCCTATGATGCTTACGTTGAGGAAAACGGCAGCGCTCCCGAGGGAGAGTTCACGTATTCCGTTGAAGACGAGGAAACTCTTGAAACAACTGACGAAACAGCAACTATCGAAGATTATGAGAACGCTCTTGCAACAGTCGAGAAGATAGGCGACGAGCCCGATCCTGCCGACTACGGCGTATTCGTACCAAGTATCCCTTCACTTGTTGAGAGCGGTCTCGACAAGGCAGGCGCAGCCGACTGGCTCAAGGGACTTATCATCGACGGCATCATTGCAGGTGTTGGCGCAGTTCTCGGCTTTGTTCCGCAGATGCTCGTACTCTTCTTCCTGCTTGCCTTCCTTGAAGCCTGCGGATATATGGCTCGTATAGCATTCGTACTCGACCGTGTGTTCAGAAAGTTCGGTCTCTCGGGCAAGTCCTTCATTCCTATGCTCGTCGGCGTAGGCTGCGGAGTTCCCGGTATCATGGCATCAAGAACCATCGAGAACGAGCGCGACAGACGTATGACCATCATCACTACCACATTCATTCCCTGCGGCGCTAAAGTACCTTTCATCGCAATGATCGCAGGAGCTATCTTCGGCGGCTCGCCAATAATTTCCGTATCGGCTTACTTCATAGGTATGGCTGCTATCATCATATCGGGCATCATGCTCAAAAAGACGAAAATGTTCTCAGGTGAGCCTGCACCATTCGTTATGGAGCTCCCTGCTTACCATATGCCTACACTCAGCAATGTTCTCCGCTCAATGTGGGAGCGCGGCTGGTCATTCATCAAGAAAGCAGGTTCTATCATACTCATCTCCACTATCGTTGTATGGTTCCTGTCACGTTTCGGAACAGTTGACGGCAGCTTCGGTATGCTGGAAGAGGATCAGCTCGACAGCTCTCTCCTTGCAGCATTCGGTTCACTTATCGCATGGATATTCGCTCCTCTTGGCTGGGGCAACTGGCAGGCAGCCGTTGCTTCTATCACAGGACTTGTGGCAAAGGAGAATATCGTCGGAACTATGGGCGTTCTCTATGGCGGCGGCGACGGCACCGTTTGGCAGAATATCGGCGCTGTATTCACAAGCATCACAGGATTTTCCTTCCTCTTGTTCAACCTCCTCTGCGCTCCGTGCTTCGCAGCTATCGGTGCCATCAAGCGTGAGATGAACAACGCTAAATGGACTGTATTTGCTATTATTTATCAGTGCGGATTTGCTTACGCTATTGCACTTATGGTAACACAGTTCGGCGGACTTTTCACAGGCGATGCCAATATCATCGGCGTTATCGCAGCAGCTCTGATACTCATATTCATGTGCTATATGCTCTTTGTTAAGAAGTACCATGAGGCTTCAAAGTTCAAAGGCAATATAAAGGTAAAGGCGTGATAAAAATGATCGCATGGTTAACTGCAAACCTTGGAACTATCACGGTATCTTTGGTACTTATCGCCATAGTTTCACTTATCATCGCAAAGATGATAAAAGATAAGAAAAGCGGAAAAAGCACAGGCGGCTGCGGCTGCAGCTGTGAACACTGTGCGATGCATGGAAAATGTCATAAATAGTCTGAAAACGCCCTCATTTCACTCTGAGGGCGTTTATTCTCAGCAAAATTATGTTGTTTCAGCAGCCTAACGAAATTGATATTTAATATAAGCATTGAATGGCTGTATATCCCTCTGATTAGTGCATACTAACAAAAATATTTGAATGGTGATATCGCAAGTATAAAACGTAGACAAATCTTTTTTGTACACCTTGACAACTGTAAGAATTAATGCTATCATATACTTGTTATTAGATACTAACACTTATACAATCACTATGAATACATAACAGATCAGTGTTCTTATTACATAGTCCCTGATCCTGAAGATCTATTAAGATGCTTTTACCAAAGGAGGAATATATGAGCATAGTAATCGTTGGCGGCAATGACCGCATGGCAACACGTTATCAGGATATTTGCAGATCATTCAATCATAAATCAAAGGTGTTCACTCAGATGCCTGCTGACTTCGAGAACAAGCTTGGCACTCCTGATCTTATGGTGGTATTCACCGGAACCTGTTCCCATAAAATGCTGGGCGCAGTAAAAAAGAGCTCAGAAAAAAACGGCGTACCTGTTGAGCACGTTCACAGCTCAAGCGTAAGTGCTCTGAAGCAGCTGCTGTCAGGATATAAAGGAGGAAGAAATGTCCGAAGCTGAAAGATTTGCGATCGAAAAAGATATGGCATTCCACAGCGCTCCGACTCTTCTCGGAGTTAAGTGCGCGAACCTCATATCCTTTGACAGAAACGAAGACATTATGGCAGAATACCTTGATACCATCACTGAAAAACTTGACGAGATCGGACTCAGAGCATTGCAGCTCTGCAAGTGCCGCAAGCGCACACTCGTTTATGTTTACAACAGAAAAATGCTGACCGCATGGCTTGATATGCCGCAGGTCCGCCGCTTCCTCACCGAATACGGCTATGCAGACAGCATGAGCCTTGAGGAAAAGCTAGATATACTTGCAGGACGCATGGTCTGCGGCAGTTTTCCCCACGAGATCGGTGCTTTTCTCGGCTATCCCGTGGAAGATATCCGCGGCTTCATCACCAACAGCGGAAAGAACTGTCTGCTTTGCGGCTACTGGAAGGTATACGAAAACGCCGAAAAAGCACAGCAGACATTCAAGATATATGATCGTTGCAGGGATATCCTGTTCGATAGATTAAATCATGGTCTGGACTTGTTCCGGACTATAAAATATCAGGAGGAATTTTTATGAAGACAGCAGTAATTTATTGGAGTGGCACAGGCAATACCGAAGCTATGGCTAAGGCTGCCGCAGAAGGTGCAAACGCAGAACTTTTCTCTGTATCAGAATTCAGCGGCAATATATCCGACTATGACGCATTTGCTTTCGGCTGCCCTGCAATGGGAGCTGAGGTTCTTGAGGAAGACGAGTTTGAGCCATTCTTCACAAATATCGAGACATCTCTCAGCGGCAAGAAAGTTCTTCTCTTCGGTTCCTACGGCTGGGGCGACGGCGAGTGGATGCGCAACTGGTACGACCGCACAAAGTCAGCAGGCGCAGAGCTTATCGGTGATGAGGGCTTTATCGTTAATGAAGCTCCTTCCGATGATGATCTCGCAAAGCTTAAAGAACTGGCTTCTAAACTTGCGTGAATCACACTGCGAAAATATTTTGAACAGATATTGACAAAACATTATATTTGTTGTAAAATATAAAAAATCTTTTTAAAATATTTTCCAGACAATTTAACAACAAAAGGAGTAATTTGAATGAAAAAGATAAGTTCGCTTATCAGTGCAGCGGTTTGTTTTGCTGCTGTCTCAACAGTTTCGTTTTCAGCAGTTGCTGCTGATACTGACAAGGTCTATGGTACTATGAATATTCCATATGCCGATTTCTACGCAGCAGAGCTCAGAAACGATGTGCCCGTTGACGCAGTTTCTTCCGCAACTGTTACAAAGTGGAAGGCTAATGCAACAGGACATATGGGCGATGACGGGAAATGGGTAAACGGCGGAATTTCTGCCGGCACCTTCAACGCTGCTGCTGAAAACGGCGGCGGTAAGATCCTCGGCGTTACCTATCCTGTTGAGATCGCAAAGTCAGACCTCGAAGCCCTTTCCGATAAGTTCGGATTTACAGAGCTTGCAGAAAAGCCTGCCGCTTACAAGCCTGTTACCGTCGAAAACGGCAAGGCATCTTTCGGTAAGCTTGTTGATACAGACGGTGAGGAAACTCTCAGCGGAGAAATGACAGTTACAGGTATTTCAAACTATGGTGACTATCAGATAAATGTTAAGGGTTACCCTGCAAACTGTGATATTTACGGAGTTATTGTCAAGACTAAAGAAGGTACTGACTACGGTATGCGAGCTCTCGAAAATATCTGGCGCAACGGAGCTATCTCATGGGGCGCAGGTGTAAAGGAGAAAGAGGTACACGGCAACGTTCTTTCTTCCGAGCATTACAAAAGCTCACAGGGTCAGACCATCACTGAGGTAACATTCATTACTCTCAGCGGCTACAGCACTCTTTCGGGACAGAACGGCTATCTCCCGTTAAAGTTCGCAGAAACACTTAATATCAATAACGGAAAAGCAGGCAGCGGTTCAGTAACATTTGATAACTCCGCATTCCCTGCTGATTATAAGATTAAGGGCGAAGTATCAGACGGCTTCAGCGTATCGGGAAATACTGTAAGCTATAACAATGTACTGCCGGGAAGCTATACACTTACAGTTTCTGACGAGAACGGCAAATATTCCAATATCAGAGGCAGTTTCACACTCTCTACAGAGGATATCCCCGTTAAGTATTCCGACGGAAAGCTTGTAAAAGCTGACGGAGCTTCAGATGCTGATGCTGCAAATTACCTTAAAAATATCACCGCTGTAACTGTCGGCGATAAGAAATACAATTCAGGCAGACGTGGCGTTACTGTCATCGACTCAAAGACAGGCGAGATCAAGCTTGATGCAAAGTCAGGCGACAATGCTGTATTTGACGGCTCGGGCAATTACAAGCTGACAGTCGAAGCAACAGGTTACGATAAGCCATTGGACTTTGAGATCAAGCCGCAGTCCGCTGATACTACAACTACATCTGCACAGGCAGCCACCGCAAAAACTACAACTTCAAAATCCAAGACTACCGCTTCAAAGACTACAGGAACTTCAAGCAGTCCTAAAACAGGTGTTAACGGTGCAGCACTGCCGCTTTCATTCCTTGCGCTCGCAGGAATATCGGCTGTTGCTTTAAGGAAGAAGAAAGATTGATTATTATTTCCATGATAAACTATGACCTCTGCGGCTGATGCTGCGGAGGTCAAATCCTGTTAAGAGGTATGTATTATGTTATTTCTGATATCACTTTGTGCAGCGATGCTTATCGCTTTTTGTCTTGACAAGCCCCTAAAAAAATGTCCTGCGGCATTTTATGTATCAGCAGCTGTGCTGACTATAGCTTCTGTAGTAATATCCAAGTCCGATATAACTATATCCAGCCGCATTGTCCGCGATTACGTCCTCGGTATATTCTCCCGCGGAGCTCTCGGTGCTGCATTCTGGGCAGTTGTCATGTGGGCAGGAGCTCTGCCAAACGGATCCGCTCCCATAAAAAAGATCATGCCTGTGCGCGGCGAGCTTTCCATAACAGCGGCAATCCTCACGTTTTCACATATAATCACTTACGGATTGCAGTACATCATGAATCTCATCAACGGCAGAACAGGCTCTGATTTTATCATAACAAGTATCCTTAGCCTTGCAATGGTACTTATCATGACCCCTTTGACTGTCATTTCCTTCAAGAAGATCCGCAAAAAGATGAACGCTAAAACATGGAAAAAGATACAGCGGCTCGCATACATTTTCTACGCCTGTATCTATGTCCATATACTCGTTCTGTTCATTCCAAAGGCTCAGAAAGGCAGAGATGGCTATTTCCTCAGTATCCTCGTATACAGCGCTGTTTTTATCGGTTATGCCGTAATGCGCCTCAGGAAATACTATATCATGAATAAAAAGCCCGAAAAGAAACTTGTTCCCGATACAGTCTGTGTCTGTGCATTTGCTCTCCCAATGGTTCTTGCAGGAGTCGTTGCATACAGTACCGAAACAAAGTCGGTCAAGACAGCCGCAGTCGCAGAAGAAAATGCTGCTTCCTTTACATTCACTCCCACGACTACAGCCGTCACCGAAGCTGCCTCAGCTGCAACAAGCAGCGGCAAAAAAACTTCAGAAACAATATCTGTTACAGGTCAGACTGCAAAAACCACATCCACAGAGCCTGTGACCACAAAAGAAAAAGACGAGAAAGCTTCTTCAGGCGAAGAAGAAAAACAGGAAGAGCAATCCCACAATGACGAGCCTGAACAGGAGCAGCATGAGGAAGCTCCCACAGCAGAGCCTCAGCCGACATATAAGTACAAAAACGGCGAATATGAAGGCGAAGCAGAAGGCTATGCAGGAAAGGTACACGTTAAGCTTACCATAGAAAATGATGCAATAACAAATATGTCTGCATGGGCTGACGACGACGATCCCGATTTCTTTGACGATGCCATGAATAAGGTCATTCCGCAGATAGGCGCTAAGGGAAGCGCTGACGGTATTGATGCCTGCTCAGGTGCAACATACAGCTCCAAGGGCATTATTGAAGCAGCACGAAAGGCTCTTGAAAAGGCATTGAACGTAACCGCTCAATAACATACCACCTGTAAATGAAAGATTCCCGAGCTGCGGCTCGGGGATTACTATTGCTCATAATGCTTTACAAATTTTCTGTACAGATCTATTCCACGGCAGGAGCTCTTCAAGTATATCTGGATTTGT
>NZ_JAILNU010000075.1 GCF_024691275.1 Ruminococcus sp. | reverse complement strand
TCGTTCTTAATATGAACTGCAGCTCATCTTACCGCATCGACTCGACCATGAATAATGATTAGTGGCTCATTATTTTTTTATCAAAACCGGCTCACTTTTTTATTAGCGCTGTGGCTCAGTTTTTTATTGACAAAGGCATCATAAATTGTGATACAATGAACACATATTGATCTAAGAGGTGTTAATACTATGAAACAGCTTAAAAAGTTGATATCAATTTCTCTTGCAGCTGTACTGCTTTTTGGCTGCTCATCTGAAAAAGATATAACAGAAAATGCAAAAACTAACGACACACCTGCTCAGGAGAACCTGAGCGGCGAACAGAGCACTTTGCCTGTTCTCTCCATTGAAACTCAGAACAAGGACGCCAATGTACTGGATTTTGTGAATCTCCCCGTATCACGGCACGTTGCTGAGAGTATCACAACATGGGACAAAAGTTACAAGATCCCTATCGAGCCCTACTATGAGACCTGTACCGTCACTCTCAAGGACAGCGACGGCAAAAGCCTTCTTGCCCCTGCCGAAGCTCAGGTCAAGGTACGCGGAAACTGGACTACCACCTACGACAAAAAGCCTCTGCGTATAAAATTTACGGAAAAACAAAATCTGCTCGGACTCAATGACGGAGCTGAGCAGAAAAACTGGCTCCTTCTCGCTGAATACAAGGACGCTTCAATGCTGAGGAACAAGTCCGCCCTTTACGCCTCACGGGAGATAATGAAGGACGACGGGCTGTACGCTGCTGATTCAGACTTGGTAAGCGTGGAGATAAACGGAGAATACTACGGTGTGTACCTTCTGACCGAGATGCAGCAGATAAGCTCCGCAAGAGTCAATATCGCCGAGCCTGCAAAGGACTACACAGGTACGGACACCGGCTATTTTCTTGAATATGACGGATATTTCTACAATGAAGACGAACTCCACCAGTTTTCACTGGATTTTGCTGATAACGCTCCTCTTATACCTTTCAACGGCGAAGACGACAAGGGAAGCTATGTAAGATGTCTGCCCATGTCAAAGAACGACCCTAAGAAGGAAGTCGGCATAACCATAAAGAGCACCATAAATTCTCAGGAGCAGCATGACTTTATCGAAAATTTCGTGAATAACGTCTACAGGATCATGTACGAAGCTGCCTATAACGACAAAGCCTTTGTATTCGATAAAAACTTCAAAAACATCACCGAAAGCAAGGATATCACTCCTCAGCAGGCTGTGGAAAATGTCGTGGATATAGATTCTCTTGTTGATACGTACATTATCAGCGAACTCACCTGTGATGCCGATATATACTGGTCAAGCTTCTACATGGACGCTGATTTCAGTGCAGACGGAAAGAAGAAGCTCACCTTTGAAGCTCCATGGGACTTTGACTCGTCAATGGGCAACAAGGATCGCTGCCTTGACGGTACAGGCTTCTATGCAGCAAATCTCGTCCCCGATGTAAACGGCGGAACAAAAGGCGGCGGAGAATACGATACCATTAATCCGTGGCTCGTTGTGCTCGCTCACGAGGACTGGTATCAGAGCAAAATAAAGGACAAATGGACAAAAGCTTACGACAGCGGCGTGTTTGAACGCATGATAAAGCTCATAAACAAGGACAGCACCGAACTCGAAGATGAATTCAGGAACAATTACCGCAAGTGGAACAATATCATTATGAATTCCGACTTTGTGAACGAGCTCTCTGAGCCTGCAAAGGCTTGCATAAATGAATTGCAGGCAGCAGAGTTTCTGGCACAGTGGCTGCAAAGCAGAGTAGATTTCCTCAATAGCTGCTGGCACAAGTAAACAGAAAGTATCAAAGCCCGAAGGCGCATAAAAATGCACTTTCGGGCTTTTCATTAATATCTATCTTACTTCAAAGCTGTAATCTCCGTGTATGGGTACATACTCCGATTCAATTCGGTCAACGCTTCCCCATCTATGTTCTTCAAGAGCGCTTATGAGATCTTCGATATCCCTTTCATTGCCCTCTGCCTCCATTTCCACTGAGCCATCGTCAAGATTTCTTACCCAGCCGCTCACACCGAGCCTTGAGGCTGTGCTTCTCGCCTTCCAGCGAAAGCCTACTCCCTGAACATATCCGTAAAAGACAATATGTCTGCGAACCTTATCCATATTTCTCCTCCGTTCCGAACAGTATGACTTCGCAGTATATCAGTGCAGGAACGGATCAGCTCTCTCAGCCCACTGGTACTGCTCCATAAAGCCTATCGAGCGCTTTACAGGTCTTATGCCGTCTACGTGTTCGTACCAGTCGCACTCTATTTTGGATACATCTATACATATCCCGTTGCGCTTCTTGATGATAATATCATCAGCGCCAATATTCTTCATCTTTTGTCTCAACTCTGAGATTATCTGACGAAGGTACGAACTGTTGCTGGCAGTTACGGGTTTATCCTCCCATAATACGCTCATAAGCTCGCTCATTGTGACCATTGCACCGCGCTTAAATACAAGATAAGCCAGCAATTCAAGAGTTTTTGACTTGCTGAAGACTACGGGAACATCACCTTTAAAAACAGCAAAGCTGCCGAAGCACTGCACTCTGAGCATACTTTCGGTCTTTCCCTTTATGGGATATCTGAGGTGAGCCAGAGCATTGGCAAGATCACTTTCACTGACAGGCTTTACCAGATAGCCGCTCACAAAAAGATCAAGAGCTGCCGCCTTGTACTCCGAATGTCCCGTATAGATAATAACATTCAGATCAGGCTTCATCTTTGAAAGCTTCTTTGTGATAGCGATGCCGTCCGTATCGTAAAGATCCACATCTATGAAAGCGATATCCACCTCATGATTCTTTATGTACTCAAAAAAGTCCTCAACGTATACCGTTCCAACATGATTTCCGTTGGGATCTGCCTTTTTCATCATTCTAAGCAATGAATTCACAGCAAATCTTTCATCGTCCACTGTTATAGTATTCACTTTAATTCCCCCTAATTTTTATCGCATATCCTTATCCTTATTACAGTCCAACCGTCATCACGGTCGATATTGAGTTCACCTCCGCACATAAGTTCAAGACGCTTAGCAGCATTTTTCAGTCCGATGCCTCCCTTTCCAAGCGTTTCCTTGTTCATATCGAAGCCCTTGCCATTGTCTCTTATCTCAATAAAAACATTATCCCCTTGTTTGTATGAGATTATTCGCACTTCCGATTTTTCCGAATATCTATCCACACCATGCTTTACAGCATTCTCCACCAGCGGCTCAACGCTGAGCGAAGGAAGCTCAAAATCAGTATACCCAAGCTCGAACACCGTTTTGAAAGCCTTGCTCGAATCCGCATATTCAAGGTTAAGATACTCCTTTACCGCATCTATCTCTTTAGTGAACGGTATCATCTGATTATCCGCAGCCTCGATGTTATTTCTCAGATACAGTGAAAAGTGGTTGATAAGCTCAGCAGCCTTTTCGGGGTCTTCGTAGCAAAGCTCCCGAACGGCTATCAGCGAATTATTGATAAAATGCGGCTTGATCTGAGTCATCAGCAGCGTCAGTTTGCTCTGTTCCAGTTCAAGCTCCCGCTTATGCAGAGCTGCATCGACCTTACTCTGATGAACAGTCGCCAGATAGCAGTAGTACACAAACAATGACAGCGCGACCACTTCATCTGCATATCCTGATGCAAAATTCATGTATTCAGCCAATATCGTGACGATTATCATTACAATGATGAACTGCATGATAAGTCCCCTCGCCTTGTTTTCAGACCGTATATACCTTACGGAATAATAAGCAAAAAGCACGGAATAAAAACATATTACGAAAAACTGCATACCTCTCATAGGTCCGCCGTGAAAGCTGTGATCCTGCGAAAAACTGTACACAAAGCCCGTACCCGTAAGATCGACTGCCGTAATGACCATATTCACGAACTGAGGAACTGCCAGAAGCAGCTTATTCTTAATATGAACTGTAAGATATATACCGAGCAGAGCCATCAGCGGATACAGCCAGTACACCAGCATAGTCTTGACGTAAAGGATACGGTAATCCTTATTATACTTATCGCACCAGTCCTCTGTGAACTCGCATACCACTATCACAAGGGATATCATCATCATGATAACAATGATGTTAAGCTTATCTATCTTGCTTTTTCTGTTGGCGTAGATTACAGATGCAAGTCCGAAAAGTATCATAAGCGTCATGTATCTTTCAGAGATAAAATCGAGAATGACATACATAGTTATCACACTCCCCTATCCGACTATTAATATTATACCACTTTCCACACTGTTTTTCAATGATTCTCACAAAAATATGCCATATAAACAAAAAAGCAGCTCTTAATGAGCTGCACGATGTTATTTTTTTCTCAGCCTGTCAAGTTCAGAGAATATTTTCTTCTGAACAGGCAGCCTTTTCCAGCGGGGATACTCTTTTCGGTACATCACATATAGCCTTTCCGCGTCCGCCTTTTCGAGCTTCTGCACCAGCTCTGACGTAAAACCTTGTACTGCATTCATCAGCCAATACACACTGAGGGGCTCCTTATGTTCCGCAGGAGCACTGTAGATATACTCCAGCACCTCGTATACCTCCGCAGGGGCGGGATCTCCGTCAGCGAACTCCTTCAGCATCGCTTCCAACTTCTCCGAAAAGCGGTCATGGCACGGATCGTCCGAGGGCTTTCTGCCCATGCCGAAAAGTCCGTCGGCAGGTTTGCTTTCACGCTCTACCTTTTCTGCTTCGGCTGTATATTCCTCGTAAAGAGCCTTTATATCTGCAATTGTCATACAGTTGTATTCACTCCTTATCGGTATCGTCTGTATTGTTGTCAGCTGCATCGTCTTCCATAGCGTTCAGCGTATCTTCAGCTATGTCAGCTTCCCTGATATCTCTGCGGTAGGTATAAAGGGAATACACTGCAAATGAAAGAGCTGCCAGCATAAAGACCGCACCTATCACACGACAGAGCACAATGCTCATGCTGGTATCCTCTTCTGATGCTATCTTGAACGCAAGATAGCATATATATACCGCCACAACAATTCTCAGGGTAAGAGCTGTCAATGCCTTGGAACGTTTACCGGAATCGTTTTTAGTATTATTCATATACGGATATCCTTTCAGAGTTGATGTGTAAATTTTCGGCTCGGGCAGCATATGCTGCTCCGAGCCGTTGTAAAAAACTAATTTATCAGCCTGCCTTACCTGTCTTCTTATTTGAAACAACGTCAAATATAACAGCAACAAGAAGAACTGAACCCTTGACAACATACTGCCAGTTGTTATCAAGACCCTTGATAGACATACCCTGGTTGATAACACCGAGGAGGATAGCTCCGACCATGATACCGCCGACTGTACCGCTTCCGCCGTATGCTGAAGCACCGCCTATGAAGCATGAGCCGATAGCGTCCATTTCAAATGAGTTACCTGTATCACCGTTTACAGAACCAACACGAGCAGCAACAAGGAGACCCGAAAGACCTGCAAGCAGTGACATTGATGTATAAGCCAGGAAGTAAACCTTCTTTGTGTCGATACCTGAAAGCTTTGTAGCCTTTTCGTTACCGCCGACAGCATAGAAATAACGTCCGAAAGCTGTCTTTGATGTAATGAAAGCATAGATGAATACTACTGCGAGTACCCAGAGTGCCATTACAGGGATACCCTTGTAAAGTGCAAGCTTCCATGAGTAAGCAAGTATAAGTACATCAATAATGATGATCTTTGCGAACTGCGATACGATAGGTTCCTGCTTATAGCCCTTCTTAGCCTTCTTAGCACGCTTCATCACAGTAATCGCAATAAGAGCTACTGCAATAGCGATACCTGCGATGAATGCAGATAACCTAACTGTTACCTCTTTTCCATCGACCATGACCTTCCATGAGTTGTCGATGGAGGGAACTTCTATATAAGAAGTAAAGATATCAAGGAACTTCTTACCGTTAGAACCTTCTGTCTGCTGGAATGCGATAGTCTTTGATTCAAGTATCGCACGTCCGAAACCTCTGAAGAGGAACATACCCGCAAGAGTACAGATGAACGGCGGGATATGAACGTAACCTATCCAGAAGCCCTGCCACATACCGATAACAATGGATATCAACAGACAAATTATTATAGCGGCTATAGGATTCATATTATGTTTCGTCAGCATCTGCGCCGATATTGCACCGATGAGACATACGGTCGAACCTACTGAGAGGTCGATGTTACCACCTGTAAGGATACACATAAGCATACCGCAGGCAAGAACCAGAACGTATGCATTCTGTATCAGAAGGTTGGAAAGATTCTGTGCATATAAAAGACGTCCTTCTGTCCAGTAAGAGAAGAAGATAAATACCACGACCAGGGCTATGACCATGGTATAATTCTTTACTAACGTCTTAATTTTATTTCTATCAAATAACGTATTTGTATTCATGTTGCATTCCTCACTGTTTTATTTTTTGTCGGACTGGAGGATAGCGGCCATGATCTTTTCCTGCGTTGCCTCGGCAGCAGGCATTTCCGCCACCATTTTGCCCTCGTTCATGACATAGATGCGATCGCACATACCAAGAAGCTCGGGCATTTCCGAAGATATCATTACCACTGACTTGCCCTGAGCGACAAGATCATTCATGATGCAGTATATCTCATACTTAGCGCCGACATCTATACCACGGGTCGGCTCATCAAGGATAAGCACTTCAGGATCGGCAAACATCCACTTTGCCAGAAGCACCTTCTGCTGATTACCGCCTGAGAGATTTCCGACAGCCTGCTGAACGGAAGGAGTTTTTGTGTGAAGTTTCTCCTTATATTCTTCAGCCACCTTGTTTTCCTCATTGAAGTCGATTATACCCTTCTTGCAGACTTTTTCAAGTCTCGCCATAGTTGTATTTTTAGCGATAGTTTCCTCAAGAACGAGACCGTTACCCTTTCTGTCTTCGGTAACGTAAGCAAGACCTGATTCGATAGCAGCACGAACATTTTTCAGTGATTTCTCCGAACCGTCTATCCTGAGCTCACCGCTGATATTCGTACCGTATGATTTTCCGAAAATAGACATAGCCAGCTCAGTACGTCCTGCCCCCTGCAAGCCCGAGAAGCCTACTATCTCGCCGCGGTGAACGTTGAACGAAACGTTGTCAACGACCTTTTTCTCTGTATACAGCGGGTGGTAAACGTTCCAGTTCTTAACTTCTATGCCTATCTTATCGCTGATATTATGTTCACGGGCAGGATAACGGTCGCTGATCTCACGACCAACCATTCCGCGTATGATACGCGCCTCGTCGATATTGTGCTCGGCATTGTCGATAGTCTCGATAGTCGAGCCGTCACGCACTACAGTGATCTTATCGGCAACGTAAGATATCTCATTGAGTTTATGAGAGATGATGATAGAGGTCATTCCCTCTTTCTTGAAGCCTATAAGGAGATCAAGGAGCATACGCGAATCCTCTTCGTTAAGAGAAGACGTAGGCTCGTCAAGGATCAGCAGCTTAACGTTCTTACTGAGCGCCTTGGCTATCTCGACAAGCTGCTGCTTACCTGTACCGATATCCTTTATAAGCGTGGTAGCTTCTTCTTTAAGACCTACCTGACGCATATGCTCTCCGGCCTCGTGATAGGTACGATCCCAGTCGATGCCGAATTTACCTTTTCTCTCGTTGCCGAGGAACATATTCTCCCCTATTGAAAGCTCGGGGATAAGAGCGAGTTCCTGATGTATGATAACAATGCCTTTTTCTTCGCTGTCATGCAGTGTTTTGAACTGACAGGTCTGACCGTTGTAGATGATATCTCCGGTATACGAACCGAATGGATAGGTACCGCTGAGAACGTTCATAAGGGTAGACTTACCCGCACCGTTCTCACCAACAAGCGCATGGATCTCTCCGCGCTCAACCTGAAGGTTTACATTGTCAAGAGCCTTAACACCGGGGAACTCCTTTGTGATATTTTTCATTTCCAGAATGTAATCTGCCAAGTTGTATCCCTCCTCGCATCTTATTGCCTTTTATTCATAAGAAGGGCGGGCAAAGCCCACCCTTTTAAGACAATGTGATGCAATGTTTTTATCAGGTCGTTGAAGCTGTAGACTCAAGGTACTTATTGTCGCTGTCCCACTTATAAAGGCCTGTATCAACGAGAACGTCGAGGTTATCCTTAGTGATAACATAAGGAACGAGCAGGTAAGAAGGAACTGTCTTAACACCGTTATCGTAAGACTCTGTATCATATGTAGCTTCAGCTGAAAGTGAGCTTATAAGACCTGCATCAGGAGTCTCGCCTGAAAGGATAGCCTTGGAAACTTCAAGAGTTACACCGGCCTCATCATTTACGTTCTTGTAAACAGTCATAGACTGTCTGCCGTCAACGATGTTCTTGAGGTTAGCGATATCGCCGTCCTGACCTGTAACGATAGGTGCATTGCCGCCTGTATAGTCAGACTTGATAGCCTGAGCAACACCAAGAGCAGTAGAGTCGTTAGAGCAAAGTGCAACATCAAGGATAGTACCGTCTGAGTAATATGAAGCAAGAGTATTCTGCATATTCTCAAGAGCGTTATCTGTTGACCATGATGGAGTAGCTACCTGCTCGAAAGTCTTCTTGCCTGAAGGAATTACAAGCTTGCCTTCCTTGATGTAAGACTCAAGAGTCTCATAAGCACCGTTGAAGAAGTATCCTGCGTTATTATCAGCAGGATCGCCTGCGGTAAACTCGATATTGAAAGGTCCTTTCTCGCTGTCGAGCTTGAGCTCGTCGATTACGTACTGACCCTGGAGCTTACCAACTGTATAGTTATCGAATGAAACGTAGTATGAAACAGCATCAGTGTTCATAATAAGACGGTCATAAGCGATAACAGGGATATTAGCGTCCTTTGCCTCAGCAAGTGTCTGAGAGAGTGTATTTCCGTCGATAGCAGCGATAAGGAGAAGGTCAACGCCGTCAGCGATCATACCCTGGATATCGTTGTTCTGCTGGTTTGTATCGTTATCGGAATACTTCAGTTCAACATCATAGCCTGCTGCCTTGAACTGAGCCTCAAGATACTCGCCGTCTCTGTTCCAACGCTCAAGCGACTTTGTAGGCATTGCGATACCAACAGTTTTCTTGTCACCTGACTTTGTGTCAGAATTAGAATTTGAATCAGCGTTTGAATTTGAATCAGAATTGGAATTTGAACTTGAATTTGAATTTGTACTTTGATCTGTGTCTGATGATCCACACGCTACGAGTGAACCTCCCATAACAACAGTCATCAGAACTGCCAGAAACTTTTTCATTTTCATATCAAATGTCCTCCTTTGTAAATAATTTATGTGAAAAAATTGTTGCCTTGTAAAAACAAGTTATAAGTTGCTTCCTACTTAGTATTTTACACAATATCAATCACAATGTCAATATGTTTTATGTTAAATTTGGTTGATTGAATAATACAAGCAGCTCAATTATGTGCACTTTGTCAATTGACTATGACATTTCGTGCATTTTATATTTCCCGATAAAATCTGTTACTTTCAGACTGTTTATTCTTATTAAATTAATGTCCAAATCGTTGTGGAATTTTGTTGAACTTTTCAACAAAAAAGCCGCTCTGAAAACCAGAGCGGCTTTACTTATGATATCAGCGTAAACGTCTTCTTCTCCTGATAAAGAATGTGGCAGCTCCTGCCAGCAGCAGTGCAGCTATTCCAGCTATCTTGAACCATGTCTTGCGGATAAGAAGTCTGAGCACACTTGTTGTGACAAGTATGTTCCTGTAATTGTATTCGATCTCGTTGTCTGCCATATCTGTCAGCACAACCGATATCTCCTGAGCATGAGGAGAGTTGTATATCTCGAATGAATACTCGTCATTATCTATTCTTGTCGGAGCCGGATCGCCGTTGACATATACCTTTACCTCTTTCAGTGCAACGTTGTCGGAGATGCAAAGCTTTGCTGTATGGCTCTCGCCCTTGTAAGCACTGTTTTCGGAAATGTTCAGCGGTATACAAAGAGGAGCTGTCTTATCTACACTGAACGATACAGCAGCATTCTTCTTCAGAGCAGCGCTGACGTTTATATTGCCGGCTTCGTCCACCGAGTGGATAGAGACCGTATACTTAGCGTCCTTATCGAAGTTCTTTGCATAGATGACGTATCTGTACTCAGCCCATTCATTTTTGCCGCCCTTTTCTTCAACGGCATAATCCTTTCTCTCGGTGAGCTCTATCATCTCGGTATCTCTTGTGATGTACACCTTGCTTGGTTCAGCGTGTTTATCGGCATTACGCTCAGTGATGACGATATCGCGCGGCTCCGAGATGAACCTGCCGATAACGAACGCCGTAGCCTCATCAAGTGAGAATGTGGAACCGAATCTGTTTACTGAGAAGCTCACATTCTGTTCGAGCTTATTGTTGGCATTGTCCTTTGCACTTGCCCTGATGGTATAAATATCGTCATACTCGGCGGTCTGCGGGAAATTATCGAAGACATACTCGTAGCCGTCCTTCTTCTCGATAAGCTCACCGCTGTACTCCAGCGACTTGCCTCGGTTAGCGCCGTCCAGCTCGATCTTGATGCTGTCCTTATTAAGATTAGTGTCGGTGAACTCGATACGCGGACGTATCTCGCTTCCGTTGTTAGATCTGCTCACATTATCTGTACGGATAGCAGGCTTCTTGGTATCAATGCAGAAGCTTCCGTTATAAGTCTCAAGCGCATTGCCTGCCTTATCGCGGCCCGATACAGTTATCTCGTACTCGCCGTTCTTCTCGAACCTTATGGACGAAACATACTCATTTCCCGACTTTGTCCATGCAGAAGCTGTCGGGAAGCCATCGGACTTGTTATTGTAAGTACCTGTGATATTTATGCTCTGAGCATCGAAATTCACATCGGATATCCTTAATGTTGCTGTAACAGGCTCATTATAGTAATGAGAATTGGTCACAGACTTATCGAAGCCTACACTCAGCGATGGCGGAGTGCGGTCGATCTCAAAGCTCTGTTTATACTCATTGGCAGTTCTGCCGCCCATATCTGTACACTTGACATTAAGATCATAATTTCCGTCAGCCTCAAATGTTACCTCTGCACGATACTTAGCGTCATCAGTGCCCTCAGTTCCGCTGACGTGAGACCACGAAACGCTGCGTCTTGAACCGTTTACAAGCACCTCGGCAAGTGAGCTGTCGAAATTGCGTTCGGTAACAGTTATCAGCGCACGTCTTGCGGTATTGTAAAGGGTCTTGCTGCCGTTTTCGGGATTTCCACTCAAATCGGTATATGTAACATCTATCTTCGGGTCGGTCTTGTCGATGCTGAAATTAACTGTCTCATGAGGAGTATTCAGCGGATTTCCTGCCTGATCCTTCAGACTTATGTCAACAACGATATTGTTTGAATCCTGAGCTATGTCCAGCTTGCGCGAGAGTCGGGAAACAAGGTTGTATTCCCTGTTATTCGGAGTATCGTGCCATTCACCTGCATCGGCTCCCGATACTTCACCTGCCGCATTAACAGTTACGGAGCTGCTGTTTCTTCCCGTAACGGAAGTAATTATCTCCGCGATGCCCGAGAACTTATCCTCCGCAGTGATATCAACGGAGATATCGCTGCTGTAGAGAGGTCTGCCGTCCCTGTCCTTGTGGCTTGTCGAAGGGAGCACGAAGTTTATATGCGGCTCCTCCGAATGTTTTTCCTCACTCTCTGTGATTATGCCGTTAGTACGGACTTCGGGGGAAATCCTTCCCACATTGTCAACTGCATATATCACAAGGTAGCCCTTGAAATCAACAGGAACTCTCACATTCCATATATCCGCAGACTCCAATCTCTCGGCAATGATCTTCTCAGCAGCAAGCTCATCATTTTCGTTGTAAAGTGAAGCATACACACTTGCGAAACCTGAGCTTGGAGCATCGTCAGTCACTCTGATGCTGACAACGGCTTCACTTCGTCCGAAAATATCATAGCAGTAATCGCCGCTCCTGATGAAATTCCTGCCGTTCACCTCTGCCGAAACTACCGTAGGATCAGAAAGATCCACGTAGACTGTCTCGTACTTGACCGCGCTGTAATTATGAGCAAAGTCTTCAACGCAGAAGCCTATTCTTACGCTGCCATTTTCGATATTCTCACTCTGATCGCCTTCGCTGATACAGGGAACATTTTCGCATATGAGCACGTTGAGTTTCTTGTCATCGCTGCTTCTGAGGAAAGCGTTGAAGAAGTTCTCATCTTCTGCGGATTCAAGCGCTACATAGTATTTTCCCGCAGCATTCAGCTTTTCCTCACTGATGCCGTTGTCGGCAAGAACTATGTTCTTTTCGCGTCCGTTGACACTGATACTGAGACTTCTTATACCCGAACATTTGTCAGGATACAAATCAGCCGCCCTGATGTCCATTCTTACATCGCTGTAGTTCCTGAACCACTTCTTTTCCTGCTTGTCTTCACCCTCGCCTGTCACCTGAATGAAACAGTTCTCGGAAACAGAGCTATTGAGGATCTCGCTTTCCGGAGCGGTTTTATCAATGATAACCTTTATCTTTTCGGCAGTTTCGCCGCTGTTCAGCGAAGCATCGTTGCCAGCCCTGTCGGAAGCCTTTATGCTTATGAAGCTCTTGAGCTCTTTGTCAAGTTCTTCATCACTGAATGTATAGGTGAATTTGCCGCTGTCATCGCCGCTCATGATGAAAGATGGTTCTTTTTCGGTGCCGAAGCCGCATTTTCCCTTATCAAGACCCATGCCTTTATCAGTGATATACGCACTGATAACAGAGCCCGCCCTGATGACATACTCACTGACACCATCTTTCTCTCTGACAAATTCAGCTGTTCCGCCCACGCTTATCTTCTTATCATTTTTATCGTGGATCACAGGAGCTTCGCCGTCAAGATTAACAGTGACAGTCTCCGACTTGCCTGTAGGGTCTGAATTTCCGTTATTATCGACAGCATATACGACAAGTTTCTTGTTCTCGATCACTGTGTCCTTCAGCTTGTCAACAGCTTTTACCTTTATAATGAATTTGTTTTCCTCAGCGTTATATACAAGTGTTGGGACAACCTTTCTCTTTAATGCTGCCGCCTCAGTTTTTTCGCTGTCAACAGCTTTATTATAAGCTGCAAAAGCGTGTTCAAAGGCAATTGCCTCTGCGGGCATCTCGTCCTCGGGAGTGGTCTTTGCCAGCTTTGTGTAGTAAGCTGAAAGGCTTGTACAGCCGCCGCCCCTGACAAAGCCCTGATAGAATACATCTGTTTCGGGGTGAGAAGCGTATTCCGATCCAAGTATTGAAAGGTCTGTCTCCGCAAGAACGGTTATAAGCGCATTTTCAGCCTTTGTAATGCTTAACGTCTCGACTGTGCCTTCCTGTTCAACGCCATCCTTCCAGCCATCAGCAGGACGATCGAACCTGTAATCGCCTACATAAAGAGCGCTTATCTGCTGCTTGTCATCGGACTTATCATTGATGTACTTATCAAATACTTCCTTTATGAGATTCTGCTCATAGAAAGATTCACCGCCGCCGCTTACGGGACATTCTTCGCTGTCATCGGTATTTACTCTGAATTCGAGACCGTCTTTTCCGCTCCAGCCGTCTTTCGGTTCAACGGTAACACCCGGAGCATTTTTGTCGTCATAGAAGCAGATACTGTTTTCAAGACCGCCCTCCAGCACATCACCGTTCTTTAAGATATTAGTAACGAAAATGAACTTAGGATAGCCGATATTCTTAACATCTACAGCAAACGTCCTTGATCTCTCAACAATGCTGTACTTTCCGCTTTCCAAAGAGTTTTTGTCTCTGAGAAAGCTGTAATAGATGTTGCTTCCGTCAAAATCAGCGCTGAAATTCATAAATTTCGGAGTCGGTGACGCTGAGTCGTACACATAGCAGTGTTCGCTCCTTCTGTATACATCTTTTGTGGGAACGAAGGAGTATTTTCCGAACATACTGATCTGTGAATAATTGAGAGTTATGTTCTTTTCCTCACTGTCAACAGTTATCCTGTAGAAATTTTCCTTGTCGATCAGTTTGTCCTGATATTCATTATTGACATAGAACGTGTTGCCCTTGTAGTCATAGCTTACAAGGCGGTAATTGTTGCTCTCAAGGTACGGCACACGTATGATATAGTCGCTGCCGTCGCCCTTCTCAACATTTATATCCGACTCTTTTGTCGTTTCAGAGCCGTCAAACATAGACTTTACGTGAAGCTTATGATTGACACCTGTGATGTTGAACCTTGCTCCGTTGATGTATTTGAATTTCTCCGATTTCAGGAGATCCTTCAGGTAGAACCTCTCATTTTTGAGCTCGTATGTCTCAACCTTGTTATCATAGGAAACTATAAGGGCGCACTTATCTTTACTATAGATATAGAAATCATCTATCTCGTTCCATTTGAATTCTCTCTGACCTGTCTCATCGGACTGGTTCTCATTAACCTCATGATAGACCTTATGATAATTCGAGATATTTATGCTGAATTTCTTGGGCTTGACGCTGTGCTTCTGGTTGCTTATATCGAGATTGAAGCCTTCGCCGTTCTCGTCGGTCACCTTGACCCACATCGCAGTATCGAGCGTAAAGGACTTCGCATCGTCGCTATCATCAAGCATATACGCAGGGAGCGGCTTGACATTGACTTTCGAGCCGTGCGGCAGATATACGCTTTCGTTCAGCTTTTCGCCGTTTTCATCGGTAATTTCGACGTTCCTGACGTTTTTATCCACGCTCACCCTGTAGCTGACATCATAGACAAGCTCGTTATTCTTGAAGGAAACGAGGGTAAACTTTATGCTCTTCTGGTAGATGTAGATATCTCCGCGATTCACCGTATTTGCCTTCGGTACCTTTACGGTATTGCTGTAATTACGCTCAGGATCGACATCTATGATGATATTATCTCCCAGTGCCTTTGATGCAAGGCTTGAAAATCCCTCATAATCAAGCTCGATCGAATTGACTGTAATTTTATATTCATTATACGGATTCTGCGTTGTTGTGACAGCAGCTGTAGTTTCCGATACAGTAGTTGTTGCAGCAGCAGCCGATGTGGTCACGGCAGAAGTTGTGACCGCAGCCGAAGTCGTTGTTTCCGCAGGAGCAGCTGGCTCTTCGTTATTCTCTTCCGCCTTTGTCTGTCTGTTGACATTCTGCACCTTCACAGACACAGGAGCAGCCGAAGCTATGGGCATAGCCCCGACAGAATGTGATACTACAATAAGTGCCGCAGCAAAAGCTATTTTTCTTTTAAGATCAAATCCGCCATTATTCATTATCAACTGCCTCCCTTAATAATAGATATAACGACTGCCGCACAAACAGCGATCATTATTGCCGAACAGATAACAGGAAACAGGAATCTTTCAAGTGTATTGTTTTCCTGTTTCTGAGATGCTATTTCCTCATAGTCTGTACTTTGAGGATTTATGCTGCTCTGAACGTAGGACACTGTAGAAGACACTGTTACTGCTGCATCCTCAGATGTCACGCTCGTTTTCTTTGCAATCCCGCTTGTAGTTACCTTTGCAGTCACCTTAGTCGTTTCCGAGCCTGCCGATGTAGTCACAGGATCAGGCGCTTCATTCTGGGGATCATCATTTTTCTTTTCGTCGTGCTGATCCTCATTATTCTGCTGTTCCTGAGGATTCTCCTCATTGATCTGCTGTACCGGCGGACGTTCCGAAAAATGCTCGACAACATCTATCACACCGCCGTCAACAACAGAAAAACATTCCAGACCGAATACAGCCGCACTATTGTTATGAGTCATTATCGTGGTACTGAAATCTCCGCATGATTCCCAAATATTTACACGATAAGTGCCTACCGGAGTACCTGCGGGAACGGTAACGATGAACGAACCTATCTTACCTTCATCATTAAAACGGTTCTCCGCAATAAACGAAGCTGATATGGTATTATCACGCCCTGAGCAGCCGTAAATATTTACTCCCATGAGACCGTTGACATCGCTTTTGATAACGTGATCGCTGTCAAATCTCAGTCTTTCATCAACATCAAAGATGACATTCAGTGACACGAATCCCGGATTGTTCCAGATGTATACAGGTATCTCCACTACCCTGTCAGTATTCAGCGTCGATCTGTCTATCTCGGCGCTGCCCATATTCAGCTCTATATCTGACGGAGCAGTATAGCTTATCGCATCTGCTGTCGGGTATGAATTCATACCCGCTGCCATAGTTAAAGCAGCAGCGGAAATTCCAAAGGCTGTTCTGATAACTTTCATTTTTTACTCCTACGGTCGTCGATCACATCAGGATCGGCGTTTATAACAATAATATTTCTTATTATCCTGAAATCGTTTTCAGGACTGTTATTTCTGCTGACCACAATTGTATCATTCACGGTTTCGGCTTTTTTTCTGCCAACAACAACGGTTATATTTTCATCGTCATTCTGAGCGTTAACGGCAGTTTCTGTAACGCTTCCCGAGCCTGACATCACCGCAGAATGGACTTCCTTCAATGGTTCTGAAGGGCTCTTTTTAGCCTTGATCTCAGATACGAGATTGGCGACGACCTTATACCTTGCCGCGATCACAACGGTACATATGAGCAGCAGTATCCCCAGCCACAGAAATATCTGTGAGATCATCTGCCAGCTATGTGAATCCATTCCGCACCTCCGTTCATTATGCGCCCTGTATCTCCTCAATTATGTCATTATAGAAGCGAAGCACGTACTTCTTTGCTTCATTTGCAGAATCATCTGCGGTATTGATACTCTCGGTCTTTTCCTTTATATCATCAAGAAAGCTCTTCTGCTCATCATAGTTTATACCTGACTTTGCAAGCTCTCTCATATTGGCGTATTCAAGATTAATAAGAGTTTTATATGTCTCCAGGATTATTATCTCAGAATCGGCATTAGCCTCCTCCACAAGTTCGCTGAGAGCCTTCATGCTGTCCCAGAGATCGCTGCAGTAGTTCTTTTTGAGCAGCTCATTCTCCTTTTTCTGTGTCTGCGAGCAGAAATCACCAATAGCACAGTATACCTGAGCTATCTCGTACTTATCGGGCGAGCGCTTCTTGAAATTCTGCGTCTGGGCTTCCCTGAACCACTTTACGGAAGCTATCTTGCCCGAAGTACTGCCGCTCTGCTGAGAAACATCGTCACTTGTATTCCCGTAAAAATAGTAATACCAGTAAAGTATGCCCAGCTCATAGGCGACTTCCTCATACTGCGGATCTTTTTTGAGCAGATTGATATTCTCATTGATGAGGGCAAGTATCTGTTCGGTTTCATCGGCATCGAACACCATATCGTTCTTGTACAGCTCGATGAGCTTCAGGTAAGCATCGGCATAAGAACCGTCAGCGATTATCACCTTCTCAAAAGCGTCTGCACGGGCAGAATACTCGGCGGTATTTTCAGCTCTTTCGACAAGCTTTGTGAAGTCCTCGCTCCTGCTCTTATTCGCCATTATTCCTGCGAAAAGGGATACGCACAGAGACAGTGCCGCCAGTCCCGCAACGATGCCTGTTGCTCTGAAGTATGTATGATTATCCGTTCTTTCGAGCTCCTCATAAAGCTCATCACACGAACGGTAGCGTTTTGTCTTATCATCGCTGACACATTTACGGATTATCCTGACAAGGCCTGCATTTGCACCCTTGTCGAAAACGAATCTGTCCGCAGAGCTTACAAGCTCACCGTTTGCAGAAACGTTTTTCGGCTTTTTTCCCGTGAGCATATGGTACAGAGTAGCACCTATATTGAAGATATCGGTCTGCTCGTCCAGCTCCTCCTGATTGAACTGCTCGGGAGCTGCATAGGCGGGAGTATAGGCAAAAGTACCTTCCTGTCTCTCGATAACAGAGCCGAAGTCTATGAATTTCAGCTTGCCGAACTTATCGGGGCGCTTTGCGTTCTCAAAGTCCTCCTCATTCCTCACGACCATGATATTGTCGGGCTTCATATCGCTGTGTATGAAGCCGCACTTATGTATGAACGACATTACATAGCATATATCCTTGGCATATCTCAGCACGGTCTTGTGACGGAAGGGATCATAGGCAAGGAGCTTCTCCATAGAGACTCCGTTGATATAGTCCTGCACGATATACAGTGCATTCGGGTCATTGTCAATGATCTCGATTATATTGGGAAAGAAGGAGTTTTTCACGTCCTTCTCATAGAATTCTTTTATCAGGAGCGACTCCTGTCTTGCATTGTAAGCGTCCGTACCATTTGTCTTCATGACCTCTTTTACGGCTCGCTGAGCGTTATTCGCCTTCAGATCAACGGCTCTGTACACCACAGATGTACCGCCCTTACCTGCGACATTAACGATCTTGTATCTATTTTCAAGGACAAAGCCTTTGTTGAGCAAACGGATCTCCTCGCTTTCAGCAGAGCTTGACCATAAGGGCAGTAATATTGTCCTTTTCTCCGCACTGAATGACCTTATTTTTCAGCTTTTCAAGGTTAGACCTTATCGTCTTTTCATCTTTGTTTGCCGACGGACAGAGCGCCACCTTCAGCTCATCTGCGGACACCTTTTTCCTGAATCCGTCCGAGCAAAGCATATAGCACTCGCCTTTGCTGAATTCGGAAATGCTGTAATCGTAAGAAGTGTCCTCCAGTCCTGCACCTATACAGTTTGTGAGCTGGTTCTGTCTCGGATCTTTTTCAGCCATTTCCTCGGTTATAGTGCCGTTCCTCAGCTCCTGACCGACAACGGAGTGGTCTGAGGTGAGTATCTTTATCTCGTTCTCGGTTATCTTGTAAAGGCGCGTATCGCCCACATGAGCTGTCAGGAGCACGTTCATATGCGGGATTATAAGTATTCCCGTAAACGTCGTAGCCATATCCGAGGCGTGTTTCTCCGCATATGAATTTATGCAGTCATTGAGTTCGTGGAGCCTGTCGTCGATAGACTCCCTTATCTTCAGTACCGATGCAGAGCAGCGCAGCAGCTCGGGAAACTCGTCGGCGAACCACTCGTTCATGCGCTTGCAAACGAAGCCGCTGGCTTTTTCGCCTGACGAAAGGCCGCCAACTCCGTCACAGACAGCTGCAAACAGCACCTTGTCGTCCTCGAAGGCAGCCTCCGCGATAAACAGCGAATCCTGATTGACCTTTCGTACAGCGCCTTCGGTCGTCACATAAGAAAAAACATATTCCATATCATTTCCCACCGTCAGTTTTCTTCGTAGAAGGTATACACGATACCGTGATACAGGAAATTACAGCCTGAAAATATACTCGTCTTTTCACCCGACGGCACTTCACAGCCCTCAACGCTCAGTGACGGACAGGATATATTCTCGATGAATATGCTGTGTCTGCTGCCGTTGTTTTCACGTCCGATGATAAGTCCCGAAAGCTCGGCACAGGTGAAAGGATAAACGAACACAGGTATGCGCTCCTTGCTTGATGAATTCACAAGGTAAGCGATTTTTTTTGCCATTGCAGGATCGGCTTTTCTGGCAGCTGCACTGTTTTTGTCCCCCACTATGACAGTGGCGGAATCACTTGCATTGACTGTAAACACGTAAGGCACATCGCAGAAATAGATCACGTCGCCGCTGTTGAGCTGTTCCTTTGATATCCTCTTTGCATTATCCGTACAATTATTGAGGAAGGTGCCGTTAGCAGATCCCTTGTCCTCGATATAGAAGCTTCCGTCCGAACAGGTTATAACAGCGTGTTCCTTGGAGACAGTTCCCTTATCGGTAAGCGCAAGATCGTTGTCGGGTCTGCGTCCGATAGTGAACGGGAAGCGTGTGATAGGTATTTCCCTGTTGTTCTCGTCTTTCAGGAAAGCAGGGCAATCCGCATTCCTGTTCCTGTTCACAAGAATGGTATGGTCAGAGTCGTCGTCCGCAGGCGCAGTGCTTTTGACCTCCGCAGCAGCGATATTCACGGGAGCGGCATTGCTGCTCATCTGCTGCTCGGCTGCCTCAGGCACCATGAGCACATCATGGAGCACGGTGTGAAGGCTTTTCGGCGAGATAAAGCCGCCCTTGTCCTTCTGAGCGTTCATCTGCTCCTCAAGGAAGAAGCTGTACTTCTGCATGACCGTTCCGTTGGTGATAGTGATATTTGCATTCTTGTTCAGCTTATTGAGGAACTTTATCATATTGGCACTTCTATAGCCGTTTTCGAGGAGCGGCAGATAAGCTACATAGAGCTTCTGCTTTTCCACATCAAAATACACGTTCTTCAGATCATTCAGCAGGATATTGTCATAGGGGATAGTTGCGCTCATACAGAACTCCACTATCTTCTGAAACTGGCTCAGTATAGCGAAATACTTATCCTGCGGCATAGTCTGCTTGATATATTCCGACAGCGCAGTCATGTTGCTTACATTATACTTCAGCACATTTCTTGTAGCCGTTTTTTCCCATCTTACATTCAGGAAGCCCTTATCAGTATTCCCGTTGATGAACTGCAACTGTTTCTCGTTTATTTTATCTCTTTTTTTCAGAACTGCCTGCAAAAACGTATCGCAGCCCTGATAAAGCAGCTTTGTAGTGATATTACCAGCCATCTTCTCACCCCTAAATGAAACTAACGCGAAATCTCGCCTTTTTCTGCACTTCACCCACCTTATTGACACACAACGTACAGAAAAAAACAAACTTACGAATTATTATACCACTTTGAACACGATTTGTCAATATTTTGAATAAGTTTATTGCACAACTCACAAA
Source organism: Ruminococcus sp. (assembly GCF_024691275.1). GTDB lineage: Bacteria > Bacillota > Clostridia > Oscillospirales > Ruminococcaceae > Ruminococcus. Next base: position 86,196 of record NZ_JAILNU010000075.1, on the reverse strand, counting down.
CATATATAATGCAAAACGCACAAAATACCGATATGTCATTATTTACGCAAAAACGCTTCCGCAGCCTCAGTGCTGCAAAAGCGTTTTTTTCAGTATATTATCACTGTTTATCGTCCGGTCGGCGTACAAGAGAAACATGGCCTTCAAGCTCTCTGAAGCCGTTTTTTACGTAGAAATCAAAAGCAGGCAGAGATCTGTCAGTCTGCAAAAAGATATGATCCACGTCAAGTCCTCGCACATATTCGTCTATCAGGCGCATGAACTCACTGCCCAGACCCTTCCCCTGCTTTTCCGTCTTTACGCAGAACTCATGGATATAGTACTCCGTGCCCGCAAACCAGTGCATGATATAGCCAAGCGCCAGTCCCACAAGCACATTATGTTCGTAAAGTCCCAGCGAAAGAGAATTGTTATTCCCTATCAGGTCAAGGATATAGCTGTTCAGCTGAACAGGGTCGCTCCAGTCATCGAACCACGGTTCGCTGGTAAAGACTGATATAAAAAGCTCTTTTATAATATCAATATCATCTGCCCCAAGTCTTCTGATCTCCGTCATAATATCTCCTCCTGTCTGTTGAAAATGCGGATCGTATACGTTAAGCGTTATGGTATGAACGCACGGTATGCCGCAGCATTAAATCAATTATAATAATTATATCACGCAATAAACAGAAAAGCAATGTATAAATATTTAATTTTGTTTAGCTTATCTATTGAAAAAGCGGCTCATTCAATATATAATATTATAAAAGGAGAAACTATCATGATATACCTGAAAGCAGCAAATACAGACGATATCGAAAAAGAATACCTTTTCGTCCGAGATATCCCCTCCGACGAAAACGGCTATATCAATGAATATAACGGCATTTCACGTCAGGACTTCGTCGATGCTCTCGACTGTATCATCGCAAACTCTAAAGGCGGACGCCTCCCCGAAGGCTATGTTCCGGCAACTTCCTACTTTTTATGGGACGGCGAAAATATCGTCGGGAAATTCGACCTCCGCCACTATCTTTGCGAGTCGCTTATAACGGGAGCAGGTCATATAGGATATTACATAGCTCCGGAACACCGCAGAAAAGGCTATGCTTCGGCAGGTCTTGCACTTCTGCTCAAAGAAGCTGCCAAAACAGTTCCCGAAGACGAGGTATATCTCTGCGTTCACAAAAATAATCCCGCCTCTCTCAGAGTTATGCTGAAAAACGGCGGATATATCAAAGATGAAGACGATATATCATACTATGACCGCGTTGCAAAGGAGCGTATCAGATGAAACACTGCGGCACACAAACCATAAGCACACCACGGCTCACACTGCGCAGATTCGCACAAAACGACCTCGAAGATATGCTCACCAACTGGGCAGGCGATGAGGCTGTGCAGAGCGAATACGGCGAGCCTTCATATCCCACAGCCGAAGAAGCTCAGGCGCTTCTTGACAAATACATGAGCGGTTACGCCTCTGACAGCTTTTACCGCTGGGCTGTGATTGAAAAGGAAAGCGGTCAGAACATCGGTCAGATAGCCTTTTGCAGAGTATACGAGGACATACGTACAGCCGAGATCGAATACTGCATAGGCAGAGCTTTTCAGGGGCATGGCTACGCAGGAGAAGCTCTTTCGGCTGTCATCGCCGAGATAATGAAAAGCACGGATTTCAAGCGGCTCGAAGCCTATCACCGCGCTGAGAACACAAAGTCGGGACGAGTTCTCGAAAAATCAGAAATGCACATCACCGACAATGTTGAGCGCTTCCGTCAGCAGGGAGAGCTCCCGACAGGTGAGGTGTGCTACTGCATCGAACGCGATTAAACGCAAAACATTTTAAACAAGTACATCGACCTCAGATCTGTCAGGCATCTGGAATATCGACCTGAACTTTTCCGCAAGTCCCTCGTCGATGAAGTACGCATCGTTCGTGCCTGCTTCCACTTCGGCATTGCGCTGAGCTATACGCCGCTGCCACTCCTCATCACTGACGTGTATATAGTGCAGCTGACAGTCGATACCGCGCTCGGCAAAGAAGCACCTTGCGAAGCTGCGCTGCTCCCTTGTCCAGAATCCCCAGTCGAGGATAACATCAGTTCCCGCAGAGACTATCTCTGCGGCTTTTTTGTACAGGTACTTCTCGCTGCGGCGAACATATTCATCATGCATATCGCCTGTTTCCTTTCCGAGAATTGATATCATAAGCTCGTCGATAGAGAGTATCACTGCACCGAGCTCCATGCCGAGCTTTTGTGCGTAGGTACTTTTTCCGCTGCATATCCTGCCGCAAGTCATAATTATTTCAGGCATTTTTTCCTCCGATCAGTACTTTTGTGAATCCTGCTCCGCTTCTTTCATGGGGGTGTGCTTTATAGCCGCATTTCAGGTAAAACTCCTCTTTATCCTTAGCACTCATAAGCTGTAGGTACGACCACCATCCCTCTTTAAGCTGACTGCGGATATACTCCTCAATATGAGTGAGCAGCCGCCTTCCCACACCTTTCCCCTGATACTCAGGCAGCACAACAAGATCTTTCAGAAAGAATGCCATTGCGCCGTCACCGATAAGCCTTGCCATAGCTATAGTCTTTTCGCCGTCCCTAACTTCAAAAGTAACATAGCTGTTCTTCAGTGAAGTTTCAACGAGTTCGCGGTCGAGGCTGCCCCAGCCCGCAGACTCCCAAAGCTCAATAAAGCGATCTGTTTTCAGTGTATTTTCGTGTATCGTGTAGTCCATGAATTACCTCCGCCGTGTTTTTTATGATTATATCATAAAAACATATTTATTTCAATGGGATATTTTTTTCACAACCTGACAATTGAATATCGCTGCAAAATGTGATATAATGAATGCAAAAGAACTTGCAGATACGCAAATCTTAGATTTACTCCCTGCAATCGGGACATTATAGCATAACGCTTCGCTTATACGCTATAATGGCTGAAAGAAATATTTTTCAAAAGTTGTTCTTTTATGTCACACCTTGTTTTTTAGATTCGATTATTGGTATGAAAGCACTTGAAGTTCATACCAAAAGGAGATTTTTAAAATGAAAAGACGTTTATTTATTACATTATTACTCGCAGCTGTCATTTCATGCACAGGCTGCGGAAAAGACATCGTAGGTCAGTCTGACGTGCTTCCTTCTGCGTCAACTGCAAAAATAACATCGGGCACTGCCAAGGTGCAGAGCGAAACAACTTCGACTACAAAGGCAGCTGCATCTGCAACCACTTCAGCTGCCAATATCGAGACAACTGCGACCACCACTGCTGAAACTCCCACACAGGCACCAACAGCTGCTCAGTCAAACGAAGCTGCTCCCGCAGGCGGCGGTGCAGCCGCACAGCAGCCCGTTCAGCAGCCAGCTCAGCAGCAGGAACAGCCGCAGCAATCCGCACCTGCTCCGTCATATACTCCTTCCAACACCACAGCTCCTTCACCGAACGACAGCAATTACGGTGCTGCACCTACAGTATACAACTACGACGGCATGACATACATTCAGGGCGTACTCATCGCAAACAAGTCCTACAGCCTCCCTGCCGGCTTTGCTCCAGGTCTTGACCAGACCTGCCTCAACCAGTTCTACAAGCTCCAGAATGCAGCTTCACAGCAGGGTCTCAACATATGGCTGTCATCAGGCTACCGTTCATACGATTATCAGGCTCAGATATACAATAACTACGTAGCCCGTGACGGACAGGCAGCAGCAGATACATATTCCGCACGTCCAGGATATTCCGAGCATCAGACGGGTCTTGCCATTGATGTCAACCAGATAGACGACTCCTTCATAGGCACTCCCGAAGCTGTCTGGCTCGAGAATCACTGCCACGAGTATGGATTTATCCTCCGTTACCCGCAGGGCAAGCAGAACATCACAGGCTATAAGTATGAATCATGGCATATCCGCTATGTAGGTACTGATATGTCTTACGCTATCCATAACAGCGGTCTTACTCTTGAGGAATACTTCGGTATAGACTCATACTATCACTGATAAATGCTTTTCCACGAGCTCTGAGGTGCGCCTCGGAGCTCTTTTTCTGTCAGAAAACGCCCTTCTAAATAATGAGTTCAAGGTGAACGCCGCAAATCTATGATTAAAACAAAAAAATATATATTTTCCTGTTACGTTTATGATGCTTTTGCGGAATAGATATTATGAAAGCCGTCGCAATGCATTGAAAAAGCTTTACTTTACGAGGTGATAGATAATGACCAAAGATGAATTCCGCAAAAACGCAGACCGCTCGTCTGAACAGGCTCAGAGAGCTCTGTTCGATGAATACTTCAGCTATGTATATACTATAGTTTACGGTAAACTCCGCAGCTGCGCAAAACCTGAGGATATCGAAGAATGTGTGGGAGACGTTTTCGCCGATGTATACATATACTACAACGAAAACAAAGCTCCTATCGGTAATATATCAGCTTTTATCGGAACTGTTGCAAGACGAAAAGCTATAGATGTTTACAAAAAGCTCACAAAAAATAATCTCGCAACGGTCTCAGTTGATGACGAAGAAACCGCTGAACTAAAAGCTCCTGACAATACAGTTGAAACTGTCGAGAAAAAAGAGCTTCGCTCCATTCTTCTGAAATGTATAGAGCTCCTCGGCACCCCAGATTCAACGATAATAATGCAGAAGTATTTCTTTATGCGAAGCTCGAAGGAGATAGCTGAACTTGTATCAATGACTCCCGAGGCTGTACGTGTACGCAGCAGCCGCGCACTTGAAAAACTCAGGAAACAACTTAGCTCAATGGGAATAAAGGAGGGCTTAATATGAAAGACATGGAACTTGATCTCGATATACTCGAAAATGCAGATGACAGCGAAATAAAACGCATCGCCGAATTCAACAGCGTCCCCGACAGTGCAAAGGAGAGAATGTTCGATATCAGCAGAAAGATATACAACGAAAAGACCAACACCAACGCCAGATCAAATGGCATTGAGGTATCGGGCGTTGAACAGTACAGAAAAACTGTATGGCAGAAATTCGTCGCTGCCGCTGCTGCTCTTGTACTCACAGCAGGAGCTGTCTCAGGCGGTGCTTGGCTTATCAGAAACCGCAAAAATGTCCATACCATATCCACAGAAAACGAGACAACTCTCCCCACCGAAGAAAATACCGCAACAGAAGCAACTACAGAGAATGTTACCACGCTTCCAACAGAATCCGTCACTGTATCAGAAACAGAGAATGAACCTCACTCTTTTTATGATCCTATAACTGACTCATTCATTGAATGTGATCTGAGTTGTTTTTCATTCAATTTATATAACTACAAAGATGATACTCATACGGATTTCAATAATAGATACCCTCAATGGATAAATCTTCTGAATTCATTTGACTATGAAGAACTGCCGTCGGACTACGATATTATCGATCGCATGATTAATTACAATGGAAACACTCTTAACATCGCATACACACCATATGACGAATCTGATGATCCATACTATATCATTATCTATGAAAACGGCATTGTTTCAAACTCAAAAGATAATAATAACATATACTATTATCAGATAAGTGAAGAAAACGCAAAAAAGCTTATTGATATGGCTGAAACAGAATCAAAAAAAATGTATGACAATTTAAGTCCAGACCTTTTCCTAAAACTTTACACACCCGTTTCAGCTGATATCATATGTCAAAACACAGATACGCATGACGAAATACGTACTTTAAGCAATGAAGACTTTGATGCGTTCATAAAGTTCCTGACAGCCTCTGACCAGGAATACGCTCCGAAAGAGCTGCCAAGCACTGATGGAGCTGAATCGGATCATATACTTAATTCTTCCCCTGATTTTATCTTTAATATCGAAATAAAGGAAGATAACCTCAAAATGTACCATATATGGTTCTTTAACGACAATACTATATACTGTCTTTACGGCGGCAGTGCTACGAGAAGACTTTATCAGGCATCTCCCGAAGTTTATGAAGCAGCCAAAAAAATGTACGATAAATATTACACAAGATAAAAATATCCCCTCTGATAAGATTCAGAGGGGACTTTTTGCGGTTATATCGAAAATCCCATACCTTTCAGCATATCCACATCTCCGCGTATATCGTTGCCTGATGTGGTGAGCATATCGCCTGTGATAGTTGAATCAGCTCCCGATAAAAACGCCTTTGCGCCGCTGTCTTTCATGAGGTTCCTTCCTGCTGCCAGACGAATGTCAGCTTCGGGGACTATATACCTGAAAAATGCTATTGTACGAAGTATATCGTCCTCTGTAATACGCTCGGTATTTTCAAGAGGAGTTCCCTTTATTGGCATAAGAGCATTTATCGGTATGGACTTCACGTTCAGTTCGGAAAGGCTCACTGCCATGTCCAGCCTGTCCTCCCAAGTCTCACCCATGCCGATTATTCCGCCCGAACAGACCTCGACCCCTGCCTTCTGCGCTCTGCGTATACACTCTATTTTGTCATCGTAGGTATGAGTTGTGCATATATTCGGGAAATTCCGCCTTGAAGTCTCGATATTGCAGTGGTATCTGCTCACTCCCGCTTCACGGAGCTTCTCGAACTGCTCCTGAGTGAGAAGTCCGTGTGAGCCGCAAAGAGCAATATGACATTCCCTGCTGAGCAGACTGTAGGCATCGGCAGCTTTTGCGAAATCCTCATCGCTGAGAGTTTTTCCTGCTGTAACTATTGAAAAGCGATGTACGCCGCGCTCCTCATTGTGGCGGCACTCCGCAAGTATAGTATCATTATCGAGGAAACCGTACTCCTCTACACCTGTGCAGTGATGTGCGGACTGAGCACAGAACTTGCAGTTTTCAGAGCATTTGCCGCTCCTGCCGTTGATTATGCTGCAAAGGTCTGCGTGATCTCCGTGAAAATGCCTGCGTATCCTGTCCGCGCCCTTGCAGAGCTGTTCAAGGTTGGCGGTGATGAAGTATCCGAGCTCCTCGCCGCGCTTTATGCGTCTGCCGCCGATTATCTCGTCGGCAAGTTTATTCATATCCATTTTATACCTCCTCTTATTCATTGAGATAAGAGTATTATACCACTGGCAAAAAGAAATGTCAACCTATTTTGTATTAACGGGTTGACATTTTTATTATCTGTTATTGACTGATTCTGGGTACATATCATGCTGTGAAAGACGCTCCCATGCCAGCTGCTCCCACTTTGTACCTGCCTTGCCGTAATTGCAGTAAGGATCAATGGAGATGCCGCCGCGAGGCAGGAACTTTCCCCACACCTCTATATACTTTGGATCCATGAGCTTTATCAGATCCTTCATGATTATGTTCACACAGTCCTCGTGAAAATCGCCGTGATTGCGGAAGCTGAACAGATAGAGCTTCAGCGACTTGCTCTCCACCATTCTCTCGGCTGGGATATAAGAAATGTATATCGTTGCGAAATCAGGCTGTCCCGTGATAGGACAAAGACTTGTGAACTCGGGGCAGTTGAACTTTACGAAGTAATCGTTGTCGGGGTGCTTGTTCGGAAAAGTTTCAAGCACGGACGGGTCATAGTCCGAAGAATACTTTGTGTGCTGATTGCCGAGCAAAGTGATATCGCCCTTTTCGTTTTCGTTTCTTCCGCTCATAGTTATTCTCCTTTCATAGCAGGGTCTTTCATGCCGTTTGCTTCAAATGCTGCCATTCTGTCACGGCAGGTGCCGCATACTCCGCAGGGCTTGTCGCCGCCCTCATAGCAGCTCCATGTCAGTTCGTAAGGCACTCCGAGGGAAAGTCCCTTTGCGACCACCTGTGCCTTGTTCATGCCGATAAACGGTGCGACAACGCTCAGTTCGCAGCCGCTTCCGAGGTGTATAGCGCGATTTATGGCATCGTTGAAGTCACTGCTGCAATCGGGATAGGCATTGCCTGCCGCATCGTCGCTGTGAGCTCCGTAGTATATCTCCGTGCAGCCGTTGGAAAGAGCGATACTTGCTGCGGAAGCGAGGAAAAGTCCGTTTCTGAACGGAACATACGTGGAAACAGGCTTGCCGTCAGTCTTTTCGAGCTGTTCTGCGTAGCTCTCCTTCGGGATATCCGCATCAGAGCCAACAAGCAGTGAGCAGTCACTGTCCGCAAATATGGGAGCAAGATCGAGCTCCTTGTGCTTTACGCCGTAGTATGCAGCTATCTTACGAGCTGCTTCAAGCTCCTTGCTGTGCTTCTGTCCGTAAAAAAGTGACAGCGCAAGCACTTCGTCTGCGCCGTATTTATCTGCGGCAATGGCAAGACAGGTCGTGCTGTCAACGCCTCCGCTGAATAGTACCAATGCTTTCATATCATTCACCTCAATCAAAATCTACGAGTTCTTTCAGCTCTGTGCGGTCGCGGAATGCTCCCATGAATGTACCTGTGACAGTTTTAGCGGAGGCATTGCGGATACCGCGGGCGGTCATGCAGCTGTGACTGCCGCGTATCATCACTCCAACATCGGGAGTACCTGCGGCTTCCGAGATTATCTCAGCGATATCCCTGCCGAGGCGCTCCTGCAATTGCAGCCGCTTTGCTGCCATATCGCAGATACGCGCTATCTTGCTGAGACCGAGAACTCTGCCGCGAGGGATATAGGCAACATTCACCGTCATATCGTACATCAGTGCAAGGTGATGCTCACAGTAGCTGAACACCGTTATATCTTTCATAACAACAGCGCTGTCCATATCTGTGCTGCTGTCGTTGTCAAATGTCTTGCCGAACATTTCCGCTATCTGGTGGTTGGTATAGGCAGTACCCTCCAGCACCTCCTCCAGCATACGTGCCACACGGGCAGGAGTTTCTTTCAGTCCCTCACGCTCAGGGTCTTCGCCTATTGCTTCTATAAGTCCGCGTATATGGTACTCTATAGCTTCTTTGTTCATCATACTCCCCTCCTTGTGGGTTCCCATATAAATTTGTGGAGCTGCAATTGCAGACGGACATTGTTCATACGTCGTTCCTCCATGAAATCGACTATCTCAGACGGCTCTATCTCACCGAAAACAGGACTTATGTATACGTGGCAGCGTTCATCGAGCCTGTATGTATTGATTATTTCCGCTGCTTTTTCAAGGTCTTCGGTACTGCCCGATACGAATTTTACCGTATCATGACAGTCAAGAAGTCTGAAATTGTCCCTGCACATGAACTGCTCCATACCGCTGGACGGAAGCTTATAGTCCATTGTGAACACAGGGCGGTACTCAGAAGCTGCAAGCTTTTCAAGGCTGATACTGCCGTTGGTCTCTATTTCCACGCGGCAGCCCTGCTCCATAAGGAGAGCGATGATCTCGCTGCAATCCCTGTTCAGGAGAGGTTCGCCCCCTGTAATAGTAACGTTGCGTACTCCTGTTTCAGCCACCCATGCCGAAAGCTCCTCCGCAGTTTTGTAGTCAGCAGGAGCATTCTCGCTGTTAGCCCATCTTGTATCGCAGTACGAACAGCTGAGATTGCAGCCGCGGAAACGTATGAAAGCTGCAAGCTCTCCTGCGTGTGCGCCCTCGCCGTTAATGCTCACGAATTTTTCAACTACAGGAAACATATTCAATCCTCCTCATATACTGCGCAGTTTTCGGGTGTCTCGTATACCGTGACGCTTTTCACGGGAAGTCCGCTTTCTCTGAGCACTCCGAAGAAATGCTTTGCAAAGTTCTCGGCAGTGGGGCGGAACTCCACTTCGATCAAGCGGAAGTCTTCGTCGCGGAGAGCTGCAAGAGTTGTCTCACGCAGCGAGCCATTCTCATATATAAGTGCGTGGTCAAAGCTGTCGGCAAGAGCTCTTACCTCACGTTTAAGGTCGCCGAAATCTATTATCATTCCACGCTTTTCGCCGTCAGCGATAAGCTCGGGACTTTCCACGATGACCTCTGTCTTCCAGCGGTGTCCGTGGATATTGGCACATTTCCCCTTATATCCCGCAAGGAAATGGGCACTGTCAAACTCAGCAGATGTTTTGAGCCTGTACATTCTATCACCTCATACTATATATAAAAAATGTGCGCCTGCCATCAGCAGACGCACCTGTCCTTCATTACATTGCAGTTCATTCCTGCAAATACACAGATGCCCTGGTTTTGTTTTACGACAGGATGGCGCAAACGAACTGTCGGGAATAGTTCCGCTAATCATTATATCACCCAAAGTTTACCGTGTCAAGAGAAACAGCTTAAAATAGTCATTTTACTTGATACTGAGCCTGTTTTAACAATATTCTTCTTATTATTAATAGAACAAAAAAAGTCGTTTTTCAGCGCTTTTGTTAAATTTTACTAATTTAAAGTTGATTTGTCACGTCTGTATTGTCCAAACGCACAATATTGTATAAAACTTGCAATATTATATTGACAAACTATATTATACGAGATATAATATTATCAGAGCTTAGATATTACAGCTTATAAAATACTATATCTCTTTTAAATCAAACGGAAAGGAGTCAGAATATGGGTTTTTCAATCAATGCGAGCCTTCTCGACGCGATGGTGCTTTCCATAGTTCAGAAGAATGACACCTACGGCTACGAGATCACCCAATACCTGCAAAAAGCCGTGGACATCTCGGAATCGACACTGTACCCCGTGCTTCGGCGATTGCAGAAGGGCGAGATGCTCGAAACTTACGACAAGGAATTTATGGGACGTAATCGAAGATATTATCGGATAACGCCTCATGGGGTAACTTCTCTGGACGAGTACAGAGAAGAATGGCGAAACCATAAAAAGAAGATCGACAATATTTTAATGAATGAGGGAGCTGAAAATCATGAACAAACTTGAATTTCTTACAAGGCTTAGGAACCGTCTTGAAAACGGCGGTATGCCAGCCGATGATATAAATGACGCTTTAACATATTACGAAGAAGTATTTCTCGATGCAGGTTTTGGCAAGGAAGAAGAAACTGCCGCTTCTCTGGGTTCTCCCGAGAATATCGCCGTTGACCTCCTGCGTGAGAGCGGTCTCAATGTTGATCCTGCTCCGAGTATGCCGCCTCAGATGAACAATCCGCAGCCAAATTTCGGACAGTTCGCATACCAGGGCGCATATGCAGCAGCTGCTCAGCCTGTAAAGCAGAAAAGTGCCGGCTTAACAGCAGTAATGATATTTTTTGCAATATTATCATCACCAATATGGATACCTCTTTTAATAGCAGTAGCCGCAGTACTCTTCGCGCTTATAGTCGCTGCATTATCAATAGTATTTGCTCTCTTCGCAAGCGCGGTCGGTATGCTGTTCGCAGGCTTCTTCTGTCTGTTTGAAGCTCCTGCGATCGGACTGATGTTCCTTGGCATATCCCTTTTCTTAGGCGGCTTGATAATACTGATAACAAAACCTGTTTTCAACTCGGTTATCCCCGCTTTCGGCAATGCTATCAAAAAATTCTTCAACTGGCTCATGGGCCTGTTCAAAAAAGGAGAGAAAACAAATGAATGAGTATAATTATGTACAGACTGCACCTCAGCAGGCACCACAGCAGACACCTCAACCCGATAAAAAGCGTTCAGGCAGCAGCTCTGTCTGGATAATACTTCTTATCCTCGGCGCACTTCTTTTCTTCACAGGTCTCATTTTATACAAGACAGTGGGCAGCGGTGAAAAATACAACGTTATCAACTACAACAACAGCTTTGATGCTGATGATATAAATAAACTTGACCTCGATATCGCATGGTCAGACTTCACTATAAATATTAGCAATGATGATAAGATATACGTCGATGCTAAAAATGTTCCCTCAAACTTCAAAGCAGAGGTCAGGAACAATGTCTTCATGATAAACTACAAAAAAAAGGGAGGCTTTATCTCAAATATACATATCCCGTTCTTGCTCGACGACTCATACAAGGATTCGACTGTAGAGATATCTCTCCCTGAAAAGGTATACGATTCGTTCTTACTCAATATGGGTGCAGGCAAAACATATATCTCAGGTCTCAGCTGTGACCAGTTCAAAATGGAGTGCGGCGCAGGAGAAGTCAATATAAACAAGCTCAAGTGCTCAGGCGCAGATATCGACTGCGGTGCAGGTGAGTTGACTTTAAGCAATATTGACTGCGAACACAAGCTTATTATCGACGGCGGCGCAGGCGAAATAAATATCAGCGGCTTCCTCGGCGGCATAGACCTGGATCAGGGCGTCGGCGAATTCACATTCACAGGCGCTATCAACGGAAATATCGACGCTGACGGCGGCATAGGCTCCATGGAGTTCAACCTCACCAATCCGTCAAGCGACTTCGGCTCAAACGGCAAATACAGCATTGATATAGATACGGGAGTAGGTTCATCATCGGTCAACTACGACCAGTGATCCTGCCATGCTCGACCACACAAAAATAAAAAAAGGCGACAGAGTACGCCACAGACTTTTCGGTGAAGGTACTGTTACCGATACGCTCCCTATCGGTGATGATACGATCGTTACGATCAAATTCGACAACGGTGCTACCAAAAAGCTCTGCGCAGTAATATCTGCTCTTGAAAATGCAGACCCTTCTTTTTTACGATCAGCCAATAATAAAAGCTCCGCGGAATGATCTCCGCGGAGCTTTTATGCGTTTTCGATATATATAGTGAATTCCATTTCCGATGTTTCTTCAAGTCTTCTTACATATGCGCTTCCGCCGAGCGCCTTTGCGGTCTCATGAACTACATATAGTCCGATACCGCTGCCGTTCTTGTCTGACGCATTCGAGCCTCTCCAGTAGCTCCTGAACACGTATGGCAGTTCATTCTCGGGAAGAAGCTTTCCGCTGTTCCTGACAGTTATACAGAAGCCCTCATCGTCGCGCATTATCCTGACTGCTATGCTGCTGCCGTCACCGTATTTCACAGCATTCTCCAGAAGCTGGCTCACTGCGCGGTAAAGTGCATATTTATCGCTCTCAACAACTGCTTCGCCGCTGCATTCAACGCTGAATCCTATCATTTTCAACTTCATTCTGTCCTTGTACTCACGCCTTATAAGTTCGGCAAGCTCACTTATAGGGAAGCGGCTCACCTCAATGTCGCAGCCGTCTGCCGAGGCGTTTGAGGACGCGATAAGATCAGCTGCAAGAGCTTCTATCTTCTCTGCGTTGTGGTCTATCTTGTCGGTAATATCAGCAGTCATGCCCTTGTCCGAGTAAAGTCCCGTGCGCACGGCATCTGTGTAAAGGCGGATATTCGCAACAGGTGTCTTTACTCCGTGAGCTATTGCAGAAACGAACTTCTGCCGCTGACCTTCAAGGTCATGTATGCGTCTGCTGCTCGCCTTCAGAACGTCCGTCAGCATATTCATTCCCCAGATGTACTTGCCGAAATATCGGTTCCTGCTCTCAGGCAGCTTCTGAATGTCACGAAGACGCGCAAGGCGCTCGGGATATTCCGACAGCTTCCGAAACGGAGCAAGCACTGCGAAATAAATATACATCACTGCTGCAAGGATAATAATAAAGCATACTATGATAACAGTATTTGCTGCCGTGACAAATCCCATATCAATATCCACTTTATAGGTATATTCCACAAAGCCTTCCAATTCGCCGTTATTGTCATATATACTGCAAACTGCGCTGAGCTTATCCGTCGAGACATAAAAAGCATCTTCACTCTTCATTTTCAGAGGGATATATTCTATCCTTTCGGGAGCATTGCTCCCGTACTCACTGCGCCAGCTGCTGATATTCCGCGCAATGATAACATCTATATCATCAGCTGTAGTGTTATGCTCGCGCACGAGCTCATCATTTATCCTGTTTGTCGTTACATTACGCTCGCCGATGCGTCTTTCCGACAGCTCTCTGCACCAGTAATTCAGCCCTGTTATCAGGACAGCGAACACTGCTGCTATAGACAGTACTGTTTTAACAAATCTACTCATTGCATTCACCAAATCGGTAGCCGTACTTCCATACAGTCTTTATGATCTCAGGAGAATTCGGCGCACTTTCAAGTTTCTCCCTTAACCAGCGTATATGTACGCTGACTGTGCTTGGTTCTGTAAAGCAGTCAGTTCCCCACACCGCATTGAACAGCTCCTCCTTGCTGACGGCTTCACCTTCGTGCTGCATGAGGTACTGTAAAAGTTCAAACTCCTTTGTGTTGAGCCTTAGCTCTCTGCCGTCCTTGGTGACGCGCCTTGAAGCGGTATCGAGAACTATCCCGCAGCTTTCGAGAACAGCACTCTGTGAAGTCTCCGAACCGCTGCGCTTTATAAGTGCCCGTATCTTTGCAGTCAGGACTTTAACCGAAAAAGGCTTGTCTATGTAGTCATCGGCACCTGTATCGTAACCGAGGAGCTTACTGTCCTCGTCCGTCTGAGCACTCATCATGAGTATCGGTATCCCGCAGCTTTTACTGCGTATAACAGTACAGAACTCAAACCCGTTCATTTTCGGCAAAATAACGTCAAGAAGCACTATTCGGAAATCCTCCTCATCAAACAGCTCAAGGGCTTTCCCGGCATCAGCGCAAAGCCGTGCCGAGAAGCCCTCCTTTATCATGAAATCCCTTATCAGTGTTCCTAATTCATGGTCGTCTTCTATTATAAGTATATCAGTCATGTTTTTCTCCGTATATGAAGTATCAGCGGGCATACTCCCAACTGCCAAGATCTATGAATTCAGGGGTTTGCACAACTCCGTCCTCCCCTGTTAATACCGCCTGAAGTCTTTTCGTATCGTAGTCCGCAAGCACCATGTGGACTACACTGTCACTGCGGATATTCTCGCGGGTTTCACTTAGCTTCTCACTTGTTATGAGCTCCTTGAAACGTCCTGTGGTCAATCCCTTCTGACCGCAGAAAAGCTGTTCGTATCTTTTCCACCTTACGTTATTGTTTGCATCAAATGCGATATATCCCGGATTCCCGTCTGCTGCAAAGGAATTCACGACACAGACACAATGGGGATCGCTCCATTCGATCTTGTCCCCCAGCTTCGATGAACCGTCCCTGACAGTCGGTGTTCCGTCGCTGCTTTCCACAACGAGCTCTGCGACAAGCGCGTCATTTTCGTCTGTTGCAAGAACATTCACACAGTATGGATACTTTTCTGCGTTGTCAACGAGAAAATCAACACATTCTCTTGCTGTGGCATAATTCTCGACAGCATACCTCATATCGTAAGTATAGCTTCTTTTTTCCAAATATGTATACGGCTCTCCCATATAACTTCCCACATCGTACTCGCTTATCATCACGCCGTCGTCGCTGACCGCTGTGAGTATAGGGAAGAAGCCAAGATATGTAACAGATGTTAAAGTCTTGCTGCCGTTGATGAAATGCACCAGTGAATGTGCTCTGCAAAGCTGGTTTTCGCTGCCCAGCTGCCATTCAAGGATACGGTTGGATATCCTGCTGCCAGAAGCTGTCATGGTGCCGTCAAGGGATATTGCGCTGCAAGCCGTTCCCCTGAGTGCATCGGGAACGAACTGGCAAAGCCTCACTTCATCGGCACTGAGGATACCGTCCTTTTTTATGCCCTGAGAATCTCCCGAAACTGCGTCCGCAAAACCGTCAAGCTCCTGCTTGTAGTCGCTGTACAGCGCGTTGTAGAACGAATCCACTCTCTCCTTGATACTGGAATAATCGCCGTTAAGATTCATAAATACCGCACTAATATTCTCGAAAAGGTACTGTTCCATCATCTCGCCGTAATCCGCCCGAACTTTCAGTGTCATCTCTCCGTAGGCTTTTCCCACATCGTAATACGACCCTTTTTCGTAATCAAGGGTAATATCATAATAGCTGCTCATACATTTTATAGTGCAGAGCCCGTCAGCGGAAGTCTCTGTACTCTGAGCCTCCTCAACTGTAGGCTCAACGCCTTCATAGTGATTCTCCACAACGTTTTCCTTCAATGCCGTGAGCACACTGTTTCCCTGTTCAGGTATAACAAAGTCCTCGTATCCGTTTTTTCCGCAGCCGCAGAGCAAAACGGCTGATGCAGCGATAACGGCTGTAAATACGCATATTTTTCTTCTCATGATAAACTCCCCTTACCAGCCGCGCTCCATGAGCCAGCTGCTGAGCCTGCGCTCTCTTTCTGCAAGCGTTTCATCGCCTGCGAGCTTGCCGAGTTCAAGCTCTCCCTGTATCTCGCCGTCCATAAGGTACAGCACCTTATCGCTCATAGCTGCTACTTTGACGCTGTGCGTAACCATCATAACGCTTGTACCCCTTCTGTTCGCAGCAACTATCTCGCGCATAACGTCCATTGCAGCCTTAGAGTTCAGGGCACCTGTAGGTTCATCTGCGAATATCACCTTCGGCGAATTTATCAGCGCCCTGCAAAGGCAGGCTCTTTGCAGCTGTCCGCCCGAGACCTCGCTGACCTCATGCTTTGCGATATCTATGATATCGAGTCTGCGCATGAGCTCCTCTGCCCTTTTGTTAGCATCTGCCCTCGGTGCTCCCGCCTGATATGCAGGCAGAACGATATTATCGAACACACACAGTTTTTTCATCATGTACATCTGCTGGAATATAAATCCCATCTCAGTGAGCCGCACATTTGTGAGTTCCTTTTTGCTTATGCTGCCCAGGTCTTTTCCACAGAAATCAACTGTTCCCGAAGTCATTCTGTCCATACCGCTGATGGTATAAAGCAGTGTGGATTTTCCGCTTCCGCTGGGGCCCATAACAGTTATGAACTCGCCCTGCTCCAGCTTCAGGCTGATATTTCTGAGAACATTGTTGCTGTATTCCTTGATTATATATGTCTTGCAAAGTTCCTTAACGGATAAAACTGTACTCATTTATGCTCCTCCAATTATTCCTCTGATATCTTCCATATGTCTATGCCGTGTACGCTCCTGAGTGTGACCCATACCGTGACAAGCGCCGAACCAATGACTATGAGGGGTATCAAAACAAAGCTTACAGGCAGCTCAAGCAGGAAGCTTATTCCCGTTACCTCAAAGCTGTTCATAAACGTGCTCATGAGCAGCTGTCCCAGCGTCCTGAACAGTATCTCGGCTATTCCGACAGAAACAGCCGCCAGTATAATTATTCTCAGCAGATACCACTTCTTCACGGCTCGTTCGGTGAAGCCCATACTTTTCAGCAGCGCTATCTCAGGCATTTCCTCAGCGATAAACACGCTTGTATACAGGTACGTTATGAGCAGCAGCACCGCGATTATAGCTCCGCCCAGAACATACTCTATCAGAGCGAAAAGCCTGTCATATTCCGACATCCAGTCTTGCAGCAGCTCATCAATGTCGAGTATCCTGTCATTGCCGAAATAAGCCTTCATCTGCTTTATTATGCCTGCTTTCCTGCTCTCCTTTGCGTCTATCTCCATTCCTATGCAGTTTTCTCCATAAGAGTATCCCTTGTCATAAGCCTTGCCCATAATGAGCGTGGGAGTACCTTCCTCAAAGTTATCGAAAAACGCCGTTATTACAAGCTGTCTCTCATGTTCTTCGGCATCTGTATTATCCTCGTTTTTCTCATATATCAGGAACTTTACCACATCTCCCACAGCTATGCCGTATTTTTTTGCCGTAAAATAGCTCATAGCCGCTTCGTTTTCAAGCTTGGGGTATTTTCCTCCTTCTCTATAGTTCAGTTTCTCGATCTTTGCATCACCGAACAGCACTGAGAAATACTTTTCCTTTTCGCCGCTTTTATTGATATAGTATCCGTCGGTAACCTTCAGAGCGTCCATATGTGCAGGGAAGCCTGCTTCCTCAAACATCTCGTTGCATATCTCCGTGAAGCTCCTGCCCTCAGCCTCCATGCGCTGCTTGGCATCCTGATAGAGGTTTTCTCCGAAATCCACAGTATGATAGAGGAAAAGCTTGCAGTATTCACGGGAAATTATGCTGTTGCGGACATTGAACGCCAGAAGCATTATAGCTGCTCCCAGTGTATAGGCTATCACGAGGAAAATGTATCGCTTTACTCGTCCCAGTATATCAGAGAACGCAAGGAACATGGGCACGGACATCTTTTTTCTTCTGTGCAGGAACATGGGGAAGCCCTTGCCGAACCTCTCGCCGCGGTTCTCGCCGTGTATCGCGTCCATTACCGATATCTTGTTTATCCTGCGCATTACCAGAAGTGAAAAGGCTATCATAAGGAATATCATCGACATTACAGATACTACTCCTATGATGACCAGTATCATTCTGTCAGGTAGAATAGCATTCGCAGCAAAGGTGTTCACTGTCATCTCTGCCAGCGGAAGTCCCGCTGCGATGCCTATAATGCCGCCTATTACGGCAAAGGCTATATATTTCGCAGCAAACAGCCACCTGAACTTCAGCGAATCTACTCCTATCGCCTTCATCATGCCTATTTCCTTTTCCTCGCGTTTCAGATCCGCCACCATAGTGAACCTTATAGTCATGAAAATAATTATGATAAGGAACATACATATTATCACAACAAATACCGCTACTATGGACTGCATAACAAAGTCCTCGGAATAATCGTTTTGCTGCTTGAAGATCAAGGCATTGATCTCCTCAGAGATCATCTGGTTCCTGATGTCCTCAAGCTTATTCACGGAATCATCATGCAGCTTCAGGAAGTACACTGCGTGTTTGCCTGTCTCGTCCTTCGTAAGTATATCATAATCAGCATCTGACACTATGAACCTCAGAAAGTTCGGGTAGCTGTTTTCCTTGAACAGCGTGCTTACTCTAAGCTCATAAACATCTCCCATGGCAGTTGTGAACCTCACAATATCGCCGACCTGCACTCCGATATTCAGGCTGAGATCAACCGGAAGCGCTATCTTGCCGCTCTCAACGAAGAATGGCTGGTCGTTAAGATCATAGACCAGATCACCGTTACGGGGCTGCTTGCACAAAAAGTTCAAGCGCGAGGTGATATACGGACTTTTTTCGTTCTCCTCAAAGCGCGGATAATCCATGGAGATCGACGGTATCTTGGTCCATTCACGCTTCTCATACGAAATAACGTTGTCATTTTCATCAAGCTTATTTTCGACTGTCTCTATCACCTTTTCGTTCTGTGATTCTCCCTGGAGCAGAAATACTAACGCATCAGACAATTTACAGTATTCCTTAGTCTTGCTCTTGACTGTCAGAGTAGAAAATATCTCCACAGCTCCTGCAAATACGATAACCGATGCAACTGTTATAAATATGAATAGTATGACATTCAGACCTTTTTTGCGTTTAAGGTCACTTTTCAGCATTTTAAAGAACATATCTCTATCCTCCGCTGTATTTTTTCCTTGCTGCTGATATTATGATAACACATAAAAGATTAAAAAGTCTTTAAATATAAAAAATATTTTTCATATATGATTATATCACATAGTCCTCACATTTTCAATACGACGAACAGCTTAATATCAGTCTTTTCGGAGCATAGATGATAGTACGATGAAATATTCCGCGCCTGTGTTGCTATTTACGAAATAATATGTTATAATACTTACGATAAGTTTATCTTTTACGGAGGTCATTATATGAAGAAGCTTTTTGCTTTATTGTGCGTTACAGCACTGTTCTGCGGCTGCTCATCAAAAAACAACAACAGCGGCAGCAAAGATAATAACACCACAACCGCTTCATCTTCAGATAATACAACTACTTCTTTTAATATAGAAGATGTTACTTATGACTACAGCATCGACGATTCATACGAGGAGCCTGTTATCGGCACTTCCACAGATGTTACAGGCATCTCTGACGTAAGCTGGAACAAGCTTTACCGCAAAGCTCTGGAAGATTTCAAGAAGTCGGACAAGTTCGACGATACCGCAAGATTCACGGTATACGATATCAACGATGACTTGATACCTGAGCTTATCATATCATACGGTCCTTACGGAAACAAAAATTATCTCCTGAAATCTCTCGGAGATACTAATTACACTGAATTTGAAGAGATCAAGAATTGCACTGACTTATTGTATGTCATGAATAAGAGCCTTCTTGTCACTTTAAGACTTGATGACACAAATCACGTACAGACCAACCAGCTGTACAGACTGAAAAACGATAAGCTCGCCAACGTTTACACCTACGAGCTCGGACAAGACTATGCAAAGGTAAACGGTCAGGAAGTTGACTCGGATAAGTACGATGAGGAGTACAAATTCCTTATCAACGGCGTTATCAAGCAAATGGGCACAGACCACAGCTTCGACGACGACATTATCAACGCTGCACTCGGAGAAGCAAAGGACTGGAAGGAAGCTTACTGTGCTGTCCTGAACGACTACCTCAAATACAAGAAGGAAAACGATAACAATCATTTCTCACTCATGGACATAAACGGCGATGACGTGCCTGAGCTTTTCGTTTCAGGCGGCTACCACTACGCTCCATACGTTGATATCTATGCATGGAATGGCTGTCCTGTACCTGTAGGCAGCTTCGGTGCCGACGGAACCATTCTCTACTACAAGGATACCGAGGAACTCGCAACATATTATGACGGCCCCAGCTATACATCAGGAAGCTTCCACAAGTTCACTGATAACTTCAAGTTTGAGGAGGTATTCTCCTACGGTGATACCGAGAACAGCGCTAAAAGTACGTCAAATGACGGCGAAAAAGTAACTCCTGCTTATTATGTCAACGGCGAGGAGACCGACAAGAAGAACTATACAAGCACTGTTGAGGCAAAAACAAAGCCCAAACACTATGTACTGGGTCAGGATAACGACATCACTGAGGAGACTATCAAGGCTCTCGCAGAAGGTAAATACAAGGAAGCCGAAAAGAAATGATCGGTTAACTCAGATTCATTCGATACAGAATTTAAAGAGTACTTGCAGCAGCAGGTACTTTTTTGTTACTTATACATAATAAATACTGTTAAATAATGTTGCAAATAGCAGAATTTAGCTCATATTAAAATAACTTTCTTTTTAATTATTGTATGATTATAACAAAAGGTTTATAATAAATGTACAAATTATTCTGAGAGGTGTTATATGAAGAAAAAATTCATCAGTATTATATGTGCAGCAGCCCTCGCTTTAACAGGTACAGGCTGTAATATCATGATACCGTATACTTCTGAGGCAGTGTATTCATCTGACAGCATCGGCGAATACAAGGAAGCTTCAAACGATACATGGGAATGGAAGAATTTCGGAGATCATGTCATAATAACAAAATATTTCAGCAATCAGCCAAAGGTTACTATCCCATCTTCAATTGAGGGACTTCCTGTTACTGCTCTGACAGAGGACGTTTTCTGGTTAAAAGCATCAACAATTGAAGAAATTTTTATTCCGTCCACAGTTACTGATATAGACATTTCACTGAAATACTGCCCAAAGCTCGCCAGAGTTGAGATAGACAAGGACAATACGAGCTTTATTACAGAAAACGATATCATTTATAATTCCAACAAGACAAAGCTCATAAAATGTTTATCTCACGAAGCAGCAGAGATCACTGTCCCTGATACGGTCACACGCATAGAGGACGGAGCTTTCTCATATTGCAGCAAGCTGAAAAAAGTTAATATCCCCTCCACTGTAAAGAGTATGGGAAATGAGGCGTTTATCAACTGCGATAGCCTTGAAAGCATCAATGTCGATGAAAAAAACCTTTATTATTCTACCGTTGACGGCGTACTGTTCGATTACCACAAGGATATACTGTACAAGTACCCCAACGGCAGCAAAAACAGCAGCTATACGATCCCAAACGGCGTTACTCTCATATCTTCCTGTGCCTTTGAGAACTCCTTTAACCTCGAGGCCGTGAATTTACCGGACTCTCTTGAAGTCATTGGCATCGCCGCTTTCGAGAACTGCATCAAGCTCAACGGTGTTGTTATCCCTGACAGTGTTACCAAAATAGAGATCAACGCATTCAATGAATGCAAAAGTCTTTCCGATATTACCTTTTCCAAAAATATTACCGATATCCACAGCAGTGCTATGCTCAGTACTCCGTGGTTCGACAAGCAGCCCGATGGTGCAATATACATTGGAAAGGTATTATACAGGATAAAGGGTCAGCTGCCGAAGAACTCCACTGTTACTGTAAAGGAGGGAACTGTCGGCATATCCGATTACGCTTTCAACACCGATGGCGAGGATTACGAGCCGTGCAATAAAAATGTCGTTTCCGTAGTCCTTCCCGAAGGCATAAAGTATATCGGGCCGTATGCTCTCTGCGGCTGCGTGGACCTTACCGAGATAAACCTCCCCGACAGCCTGACTAAAATAGGCTACTGCGCATTTATGGACTGTTCTTCCCTGAAAAGCATCACACTCCCGCAAAATCTCTCTGAAATTGAGTCATTTACATTTTATGGCTGCTCATCACTCGAAGAAATAGATATCCCTCAAAATATCATCAATGTATCAGACGGCTGCTTAACAAACTGTTCCTCGCTGAGATCAGTTACTTTCAACTGTACCTATTGCACTATAAACGAACCTTTCAAGCAGGAGCAGGATCATTCTCTTGATGAAATAACTGAATTTACAGGTACTATCTGCGGATATGAGGATTCCTCCGCACAGAAATACGCCGAGGAAAACGGACACAATTTCACTTCTCTTGGCAACTATTCTTCCCCCAGTTTATTCGGTGACGGCGAATTAAAAGATGACGATACATGGAGATGGGTCGAATTCAAGGATCACGCTGTAATAGTGTCATGCATAAGCGAGGAAGAAGATATCACTATCCCGAATACCCTGAACGGTCTCCCTGTTACAGAAATAAGCACGTTATTTATATTCAATTACAATACTAAAAGCATAAAGATCCCTGCAAATATCACTGAACTAAATACTTGTCTGAACGGCATCGAAAAAATTACCGATATTGAAGTCGATAAGGACAACAAATCTTATATCGTGGAAAACGGTGTGCTGTACACCAGCGATAAGGCACATCTGCTGAGATGCTCAACAAAGGTATCAGGTGAATTAAATATCCCTGATACCGTCGTAAAAGTTGATGACTATGCATTTAATAACTGCTCCGAGCTCACTAAGATATATGTGCCTGCATCAGTAAAGTATTTCCCGGATTCAATTGAAGGCTGCTCTTCGCTCGAAGCTGTCAACGTTGCTAAGGGAAATGAAAAATACAGCAGTATCAACGGTGTGCTGATAGAAGACAACTCGCTCCTTAAATATTTCCCACCAAACCACCCCGACACCAGCTACATAGTTCCCGAAAGCATAAAATACATCGGTAACTGTGCATTCTATGACTGTGACAAGCTTGTAAGCATCACATTCCCTGACAGTCTCGAAATGATCTTTAATTCAGCCTTTGAAAAATGCGATAAGCTCAACAACGTGATGATCCCTGACAGCGTTACACATATTCACGATATGGCGTTTTACAACTGTAAAGGGCTCAGAAAGATAGTATTTTCAAAAAATCTGATCCACTTCGGCTCAAACGTACTTTACGATACTCCGTGGCTGCGCTATTATCCAAACGGTCCTGTTTACTGCGGTTCAGCCTTTTACGAAATGAGGGGAATATTGTCAGACTACCCCAACGTAACTATAAAGGACGGCATAAAGTGCATTGCAGATAATGCATTCGATCACAATATATTCATCGAATCCGTAACTCTTCCTGACAGCATTGTGCAGATAGGCAGTCGTGCATTCAGCGGCTGCTCTTCCCTTAAATCTGTAAATATCCCCAAAGGTACAACTCTCGAATACGACTCAACTTTCTACGGATGCTCTTCACTTGAAAACATAATATTAGCTCCTGATGCAACTACAATTATTTCACATGAGTTTGAATCCTGCAATTCACTGAAAAATGTTGTTATACCTGCAAATATTCAGAGTATAGAATATAATGCGTTTTCATTATGTGCTTCACTTGAATCAGTGACGATCCTGAACCCTGACTGTGACTTCTCTTTCAACTATCCTGAAATTATCTGCAACTCCATAAGTTTTTCTGATGACGGCGATAAGGTCGTTAACTTCAGCGGAACTATATACGGCTATGATGACTCCACAGCCGAAGAGTACGCATTAAAAAACGGCTATAAGTTCAGCTCGCTCGGAAAAGCTTATTCCCTCGGTGACGTAAATAACGACGGCATGATAAATTCTATTGACGCATCTTCCGTACTCGCATATTACGCTAAAAATTCCACAGATCAGAAAGGCGGTTACTCTGACAGACAGAAAGCTGCCGCAGACGTTGACCATGACGGTGCTATCAACTCAATTGATGCTTCAAAGATACTTGCATACTACGCTTACGAGTCAACTACTTCAGATAATGTGAAATCTATAGACGATTACCTTAAAGACAAAAAATAAGCAAAAAGATGCCTGAGAAATTCAGGCATCTTTCTTTATATCCCCTACTCAGTAGAGTGCATATCCGTCCGCAGCCGACTTCTTTACCGCTTCAATCTGCTTGCGGATAATGTCGGGATCGTTTATCCATTCCAGCTCGGCGGCTTCGCCTGCCCATTTGTCCTCTCGTCCCAGTTTATAGGCAGCAAGCCCGATTATCAGTGAAACTCCGCTGTCTCCTACAAGCTCCACCCATTCGTCGAGCGTAGGCAGAAATGGACTGTTCACATTCTCGAATCCGTAATAGATCTGCGGAACGATATAATCGCAGTAGCCCTTTTCTCCGCCCCAGAGTCTCACATCTGCATACTGAGTATCATAGTCAACTCTGATATTTCCCTGCGGACTTATGCCGAAAACAAGTCTTTCGTCCCGTGATTTCACAGTGTCGTATATCGCCTTTACAAAGCGGTCAACGTTTCCTGTACGCCATTCAGCAAGATCAGTGCAGCCGCTCGCTTCAAAAGCTTCACGGTCGAACTCAGGGTCGGTCGTAGGATAAAAGTAATCATCTATCTGCAAACCGTCTACCCTGTAATTATCAAGTATCTCACTGACTGTCCTCGTCATCAGCTCAACTGATTCCTCATACGCAGGGTCAAGATACCACCTGCCGTTCACGTTTTTGACATAGGGTTCACCGTCGTTTATCCACCTCTTTATGATGTAATCATCAGGCAGAGTTCTCATGACCTCATCGGTTTGCATACGAAGAGGATTTATCCACGCATGGACAGATATTCCACGTTTATGAGCTTCATCAAGAACTATTCCAAGCGCATCAAATCCGCCGTCAAGGTATACTCCCGTGGGATATATCTCTGAGCTGTAGTATGAATCTCCCATGGGGTGTACGTGGAAGTACAGGGTGTTGACATTATCAGCTGCCGCATCTTCAAGGAACTCTCCCAGCGCTTTTCGGAAACCGTCAGCATTCTTGCCCTGCATTATCTCGGGAAATTTAACATACGGAAGCCATACTCCCACCTGCTCGCGGAAATTCATCGGAACATATTTCGTGCCGCAGCTCTCAGGTGCAAGTGATTCATTATATTCGGCAGTTCGCTGTAGACCGCTGTCACTTTTCACAGCAGAGCACCCACTCAAACAAATAGCAGCTGCACAGGCAGCTGCAATGAACTTTTTCATTCATCTCACCTCACTGAATTATATTCAGTGATCGAACATGATATGACAAAGAGCTATTTTTTGTAGCCAATAATGGTCATTCGCTCATTAATATGCGTTGTCTCATTGGTTCTGCGATAGCCCATTTTCTCATACAGACAGCAGTTTCCCTTTTCCTGCAAGATAGTATCCAGCGACCAGTTTTCAGAGCCGTGTATCTCCTCGGCAGCTCTCAAAGCAGCCTTTGCATAGCCATTTCTTCTGAATTCTTTCATTATAAATATCGGAGAAATACGCTTGGGACTGCCGTCCTTCATATCCACAACGCGAACAGCTCCCACGGGCGTTTCGCCGTCAATTATGAAGTAATAATATGTAAACGGCTGATCCAGTCTTGCTGCCACTCTGCTCATAGGCTCATTTGCAGGACTTGTGTCGTAGTCCTGATATTTTTCAAGCAGCTCGGAAAAGGCTTCTACCTGCATTTTCCAGAGCTTTTCGCAGTCATCAATACCGATTCGTTCAAGTTTTATATCCATGTTTCATGCTCCTTTTTATACTTGAGATCTGCGACGACAGATCAAACACGACAAAATACTTCAACTCTGTTTCAACTAAAAAAGCTCCCGAAATATCGGGAGCTTTTGCGTTATATCTGGTTAGACATCGGAGCAGCTGTATTGTGCTCGCCGTAGCCTTCGTTCTTAACGACCTCAACGTTTCTGTAGCACTCCATACCTGTACCAGCAGGAATGAGCTTACCGATGATAACGTTCTCCTTAAGACCAAGGAGTCGGTCGCTCTTTCCTCTGATAGCAGCATCTGTAAGAGCCTTTGTAGTCTCCTGGAATGAAGCTGCTGACATGAAGCTGTCTGAATTTGATGAAGCCTTAGTGATACCCTGAAGGACAGGACTTGTCTGAACAAGCTGTACATCGTACTCGCCTGCGTCGATACGTGCCTGAAGCTCTTCATTGATAGCGTCGATCTCCTTGCTGTCAACGAGAGTACCGGGGAGCAGATAGCTGCTGCCTGTTTCCTCGACCTTGATCTTGCGGAGCATCTGACGAACGATAACTTCGATGTGCTTATCGTTGATATCAACACCCTGTAAACGGTAAACCTTCTGAACTTCATTGATGATGTAGTTCTGAACAGCCTGTGTTCCGAGGATATTGAGGATATCAGCAGGATAGATGTTACCTTCAGTAAGACGGGTACCCTTTTCGATGACCTCGCCCTCCTGAACTCTGATCTTGAGGTTATATGGGATCATATAGCTCTCAGATTCGCCTGTTTCGTCGTTGCTTACAATGATATTTCTTGTAGTCTTGACTTCTTCGATGTGAATCTTTCCGTTGATCCTTGAAAGGATAGCAGCACCCTTAGGACGTCTGCTCTCGAAAAGTTCCTCAACACGAGGGAGACCCTGTGTGATATCTTCAGCGTCGGCAGAAGCAACACCACCGGTATGGAAGGTTCTCATGGTAAGCTGTGTACCAGGCTCACCGATAGACTGAGCAGCGATGATACCAACAGCTTCACCGACGGAAACCATATTGTTGTTTGCAAGGTTAGCACCGTAGCACTTAGCGCAGACACCTGTTCTTGACTTACAGGTAAGGACTGAACGGATCTTGATCCTTTCAACACCTGCGTCAGCGATCTTCTTAGCGTCAGCGTCTGTGATGAGCTTGTTGCGTGAAACGATGAGCTCACCAGACTCGTTGTGGAGATCCTCAGCAAGGAATCTGCCTACAAGACGCTCCTCGAACGGCTCAACGATCTCGTTGCCGTTCTTGATCTCGAATACCTCGATACCTTCTGTTGTTCCGCAGTCGTCCTCACGGATAATAACGTCCTGAGAAACGTCAACGAGACGACGTGTAAGGTAACCTGAGTCAGCGGTACGGAGAGCGGTATCAGCAAGACCCTTTCTCGCACCTCGTGACGCGATAAAGTACTCCAAGATGTTAAGACCTTCACGGTAGTTAGCTCTGATCGGGATCTCGATGACAGCACCGGATGTGTTAGCGATAAGTCCACGCATTCCTGCAAGCTGACGGATCTGTGAGATAGAACCACGGGCACCTGAGTCAGCCATCATCCAGATAGGATTGTATCTGTCGAAGTTTGCCTTCAGTGCAGCTGTAACTCGGTCGTTGGTATCTGTCCAGAGAGCGATGATCTTCTTTGATTTCTCCTGCTCGGAGATATATCCGTACTCGTACTCAGAAGTGATCTCTGCGACCTCTGCATCAGCTTCGGCAAGGATATCCTTCTTCTGAGGTGGTATAGTAGCGTCACATACCGCAACGGTAAGAGCTGCTCTTGTTGAGTACTTATAGCCGAGAGCCTTGATACGGTCAAGAACTTCGGAAGTAGTTGTTGTGCCGTGTATCTTTATGCAGCGCTCGATGATATCGGAGAGCTGCTTCTTGCCTACGAGGAATGCGACCTCGAGGTCGAACTGCTTGTCTGAGTTTGTTCTGTCAACATATCCGAGATTCTGCGGGATATTCTCGTTGAAAATAAGTCTTCCGACAGTAGCGTCGATGATCTTTGATACCTTCTTGTCGCCGATATCCTTTGTGATCTTTACCTTGATATTAGCGTGGAGAGATACATCGTGCTCGTGATAAGCCATAAGAGCTTCGTTCACGTCGCGGAATACCTTGCCCTCGCCCGGCTCACCCGGCTTATCCATAGTTAGGTAGTAAGAACCGAGTACCATATCCTGTGAAGGAACGGCAACAGGCTTACCGTCCGAAGGCTTGAGGAGGTTATTTGCTGCGAGCATGAGGAAACGAGCCTCAGCCTGAGCTTCTGCGGACAGTGGGAGATGTACAGCCATCTGGTCGCCGTCGAAGTCAGCGTTGAATGCAGAACATACCAGTGGGTGGAGCTTGATAGCACGACCCTCAACAAGGATAGGCTCGAATGCCTGGATACCAAGTCTGTGAAGCGTGGGGGCACGGTTGAGCATTACAGGGTGATCCTTGATAACGTCTTCAAGAGCGTCCCAAACCTTGTTGTCTGCACGGTCGATGAGCTTTCTAGCGCTCTTTATATTAGCGATAGCCTTTTTATCAACGAGTCTCTTTAATACGAACGGCTTGAAGAGCTCGAGAGCCATCTCCTTAGGGAGACCGCACTGATACATCTTGAGCTCAGGTCCAACGACGATAACAGAACGTCCCGAGTAGTCAACACGCTTACCGAGAAGGTTCTGACGGAAACGTCCCTGCTTACCTTTAAGCATATCGGAAAGAGATTTGAGGGCACGGTTGCTCGGACCTGTAACAGGTCTGCCGTGTCTGCCGTTATCTATGAGAGCGTCAACAGCTTCCTGAAGCATACGCTTCTCGTTTCTTACGATGATGTCAGGAGCGTCGAGCTCTAACATTCTCTTGAGACGGTTGTTTCTGTTGATAACTCTTCTGTAGAGGTCGTTAAGGTCTGAAGTTGCGTAACGTCCGCCGTCGAGCATTATCATAGGACGGATATCAGGCGGAATAACAGGTACTACGCTGAGTATCATCCACTCAGGCTTGTTGCCTGAAAGACGGAATGCCTCGATGATCTGGAGCCTCTTGAGGAGCTTGACCTTCTTCTGACCGCTTGGGAGACCAACAAGCTCAGCCTTGAGATCGTCAGCAACGAGTTCAAGGTTGTTCTTCCAGTCGATATCTTCCAGCTCTCTGAACTTCTGGCACTCCTCACACTCACACTCAGTCGGCTTGTTGAAGCACTCGATCTTCTTGCCGCCGAGAGATACCTTGCCCATTTCGACAAGTCTCTGCTTCTGAGCGTCATATCTTGCGGGATCGTACTCGTTAAGGAGCTTTCTTATAGCCTCAGCTCCCATCTCAGCCTTGAAGTCGTCGCCGTACTTTTCGAGGTATGAGAGGTACTCCTTCTCTGAGAGGAGCTGCTTCTTTATAAGCTCTGTGTTACCGGGATCGGTAACGATATATTTTGTGAAGTAAAGGACTTCCTCAAGTCTCTTCTGTGAAACTTCGAGGACCTGACCGATACGTGAAGGTGTACCCTTGAAGTACCAGATGTGAGAAACAGGAGCTGCGAGCTCGATGTGACCCATTCTCTCACGTCTTACTCTTGCTCTTGTGACCTCAACGCCGCAGCGGTCACAGACCTTGCCCTTGAAGCGTATCTTCTTGAATTTTCCGCAGTGGCACTCCCAGTCCTTTGTAGGTCCGAAGATCCTCTCACAGAAAAGACCGTCACGCTCAGGCTTCTGTGTTCTGTAATTTATAGTTTCAGGTCTTTCAACAGCGCCGTAAGACCAGCTTCTGATCTGCTCAGGCGAAGCAAGACCTATCTTTATTGATTCAAAAGTTGTAAATTCCATGCTACCTCCTGCAAATTTACATTATACCGCGCCGCACCGCGGTCATACCGACCGTCGGGTGCGAAGCGTATCTGAATTACTGATTATATATTAGTCCTCATCTGAAGGATCGTCGATATCGAGACTATTATAGAAGTCTCCGTCCTCCTCGTCATCGTCGAAGCTGAAGTCATCCTCCTCGCCGTCGTCGAAGCTGAACTCATCGTCCTTGTCAACGCCATCGAAGGAATCTCCGTCTTCTCCGTCCTCTTCGTCGAAGGAGAAGCCTGCGTCACCGATATCGCTGTCGGAGTAGCTTGTGCTGTCGGCAGTATCCTCATCAGCGAAGGATTCGCGTGAAGGCATCGGATCGTCGTCGTCGAAGTTCTGCTTGAGGTCGATCTCTTCCTGATTGATGTCGAGAACCTTGACATCGAGACAGAGTGACTGCATTTCCTTGATAAGTACCTTGAATGATTCAGGAATACCAGGTGTAGGAACGTTCTGACCCTTTACGATAGCCTCATAAGTGTTTACACGGCCGATAGTATCATCAGACTTGACAGTAAGGATCTCCTGAAGGGTGTAAGCTGCACCGTAAGCTTCAAGAGCCCAAACTTCCATCTCTCCGAAACGCTGACCGCCGAACTGAGCTTTACCGCCCAGAGGCTGCTGAGTAACGAGAGCGTAAGGACCAACGGAACGTGCGTGGATCTTATCATCAACGAGGTGGTGGAGCTTGAGGTAGTACATATAGCCCACAGTTACGCGGTTATCGAACTTTTCACCTGTACGTCCGTCGTAGAGAGTAAACTTACAATCCTCTGTGAATTCCAGAGCATTAGGATTAATTACCTTGTCCATAGCCTTGAGCTCGAACATATCGTCCTTGTGCTCCTGAGCGTGTTCATTAGCCATCTTGAAGCACTCACGGATATCGCCTTCGTGTGCGCCGTCGAATACAGGAGTCATGATATGCCAGCCAAGAGCCTTACAAGCCATACCGAGGTGTACTTCAAGTACCTGACCGATATTCATTCGTGAAGGAACGCCGAGAGGATTCAGCACAATATCGAGCGGAGTACCGTCAGGAAGGAACGGCATATCCTCCTCAGGGAGTATACGTGAAACGACACCCTTGTTACCGTGACGACCGGCCATCTTATCGCCGACAGTGATCTTACGCTTCTGAGCGATATAGCAGACAACGCGCATATTAACGCCTGCTGAGAGCTCGTCGCAGTTATCACGTGTGAACACCTTAACGTCAACAATGACACCTGATTCACCGTGAGGTACTTTAAGTGAATTATCACGTACTTCTCTTGCCTTCTCACCGAAGATAGCGCGGAGGAGTCTTTCCTCAGCGGTGAGCTCTGTTTCGCCCTTAGGAGTTACCTTACCAACGAGGATATCGCCTGAATTTACCTCAGAACCGATACGGATGATACCGTTTTCGTCGAGGTTTGCGAGAGCGTCATCGCCCACGTTCGGGATATCTCTTGTGATCTCTTCGGGTCCGAGCTTTGTATCACGGCACTCGATCTCGTATTCTTCTATATGAACAGATGTGAATACATCTTCTCTTACAAGGCGCTCGTTAAGGAGAACAGCGTCCTCGTAGTTGTAACCTTCCCAAGTCATGAAGCCGATGAGGGCATTCTTACCGAGGGATATCTCACCGTCAGCAGTTGCAGGGCCGTCAGCCAGTACCTGACCCTTCTTTACTTCCTCGCCTGCTGTAACGATAGGTCTCTGATTTACACAAGTGCCCTGGTTGGAGCGCTTGAACTTGATAAGCTCATACTTATGCTCAACGCCGTCTGTATCCACCATAGTGATCTTGTCAGCGTCAACATAAGTGATCTTGCCGTCGTAAGCAGATACAACGCATACGCCCGAGTCAACGGCAGCCTTGTATTCCATACCTGTACCAACGAAAGGACGCTCTGTCTTGAGGAGCGGAACTGCCTGACGCTGCATGTTTGAACCCATGAGGGCACGGTTAGCATCATCGTTTTCGAGGAACGGGATCATTGATGTAGCTACAGAAACGACCATCTTAGGAGATACGTCCATGTAGTCTACCTTTTCGCGTTCACATTCAAGGATCTGCTCGCGGTGACGTGCGTTTACACGAGGTCTTGCGAACTTGCCATCTTCTGTAAGAGGCTCGTTAGCCTGAGCAACAACGAAGTTATCCTCCATATCAGCAGTCATGTAAACTACGTCCTTGGTAACAACGCCTGTAGCCTTGTCGACCTTTCTGTAAGGAGCCTCGATGAAGCCGTACTCATTTATTCTTGCGAAAGTAGCCAGATAGGAGATAAGTCCGATGTTAGGACCTTCAGGAGTCTCGATAGGACACATTCTTCCGTAGTGGCTGTAGTGAACGTCACGAACCTCAAATCCGGCACGGTCTCTTGAAAGACCACCTGGTCCGAGGGCTGAAAGACGTCTCTTATGAGTAAGCTCGGCAAGAGGGTTGTTCTGATCCATGAACTGTGAAAGTGGTGAGGAGCAGAAGAACTCCTTCATAGCTGAAGAAATAGGTCTTATGTTAATAAGTGTCTGAGGAGTGAGGGTATTCACGTCCTGAGTCTGGAGGTTCATTCTCTCGCGGATACCGCGCTCCATACGTGTATAACCGATACGGAACTGGTTCTGGAGGAGCTCTCCGACACTTCTGATACGTCTGTTTCCGAGGTGGTCGATATCATCAACAGTACCGACACCCTCGCAGAGGTTGAGGAAGTAGCTGATAGAAGCCTTGATATCATCAAGAGTGATGTACTTAGGAGAAAGCTCGTCTGCCTTCTTCTTAACTGTCTCTTCGAGTTCATCAGCGTCAGCAGCGCTGTCCATGATCTCCTTGAGGACATTGAAGGATACCTTCTCGTTGATGCCGTACTTTTCAGCATCGAAATCGACATAGCCCTTGATATCTACCATGCCGTTACCGATGACCTTTACTACCTTCTCAACCATGCGGATAGAGGTCTCACCGCGGTCGTCAGTGTAGTATTCCTTTGCTTCAACAGTTACGAAAGCGCTGTATACGCCTGCCTGCTCGATCTCACAAGCCTTGTCGTAGGAGATAGTCTCACCTGCATCGGCGAGTATCTCACCTGTCATCTCATTTATTATAGGCTCAGCAAGGGTTCTGCCTGCAAGACGTGAAGCGATGCCGAGCTTCTTGTTGTACTTGTATCTACCGAAGCGGCAGAGGTCATATCTCTTAGCCTCGAAGAAGAGGTTGTTGAGGTGGCTGACTGCGCTCTCGACCGTAGGAGGTTCGCCCGGACGGAGCTTCTTGTATACGTCGATAAGAGCGTCCGAACGGTTCTTGGTCTGATCCTTCTGGAGGATAGTCTGCTTGAGGCGGTCATCGTCGCCGAAGATCTCGTAGATCTCCTCATCAGTACCCTCCTCGCCCAGAGCTCTTATAAAGGTAGTGAGCGGGATCTTTCTGTTTTTATCAATACGAACGTAAACAACGTCGTTGGAATCCTGTTCATACTCGAGCCATGCACCACGGTTAGGGATTATCTGCGAGCTGAAGAGATCCTTACCTGTTTTATCTTTAGTGAATGAGTAGTAAACACCCGGGGAACGAACGAGCTGAGAAACGATAACACGCTCAGCACCGTTGATAACGAAAGTACCGCTGTCTGTCATGAGCGGGAAGTCACCCATATATATCTCGCTCTCACTTACCGCACCTGTTTCCTTGTTTGCAAGTGTAGCGGTAGCTCTCATAGCGACCTGATAGGTAGCTCCTCTTGATTTACATTCTGCGAGAGAATATTTGGGAGTGTCATCAAAGCGATAGTCCTTGAAGTTGAGGACGAGATTGCCGTTATAATCAGTGATAGCGGTCATTTCGCGGAATACTTCACGAAGACCCTCCTCCTTGAACCACTTATACGAGTTCTTCTGCACCTCGATAAGGTTCGGCATCTCCAGAGGCTCGGTAATCTTACCGAAGCTCATTCTGACATTCTTTCCCAGCTGCTTAGGTGTAACATTCACCATAGGCGGAACCTCCTTGTATTTTTTTGCTGCCCTGCTGCCGCACACAGTGCAGACAGAGCAGTTCTTGTTTGTTGCTATCGTATCATGAATTTTTTTGCAGAAAACTATTGACAAGTCAGTGCAATGTATGCTATAATATCTTGCAAAATAGCGATACTATTCCATATTGATACATTATAACATTATAATACAGATTTTGTCCCATGTCAAGGGGCTCCGTGAAGATTTATAAAAAAGCGCCGAATTTAAAAACCATTCGGCGCTTTTTTTGTTCGATTTAGTAATATATGGTATAAATGGTTATTTATCCACTCTCTCGATCTTGTAGCCCTCAGCCGCAAGAATATCGTCAACGCCCTTCTCACCCGAAAAGCTTGTAACGTTCACGATAATGAACGGACTTTCGCCGCCGGCAAGAAAATCCCTGACCTTTGCGGCTATATTGTCGTTTTTCGCATAAAGAGTAGCCTCAAGATAAGCCTCGTAATCGTCATCAAGGTCTGACGAGCGATCCAGCCAGTAGTACTCCTCAGCAAGGGGCTCGACGTCGCCTCTTGCCCATTGGTTGTACTGCTCGGCAAGAGTTTTTGTGAATAAGCCTATATCCTCTGCACGTCTGATAGTATCGCTTATCATAAAATCAGACAGCTCATCGGTACCTGCGTCCATAGCCCTGAGCTGAGAATCCGCGTCTGCAAGGCTGACTACCTTTTTGTTCTCCATTTTTGCCATAGTGACAAATCTCGAATCAAGAGTCTCCATGAGAATATTCTTCACGTTTCCAACAGCCACGGCATTTACCTGTGAAGCCCAGAAGCTTGCGGAATAGCCGTCCATCATATTATTGTAGAAGAAATACTTTGACAGATATTCCTTCGCCTTGTTATAGGTCTCCTCGGAGATATGATCGGTTATGCTTGTGCCGTCGGTATAGACCATATGGCTGTAGAATTCCTGCATCTGCTCCATATCCTGTGACATATTGCTCATATCGTACTCAACAGCTATGGTATCGCTGTTTTTATAAGCGTCCATAACATAGTCGGGCAGCGGAAGGGTATAATCCGTCATAAAATACACCATACCCAGCACATAAAGCCCGTTTCCGCTATTTGTGTCTGTGATCCTCCACAGTGCAGGCTTTGATTCCTTCACTGTGATATATGAGTTTATATCGTTGGCCATTGTATTTGTATCAGCCGACTGAGTTCCCTTTTCCCCTTCTGCCGCGGTTGTTTCCTGTACGCTCGATTTAGGTCTTTCATCGACATGGAGCTCATTATCACAGGAAGCAGCGCTAAAAGCAAACAGTACCGCCATAAGAGCGGCAAAGAAACCCTTTTTCCTCATAAAATCCCTTTCTTTAGCCGAAGCTCTCGTCTATTATGTTATAGTGTGCATCAATGGCGCGGAAGCAGAATTCGATGTCGCCCGTGATTATTCCCTGTACTATTTTCTCATGGGCGTCCTGAAGTCTCATGCGCACATCGTGGTCGGCAGTAGTCAGGAAATCGTCTATCCAGCGCATATACACCTCGGATACAGCGTTCATGAAGGTTATCCAGAAGCCGTTTTCCGTAGCGTTTATAAGCGAATAGTGGAAGTCTCTGTCTGCCACAGTCTGCTCTTCAGTGCCCTCGGAATCCTTGAGCCTGTTGAGAGCGGCGACTATTTTAAGTTTGTTTTCCGAGCTGCAGCCCTTAGCGATAAGATAGCTGCACACGGTCTTTTCCATGCTTCTCCTGAAAGAACATATCTCTTCCTTTGAAGTTCTGTTCATCAGAAGCATGATGTCCATCGCCGAAGCGATAGAATCCGAGATATTATCAGTAAGATAATTTCCCGAGCCCTGTTTTCCATTGACAATACCGAGAATCTCAAGTCCCCTGAGCGCTTCGCGGACAGTATTTCGGCTTATGCCGAGCTTTTCCGATATACTGCGCTCTGTCGGAAGCTTGTCCCCTACCTGCAGCATTCCGCTTCTGATAAGGTCGAGTATATAATCAATAGTCTTGCGGTATTCACTGTTTCCCATAGCTTCCTCCTTAACATAAAAAATCAGTTGACTGCAAAGCCCGAAGTGAGCATTTTTCAAGTAAATATATTAAATATATGACCTGAACATTTATTGGCTGCACCGTTTTTTGAACACAAACGGTATATGCGGGTTTCTCAGCCGTAAGAAATTATAAAATAATATAAATAATTTATATACAGAAAAATTATAGCATATTTTTCACTTCAAGTCAACAGTAATAATGTGTAAAAATGTCGTTATAATATTCAAAATTTGCTGTTTTCTACAAAAGCCGCCGCTGTAAGCTTTAATTCCTACCGAATTCCGCCGCTCTAAGAAAGGGCGTTTCTGCGAGAAAAAGCGCAATATTTGATGATTTTAGTAACTTTTTGCTGTTTTTATCCAAAAAATATGAAAAAATCAGCATTTTTGCATTGAAATTTCCTGTGCAATGTGATATAATAATTGTAAATTGTAAATCAATGTACACAAAAAGGGGGGACACCATGAAGGAGCTGCTTGAAACTCTGTGTGATAAGTATCTGCTCAATCTGGGGCTGTTTACCGATTTCTGTCCGCTGGAAAGGGATATTCTTTACCCTGTATGTGCAAACGTTATTTGCACCGCGGATTCGGATTTTGACCTTTCAAAATTCAAAAACAGCATGGCTCTTATCAAGGATAACAACAAAATGCTGTCAAGCTTCCGCAGTACTATAAGACCGCTGATAGCGTCATGGCTGTCAATAAGCGACGATCCAAAGGGTGAAATGGAGCGCTGCCTTGAATGCTACGACCTGCTTAGGAAGTATTTTACCAATTCCGAGCACCTTGCATTAATGGCGGTGCTGCTCCAGAGGATAACGGACAAGAATACCGCCGAAAGCTATATAAAACGCGGCAGACAGATATACGACCGCATGAAAAAGGAGCACCGCATCCTCACCACAAAGGAGGACGTGGCTTTTGCGGTAATGCTTGCATTCTCCGAAAAGACCGACGATGAGCTCATAGAGGATATGGAGGCGAGCTATAAGCTTCTCAAGCACAGCGCCGACAAGAACAGTATCCAGACTGTGTCTCATGTTCTTTCTATGGCAGGCGGAAAGCCCGAGGACAAGTGCGCAAAGTTCATGGAGCTGTACGACAGTATGCTCAAAAAGGGACACAAGTATGGCAAGCACTATGAGCTTGCAATGCTTGCCGCACTGGCTATGACAAAGTTCGGAAGTGCCGAGATACTGGGCGATATAAGCGACGTTGAGGCTTTTCTCTCAGAGCATAATTCCATTGCGGACTTATCCGAATTCGGCAGGAGCGAGCCTGTAAGCCACGCATTCATGCTTCTGATCACCGCTTATGCCAGCGACGAAAATGTTGGCGACGAACAGGAAAGACGAGCTCTCCTTGCGGCAAGACAGACTGCACTGTATTCCGTTATGGTCTACAGCATGATGACGGTAGCGCCTGTGCTCTCAGAGTAGCTCGATTTCGTTTCTCGCAATGCAAATAACACTGTACTATTGGAGGTATCAAAGGTGAAGGCTGATAAATACATCATCGAAGCAAACAAGAAAACAGATATACGAAAACTCCCTACAAACAGCAAGGAGGATAACGTCGAAAAGGATGACATCATTGCTAAATATGAGGCAAACAAGCAGGAGCTCATTGCTCTCCAGGACAAGTTCTACGCCGATGGCAGAGAAGGACTTATCGTTGTGATACAAGCGCTTGACGCTTCCGGAAAGGACTCTGCGATCAAGTACGTTTTCAGCGGAATGAATCCTATGGGCGTAAAGGTACACTATTATAAAGCTCCTACCGCTGATGAACTGGCTCACGATTATCTCTGGCGCATACATCAGAATATCCCGCGCAGAGGCGAGATTGCCGTTTTCAACCGCAGTCACTATGAGGACTTAGTCACAGTTCAGGCTGAGGATATATGGAAGAATTATCATATGTCTGACCGTATTCTCGATGACGGCAAAAAGAAATTCTTCGAGAAGCGCTATAAGCAGGTCAATAATTTTGAGGAATATCTCCGGGAAAACAGCTTCCGCATGGTGAAGATATTCCTGCACGTCTCAAAGGAGGAGCAGACAGAACAGCTTCTTGAGCGTATACAGCTCCCCGAAAAGAACTGGAAATTCCGCGCAGACGATCTTAAAGTCCGCGATAAATACGATTCATATCTCAAATGCTTCAACGAGGTCATAAACATGACCTCCACCAAGCACTGCCCGTGGTATGTGCTTCCGGGAGACCAGAGGTGGTATACAAGGTATCTGATCACAGAGATACTTCTTAACGAGCTGAAAGCCTGCAAGCCCGAATATCCTGCACTTCCTCCCGAGGAAGCCGAAAAGCTCCCCGAGTGCAGAAAGGTGCTTGAAGAAGCTATGGCAGAGTATGAGAGCGGAAAGGCTGATAAATCAGAGAAAAAAGCAGACGAGCCCAAGAAAAAGGCGAAAAAGAAGTCAAAAAAGTAATATTCCAAATGTATAAAAAGAAGATCTCCCTATCAGAGGAGATCTTCTTTTTATATTTAGAGGGGTATAGTTGTCAGGTCTTTGATACTCCGAGAATAAAGCGAGTAAGAATGATAAGGTCGCCAACGTCGATCTTTCCGTTTCCATTCATATCTCCTGCCTCTGTATCATAGGGGCTGTTTTCAGGATTGAGGAGCACTTTTCGGCAAGCTATTACATCAAAGTTGTCAACAGCTCTGTCACCGTTAAAGTCACCCTTTATACTGCCCTCATTTGCTGCCAGATTAAACTTGCAGATATTGAGGCTGAAATTGCCGCTTGGGCTGTTGGTCTCAAAGAATACCTCACAGCTGTCAACAGGGGCTATAGGGAACCCTGCGCTGTCCCATGCCATGATATGCTTAGACCAGTCTATTCTGCCGTTCAGGTGACATTTCTTACCCATAGTATTACCTGCGTTCTGCTTTATGCTCAGGCAGCGGTAGATATCATATCCGCCGAGACCGCCCTCCCCTGCCTTATAGCGCAGATAGTACAGATCGTATCTGTCGCCGTTGATTATAGCGGAATTCTTCTTGATGACCGCATGATCCTTGAGGAAGGAATAGGGCTCAGCATTTGTGCCGTCCTTTCCGCTGGTATTCGTCTTGACCGAGCTTGCACCATAGCCTTCAAAAACATAGTATTCAAAATTAGACTGAGCAGACTTGCAGGCTGCGCACAGTGACCATTCCGTACCAGAAACCGATTTTGCATTCACATCTGCATCATAGTCCACTGAAAACTCGTCCATATTTATTTCGCCGTCAACTTCAAGCTTCTTTGAGAATGACTTGTACTCGCCCTCGCTCCAGCTGCTTGAAAAGCCGCCTGCTCCATTGGGATCTATAGTACTGTTTGCGTCTGTGGCATTACCCTTAGAGGAGAACGTGACCTTGCCGCCCTCATCGTTATCGCTGCCAAGTTGCAGATCGAAGTCATTCACCTTTGCACTGCCCTCGCCGCCCATAGTAAACAGGTCAAGGGATATTTCACTGATATTGCTTACTCTTTCAAGCGCAGAAGCCTGCTCCATGAATTTTTCAAGGTGCTTTCGGATATTGAGCCTTCCGCTTAGCTTAGGAGCACTGATATTATCCATAGCGCAGTCCTCGGCAACGCTCCAATAGGTATATCTTGCATGAGGAGGAGCCTCGGACAAGCCCAAAGCAGTATAGTTATGCATAGGGATAGAACGGTAAAGCGTGAATTTTCTGCCGTTATCCACAAGGGTGCCCAGCTCTATTACATTTTCATTATTCTGGAAATCCTTGTAATTGCTTGGGAAATAATAATTTTTTCTGCCGAGGATTATATTGAATTCGTCCTTCCAGTCGCTGCCCTCACCGATATCGAGCCAGCCGTGAACGCCTATGTCGATAACGCCGTTATCGCCGTACTTGACAGGTGTTACACTGATATCATAGTCTGCTATGATACATTCCTCGCTGCTATAGTTTACGGGAGCCTGGGCAAAGCTTCTTCCCTTGCGGAATGTGACACTGGAATAGCTGTCCCACTTTGCCTCAAAGCCGCCCTCGCCGAGGGGCTTCATTTCGTAATCGCCGCCGTTTGCAGCAGGCTCTGTGAAATAGAAACAGCCGTCCTCGGTGAAGGCTTCCCTTTCCCTTTCGGTAATTTCAATATCGCAGCTGTTGAGCTTTGCGCTGCCGCTTGACATCCACGCACGGACGTCCAGCATGGTACTGTAGATATTGCTCTTTTCCATGCCGAGCTTCTGCCACTCTTCCATGTGTCTGGTAAGGTCGATAGAGCTTTTAAGGTTTACCAGAGCACCGCTGCCGATATTGTTGTCGCGTCTGAAGCTGAAATACTTCTCAACGCTTGCGTCAAATGAAAAGCCGTTTGCATCGGCTTTTTTGTTGTACAGATCATAGGTCATGCCGTCCAGCTCATAGCTGCCTATGTTCTGTAATCCAAGGATACTTGCATAGTTTTCCGTGTCGAAATTGCACTGATAATCAATTACTGCATATTCAATGTTGTATCTTGCACTTTTTGGCACCAGCCAGCCGTATATCCCCACTCGGGAGCTGCCGTCGGTGACCTCCTCGCTGTCAGTGAGAGGACTAAACTCAAGGTCGTAATTTATTATAACGCTTTCGGGATCATTAGGCAATTCATTGCCGTATATGCCCTTGTCGAACTGGCACTCCCTGATACCTGACCATTCAGCGTAGAATCCGCCCTCATTATCGGGTTCAAAGGAGCACTCTCCGATATTGCTCATGTTATAAAACTCATAGTGATAGCCGTCAATATAGAATTGTTCATTTTGATCTGAAGCTGCATTAGAACTGAGATTAGACGTAAAGTTAAGCGATACAGCCATAACGCACATGGCTGCTGCGGTAATTCCCGCAATTAACTGCTTTGAGCCTTTAAAAATCATGGTTTTAAACTCCCCCTTTTCTGTATAATCAACTAAAAACATGAGCCGATCGGGGATTTATAACTAAATTATATAATAAATTCACAAAAAATACAAGCTAAAAATTGTGAATAAAAGTTTAATGTAAACCAAAAATTGCGATTTTATTCAAAAATTGTTATTATTTTATTCAAATAGTATTCAAAAATTGACATCTTTATATATTATGGTTATAATAGAATCACAATATTTGATATGTGCATTTTAAATTGGTATGACCAAAAGTCACACAAAAAACTCCGCAAGGACACACAAAGGATACACCTCAGAGCTATAATAAGCTCAGAACATTAAGGGAGCACGTGCTATGGATAAGATTCTTCTCGTTGAGGACGACCTCGATATATGTGAGGTCATTCGTAACTATTTTGAAAATAAGGGTACATCGATGACTGTTGTGAACAGCGGCGGCGAAGCATCTGACATCATCAGAAGCGGCTTAGACAGCTATGCATTGGTGCTCTTAGACATAATGCTGCCCGGGACCGACGGCTTTACCCTGTGCAGACAGCTGCGCACGAGAAGCGACATTCCCGTTATATTCATCACTGCCCGCGGCTGCGAGGAGGACATACTCAGCGGCTATGATCTTGGCTGTGACGACTATATCGTAAAGCCCTTTCTGCTCTCGGTGCTGTACAGCAAGTGTGAAGCCTTAGTGCGCCGTGCTGTCAGCTCCGACATAAAGCACACCCTCACCTGCGGTAAGATAAGCCTTGACACAAGGACTCTCCGCTGCTTTGCAGACGGTGCGGAGATCGAGCTTCCCCCGAAGGAGTTCGCTATCCTGCGCTATCTCTTAGAGCATGAGAACTGGGCTGTAACACGTGACACCCTCCTTGATAAAGTGTGGGGCTACGACTACTTCGGAAGCGACCGCGTGGTGGATAACCATATAAAGAAACTGAGAAAAGCCCTCGGCAGCGCAGGAAGCCAGATAAAAACGCTTGTGGGACGAGGGTATAAGCTGACAAAGGAGTGAGCAGAATGAAAGATAAATTATTCAGACACAAGCCAAAACGCACCACCTTTTTAAAATTATTTGCCAAAGCAATGATACTGCCGATATTTATCACGGCATTCGTAGGTTTCAACATATTCCCCCTCGGTCACAGCTATATACAGTCACGTACCGAAGCACAGAATAACACGGATTTCAACAATTTAGTCAACTGGGTAGAAAAGGGTGACACTCCCGAAAAGGCATGGAACAGACCTATTGAGTTCCCAATGTGTGTAAGCGCATCAAGAGTCATCTCCACAGACGGAATATTCTTCAACACAGGCGCAGGACAGTACGTCATGGGTACTACCTATGACGATCCCAAAAGCGCAAGCGCAAAATGGGTATTTGACAGCGACGGAAATATCATTATGTCAAACAGAGCTAAAATGTGGGTGATCCTCAGATACAGCGCCGAAGATGACGGAAGGCGCTACTGTAAATTCGATCCCGAGGAGTTTGATATTCCCGAGCTGAATGAGCTGTTTGCAGAATACTTCAAGGACACGAAAGAAAACAATATCAGCTATGAATTTCATCTGAAAAGCCTTTATCTCAACGAGGAGACCAACCAGATGATCCCCCATGAGTTCGAAATAATAAAGGATAAATACAGTGTTTTCATGCCAAATAGTATTTACGAAACAGAACACGATTCCATAGGAACTAAGAATATCGTCATAAACACCGATGAGGAGGGCTTTAAGCTCATAGAATTAGCTGACAGAAATTCACCTGACGATTATCCCAGTGCCAACTTTTTCTCAATATGGGGCGTTGATCCTGTAACCTTCGACGAAATAAGCCGTCAATACGACGAGGTCGTAAAAACCGAAAAATACACATCAGGAATGAAGGGAAATGGTGATAACACCAATGATTTCTACCACAAAGAAGACCTCGCTGAAAATAAATACGGCGCAAGCGGCTGTATCAGCATTACCCGTATCAACCTTATGAACAGACACGCTGTAAGAAAATACATTCTCATAACAGCCATAGTATTTATCATTTCCACACTTATCGCTCTGGTTCTCTCAATTATCAGAAACGCCAAAAACAAGGCTCAGTACGCCTTCGAGGACTACCAGAGAGCTCTCACCAACAACCTCGCCCACGACCTGAAAACTCCACTTGCGGTCATAGGCGGCTATGCGGAAAATCTCATGGAAATGCGAAAGGACTGCGGCGATGAGAAGGAGCTTAAATACCTCGCCTCAATAATGCAGAATGTCTCATACACCGATGACATGATCGCTAAAACGCTGAAGCTGAGCGAAACAGAACAGATAAAGAAACTGAACAGAAAGAAAGTCGATATAAAGTCTCTTGCCGAGAGGTCCGCAGAGAAATACCGTACCATCCTTGAGGAGAGGAGCATAAACCTTAAAATAGAGGGCGGAGCTGAAATTACTGCCGACGAGGATACTCTTATGGCTGCTGTCGAGAACCTCATCTCCAACGCTGTAAAATACACCCGTGACGGCGGAGAAATAAGAATAACCGCCGATAAAAAGCATTTTACCGTTGTCAATGATGCCGCTGAGAACGTTGATACAAATGACCTGCTCATGCCATTCGTCAAGGGCGACAAGGCAAGAAGCGACAAGACCAGCAGCGGTCTGGGGCTCGCAATAGCCTCCTCAGCTGCCGCACAGAACGGCTTTAAAGTCAAGATAAACTGCAAGGATAAGAGGTTTACTGCGGCTATTGAGTTCTGACCGTAAATTTGACAAATCAGCCGTATTGATATATAATATTCTCATAATATCCGAAAAACGGAGGAATACCATGAGATACGAAATTATCAATATATTTGAAGAGGATTACGGCTGTGAGGGTATCCCCGAGGGTGAGGAGCTCATGTGTACTGTGCTTATCCGTGACGAAAGCGGCTTTGAAAAGCATATCAGGCTTGCAGACAGCTTTCTCACAGAGAATCAGCTGAAAAAAGGCAGCACACTGCTGCTTGAGGAGGTCTGATATGTCAGAAAAAGCAAATAAGGCGGTCGAGAACCACAAGCGTTTCTACAGCTGCTCTGCCGCTGTGCTCTGTGCCTTTGCAGAGGAAGCAGGCATAAGCGAGCAGGAGGCAAAAGCCGTCGCTGCGCCCTTTGCAGGCGGCAGAATGGGCAAATGCGGAGCTGTTCTTGCAGCGGAATATGTGCTCTCAAAGCGCTTTCCCGACAAAGCCGACGAAAAATGCGCTGCTTTGGAAAAGGAATTCACAGCCTTGAACCGCTCGGTATTATGCCGCGAGCTTAAAGGTGCTCTCACAGGTTCTCCCCTGCGTTCGTGCAGAGGCTGCGTAACCGACGCCGCCGAGATACTCGAAAGAATGTGCTCGGAATATTAAAAAACTCCCCCGAAAACGGTGATAATCTGCCGTGATGCTTATATATTAAGTATTACGAACCCTTATCACTGTTTTCGGGGTTTTTATTCAACGAAAGTTATAATCCGACACAA
Source organism: Ruminococcus sp. (assembly GCF_024691275.1). Classification (GTDB taxonomy): domain Bacteria; phylum Bacillota; class Clostridia; order Oscillospirales; family Ruminococcaceae; genus Ruminococcus. Next base: position 41,954 of record NZ_JAILNU010000075.1, on the reverse strand, counting down.
AAATTAACTGATATTTGAATTTGAAAAGAAATATAACTGTTTCGCTCTGCATTTTGAATGATTCTTATTACAAATTCAACCAATGGTTTATATTTATCTATTTTTATTCGCTTGAACTCAACTGCAAGTGGTGATACAATAGATTGTAGAAAGCACAGAGAGGGAGGTGCAACATGGACAAAAAAAGCGTTTTCAGGATAAATCTCGTCAAACGCCGTAAGGAGCTTGGACTTACTCAGGAACAGCTTGCTTCGCGTATGAATGTTTCCCCTCAGGCTGTTTCCAAGTGGGAAAATTCCAGCTACCCCGACGGCGAGCTCCTTCCACAGCTTGCTAAGGAGCTTAATACCTCTCTTGATTCCCTGTTCGGCGTAAAGATAACAGACAGCCAGCGGGACATCGAACAGCTCGTTGACGACGAGCTGCGTACAACTCCCCCTGAAAAGCGCTCGGAAAAGTTCATGCGCATCATGTACTCCTCACTTTGTGCCTGCAATCCCAACACCGATACAGTAGGCAGGTTAAGGGAAAGCTACGAGCATGAGACCTACGCAGGTCTCAAAACTGACCGTGAGTTAGCACTGTCGCGTATCAGCGAGGACCTGCGTTACTTCTGCTTTTTAGAGATACCCGAAAACGGCGTGAATTCCTACTTTGGTGACACAACGAATATGATAAGGCTTTTCAATACCCTTGCCGACGATGACGCTATCAGCATTATCAGCTACTTAGGCGCAAGCGTCAGGAACAAGATGTTCTCGGTGGCAATGATATCGGAAAAGCTGGAAATACCGTCTGCAAAGGTCCAGCACATCATCGACAGGCTCGACCGCTTCGGACTTGTATGGCGAGTTTCCGCCGATATAAACGACCTTCCCGTAATACTCTACGGCTATACCCACCAGATACCGCTGACACTGATACTTGTCCTTGCAAAGACCATTACCAACTACCTGAAGTATATGGATCCAAATGTTGAGGAGTGGTCACAGGGAGCTTTCAGACGCGAGAACGGCGAACAGGACGAGGTAGTCCCACAGGTGCCGTGGTGGAGCGAAGGCGAACTATAATCCAAGTCATACTCCGCTGTCCTGCACTGCAGCGGATAAAATAAGGAGGAAAATACATGAAAAAAACAGCAGCGTTTCTTGCAGCCTGCGTTGTTACAGGCTGTACACTCACAGCGCCCATGAACGGCATACCTCAGACAGCCGTTAATGCAGCTGACGGCTATGACATGAAGATAACCGTTGACCTCAAGGGCGAAAGAAAGGAAATATCCCCTCTCATCTATGGCGTGAACCAGTATACAACTTCCCTCAAGGACGTAAAGACCAATTCAGTCCGTCAGGGCGGAAACCGTATGACAGCATACAACTGGGAGACCAACGCTTCCAACGCAGGCTCCGACTGGAAACACAGCTCTGATACCAACCTCTCTGAATCCGATGATCCTGCTGACTGCGTACAGGTCCTCTCAAAGGACGCAGCTAAGTACAATGTAGGCTATAAGCTGACGACACTCCAGCTTGCAGGCTATGTTTCCGCTGATAAGAACGGTCCTGTCAGTGAGGAGGAAAAAGCTCCCTCAGACCGCTGGAACAAGATAGTCCTCACAAAGGGCTCAGACTTCGCTGATACTCCTGACCTCACAGACGGCGTAGTCTACATGGACGAGTACGTAAACTACATCATCAAGAAGCTTGGCGACTCAAAGTCAGCAACAGGTATACAGGGCTACAGCCTCGACAACGAGCCTGTTCTCTGGAACGACACTCACAGCAGAATGCACCCCGAGCCTGTTACTATCGAGGAGCTCAGGACAAAGTCCATCGAAATGGCTAAAAATGTCAAAAAGCTCGATCCGAATGCCGAGGTATTCGGTCCTGCACTGTACGGATATACAGCCTTTGATCACCTTGATGACGACGATCAGCACGACGAATGGGAAAAGGTAAAGGCTGAAAACAACTATCACTGGTATCTTGACAGCTACCTTGACGATATGCACAAGGCTTCTGAGGAGGCAGGCACAAGACTCCTTGATGTTCTTGATATACACTACTATTCAGAATCAGCACGTAAGGGCGCAGAGGACAGAGTTCAGTCAGTTCGTACACTCTACGAAAAGGGCTTCTCCGAGAACAGCTGGATAGGTCAGTGGTGCATGGAGAATGTGCCGATACTTCCGACTATTCAGGCATCAATAGATAAATACTACCCGGGCACAAAGCTTGGTATCTCAGAGTACAACTTCGGCGGCGGAGATGATACATCAGGTACTATCGCACAGGTCGAGGCTCTGGGCTGCTATGCTGACCACGGCGTATACTTCGCTACACTATGGGGCGGCGAGCCTTTCATCGTATCAGGTATCAACCTTTACACAAACTATGACGGAAAGGGCGGCAGCTTCGGCGATACCCTTATCCCTGCAAAGACCGAGGACGTTTCAAAGTCAAGCACATATGCTGCTGTAAACGCTAAGGACGACTCAAAGGTCACTGTTATGGTCACCAACAAGAATATGACAGAAAAGGAAAACGCTGTCATCGACCTCAAAAACGCTGAAAAGGATTACAAGTCCGCAGCTGTTTACGCTATCTTCGGCGACGACGAGCAGATAAAGCTCATCGACATCATCAATGACGTAAAGGATAACAGCGTAAGCGTTGACCTCCCTGCCTTCTCAGCAGCTATGGTAGTCGTTTCCGACAAGGCTGACGCTTTCAGCGACCTCAAGACCTATGAGGAAACAAAGACCGACCTCGTTACAAAGGAATACACAGATATCGAGAAGCTGACCAACGACAAGGGCTTCGTAGTAGTTCCTATCGAGGACGCAAAGCATCTCTCAAAGATCGTTATCAACGGCGCTGTAACATCAAGCGCAGGTTCAAGCTGGGCTACAGCAGGCTGTGCAGTCTGCATGAACGCTGTTTCAAAGGACGGCGAGGGCTTCTGGACCTACAAGGACTACTCAATGCCTCTGGGCAATAAGGTCTCCGCTACCGTAAAGTTTGACGGCATACTCACAAAGACAACAGGCGAGGGCGCCGACAAGGTCTCGGAGGACCTCGAAGCAACTATTGCCGACGGCAAGATAGAGCTTCAGAAGTGGTGGGACGCTTCCGAAAAGAGCGAGGCTGCCGCTGAGGACAAGATAGAGGTCAAGTATTCAAGCATACAGGTAGTTTATGAGTACGCACAGGGCGAAGCTCCGTCAGTTACAACAACTACCACGACTACAGCTACGACTACAGCCAGTAACAGCACCACAACAACTGCTTCTGCGACAACTACTACAGTCGGCGGCGGAGATGTTTTATTCGGCGACGCAAACGCTGACGGCGGCGTAGACCTTTCAGACGCAGTAATGATAATGCAGGAGCTGGCTAATCCAAATAAATACGGCTTGAATGGTACCGATGAGCACCATATCACCGACAAGGGACTCAAGAATGCAGACTGCTGCAACGTTGGCGACGGCGTTACAAACAACGATGCGCTGGCAATACAGCTCTATCTGCTCAAGCTTATAGACAAGCTCCCTGCTGAGATAAAGGAATAATTTCCATTTACCTCTTTATCCCAAAACGACATCTTCTATTTCTAAAGTTTAACGGGCTTCCCTTTGCGGAAGTCCGTTCGCCTTTTCACAGTGAAATAAGGGCATCAGCTGCCGCCCTGCTTTGGAAGCATATAAAAAAGGACGTGATAGTTCACGTCCTTTCATCTATATATTCTGTGTGGTTCTTGCCGTTGTTCTTGCCCCTGTAAAGGAGTTTATCGGCTGCTGTTATTACGTTGTCTATTTTGTCGACCGGTATACCCTTGCTTACACCGAAGGTCATGGTAACTCCGAATTCAACATCGTCTATCTCAAAAACATGAGAACGAAGCATTTTATGTATCTGCTCTGTAAATGAAACGCCCTTTTCTATGCTTGCATTTGGTATTACAAAGAGGAACTCCTCACCGCCCCATCTTGCGGCATAACCGCCGTCAGGGATAAAGTTTATGAACTGATTCGATACATAAACGAGCACCTTATCGCCTACATCGTGTCCGTAGGTATCGTTTATCCTCTTGAAGTTGTCAATATCTCCGATACCGATCACGTACTGGCTTTGTGGAGAACAATCCCTTCTGATATTGCGTATATGCTCAGTCATGGCACGGCGGTTGAACAGATGAGTAAGCGGATCCTTTGAAGCCTGCTCCTTGAATTCCTCACGCTGGTCCACCAGCTGGAACTCCTTATACTCACGGATAAAGATATTTGATACGCCTGCTACCATCATCACGAAAACTCCGATGACTGCGTTTGTTATCTGTATCGCCTTTATTACGTCATTATCTTCGAATACATATTTTACATCGGCATTGTAATCCATGGTGACCTTATAATACAGGAACAGTCCCATAGATACCGCCGAGATAATGAACGGGATATATATCTTCTGCGTATACGTCAGGAACGTTGCGGGGATTATCAGAATAAAGAACATCGCAAAGTCGGGCTGCCACCCAAGAAAATGCGTGGCAAATGCGGCGTGAACGATAACTTCGATATCCGCAAGATACAGCAGTGCTGCACCGCCCTTTCCTAAACGTATGACAACAAAGAGCGTAAAATAAAAAAGAACACTGAATATATTGAATATAACAAGTTCTTTGACCTGAAGTATATAGAACATTATCAGGTACGCAATATGTGTACATAAACAGGCTATATTACTGAATGAATATATAAACTTTTCATTTGATTTGCCAAATATCTGCTTGTGGCTGGCAACGAATTCTCTGAGGAAATACGTGTCATTTCGGGAACCCATGTTTATTATCACTTCCCTTCAAGTTGTATTACCATTTATTATACACCAAATACTGCAATTTTTCAATATCTAAAATGTGAACAATATTTACAAATATACTAAAAAAAGCTTTGGGTATTTACTTATTCAGACATTTCGGCGGATTTTCCGCAATGTAGCTGTCGAGTATCTCTGCTGCCGTGCGTACGAATCTTATGCATGGACGTACCTTGTAATACTGCTCGGTGCGTTTTTCGGGCTCGGGAGCAGAGGTCACGCTCAGCTCCTTTAAGAGCTCACGACAGACTATAGTGCCGTGCTTTTCCCTGAAACAGTCAGCAAGCTCCTGTATGCGCTTGTAATGCTCAGTCTTTTCCTCGTGAGAATAATTCTCGCCAAGACCGTAGAGTATCCCCGCCACCATGAACATAGCCGAGCAGGTACCGCAGACCTCTCTCATTCTGCCCATTCCGCCGCCGAAAGAGGAGGAAAGGCGCAGTGCAAGCTCATAGTCCATGCCTGTAACGTCGGAAAAAGCGGCAAATACAGACTGAGCGCAGTTAAGTCCGCCTGCGAAAAGACCGCAGGCTTTATCAGCGTGGTCATATTTCATTATAATTAACACTTCCTAAAATAAATCAAAATTTAACGCCTTTGGCGTCCCGAAAAATTGGTATTGTAGGGGCGAACATTGTTCGCCCGTGTCAAAATTGATGTGTATGTTTGCGGGCGCACATTGTGCGCCCCTACAAATGTAAATTATGATTTATATTATACCGTATAATAAATAAAAAATCAAGCGGCAACGGAATGTTATTTTTTTAACACGAGAAACTGCGGAAATTAGTGTATTTTGCATTAAAAGCTCAAAAGAGACAAAGTTTTTTAAAAAAAGACTTGATTTTATACCGAAAAAGTCGTATTATTATATACAGGTATGTTCTGCACTCGCTATGATATTTTCGCACAATATCCGTGCAGAGCGCCCGTAAGGACAGTATTGCCGCGTTTTCGCGCAATAATGGGCTTCCTAAAAACCGAAAGGAGTATTTATAATGATTTATTCGCACGAAGTTGAAACAATGTGCCCAATCGCACAGGGCGTTGCTCACGGCGCTGCTCCCATTCCTGAGGAGGCAAAGTGGGTAAAGGCTAAGGAGATCAAGGATATTTCCGGATTTACACACGGTATCGGTTGGTGTGCACCTCAGCAGGGTACCTGCAAGCTCACACTCAACGTTAAGGAAGGCGTTATCCAGGAGGCTCTCGTTGAGACTATCGGCTGCTCTGGTATGACTCACTCTGCTGCTATGGCTGCTGAAATCCTCCCCGGCAGAACAATTCTTGAAGCTCTTAACACAGACCTCGTTTGTGACGCTATAAACACAGCTATGAGAGAGCTCTTCCTCCAGATCGTTTACGGTCGTTCACAGTCTGCTTTCTCAGAGGGCGGTCTCGTTATCGGTGCAGGTCTTGAGGATCTCGGTAAGGGACTCCGTTCACAGATCGGTACTACATACGGTACTCTCAAGAAGGGACCACGTTACCTCGAACTCACAGACGGCTATATCACAGGTCTCGCTCTTAACGAGGACGACGAGATCATCGGCTATAAGTTTATCAACTTTGGTAAGATGATGGACTTCATCAAGGCAGGCGACGACGCAAATACTGCTTTTGAGAAGGCTCAGGGACAGTACGGCAGAGTTGCTGACGCTGTTAAGATCGTTGATCCGAGAAAAGAATAAGGAGGACTTGTAAAATGGCTTTATTTGAATCATATGAGAGACGCGAGAAGCAGATCCTCGCTGTTCTTAAAGAATACGGCATCAGCTCTATCGAGGAGTGTGCTGAGGTTTGCAAGGCTAAGGGACTTGACATCTACAAAATGGTAGAGGGTATCCAGCCTATCTGTTTTGAAAACGCTAAGTGGGCTTACACTGTAGGCTGCGCTATCGCTATAAAGAAGGGCTGCAAGAGAGCTGCTGACGCTGCTGCTGCTATCGGTGAGGGCCTCCAGGCTTTCTGTATCCCAGGTTCAGTTGCTGACCAGCGTAAGGTTGGTCTCGGTCACGGTAACCTCGGCAAAATGCTCCTTGAGGAAGACACAGAGTGCTTCGCATTCCTCGCAGGCCACGAGTCATTCGCTGCTGCTGAGGGTGCTATCGGTATCGCTGAGAAGGCTAACAAGGTTCGTCAGAAGCCCCTCCGCGTTATCCTCAACGGTCTCGGCAAGGACGCTGCTCAGATCATCGCTCGTATCAACGGCTTTACATACATCGAGACTGAAATGGACTACGCTACAGGCGAAGTTAAGGAAGTATTCCGCAAGGCTTACTCAAACGGTCTCCGCGCTAAGGTAAACTGCTACGGCGCTAACGACGTAAGAGAAGGCGTTGCTATCATGTGGAAGGAGAACGTTGACGTTTCTATCACAGGTAACTCAACTAACCCGACTCGTTTCCAGCACCCTGTTGCAGGTACTTACAAGAAGGAGCGCGTTGACGCTGGCAAGAAGTACTTCTCAGTTGCTTCAGGCGGCGGTACAGGACGTACTCTCCACCCAGACAACATGGCAGCAGGTCCTGCTTCATACGGTATGACAGATACTCTCGGCCGTATGCACTCTGACGCTCAGTTCGCAGGTTCATCTTCTGTTCCTGCTCACGTTGAGATGATGGGACTCATCGGCATGGGCAACAACCCGATGGTTGGTGCTACTGTTGCTTGCGCAGTTGCTGTTGAAGAGGCTATGAAGTAATTTATTACTGGATATAATGAAAGAGGCAGTAAGTCAATCGACTTACTGCCATTTTTAGTTGTATTTAGGTCATTGTAACGTTTGTATATTTACCGCTATTTCTTGCTTCATCAGCGCATTTACTGCTCATATTCACAATTTTATGACTAAATTTAAAATTACCATCAGGATTATACCCGTCTACATATTGCAAATCATATTTATAGCATTGTTCAGTTTGTCCACACCAATAGCAATTAGTTTCACGAGGTCCAGTGTCACAAGCTACAGTAAAAAGCAAACTTATTATTCCGACCGTAAAAGATATTATCTTTCTAATTATTATTTTTTTGTTTGAATTATTATTCATATAATCACTCCTTTATTGTTGCATAGCAACATTTTCTTTGTAACTTTATTATATATAATAATCTCTAACAGGTCAACAAATACAATCACAACGTTACAATCTATTAATAATAAACGTATGAAAGCACAAAACAACCGTATTGTTTTTATTAATATTGCCTAACACATAATATTATTGTAAATAAATAATCTGTTAGATTATCGACCTAATAAATATAGTTATGTATAATTTATTATGTAGGAGGGTGATATAATGATAAAATTCGACTTGCTTGCAATCGGTCAGCGCATACAGAATCAACGTCTTTCATTAGGCTATACTCAACAATACATTTACGAAAAACTTGACATCTCACAAAATCATTACAGCCGTATTGAAAACGGTCACGCAGGCATGAGCTTTGAAATACTTCTTCAATTATCAGAGATACTTGAACTCTCCACCGATTATATCCTTATGGGCACTCCTGCTCCTACAGACAATATTGAACTTCTGAATAATTACAAACTGCTAAATCCTAAACAGAGAAAGTACATTGATGACCACATGAAGCTGTTTATAAACTCAAACCTAAAATAGAAGCTCTCCTCGCGGAGAGCTTCATTTAATTTCGCCTAAAAAAAGAACCGCTTTTTCAAGCGGTCCTTCTGTTTCAATCATCTTCTGATTCAATTAATTCTGCAAAACACGTGGGAGAGAGCACTTGAAAGCTCGAAGTACTGCTGATTGATCTCATAAGTATCAACGTACTCAGCTATCTCCTCTCTCAGATCGCGCGGCTGCTCGTCGTTGTCGATGAGAATGCTGTCAAGCGAATAGTTAAAGTCGTGATCCATTGTAAAGATGAGAACTCCGCAGTCGTTGCATTCTCTCTCCAGTACATGATTCACAAACTCCTTGCTTACAGGAAGGTACAGACAATCATAATCATCGTCATACATATAGTTGTTTCTTCCTGTCACTACGTCGTCGTAAACCTCGCCCATCATTGCAAATAATCTCATAAATAAGACCCCCTAATGTAAAATAAATTATGTACTTATAATACTCTCAAAACGGCGATTTGTAAATACCTTTTTGGGAAATGTCACATTTTGTTAATCATATTCGGTATTCTGCTACAATTTCATCTTAACCATTTGTATAATAGCTCTATCTATTACGCCATGTTCAACAAAGATTTGTGGACAAAAGTACGTACATAGGTGATTTGCAGAGGGTTTATTCTTATTTTGATTATACTATCTGGATAATATTTGTGTTTCATGCACTTCATCTCACGACACAAAAGCTTGATCCCCATATCAAAAAGCAGTCCATTCGGACCGCTTTTTGTGTTTTACTTAACTCTTTTCATAGTAGTTGAACCATTTTCATTTTTTATTGTAAGGGTATCCTCATCGACTGTGAACTCGATAGGTTTATTATCTCCTTCTGCGCCCTCGGGAACTACTACTTCAAAAGTATTGCCGTTTACCTTATATTGCAGGAACTTATTTATCCATATCTCGCTGTTCTCTCCGTCAATTTTTACAGTCATGGTCGTATCGCCTATCTCATTTTTATTGGAAAGCAAAACTATCCACAGCATACTCTTATGCAGCTCTCCGCCTGTTACCGTATATGTACCGTTATAGCCGTCACCTTTTATAACACGCTTCATCTCGAAGATGATTTTATCCTCAGTTTTCAGTGTAAGATAGTCTCCCTCAGCCGAAAGCGAACTATATGGATATACGGTATCCTGGTACTTAACGCCGTCATTGCGGAAAGAGAAGTTTTCTGACGAATCATAGAACATTGAAATATATCCGTCATCGGTAAATGCTATTCCCTCTCCTTCAGCGTCCTCATCAACAGGCAGCCAGCTGCCCACGATAGTAGGTTCCTTTTTGGGCGGAGGAGGCGGATTTTTAAGGTAATCCTCAAACTCCATAGTGCCGCTTGTCGACTTGTATGCGTAATAGGAAAGCACCTGTGATGCGTCAACTGCGTTTACAGAGCCGTTTTTGTCAACATCAGCAGCTTCTTTCTGCTCAGCTGTAAACTGAGGAGACTGATTTGTGGACACCCTTGCATATTCCGAGAGTATCTCAGAGGCGTCCACTGCGTTTATGGCAGAATCGCTGTTTATATCGCCGAGGCCTGACGCAAAAGCCGTGAATGCCGAACTTAAAAGCATGATATCAGCCATGACAAAACCTAATACTCTGCCAATTTTTCTGTTTTTCATTATCTACACCACCTGATCTGCAGCGCTTTGGCAAAATCAATATAAATTTGCACATATGCCACTATTTAATATTTATATTATACTATCGAATCATTAAAATGTCAATATCCAACTGTCAGATACTTCTGCCATATATTAAAGAAAAAATTTGAAATGCTATTTTTCGGCGTTGACAAGTCAGCAAAATCGTGATATAATCGGAGATAATGAAACATTATATGCTGACGGAGGCAGTGATGAAGAAGGATTCGGGCTATAATACCAGGCAGAAGGAAAACCTTCTGACGTATCTTATAAACAATAAAAATAAACATACAAACGTTCAGGAGATAAGCGCCTTTTTATCATCAGAAGGTACTCCTGTAGGAGTTGCCACTATTTACAGACAGCTTGACCGTCTCGTCGAGCAGGGGCTCGTGCGCAAGTACGCCTTTGACGGCAAGACCAGCGCCTGTTATCAGTATATTGAGGACGAGGAAAAGTGCCGCAGCCATTTCCACCTCAAGTGTCTGAGCTGCGGCAAGCTCATTCATCTCGACTGCGAGCACCTTGCAGAGCTTACTCAGCATATCGAGAAGGAGCACAGCTTCTCCATTGATTATTCGCAGACTGTCTTCTACGGACGCTGCTCGGATTGTAAGGACGAAGTCTGAGACTCGCTCTCTGAAACGGATGAGTCCTTTGGAATGTATATTTTTACGTCCTCGTCTGTTTTATGGGGCATGATATCACCTCCGAGAATATAATGCCCGAAAGAAAGGATTTTTATTCAGACGCATATTATGATGCGTCAAAGGTAAATAACGATGACCGATATCATTATTATAGGCGGCGGAGCAGCCGGCTGTTTTGCAGCGGTACAGGCGGCGCGCTTCGGCAAAAGGGTAGCGCTTTTTGAGAAAAACGAAAAGCTGGGCAGGAAGCTGCGTATAACAGGTAAGGGCCGCTGCAACGTGACCAACAACAGCACTGTTGAGGAACACATGAATAATATCCCTGTAAATCCTCGTTTTATGTACAGCTCCTTCTCGGCTTTCGACGCTGAGAGCACTATGAGCTTCTTTGAAGAGCTGGGAGTGCCTCTGAAGACTGAGCGCGGCAGCAGGGTATTCCCTGTAAGCGACTGCGCAAATGACATTGCCGACGCTATGGCAAAAGAGATAAAAAAGCTGGGCGTACAGGTGATAAACAAGCGCGTTACCAAAATTCTTACGGAAAACGGCGCTGTCTGCGGAGTCAAGGCAGGCAGCGAGGAGTTTTCTGCACCCTCTGTACTTATCGCCTGCGGCGGAAAATCCTACCCTGCTACAGGCTCAACAGGCGACGGCTATACCCTCGCAGAAGCACTGGGACATACTGTTACAGAGCTGAAGCCAAGCCTTGTACCTCTCACCTCTCCGGATAAATTCTGCGCAGAAATGATGGGATTGTCCCTGAGAAACGTCACATTGAAGCTCATGGACGGTGAAAAATGCATATACAGCGATATGGGCGAAATGCTGTTCACTCATTTCGGAGTTTCAGGACCTCTGGTCCTCAGCGCAAGCTCACATATCCGCAATATGCAGCCAAACCGCTACAGGCTTCTCATAGACCTGAAGCCTGCCCTCTCACCCGAACAGCTTGATGCACGTATACAGCGTGATTTCGCAGAAAACCTTAACCGTGATTTTCAGAACGGCATACGTAAGCTTCTGCCTGCAAAGCTGATACCCACAGCGGTAAAGCTGTCAGGGATAGCTCCCGAGCAGAAAATAAACAGCATAACTAAGGAACAGCGGCATAAGCTGGGTGAGCTGATAAAGGCTTTCCCTGTGAGAATATCGGGATTTCGTCCCATTGACGAGGCTATCATAACCAGCGGAGGGATCTCCACAAAAGAGATAAATCCCAAGACTATGGAATCAAAGCTGGTCAGCGGTCTGTATTTCGCAGGAGAAGTCATCGACATCGACGCCTATACAGGCGGATTCAACCTGCAAATAGCCTTTTCCACCGCGTATACAGCAGCAGTGAATATGTAAAGAGCTCTTTCGATTTGAAAGAGCTCTTTTTTTATTCACAGTATGACAGAAGCTCCTTTGTGAGCATATACCGCTCGTCATCGGTATCGCAGCCCAATACCACTGCGATATAAGTTCTTCTGTTTTTCTTGTATACAGTGATGAGATTGTTTCCAGCCAGATCGGTGGTCCCCGTTTTTACGCCGAGAACCCCCTCTGTATAATATGGACTCATAGGATCAAGCAGTGCGTTTGAGTTCTCCCATGAAAGTATCCTGCCAGAGCTTATCTCGACCTCTTTGCTGTGAACTCCCACGACCTCGCTTATTTCCGGCACTGAAAGGGCATACTCTGTCAGCAACATCAGATCAGCTGCCGTTACATACTGATCGGCATCGTCCCAGCCGTCAGGAGTTGTAAAGTGGCTGTTCTTCATGCCTAAAAACTCAGCAAAGTTATTCATCATGCCGCAGAAATACTCAACTGCTTCACTGTCGGTCATATCGGGGTTAAGACTGTGTGCACGGGCTGTAGAGACCGCTATGGTATATGCCGCATCATTGCCCGATGACATAAGCAGTCCCGCAACAAGGTCCTTTAACGTAACCTCGTCACCTACGACAAGTCCGCAGAGACTTGAGCCTCCGTGAACGAGAGCCTGCTCCGAGCCAACGGGGAATACAGCCTCGGCATTTACGTATTTCAGAGCTACAGCCGCCGTAAGCAGCTTTGTAAGGCTGGCAGGAGCGTATTTCTCATTGATCTTGTCCTCGTACAGAAACTTTTTGCCGCCCATAGAGTATAAAACTGCACTGTTACAGTATATATCATCAATATGAGCAATGGTAGTCACGGTCTCGGTGGTGGTCACAGCCTCAGTGGTGGTGACAGAAGTAGTTGCGGCCTCAGCAGTTTCAGCTTCAGTTGTAACGATCTCAGAGCTTTTGCTGCTTTGATCCGGCTTTTTTATCCTTAATGCAATGGCAATGAAAACTATGAGCATTAATGTGAAAACGGCCGTAAAAATGCCTATTGCAATAATAAGCCGTCCTTTTTTTATTTTATAAGCCATTACGCAGACAGCTCCTGCGCATTATTAAATATATATATTATCATTATTTTTCCTCTTTCTGCTCCCGTGGGAGTAATATCTGAAGCAGCGTGTCCGCATATATAATGACAGATTTTTGGAGTGCTATATTTCACTTTCCGAAAGATCTGCATATATTTAGCCGCCGAATGTGCGAAAAGAAGCTGTAATAATATCACGAACAAATCAAATATTCAAGCCTCAGCCTTTTTATTGTAACATATAACAGCCAATAAAGCAACACTACCATCAAAAAATTTTTGCCTGATGTCACATATCAGTCCGTTTTTTCGTTATATATAGTGAAAACTCAGCAATTTGCTGATCTATGTGAAAGGAACTAACAAAATGAAAAACAATATTATCCGCGCAGCAGCTCTTGCAGCGGCAGCCTGCCTGTCACTCAGCTCCTGTGCAGAAGCTAAAAAGTCCTCCGACACAGAGCAGCCAAAGCCAACTGCTGTATCCGCCGAGAATATTCCCGAGACCGCCGAGGAGCTCCTTGACGGCTCATATAAGACTATAAACTACAAGACCATATCCGAATTTGACGGTATCGGCAGATTTGTACAGCTGAATGATGGCAGCTACATCGGCACAGGCTACATCATGGCTGAAGAAAAGGAATACCTGTATTCATTCAGCAGCGATCTTTCCGAGATCAAAAAAGCAGAGCTAAAGCTCCCCGACGAGGTCAGCTCCGCAGATGACTTTACAGGCAGCTATTCCTTTGCTCCCGATGGTGACATCGCAGTACTGTACAGCATTTATGACGACGGCGGAGTCAAGCTGCCAAAGCTCAGCTACGACGAAAGCTTCGATTATGAGAGCTTCTATGCAAACCGCAAGACCTCTTACGGTGTATGCTTCTACAATAAGGACGGCTCAGCAAGGAGCTTTGCAATGCTCGATGATATTGAGGAATATGCGGAGGATACGGAAAGCTTCTACATCGGCTCATTTATGCAGATAAACGCAGACAGCGCTCTGCTCACTGTTTCTGACGGCATTATTCTGCTATGCAGAAGCGACGGCAGCCTCGAAAGGATCAGCTCACCTGTGGAAAACAGCTCAGGAACTATGGCATATATAGTCACAGCTCCCGACGGGAAGCCATTTCTCGCCTACAGCTACGCACCTAACGGCGATTACTCAAAATCAGTGTTCGAGGTCTTCCCATTTGAAGCCGAAAGGAAGTCCTTCGGTTCTCCCATACTCAGTGTGAACACAACCAATATAACAGGCTATAATGGAGTAATGAACGGCTTCGGAGACTATCCCCTGCTCTACTCCGACGACAGTGACCTGTACGGCATAAAGAGCGACGGCTCAAAGGAAAAGCTGCTGAACTGGTCTGACGCTGATACCCAGCCAATGCAGGTGGTAAGCGCAGGAAACGGCGAGTTCTACGGCTTCGGCGGCAGCTATAACGAGAACGGATGCATCATATATAAGCTGGTACGCCGTACCGAAGGAGAAGCCGCTGAAACTAAGGTGGTAACAGTTGGTATCATAAGCAACTATAATGACGATCAGATGTTCAGCAGCTTCAACAGAAGTCAGGATAAGTACAGAGTAAAGGCAGTAAACTACTATGATAAATATGTTGAGCAGAACGGCGGAAGTATCGACGAGGTCCACAACGCCAATGAAGCCCAGAAGCAGAACGATGAGATGAAAAAGCTCCTACAGCTCGACATTATGTCGGGTAATGCTCCCGATATGATAATCTCAGACAGGAATACCATTGCACTTTTAGGCAGCAAGGGCTTTTTCACAGACCTCTATGAGCTCATGGACGGCGACAGTGAGGTCAGCCGAAATACCGTAGCTCCCAACGTTCTCCGCGCTCTTGAAAGCAAGGACGGCAAGCTTTACAGCATATCACCCTCATTCGGTCTTGAAACTATAGGTATCAAGTCAAAATTCCTTGACCATGAAAACTGGACCATACAGGAAATGATGGATATCTACGACAATGCCGACGCTCCCCACAAATATGACGGCATAAACAAAAAGGAAATGCTGCGCATACTCCTTGAAGGACAGTCCGACCTTGTGGATATTGAAAACGGTCAGTGTCACTTTGATACTCCCGAGTTCATTGACCTGCTGAAATTCTGCGACCGCTTCGTTATGGAGGTGGATAAGCCCGATAAATTCAACGATACCTCAAATTTCGAGCAATACTATTATAACAAGGCGTTCTGGATAGCTAACGATGAGGACCTTGCCTCAGTCATACATTTTGAGAGCGATAATCAGATGAGCTGGGAAAAAGCTGAGGTCTTCGGCGGCGAAGACTTCATATTTGCCGGCTATCCCACAAGCAGCGGCAAGGGCGGAAAGCTCAATATATACGCTCATTTCGCTGTCAGCGCCAAAAGCAAGGTCAAAGAGGGCGCATGGGAGTTCATAAAGACCTACTTTGACATGAACAAACAGGGAAATCCGTACACCTATGGTTATCCATCACTCATAGCTGACCTTGAAAAGGAGCTCGACAAGGAAATGAAGCTCAGCACCTTCGGCGGCGCAGAGGAGGAAAGCAGGCAGACAAAGCTTGGTTTTACGCAGTATCCCCTCACTCAGAAGGAGCGCGACGATCTTGAGCGCTATATACTGAGCTGTGATACTCTCGCAAATGCTATGGATCACGATGCTCAGTCCATATGCAATGAGGAGGCTGACGCATTCTTTAACGGCGAAAGCTCCGCTGAAGAAGCCGCAAAAATGATGCAGAACCGAATATCCATAATTGTCAGCGAGAAAAACTGACAAAAAGGCGTAAAACTATGAAGCCCTTAGCCTTTAGCTCTTAGCCATTAGGAAGCGGCTTCGCCGCCCCTACAATGGGCTAACGGCTAAATTCTGGTTTATCTATACGATCGAATATAACACAATGCCCCTAAGCGATTTGTAACACTTAGGGGCAAAACTTTTATATAGATATATTTCTTATGCTGCTATCCTTTTCAAGCCTTTTTCATTATTCTAAGCCTTTAAAGGTTATCTTCTTGTACTTTTCAAGCCTCTGTGCCACTATCTTCGGCTTTTCGGGGTCCATGAAGAAGCCTCCCTGTGTATCAGCTATCTCATCACAGTGAACTCCGCGTCCTTCCTCTGTGGTACGGTCACGCTCAAGACCATTTGCGGCGATAACGAATTTCCACTTGCCGTCGGGAGTCTTTTCAAGGTCGCCGCCTGCTCCGCAGACTGCACACTCGATAGGATACTGAAGTCCGCGCCACTGCGGCTCGCCTAAGCAGAGGCAGTTGCTGTGGCAGTTAGGACACCAGCCGTAATCAGGCTCGCCCAGCCACTTGCGCTCAGCAGGCGGAGTATTCAGCGCCTTCATAACGTTTTCGCCTATCTCTCTTGCACGGGCAAGCTTTTCCTCATGGAGAAGCACCTGTGCAGGTGCAGGGACCATTGTTGCCATATACATATCAACTATCTTGAAGCTGCTTGTAACTGTAGTTATCTGCATACATTCAAGCGCCATTGACTGCCATGAACGTGTAGAGCCGCCTACTGCCATGAGAGCACCTACGCGGTCACGATGCTGGATAGCGCCGATCTTGGTGAGAAATGCTGTCTCGTATGCTAAATTTCTGTGCATGAATTTGAGGAACAGCGACGAGGGCATGAGCTCATATGTAGGAGCAGAAAAGATAACCGCGTCCTGATCGAGGAACACCTTCATTATCCTGTCCTTATCGTCTGCATTTTTCAGCGAACAGCCTGTATTCTTGCCCATAGACATACCCATAGTACAAGCTGTACAGCCATTACAGTCAAGGAGATTGAAATCTCTCAGGTTGATAAGCGACACCTCTGCGCCTTGCTCCTGACAGACAAGCAGTGCTTCCTTGAGCAATATCTCGCTGTTGCTGTCCTTTCTTCCTACTGTTACACCCATTACTTTAAATGCCATAATAGTACAACTCCTTTTTTAAATTAATGATACGAATCGCCAAGAAAAAACAGGTACTCCGACATTTGCAATACTGCAAATTACACAAAATAATACTTCTGCACAGCATAATTTTGCACCTTATATACATTATACTGTGTTTTTGAGATAAAATCAATATTAAATCCAAAGTAAATCTCACAATTATTTGCTTTAAATATTGTATATCTTGCAGCTTGAAATAATCTTAAAAAAATGGTATAATATTACTCGGTTATTTAAAAAGCCCGAAAGAAGCTCAGTCTTCTTTCGGGCTTTGTTATTCTATGGAGGTCACTTTAGTCGCCTTCTCTTTACGGAAAAATATGGTTACCGAGCATGAAATTACAGACTCGTAAATGTAACCTGCGTTCCGCCAGAGGGGGCTCCCCTTGTCAGGCTTTTACTTTATGGCTGCGAATGCACCGTCAAGAGCTGCGATAAGGTCATCAATGTGCTCTGTACCGATAGAAAGACGGATAGTATTCGGCTTGATACCCTGCTCAGCAAGCTCTGCCTCTGTGAGCTGTGAGTGTGTGGTCGAAGCAGGGTGGATAACGAGAGACTTAACGTCAGCAACATTTGCAAGGAGAGAGAATATATCAAGATTGTCGATAAATTTCTTTGCATCGTCCTCAGTACCCTTTACATCAAAGGTGAAGATGCTGCCGCCGCCGTTGGGGAAGTACTTCTTGTATATCTCATGGCTCTTTTCCGAGCTGAGTGACGGGTGATGAACTGCTTCTACCTGTGGGTGCTTTGCAAGATAGTCAACGATCTTCTTAGCATTCTCTGTGTGGCGCTCAACACGGAGTGAAAGTGTCTCAAGTCCCTGTAAGAAGATGAATGCGTGGAACGGAGAAACTGTAGCTCCTGTATCACGGAGAAGGATAGCACGGATATATGTAACGAATGCAGCTGCGCCTACTGCTGCTGTGAAGCTTACGCCGTGGTAGCTTGGATTAGGCTCTGAAACCCACGGATAGCGCTTTGACTTTGCCCAGTCGAAATTGCCGCTGTCAACGATAACACCGCCGATAGCTGTACCGTGTCCGCCGATGAACTTAGTTGCAGAGTGTACTACTATATCTGCACCGTACTCGATAGGACGAACAAGATAAGGAGTTGCAAATGTATTGTCAACTACGAGAGGGATACTGTGAGCGTGAGCTATCTTGGCGATCTTCTCAATGTCGATAGCGTTGGAATTAGGATTGCCCAGTGTCTCGATGTAGAGAGCCTTTGTGTTCTCGTCGATAAGTGATTCAAAGCTGCCCTCAACGTCAGGATCAGCAAACTTTGTTGTTATGCCGTAAAGGGGAAGCGTATGAGCAAAAAGATTGTATGTGCCGCCGTAGAGAGTCTTTGAAGCTACGATATTCTCCCCTGCCTTTGCAAGAGCCTGAATGGTGTATGTGATAGCAGCTGCGCCGGAAGCTGTTGCAAGACCTGCGATACCGCCCTCAAGAGCAGCTATTCTCTTTTCAAAAACGTCCTGTGTTGAGTTTGTAAGTCTGCCGTAGATATTGCCTGCATCCTTCAAGCCAAATCGGTCTGCGGCGTGCTGTGAATCATGGAAAACGTAAGATGTAGTCGCATAAATCGGTACTGCTCTTGCGTCTGTAGCAGGATCAGCCTGTTCCTGTCCGACATGAAGCTGAAGTGTCTCGAAATGTAATTTATTATTAGCCATTGTAATTTCCTCCTAAAAAATCCATACTTAAAATTTATATTAATAATGATCTGTTCGTGTAAAGCTTTTTATAAACATCGGCAGCCGCACATTCGGTCTGTCCCTCTTTCTACAGAACGGAGACGGTCAAGCATATTCATTTGTTTCATTTTACCTCTCCTTTCGTTTGGTATGTCTATATTATACATCGGATTAGTATATTTGTCCAATGCATAAATTTCATAGCCGGTTATAGAATTAATCTATAACTAAGACGTTGTGCCCTCGGTTTATTATATAATGTATACACAGCAGGTTTTGTTTCGTAAGGGTAACACAGCTTGCATTTCAAAAAGCCCTGTGTTATAATATACTAAGTCAATAGGAATACTTTAAATACACCGGAGGATAAATATGGAAAAACGTTTTATATACGCCGACAACGCCGCTACTACGGCTGTTTCGGAGGAAGTTCTGGAGGCTATGCTCCCCTATTTCCGCGAAGGCTATGGCAATGCTTCAAGCATATACAAGCTGGGACGCGACGCTCAGAAGGCAGTTGAGACTGCACGTGAAAAGGTAGCAAAAGCTCTCGGCGCTGAGCCCCGTGAGATATACTTCACAAGCTGCGGCTCTGAGGCTGACAACTGGGCTATCAAGGGTACTGCTGAGCTCATGGCAAAAAAAGGAAAAAAACACATCATAACTTCCGTCTTTGAGCACCATGCTGTGCTTCACACCACAGAATATCTTGAAAAGCACGGCTTTGAGGTAACTTATATACCTGTAAGCGACAAGGGACTTATTGATCCCGAGGATATAAGAAATGCGATCCATGAGGACACCGCTCTTGTTACTATAATGTATGCAAACAACGAGATAGGCACTATACAGCCCATAGAGGAAATAGCTGCCATATGCCACGAAAAGGGCGTTCTCTTCCACACCGACGCTGTTCAGGCTGTGGGACACGTTGAGATAGACGTCCACAAACAGGGCATTGATATGCTCTCCCTTTCGGGACACAAGATACACGCTCAGAAGGGTATCGGCGCTCTGTATATCCGCAAGGGACTTGTCCTCCCCAATCTTATCCACGGCGGCGGTCAGGAGCGCGGCAAGCGTGCAGGCACAGAAAATGTCCCTGCTATCGTAGGTCTGGGAGTTGCTATCGAAGCTGCAACACGCAATATCGCAGAAAAGGCAGCTGTGATAACTCCACGCAGAAACAGGCTCATCGACGGTATACTCAAGCTCCCCTACACACGTCTTAACGGCGACAGGGACAAGCGTCTTCCAGGAAATCTCAACATCTCTATCGAGGGTATCGAGGGCGAATCACTGCTGCTCATGCTGGATATGAACGGTATCTGCGCTTCATCTGGCTCAGCTTGTACATCAGGCTCACTCGATCCGTCACACGTTCTGCTCTCTCTTGGTCTGAAACACGCTGTGGCTCACGGCTCTATGCGTCTTTCAATTGAGGAGGACGTTACCGACGAGGATATCGGCTATATCCTTGAAGTTGTTCCAAAAATAGTTGATCGCCTGCGTTCAATGTCACCTGTATGGGAAAGAATGATGAAGGGCGAAGATTACGAATAATAAAGGAGAATAAATATGCTTTACAGTGAAAAGGTTCTGGATCATTTTTCAAATCCGCGCAATGTCGGCGAAATTGAGGACGCTGACGGCGTTGGCGAGATAGGCAACGCAAAATGCGGAGATATTATGAAAATGTACCTCAAAATAGACGAAAATACCATTACTGACGTCAAATTCAAGACTTTTGGCTGCGGTGCAGCAGTTGCTACATCTTCAATGGCTACAGAGCTCATCAAGGGCAAGTCTATCGACGATGCTCTTAAACTGACAAATCAGGCTGTTGTAGAGGCACTGGACGGACTTCCGGCAGTAAAGATACACTGCTCTGTGCTTGCTGAGCAGGCTGTCCGCGCAGCTCTTTCAGACTACTACACAAAGCAGGGTATTGATCCTGTTCCGATAGTAGGCGAAATAAAGGTACCCGAGGAAGAATAAGGATAGCGCTGTATCCGCATGATTTGAATACAAAAGCTTAGCCCCGAAGCGTTTTAAAGCGCCTCGGGGCATTTTTCGGTTATCTAAATCAAAATTTAATGATGTAGGGGCGCACAATGTGCGCCCGCAAACATACACATCAATTTTGACACGGGCGAACAATGTTCGCCCCTACAATACCAATTTTTCGGGACGCCAAAGGCGTTAAATTATGATTTATACCCGCACCGTTGCACTTTTATTTATTTTGTGTTAAAATAGAAAACGATGATTTTCAAAAATTATTTTGCCCTAAATGTAACATTTGAACAGCCGGCTACGATTGTTGTTTATGAAAGGTCGGCCTTACATTATAAATCGCAGGGAGGAATGAAAATGACAAGCAGAGAACTGACAGCACTGATGAAAAGCTCACCGGTCAACTGTCATAAAGCTCTCGTCAAAGAATATGGCAGATACGTTTATGCTATCGTTTATAATAAGCTAAGAGGCTGCGGCACCAGTGAAGATATAGAGGAATGTGTCAGTGACGTGTTTGCAGCACTTTTTATGCAGTGTGAATATGACTTATCATCTGAAAACGATCTGAAATACCTTATCGGAACTATCGCCAAAAGAAAGGCTATCGACTACTTCCGCAGCCTGTCTGCAAGAGGCAGCCATATTTCCGAGACTGATGAGGACGATATGAGGGAGCTTGTCTCGGACTTCAGCGTTGACGAACGCGTTGACCGCTCTGAACTCCGCCGCGTGCTCCTCGATAAGATAGATGAACTGGGCGAACCGGATTCTACTATACTTATCCAGAAATTCTATTACAACCGAAATTCCAAAGAAATAGCAGAAAGCGTTTCAATGACGGCTGCAGCAGTCAGACAGCGCTGTGCAAGAGCTATGGATAAGCTGCGCACTAAGCTTTTGGAAGTCGGAATGGGAAGATAAGGAGGGGGAGCTATTATGAAAGAGAAAAACATATTCGATGTTCTAGAAAATGCGGAGTATGATTCTATGGAAAGATTAATAGACAAATGCCCCGAGATCTCAGATGAACAGCTCGAAAAAATATTCGTGATGAGCGAAAAGAAGTTCAGAAAGCAAAGGGCAGAAAAAGAAAGAACAAAGAGAGATAATAGTATAAAAATGACTCATGGTGACGTAGTTGAAGGCGTTGAGCACAGCAAAAGACCTGCATGGCTCACTCCGCTGACAACAGCTGCATCGATACTCCTTATCGCTGGTATCGCTATCGGCAGTACAGCAATGCTCAAAAGACACACCAAGCCACACGGGGACGGCGGTATAACTCCTGCTGTTACAGTCACAACATCTACGGGAACAGGCACAAATATCGTTTCAACAGACGAAAATGGCTCAACTATCACAGGAACTGCCGTAACAACAACTACAACAACCGTAACAGCAAAAGCTTCTGACGGCAAAGACAACAATACAGAAGAAACTGCTGATACCGAATTCATCAAGCCTTTTGTGGGCACATGGAGATACGAGATGTCAAGCGTAAACAATCTTTCTATCCCGGAATCAGCTGATTATATGGGCACAGTTGAGATAACTGCTGATGCGGCATATACCATGACCGATAACAGCGGCAATGTCACACACGGTACTATCAGCAATGCCGTTGAAGAAATAGGCGGAACAAGGTTACAGTGTCTTGATTTCTCGTCAAATGAATACTCAGGAACCGCTTTCCTCACGACACGTGCCTATTATGTCGAATCAAGACCTTATGAGCTTCATTTCGGCAACAGCAATATTGCACGTCTTGTTCGTGAAGAACACGTTGAAACTATCGAAACAAACTGGAAATCTGCATACCGAAAAGAGCTTGTAAATCTAATAAATGCTGGAACAGTTTTTAATGATCCTATGTGGGACCTTCAGGATATAGACGGCGACGGCATACCAGAGCTTTTCATATCATCAGGTACTGAAAAAAGTGACTATGTACAAATATACTATTATGAAAATGGTAACGCAATAGGCATTAATAATACTGTACAGGTACTGCGATTTGGCGATTACGGTGTTACTCAAATCTCCAAAGAAGACCACTATATAGGTTATAGCTATGTTGATAACATTGGCGTCATCTATGATCTGACAAGGTTTGAAGAACATTATCCATACAATGATATGTTCATTCATTATCATCAGCTTGACGATCCCGACGATTCACCCTACGGTCTGAACGCCAGACCAATCAGTGAAGAGGAATTTAACAGCTGGGTCTCCAAATTCAATTCAAAGAACTGGATATCAGTCGGCAGACAGTATTATATCGGCGATTTCTCACCACTGTTGGATAACTGATATAACACAAAACGCTCCATATCTTGGAATAACGTTTGATTTGTTCTGTTCAGTAAATAAACACATTTCCCCTAAGTGTTTTTGATGCACTCAGGGGCAAAACTTCTGTATGGCAGCTCCAAAAAATGCTGATATATCCCGGATCACGGTTATTTTCTCTTATTTTCTGACAATTAATCAATAATTATTGTGCAGCCGTTCATATTTTTTTATTGAAATAATATTTATTATAGTGTATAATGTATTAAACCCGACTATACTCAGAACAGGGGGGGGATAATAATTGAAAAAAACAGGCAATATCTCAGCTTTGCTGAATAAAATGGGAAAAAACAGGAATACAGTGTTCCTTGTCATGTGCCTTATAGTACATATCGCCTATTTTTCCGTATTTTTTATCATGGGCGCTATCCCATTGTGCTTTATCAATGGACTGAGCTCTGTCTTCTACGTTCTTTTTCTTTTATTTTCAAAGGACAGAGAAAAATCCGAAAAGGCTACTGTCTGGGCATATTTTGAAATAATACTCTTTTCTACGCTCTGTGAGATATTTACAAGGAATACCTTCGGCTTCATTTATTATGTCATAGGCATGGTACCTGCCATCTTCTATCTTTGTCCCTCATACGGCAAAAAGCGGTTCATATTCCAGATATTTGGCGTATTATCTGCTTTAATGATACATCATACACAGATACTGATACCCCACAGCTTTTTTTCACAGGTATTTGAAGAGCTTTCTCCGTACTCAAGGATATTCAATTTTATAAATCTTATAATAACCCTGCTTACAGTGCTCTACACCTCGTTTTTCTATGAGCTTGAACTAAATATGATAAAAACCGAGCTTGATTACAGCTCAACTCACGATCCGCTTACAGGGCTCTATAACAGAAGATTTCTGTATGATGCTGTTATCAAGGGCGAAAAGGATCAGATAAGCATCGTGCTCTTTGATATTGATAATTTCAAGAAGATAAATGACCGCTTTGGCCACGATATAGGCGATGAAGTATTAAAAAAGCTTTCATCATGCATTCAGGAAGGATTGAATGGTGACAGCCTCTATCCTGTCAGGTGGGGCGGCGAGGAATTTATCCTTTATTACAAGGACATGGATATTGAGTCTGCTTATGAAAGAGCAAGGCTTTTGTGCAGGATCATTTCAGAAAAAATTATTCTTCCCAACAAGGAGCACGTTACCGTAACAGTAGGGCTTGCCTCAGGAAAGCGTGCTGAATTCGACAATGTTGTCAAGAAAGCAGACGAATACCTTTATATCGGCAAGAAATGCGGAAAAAACTGCATTGTATGGCCTAAAAATGAAAACGAATACACAAAAAATGCTCCGACAGTATCCTGAGCTGTCGGAGCTTTTCTTTTTCAGTGCTATATCGTTTCTCAGCTTAGCTTTTCACGTCAGTTCATCGCCTGTTCAAGAGCCTTTCGCGCGGCTTCGATAATGCCGTTCGAGCTGTATGTAGCGCCCGAGCAGGCGTCGATACCGTCTGCACTGACCTTTGCACCTATCTGTGGTATCACAGTGTTCATAGCGTCATTGAAATACTCGGGATCATCTTCGTCAGCCCATGCAGAAATTCCAGTTATAGCATCGTTTTCGATTGAAAGCTTTACGTGGACCTTGCCTGCGTAGCCTT
Source organism: Ruminococcus sp. (assembly GCF_024691275.1). Lineage (GTDB taxonomy): Bacteria > Bacillota > Clostridia > Oscillospirales > Ruminococcaceae > Ruminococcus. The sequence goes on along the minus strand of NZ_JAILNU010000075.1, from coordinate 17,042 downwards.
CAGCTTCTGCTTCATATTCGCCGTTTTTGTACTTATATGCAGGCTGAGGCTCAGCGGCAGGAGCTTCTTCATGCTGCTCCTGTGCAGGCTCGTCGCTATGCTCCTGTTCCTCCTGTTTTTCCTCCTGTTTTTCCTCCTCAGCGGCTTTATTTTCGTCTGTTTTCTTTGTCGTTTCTGCCGATGTCGTTGTAGTTTTTGTATCGTTATCTGCTTTTTCCGTGGACTCTGTGCCGGTTTTACTGCTTTTTGCAGTAGTTACAGCGGAGCCCGCCGCAGAGGCAGTTTCGATCGCAAACGTGAAGGTCACAGCCTTATCCTCGGCTATCACAGAGGGCTTTGCCGTATTATTGCCGCTGTTGTGAGCTAAGGCTCCCAACAATGCTACAGGCAGAGCAAATGCACAGGCGCCGACAGTATTGGGTAAAAGCTTCTTTTCAGGCTTTTTATTGACAATGTAGTATTTTCTTATGCGCATTACTGCATAGCCTATAAAAACAGCGCTGTACACAAGGATACTGAAGAAATACCCTTCCCTTCCCTGCTTTGCCTTCGGCACAAAAAGCACAAGGATATGGATATAGATACAACCATAGAAAATATAGGCAAGGCGCTGTATCTTCTTCCATGTTCTTGCATTCATTTTCCTGCGTATCTTTTTAAATGACATAACTGTCAGAGGTACCATTATAAGCACCATTGCAAGACATACGATACTTGTGACAAAGAAGTCCGAGCCTGTCCTGCCGTTTATGAGATTCATTATGTACTGAACGCCGTATGTGATAATATGTGAGAATGTGAGTATTGCCGCAGTTATGGATAATTCGCCGCGTATGGGCATCAGCTTCTTAATGGGAGCTGAGCCGTTAGGCAATGCACCTGCCCACATCACGACTGCCCAGAACGCAGTACCGAGAGCTCCGCGGGAGAATATCCCGAGAACATAATCACGTACAAATCTGCTTGAAATATTTATGTCTGACTGAGTAATAACTACTGATGCCACCGTCAGGACAGCTGCCGAAATATAGAATGCCACAGGGCTTTTTTTAAGCGGCTTGTCAAGACAAAAAGCGATAATGAGCGCTATAAAAAGTGCGGTCAAGAATAACATAAAAAATACCTCTTTACAATATTTGACCTCCGCAGCATAAGCCGCAGAGGTCATATTTTAGAATGGAAATAACAATGATCAGTCTTTCTTCTTCCTGAATGCTAATGCCGATACTCCGGCAAGTGCAAGGAGAGTTACAGGAAGTGCTGCGCCGTTTACACCTGTTTTCGGGCTGTTGGACTTTGCAGCTGTTGTAGCTTTCTTTGTTGTAGTAGTTGCAGCCTTAGTGGTTGATGTGGTTCTTGAAGCTGTAGTTGTACCAGTCGTTGTCACAGCTGCCTGACCGCCGATCTCGAACTCATAGTTCTTCTCATAGCCTGTAGCTTCAACAGTGAGCTTGTACTTGCCTGAGCCGTCGAATACGTTTTCCTCTCCTGACTTTGCGTCAAGCTTTATTTCGCCTGTCTTTGAGTCGATGATAGTAGCTCCTCTTCTGCCTGCTGCATATCTCTTATCGCCGACTGTTACAGCAGAGATGTTTTTGAGATAGTTTGCAGCGTCTGTTAATGAAGCTCCGTCAGCAGCTACAAGCCTGCCGTCGGAATACTTAACAGGGATTGTGTCTGTTGTAAGTGTAAAGCTTCCTCTTACAGCTGAATACTTGCCGTTCTCGTCGGAAACTGTAAGTGTATAGTTACCGGGCTGAGCGTTGTTATAGCTTACAGTATTTCCAGAAACTGTGAAGCCGTCAGCCACTTCGCCCTTTGCCTTATAATCAGCAGGAAATGCTGAATTGTCAAATGTAACGGAGCCCTTTCCAGACTTGCCGTTATCCACCTTGATACTGTCTGCAAACTTTAAAGGAAGATAGCCGTTCTGTCCCGAAAGTGTGCTGTAACCGTTAAGTGTAATGAATGTTACCTCGGTGATAGTCTTGCCCTGTGATGACTTGTAATGCTCGGAGGAAAGTGTATTGCCGTGAGGCTCCTTTTCTTTTACACCTGTGCCCCATGAGATAGCACCGTTTCTCCAGATGTTTTCAAGGGCGCGCATACCGTAATCGGTACCCTCCTTAGTCTTTACGATAACGCCGTAGATGTCGCAGTTTGCAGGTATACCCTTGACGTTTAGCTGATAGTCGCCCCAGCTTGTAAGGCTCGATACGGTCATTTCACCGCTGAGTGTCTCAGCTCCGTTGCTGTCAACGAGCTTGCCGAATGCTGCCTTGCCATTCTCGACTGTAACAGGCTTGTAAGCCACAGGCTTCTCGGAAAGCTCAGTGAATCCCATTTTATCGCTGAGCTTGTCAAGATCGGACTTTTCTATCTCAACAGGATATGTAACGCCAAGAATTTTACCGCCGTTTTCTGTTTCGACATTGTAGGTACCTGCTGCAAGTCCGCCGTTCTGCCACTTGCCGTCATCTCCCATTTTTCCTGTAGCATTGCCCTTCCACTTTGAAGCAGTAGCGGAAGAAACTGCGTCAACAGGAACGCTGTTATTCAGCTCTGCTGCGTAAAAATCAGCATATGGGATATTCATAGTACCGTAGACTTTGTCTCCGTCAGCTGCCTTTGCTGTAAGCGGAGCTGCTGACAGAACACAGGCAGCAGCACATAAAACTGATGTAAATCTCTTCATTTCGGTTTCTCCTTATGCAAGCTTTGCTGCAAGCTCTTTAAGCTTTGCAAGGTCGTCATCGGAAGCGGCTTCGTTTACGATAAAACCCTCGTCGCTGATAAGCTCAGCGCCTGCTGCCTTTGTGCGGTCGTACCAGTTTCTCATCCATTCGCCGTCACCCCAGCCGTATGAGCCGAAGAGAAGCACCTTCTTGCCGCTTAATGAGCCCTCGATCGAAGTAAAGAACGGCTCAAATGTGTCCTCCTCAAGGACCTCTGCACCCATTGCAGGGCAGCCAAAGGCAAATGCGTCATAATCTGCTGCATTGCCGCTGAACTCTGATACCTCAAAAAGCTCTGCGTTTGCACCCTCGGCAGCCGCCTTAGCCATAGCCTCGGTGTTGCCCGTGCCGCTCCAATAAATTACTGCTGTTTTCATATATTTCCTCCTACTGCCTGAAACAAGTTCAGACCTGATTTTAATCTATCGAACAGGATCTCCCTGCAGCGATCATAAGTTTTGAATGTCTGCCGTGCTTTTTCTGCATTTTCATAGACCTTCCAGTAGCCGCACAGCACACAGTTTCTGCCCCTGTTTCTAATAAAGCCGCGAATATCTTCAACGGGATAGCCGAGAAACGCTCCTATCTCATGGGGAAAGCTTCCGCAGCCAAAGCGAAGTGAAAGCCTGTGAAGTTTTTTTCCGATACTCATATCCGATGTGTAGCCATACTCTGAGAGCAAGTCATGAACCTGCGGCATACTGAGCCAGGCAGAAAGCATTTTTTCATTGTAGATATAGACAAGTATACGTTCCCTGAATTTGCAAAGCCTGACCGTACAAAGCCCGCTGTCTGATAGTTTATCCGCAAATTCACGAAAATATTCCGTCATTGCCTGCTCACTTCTGTCAAAGGATATAAGATTAGCACATTTCACTCCCAGTAGTGTGGGAGCGCTGTGAAATGCAATATCATTCTCAATGCTCCTGCGTTCAAGCTCGGACATATTTTCGCCCCTTAATATCAGTGAGCAGCTGTTTCAGCGCACTTACGCTGGAGCTGTGTACGTGCTCGACAGGTACACCGTTTTTCTCTGAGTTCTTTTTAACGGCGCCAAGCATTTTATGTGAACAGGTACCGGTAAAAACTACCATAAGATCAGGAGTGCCAAGCTTGTTCTCGAAGTCCGCAGGCATTTGTGTAAAGACCTTGGACTTGTGATTGAAAGATTTGCAGATATCCTGATAGCGTGTTGCCATGCGGTCATTGCCGCCAACGATTACGATGCTCATAAATTCCTCCTTACTGTTAGTAAAAGCTATTATAATGTTTAAGTTAAAGAGCTGCTTAACATCAGCTCTTATCTTGAATTTATGTTATATTTGTTAGTATCACATAACATAATTATAATACCATTCAAACTTACAGTTGTCAAGGAATAAAATACCGATTTGTAAGTGTTTGACATAACAAACAAATGTATAAGAATAATTTTGTAAGCATACACAAAAATCACGCATGATAACCGAGGTTTCGCGGCAAAAAAAGCTTCTTGCGTTAGACTGCGGAAACACCTTTAAACGCTGATATTCCCCAAATAAACGCCCTCAGCTTGCTGAGGGCGTTATTCTGTTATTTATGGCATTTTCCGTGCATTGCACAGTGCTCACAGCCACAGCCGCAGCTGCCTGTTCCCTTGCCGCTTTTCCTGTCACGTATCATCTTAGCAATTATAAGTGCAACAATGGCTATCAGTATAAGAGTTACAATGATAGTTCCAAGATTTTCTGTGAACCATGCGAGCATATTACCACTCCTTTATGCTTTTACCTTAACATTGCCCTTGAGCTTTGAAGCCTCGCGGTACTTCTTAACAAAGAGCATATAACACATGAACGCGAAAATTGCTGCTGCTGCGATAACACCGATAATGTTTGCGTCACCTGTGAAAAGTCCGCCGAACTGTGTTATCATAAGTGCGACAGCGTAAGCAAATCCGCACTGATAAATGATAGCGAATGCAGTCCACTTAGCGTTGTTCATCTCACGCTTGATAGCTCCGATAGCCGCAAAGCAGGGAGCGCAGAGCAGGTTGAAAACGAGGAAAGAGAATCCTGTTACGCCTGTGAAAACTGCGCCGATATTCTGCCAAACAGTACCGTCGCCGCCGCCGTAAAGTACGCCCATAGTTCCGACGATGTTTTCCTTTGCCACAAGGCCTGTGATAGAGGCGACTGCTGCCTGCCAGTTGCCCCAGCCCAGAGGTGAGAATATCCATGCGATAATTCCGCCAAAGCCAGCAAGAAGTGAGCTGTCAAGCTGATCCTCGTCCAGCATAGTAAAGCTGCCGTCAACTGTTCCGAAACGTGACAGGAACCATACTACAATAGTTGAGATAAGGATTATAGAACCAGCCTTCTTTATGAAGGACCAGCCGCGCTCCCACATTGAGCGGAGAACGTTGCCAATTGTAGGCATATGGTATGCAGGGAGCTCCATAACGAACGGTGCAGGCTCGCCTGAGAACATCGCTGTCTTTTTCAGCATGATGCCTGATACGATGATAGCTGCCATACCGATGAAATATGCTGATACGGAAATAAGAGGTGAACCATTGAATATAGCTCCTGCTATCATTGCGATGAATGGCACCTTAGCACCGCACGGAATAAATGTAGTGGTCATTATAGTCATACGTCTGTCGCGCTCATTCTCGATAGTTCTCGAAGCCATGATACCGGGAACACCGCAGCCTACACCGACAAGCATAGGAATGAAGGATTTACCCGAAAGTCCGAACTTGCGGAACACACGATCCAGTACAAATGCTATTCTTGCCATATATCCGCAGGCTTCAAGGAAAGCAAGCAGGAAGAACAGAACCAACATCTGCGGAACGAAGCCGAGAACTGCGCCGACACCTGCTACGATACCGTCAAGGATAAGTCCCTTGAGCCAGTCAGCTGCGCCTATCTTATCGAGACCGCTTTCAATCATGGAAGGGATACTCGGAACAAACACACCATAGTCCGCTGGATCAGGCTCCTCGCCTATTCTCTCGACAGTGGCAAGTGCTTCGTTATAGTCCTCGATAGTTGCAGTTTCGTCTGTTGTTTCCAGAGTTTCCTCATCTTCAACGGAATATGTGAACTCGCTCTCGGGAACGCTTCCGTTTTCCTCAACATAAGCGTCGTATCCGTCGATTATCTGCTGTGCGCCTGCATATTCATCGGCAATTTCGGAATACTTTGATGAGCCTATGCCGAACAGATGAAAACCGTCGCCAAACAGGTTATCGTTAGTCCAGTCGGTAGCCCATGCACCGGGACCTTTCATGGCAATGAGGTAAACAAGTGTCATAATAACCGCAAATATCGGAAGTCCCAGCCAGCGGTTAGTAACTATCTTGTCTATCTTATCGGAAGCGGTAAGACTTCCTGCATTTTTCTTCCTGTAGCAAGCCTTTATCACGTCGGCTATGTAGATATACCGCTCATTGGTGATGATACTCTCGGCGTCGTCATCAAGCTCCTTTTCAGCAGCTGCTATATCTTCTTCGATATGCTTCTTTATACTGTCTGAGATATTGAGCTTTTCAAGGACCTTTTCGTCACGCTCAAAAACCTTTATAGCGTACCATCGCTGCTGCTCCTCGGGCATATCATGGAGAACAGCCTCCTCAATATGAGCGATAGCGTGCTCAACAGGTCCGCTGAAGGTGTGCTGAGGGATAGTTTTGCCGTTCTTTGCAGCAGCTATGGCAGCCTCAGCAGCCTCATCAACTCCCTTGCCTTTCAGCGCGGATATTTCAACGATCTTGCAGCCGAGCTGCTTTGAAAGCTCGTCGATCTTTATCTTGTCTCCGTTTTTATTCACGACATCTATCATGTTAATTGCGCAGACAACAGGTATGCCAAGCTCTACAAGCTGAGTTGTGAGGTAAAGATTTCTTTCGAGATTAGTGCCGTCAATGATATTGAGTATAGCATCAGGTCTTGTTTCGATAAGGTAGTTTCTTGCAACCACTTCTTCAAGAGTATAAGGTGACAATGAGTATATACCGGGGAGGTCGGTAACGATAACATCGCTGTGTTTTTTCAGCTTTCCCTCCTTCTTTTCAACTGTAACACCCGGCCAGTTTCCCACAAACTGATTTGCACCGGTGAGTGCATTGAACAGTGTGGTCTTACCTGCATTCGGGTTTCCTGCAAGTGCTATTCGCAGTTCCATTTATATCATCCTTTCAAGTTATTTGTAACTAACATTATATCAAAAAATCAAGGACAGTACGTCCTGTTTAAGAATTATTCGACTTCGATCAGCTCGGCATCCGCTTTTCTCAGCGAGAGCTCATAACCGCGGACCTTTATCTCAATAGGATCACCGAGGGGTGCCACCTTGCGCACAAACACCTCTGTGCCCTTCGTAAGCCCCATATCCATGATACGGCGTTTTATCGCACCCTCACCGTGAAGCTTCTTCACCTTTGCTGTTGAGCCGACAGATATTTCTCTAAGTGTTTTCATATTCTCACTCCTATCAGACCATTATTCTGCGAGCCATATCAGCACCAATAGCGATACGTGACTCCTTGACCTTAACAATGACATTTTCACCGAGGACGTTTATTAATGTAACATTTCCTCCTACAGTGAATCCGAGGTTTTCAAGGTGCTGACGTATAGCAGGTGTCCCTCCCAGCTTCTTGATAACCAGCTCTTTTTCAGGCTCTGCCAAACTAAGCGGCATCATTCTTCATCCTTCCATTCCGTTTATTTTTATGTGTAATTTAGTAGTATAATTTATTTCTTGATTTAGTTAGCGATTTATAACATTTAAATAATATCACCTTAGAACCGATTTGTCAACGATTTAAAAAGCTGTTAAATAAAGTTTGTAGACTATAACAATTTATAAGCACTATCTAACATTTATTTTGTTGTTAAATAAGGAATAATCTGCACGTCTTGCTGTACTGATATGTATGTAAGCCTTGACCAACAATACCGTTATTACAGGAAGTTCCTCAGCAGCTAAGAATATCAAAATCCTATATTTGTTCGGCAATTTCACTCTATTAATGCTCCATGAACCTCAACAATTGTTAGTATTTACAAATATATTTATTTCCAATTGACAAGGGGAAACAACGATGCTAAAATATATTTGTTAGATGTATCTAACTATGCTGAATCATTATAGCAGGCTCCTTTCGGTCATACAAAATAAGTGCGAATATTTTTGTATGTTTGAGCCTGCTGACGTCAATAATGTGAGTATTCACATTAAATATATATAACAGGAGAAAACTATGGACTATTTAGAAATCGAAAAAGTTGTTGGTCGTGAGATACTCGACTCACGAGGAAATCCTACCGTCGAAGCTGAGATAACTCTTGCAGACGGCACATCGGCAAGAGGTACAGCTCCAAGCGGCGCATCAACCGGCGAATTTGAAGCACTTGAGCTCCGCGACGGCGGCGAGCGCTACCTCGGAAAGGGCGTAACAAAGGCTGTTACCAACATCAACACTGTCATTGCCGAAACTATCACAGGTATGGACGCTTCTGACATCTATGCTGTTGATGCGGCTATGATAAAGGCTGACGGCACAAAGGACAAATCCAACCTCGGTGCAAACGCTATACTCGCAGTTTCTATCGCCTGTGCCAGAGCAGCTGCGGCTTCACTGGATATTCCGCTCTATCGCTTCCTCGGCGGTATTCAGGGCACAAAGCTCCCTGTACCTATGATGAATATCCTCAACGGCGGTGCTCACGCTGACAGCGCCGTTGATACTCAGGAATTTATGATAATGCCAGTTGGTGCTCCTTCATTCAGTGAGGCTCTCCGCTGGTGTGCAGAGGTATTCCACACATTGAAAAAGCTCATCAAGGATATTGGTGACGTTACCGCTGTCGGCGACGAGGGTGGCTTTGCTCCAAATAAGCTCACATCTGACGAGGAGGCTATCGAGAAGATACTTGAAGCTGTCAAGGCAGCAGGCTTTGAGCCGGGCAAGGATTTTATGATAGCTATGGACGCCGCTTCCTCAGAGTGGAAGAGTGAAAAGGGCAAAGGCTTCTATAAGCAGCCAAAAAGCGGTAAGGAGTTCACTTCTGACGAGCTTATCGCACACTGGGAAGCACTCGTTGACAAGTACCCCATTATCTCAATTGAGGACGGTCTTGACGAGGAAGACTGGGAAGGCTGGCAGAAGATGACAGCCAAGATCGGTCACAAGGTACAGCTTGTAGGCGACGACCTTTTTGTAACAAACACCGAACGCCTTGCAAAGGGTATCTCCCTCGGCGCAGGCAACTCGATCCTCATAAAGCTCAATCAGATAGGCTCTGTCTCTGAGACACTTGAAGCTATCAAAATGGCTCACAAGGCAGGCTACACTGCAATTTCATCACACCGTTCTGGTGAGACAGCCGATACAACTATCGCTGATCTTGCCGTTGCACTCAATACCTGCCAGATAAAGACAGGCGCACCTTCACGTTCAGAACGTGTTGCAAAATATAATCAGCTTCTTCGTATTGAGGAGCAGCTTGGTGCTTCAGCCTGCTATCCTGGTATGGGAGCATTCAACGTAAAGAAATAAATCATAAATGAAATCTTCTTAAACCTTCCTATTCATAACAAAACTCGCCTAAGGCTTATCCTCGGGCGAGTTTAGTTTTTATACGCTGTTCTATGCTATATGCTTCTCTATGTAATCAACGACCTCGCCGCGGTCTATGTCAAGGGCGTAGGCAAACTCCTCAAAAAGCATATTCTCAGCTAAATTAAGATAATTCTCATCAGCTGACCGCAGCTTCTTTCCCACGGCATTGAGCTCCTTTCTGCGAAGATACAGCGTCTTTATCAGCATGATCAGCTCATGATGATCTGCCTCCTTCAATATCCTGCTGTACTCCTCCTTGCGCTTTATATCATTGTCTATCCAGATAAGCTCATCTGAATTCATATGAGAAATAAGCTCGTCCGCCTCTGTCTTTGAGCACACCGAATGAAGCTTGCTGAGAGCGGCTTTGTTTTCTGTCGGAACATAAAAAGCATTTTTATCTGAATTTACAGGTCTCAGGATAAAGTATTCCTGTTCCTCCCCTGTAAAATTCCGCTTTTCTACCGCAATAATCTTACATATACCAAATGTTCCGTACATTACAACATCATCAACGTTATACATAAGTATCACCTCAAAAAAAATAGAACGCATAACAAACAACTGGACTTACGCAGAAATTGCTACACGTTCTTTAGGGCATCTCTAAAAAACCACTTTTGAGAAAAAACAGCTATGCACGGCATATTCTGTGTCAAACTCCCTCGGAGCGCGTCAGCACGCCTTCGGGAGCTTCCCTTGCCACTGCCGCACCTATCTGGTTTTTTCTTTGACCAAATAGGTTTTTAGAAATGCCCTTTATATTATTTTATCACATCGTGCAAAAAGATTCAAAGGCATTTTTGCACAAATTTCACAGCCATAGATCATCAATTTCTTGATTATTGGCTTTATCCAAGAGCTACATCAAGGCTCATCATAAGCGTAAATCCCACCGAAAACATTATAACACCGATATTCGAGTGTTCACCCTCTGACATTTCGGGAATGAGCTCCTCCACAACGACATAAATCATTGCACCTGCGGCAAAGCTAAGCAGATACGGCATTATTGGAAGCAAACGACTTGCAAAGAGTATGGTCAGAAGCGCTCCCAGCGGCTCTACAGCTCCTGAAATAACACCGTCAGCAAAGGCTTTTGCCTTGCTTTTTCCCTCTCCGTGAAGCGGCATGGAAATAATAGCTCCTTCGGGGAAATTCTGTATCGCAATGCCGAGAGCCAGTGCCAGTGCGCCGCCGGCGGTCATATCAGCAGAGCCTGTCAAAAAACCTGCATATACTATTCCCACAGCCATTCCCTCAGGGATATTATGCAGAGTCACCGCAAGAACCATCATCGTTGTCTTGGCAAGTCTCGTTTTGGGACCTTCAGCTTTTTCCGAATTCATATGAAGATGAGGGATAAGACTGTCAAGCATAAGCAGAAACAGGACACCGCACCAAAAGCCTGCCACCGCAGGCAGAAATGCAAGCTTTCCCTTATCATCAGCCATATCCATTGCAGGAATGATAAGGCTCCATATTGAAGCAGCTGTCATTACCCCTGCTGCAAATCCCGTCAATACACGCTGAACTCCTCTGCTCAGGTCGTGCTTCATAAAAAATACACAGCCCGAGCCGGCAGCTGTGCCGATAAATGGCAGCAGCAAACCACTTATAATTTCTTTCTGCATAATGCACCGCCTTTCTGATATTATTTTATTAATGTACAAACTAAATTTTGAGTACACCAAAAGATACTGCGTAAGCTAAGCTTTGTTAGGCTTTTCTAACCCAAAAACTATTATAACATATTATTCCAGGAATAGCAAGCTGCGCGGAATAAAATTTCCTGCTCTACAATATTTTTACGCGAAAAAGGCTGCGGCGGCTCGCCGTTTATAACATATTATTTCAGAAATAGCAGGCTGCGCGGAATAAATTTTTCTGCTCTGCAATACTTTTATGCGAAAAAAGCTGCCTCATACAGAACAAAGGATACATTTACAAACCTTTTAATCCAGGCTCGTAAACCATAATCCCGTTAAGACAAGGCAGCTATGAATTATTTTATTATTTTTTATTTGAAACAGGCTCATAGATCACTCTGCACAGCGGATAAGCATTCCTGAGTTTTAATATGATAGTGTTACAGTGATATTCCCCTTGCCAAACAGCTCGGAAAGTTGCTCCCCTGTAATATTGTCAATATGTCCCAGCTTTGTATAGCTCCATGTATTCGAGTTGTAGAATATCGTCATCTGATTGCCCTGATAAAGCATAATATCGCCTGCTTCGGTCACAATACGCTCATCGCTTTTAGTAAGTGCCCACGGCAGCTTACCGACCTTTTCAAATCCGCCGTACTCATTCAGCGTAACTGTTACAGGCTCAGCTTTCAGCTTCTCCGCAAGCTCCTTTGCAGCGGCGCTGTCAGCAAGCGAGGCAGTAAGCTCTGTTCCGTTTACAGATATTTTCAGCTTCATATCTTCTTTTCCTTCATTAAGCGGAAGTGTGTCATACCACGCTTTCACATAGTTCTTTGCGGCGCTTGCAGGAAAACGTCTGCCTTCAAGCTGTTTTCCGATAGGAACAAGCTCTGCAATATTCTTTTCACTTGCAGCGATACCGCTGCTGCCTGATGTGCAGAACGGGATAACTGTCTTGTCAGAAAAATCATAGCTTTCAAGGAAGGTATCTATGATTCTGGGCTCTTGTCCCCACCATATCGGGTAGCCTAAGAATATGGTATCATATCCGTCAATAGATGGCAGCAAGACTGCTATCCCGGGACGTACTGTCTTGTCATTCTGCTCCTTGTTTGCACGGCAGCTGTCGTCCTGATACTTTATATCATCGTCTGTATAAGGCACACTTGCCTCTATAACATAGCTGTCCGCATTGGTCAGCTCTATAAGGTACTGTGCGATCTTTTCGGTATTTCCTGTGCGCGAGAAATATACTACAAGTGTATCTTTATCAGACTTAGAAGCCGTATCCTCCAGTATCCTGCGTCTCATAAGACACAGGTCGAATGTGTCCCAACGGTCGTCGCCGTTCATATCATAGGGCTTTCCTGCCAGCTCCTCTTTCGCAGGCTTTGCAAGAATGAAATCCTGTAAATTGCGAACGTCTTGTGCAGTGTATTTATATGAGGAAGACGTTTCCGTCCCCTCAGCCGCCAGAGTCTCTGCTTTACTTGTCTCATTGAGTGAAACAGCAGATAACTCAGTGGAAACAGTATTGTTTTCTGAAGCAGCAATGCAGGAAGAAAAGCTCATAACCGCAACGCTTGTCAGTAGTAAAAACAGATTTTTCATAGTTCGCCTCCATATAATAAGTACAGGTTTATGGATTTATATTCCCTACAGTGAAGAGTATAAGTCCCGATTATTTATTGTCCTTTACCCACTCTCTTATTTCAGACTCATTATCGTTTACAGATCCGCCCCTGACAGAAAGTCCCTCAATAATGTTTGCATCAGGTTCGAGTTCTTTTATCTTATTTATGGTATTTGAAAAACCGCTGCCTTCATGTGTAACGAATACCACTATTTTTTTACCCGAAAAATCATATCTGTCAAAGAAAGAATACACAGGCATCGGAAGATCTCCCCACCAGTTAGGGAAAGTAAGCCATACAGTATCATATGAGCTGAGGTCGTCAGGCATATCTGTAAGTTCAGGTCTTTCACCTTTATTCTGTTCAACATGAGCATCTTCTACTGTGGCATCATAATCAACAGGATATTTGTCTGATGTGATTATCTCAAAAGTTTCACATTCTGCTTCATCAGCTATCCATTCAGCTATAAGCTGGGCATTTCCTTTAAGCTCACCGTCTTTCAGATTGAGACTTGCACTTGATACTGCGTCCGCATTCTGTGGAAAATCAGTATTTCCGACACGGCTGAAATACACGGAAACTGAACTGCTTTTAGTTGCCGTCACCTTCTCGGTGGCTTCAATGTTTTCACTGTTATCGCCAATATCTGCATAATTGCTTTCTGTTATTTCTGTAGTACTGCTGCTGTTTGTATTTGAAGAACTGTTATCAGCAGTACTGCTATTATTTTCTTCCGCATCAGCACCCTTTGCAAAAGTTCAGTGTCTTATCCTTCAGTGTAATGAATTCGACGTTATGACCTGCGTCCTCTGCGCCCTTTGCAGCCTGTCTTGCAAGTGCTTCGGAATTGCTCCCGCTGCGGAGACTTGATGATATTACAATTACTCTTTTAGCCATTTTCCTTCTCCTTATTTCAGATATTCGCGATAGAACTCTTCTATCTTATCAAATGGGATATAATTTTTATCTCCGCCGTCATACAGGTCCGTATGAACTGCATCAGGAATTATCATAAGCTCTTTGTTATCGGCATATTTGCTATCCTTTGTCATAGCAGCATAAGCGTCCTTGCTGAAATAGCATGAGTGTGCTTTTTCACCGTGGATAAGCAGAACAGCACTTCTTATCTCGCTGCTGTAGGTATTGATAGGCTGATTCATAAACGACATACAGCCTATAACATTCCAGCCGCCGTTCGAGTTAAGCGAGCGCTCATGATATCCTCGATCTGTCTTATAGTAATCGTGGTAGTCTTTAACGAAGAAAGGAGCATCATCAGGAACAGGATCTGCTACACCTCCGCCCAAAGTATATTCACCGTTTGCATAGTCAGTTGTACGCTGTGCGTTGAGAGACTTCTTTGAAGCATAACGAGCTTCCTCATTATCCCCTTCGTCAAAATATCCGTTGGCGTTTACACGTGCCATATCGTACATTGTAGCTGTAACGGTTGCTTTGATACGGGTATCAATAGCTGCTGCGTTGATCGCCATGCCGCCCCAACCGCAGATACCGCATATTCCCAGCTTATCAGCATCAACATTATCCTGAACGGAAAGAAAATCTACAGCTGCCTGAAAATCTTCGGTATTTATATCAGGAGAAGCCATATATCTTGGCTGACCACCGCTCTCACCTGTGAATGATGGATCAAAAGCTATGGTCAGAAATCCACGCTCGGCAAGAGTCTGTGCATACAAGCCGCTGCATTGTTCCTTTACTGCACCAAACGGTCCGCTGACAGCAATTGCAGGCAGTTTTCCCTCTGCATTCTTAGGAATATACATATCAGCTGCAAGAGTGATACCATAGCGGTTGTGGAATGTGACCTTTTTGTGGTCTACTTTGTCAGACTTTGGAAAAGTCTTGTCCCATTCCTGTGTAAGTGCCAGATCTTCAGTGTAATTCATAGTATTTCCTCCTGTTTCTGCCATATCAGTACTTAGCATTTCCGTTGAAGATGCTTCCTGCTGTGAAATATTTGGTGTTTCAAGATCGCTCTTAGCTGTATTGCTTGGTGCATTGCCGCAGCCTGTGAGTAAAGCAGTACAGAGACATATCATAATTCTTGTCAGACGGATCTTTCTTTGTTTCATATTAATACTCCTCTTATGTAGTGTGATTAGTGATTAGTAAAGCTTTACTGATATGATCATGATATTTTTATCGTGTTGGTGAAGCAGACGGATCTTTCAGCTCAGTCTGTCAGATAATGCTGAAACGCTCATCTTTCTCTGATAAATTTAAAGATTCAATTGTCACATCAATATCTGCCGCGGATTCACCTTTCTGTGCTTTTATTCTATCACAAATCCTAAGAAATAGCAAATACTTTATAAGCAAATCAAGATATGCTTCCAAAGCATATCTTGATCGACATATCGGCTGGATACCCCACTGAGATCCGCCGCATCTTCATTGACTTTTCCGGTGATACTGTGTATAATTAATGTGTACTCAATATCCGCTTTTTGGCGGGTATTGAGTTAAAATTATTTAATACGGAGGTAATCAAAATGAGAAAGAATTTAGGCGTACAGCCTGCACTGTTCCCGATGCCGGTGACAATTATTGCAGCATACGGAGCTGACGGCAATATCTGTGCAATGAACGCTGCATGGGCACAGATCTGCGATATGGATAAGATCGCACTCTTCATCGACGCTGACCACAAAACTACAAAGAACATCATGGAAACAAAGGCGTTCACAGTAAGCATTGCAGATGTTCCGAATATGGAAACTGCCGATTTCTTCGGTATCGCAACAGGTAACAAGATGACCGATAAATTTGCGAGAAGCGGCTGTCACGCTGTAAAGAGCGAGTTTGTCAATGCTCCGATCATTACAGAATATCCCGTAACACTTGAATGCGAGCTGTTGGAGGAGGTCAATACCGAGAATATGCACGCTATCGTCGGCAAGATAGTAAATGTAAGTGCTGAGGAAAACGTTGTCGGTGACAAGGATAAAATACTGCCCGAAAAGGTAAATGCTCTGATCTTCGATCAGTACAGAAGCGGTTACTTTGCTGTCGGCGAAAAAGTAGGTCAGGCATGGAATGCAGGCAAGGGACTTATGAATAAATAATGTGCCATCAATAACCGTCCTAAGACGTTTATTGCCCTGATCTTCTGTCAGCCTTGCTGCACGGCAGAGATGCATCTTTTTCCCACAATCAGCACAATAACAGCTGATTTTTATAACAGACTGTTTCAAAAATACCTGACAAACTGTAACGCAATCACCATAATTATATAAGAGGTTATACAATTCAGACTTTCATGGCAGATGCAAATGCTTTGAAAGCCTTACTCCCTAAGGAGTATACACTTAAATAAATATCAACATCAGCACTGACATCAGAGGAAAATGCTGTAGTGATCAATTACAGCATTAAACAGCAGGAAAGAGGATCTTAAAATGAAAAGAATGAACATTATCACAACACTTATTATCACAGCTGCTCTTACAAGCTGCGGAAAAGTCAATGAGGGTACTGCATCTGTGAGCAAACCGACTGTTACGACTGTTGCCGAAGCAGTTACGACTACTGCTGCCGAGTCACAGACTACAACAGAAGCCGCTTCAGAAAACAGTGCCGATAACCGCAAAGAGGAATAAAGCACTGTCGCCGACGGCAATTCCACAAAAATCGGCGTAGATCGCGCCACAGCTGTCAGCAATGTAAAGGAGCTGGCAGGTTCGGGTGCAAATATCGTCAGCGTTACAGAGGGAACAAGTCCCGAAGGATTTAGATGCTGGGTAGTTGTTGTTGAACCTGTAACCACCGAAAACGTTCCCAAGACTGTAACTTACTATTCAGGCTACCAGTTCTGCTATCCTGATAAAAGCAGCGATACAGACGGTGATCAGAATCCGATGATGAATTACATCGGCAATTATTCTAACGGCAGGGCTATCATGAATGTCTCCTGCATCGGTACGGATCAGGCTTCGATAAAGATCACATGGAGCGGCAATGCTGCCGATTCTTCCATATGGACAATGAGCGGTAATGTCACCACTACTCCCGAGACAGTTACAGTGACATACAACAATTGCATAAAGAGATCCGTCAGCTATGCAGAGGACGGAACGATAACCAGTGATACAACAGAGTACACGGACGGCAGCGGTACGATAGACTTCATGGCTGATGATTATAATGCTTATTGGCATGATTCACAGGAAAACATTTCAGGCGAAGTTCCCTTCTCTTTCTATAATGAGTAAAAAGTATCATAGAAAAAGCGCCGAATGGGAACTGGAGTCTATCCTAAAATTTGTGTAAACCTCCAAAGTAGTGTATAATAGAAGAGACACTACTTCGGAGGTTTTAATTATGAGCAGAAGGCGAAGAAACGAAACAGAAGAGCAGCGTGCAAGAAGAGAGCTGATAAGCGATT
>NZ_JAILNU010000062.1 GCF_024691275.1 Ruminococcus sp. | reverse complement strand
GAAGTTATCAGAAACTGCTATCAAGTAAATAACCCAATAAAAAATCCTCCCTCACCAGGCAAGGAGCATCTCAGCTTCCTACCTGATGAGGGGATCATATTGTTGTATTCACGTTTCAGTTATTATCACTTGTTCTCCACTGTGTAGAGCTATTAGCTTGCCGCCCATGATCTGTTTCATCAGTTCAAATGCAGGAATGCCTGTGCAGTGACCGCTGTAAAAGACAGTATCAAGCTGTGAAAGCTCCTGTGCTGTCTGAATGATAACAGCTTTTTCTTCCTCGGTATGCTCGCCATCACGCTTCATCATGTGAAATCCTGTGATAACATAGTCAGGATAACTGTCAAACAGTTCCTTGTATCTGTCAAGGATATTGAGTATACCGTTATGAGCACAGCCGGACAGAAGCCAGCGTTTGCCGTTCTGTGTGATAACAAGGCATTGCTCATGAATGAAATCATCAGGCACTTTTTCGCCTTTTCTCATACAAGACAGCTTTCTGTTCCCCTGCGGATAGCATCTCCTGCCTGTGATGCCGCTGAACAGAAACAGCTCATTGTCAAGCTGCAAATCGCCGTCTATCAGTCGGACATTCGGCAATTTGAGTATATCAGTATCAATGCCGATATAGCGTTCACCGTTATAATGCGGTTCGGCAGCCGTTCTCTGCATAATGATTTGTGCAGAATGGTTAAGCTGTGAAAACTGCAGTATACCACCTGAATGGTCGTAGTGACCGTGGCTGAGTACCACTGTATCGACAGAGGACAAGTCAACACCAAGAACATCTGCATTCTTCACAACAGCATCGGTCTGTCCCGTGTCAAGCAATAGTTTATGATTCACTGTTTCGATGTAAATGGATAACCCGTGCTCTGCGATACAGCCTTCGTGACCACAGGAGTTTTCTACAAGTGTGATGATCTTCATAGACTCTTACCTCACAGGCGGATTATCTTCAAGATAGCGGTCAAGTATCTCTGCCGCTGTTCTGACAAATTTCACGCAGGGTCTGGCTTTGTAGTATTGCTCAGTACGTTTTTCAGGAGTTGGTGTACTTGTTACCGCAAGTCCTTTCAGCAGATCCCGGCATATGATTGTTTCATGCGATTTGCGGAACTCTTCTGCAAGATACTGTATACGCTGATAATGTGCCGTTTTCAACTTGTCATCGGATTCGATGCCCTTTCCGTAGAGAATTCCTGCAACCATAAACATACCTGAACAGGCGCCGCATACCTCACGCATACGGCCCATGCCAGCGCCGAACGATGATGACAGCCTTTTGGCAAGCTCCTCGTCTATGCCGGTAACATCTGAAAAAGCTGTAAATACAGCTTGTGCGCAGTTAAGCCCTTCCGAGAATAGCCTGACCGCCTTTTCAGTATGATCGTACTTCATCAGTGGTTACCGCAGCTATGGCTGCCGCAGCCATGATCTCCGCAGGAATGTCCTTCACCGTGTTCGTGAGCATGATGATCGCAGGTAGGGTTCTCGTTCTGAACAAGTGTCTGTGCAAGGAATGCCTTTACAGCTTCGTCAGCACTTCCAATATTACCGCCGTAAAGAGCGATGCCAGCCTCCTGCATAGCCATCTGTGCGCCTCCGCCGATACCTCCGCAGATCAGAACGTCAGCCTGTGCATTCTTCAGAAATCCTGCAAGTGCGCCGTGTCCTGCGCCCATTGTTCCAACTACCTGCTCATTGATGATCTTGCCGTCGGCAACGTCATAGAGCTTGAACTGCTCTGTTCTGCCGAAATGCTGAAAGATCTGTCCGTTTTCATAGGTTACTGCGATTCTCATAATAGTGCTTCCTTTCCGTGTGATCTCCTCTGAGATCGTGTTATCAAGAGTATAATTTCCGCCTGAAATGACGATGCGTCTGCCCTCAACCAAAGCCTGAGCAAGTTTTTTCCTTGCAGTGTCATATATCGCTGTGACGGTCGTTCTTGCCACGTTCATCTCCTGAGCACATTGTTCCTGAGTTTTAGACTGATAATCTATCAGACGTATCGTTTCAAACTCGTCAAGCGACATAACGACTGTATCGTTTGCTGTATCCTGATCGGGTGCAAAGCTCCAGTAATCGGGGTAACAACAGATACGGCGTGATTTCTGAGGTCTTGGCATAATAGCATCTCCTTTCTGACTTATGTCGATTATAACATATTTCTCGACTTATGTCAAGTATAATCTTGGCATTTTCGGATATTGACGGATATTGCTTCATTTGGTATAATTTTTCTGTGGGAGTGATATTGTGAATAAGAATCTTGAATTGTTCCTGACTTTTATGAAGATCGGGGCTTTTACCTTCGGCGGCGGTTATGCGATGATACCGCTGATTCAGAAAGAAGTATGCGAAAACAAAAAATGGCTGGATGAAAAGGATATTTCCGATATTGTTGCGATCTCCGAATCAACACCGGGACCGATCGCTATCAATGCCGCAACATTTGTAGGATATAAGACATCGTGTTTTCTCGGTGCGTGTATGGCTACTATCGGAGTTGTCCTGCCATCTTTCCTTATTATTTCGCTTATCTCTATGATATTGACGCAGTTTCAGAGCATCAGAGCAGTAAGGTATGCTTTTATGGGTATCCGTGCAGCCGTGCTTGCACTGATACTGAAAGCCCTGTGGATGATGTTTCATCAGGTGAAGAAGAAAAAGCAACCATTTTCCTATGCGATCATGGGACTTTCTCTTGTACTGACTGCTTTTCTGAAAATTGATGCTGTCTTTGTCATCATCGGCTGCGGCTTGTTTGGATTGATCTGGCCGCTTTTGAACAGGAAGGAGCAAAGCAATGGCACTGATTAAATTGTTTCTTGCCTTTCTGAAAATCGGTGCGTTCACCTTTGGCGGCGGATACGCAATGATCGCAATGATACAGGCGGAAGCAGAGCGACAGGGCTGGCTGACCGGGGAGGAGCTTGTGGATTTCGTCGCTCTGAGCGAAAGCACACCGGGGCCGCTTGCAGTAAATATGGCTACATTTGTAGGAATGAGGACTGGCGGTGTTCTCGGCGCTATTATCGCAACGCTCGGTATTGTTCTGCCTTCCTTTGTCATTATACTAATCATTGCAAAGTGTTTTGAAAGGTACCAGAAAAGCAAAGCTGTCGGCGGTATCATGTCGGGCTTGAAGCCTGCAGTAGCCGGAATGATCGGAGCCGCATTCATATCTGTCGCAGGGACGGTGTTATTTCCGGCGGGGGTGAGTGTATCTGTTTTTTCTTCAGCGGGCTTTTGGATATTCCTCGGATTATTCGCCGTTACCACCGTACTTGCCTTCAAAAAGGTTCACCCGATAAAAATAATCCTGCTGTCTGCTGTTATCGGTATCGGGGCAGGATATGGACTTGGATTATAAAAAGGAGAACGATTTATACAGT
>NZ_JAILNU010000041.1 GCF_024691275.1 Ruminococcus sp. | reverse complement strand
CTGTCGATACAAAACATTTCCATTTGATTTCGTTCCGCTCTGTTTTCGCTCACCATTCTACTCAGCTCCCTTCTCCTATATTATACCACATAAATGCGAAAAAGACCAGCTTTCGCTGGACTTTTTCGACAGGCTGAAAGGACCGCCTGTTACAGGCGATCCTTTAATTATATTATTCTTCATTGTTTGCAAAAAATATTGGAAATAGCGCAGCTTAATTCGTGGTAGATCTGGTCAAGCTCGAATGTCTCCAAATACTCATTGATATCATCTCTGAGATCAGTAGGCTGTTCATCTGTGTCGATGATAACGCTGTCTACTGAGTAATTGAAGTTGTTGTCCATGGTGAAGATAAGAACACCGCAATCGTTACACTTCTTTTCTAATATGTGTGTAACGAAATCGCTGCTTACTGGAAGGTATAAGCAATCGTAATCTTCGTCATAGACATAAGCGTTTGCACCTGTGGAAATCTCATCAAAAATTGCTCCTAACATTGAAAATAACTTCATGTAAAAGCCCCCCTAAAAATTAATTTATGTATATATAATACTATGAAAACGGTCTTTTGTAAATAGGAATTTGGGGAATGTTACAATTCATTAATTTTATTCGTGACACCTTATTAAAATTACACATAGTATCTTGGTGAAATTGACTATCGAAAAAGCGATGTTCAACACGGATTTGTGGACTTTTGAAATAAATCAGGGGAAGAAATTTTGTTAAAAAAACAGTTTTACGGTGCTAATGGTCCGACCTTTTTCAGTATGATTTTGCTTGATGAAGGAGTGATATATTCCATTATCAGAAGGCCATCTTTGCCTTCGGCGGTGTGGATATTTCCCACAATACTGCACAGATAAAGGATAAGACTGTCCTTATAGTCTCTGATTATCTCGGCGAGACCGTTCATGTCGCCTTCGTCGCGGAAACGGCGGTAGCTGCCTGCACCGTTGTCCATTGGTCATCTCCTTTCCGAAGAGGCATTTGCTCTTCATATATTACACGGAAAAAAGCACAGAAACCTCACACATATCATGATATATATTTGGTGTAAAAAAAGCAATATAGTCAACATGACTATTGAAAAAGCAAATAATAAATGATATAATGTATTGAGCGATATGTATTTATAAAAGAGGGGTAAATATGAGAAAAAGAAAAACAAAAAAAATCATTTTGATCGCAGTGTTGGTATTTCTGCTGATATCTTTCATAGTAGGGTATATGATAACTTCATGGCATATGAACAGGAGCTTCGGACGAGCTGATTATCCCGAGGCTGGCGAATCGGCAACATGGTTTTACGATCACTATGAAAAGGACTATCCGCGAGAAGCTGTTGATTTCAAGTCAGGTGAGAATACTCTCAAAGGCTTTATATATGGTATGGACAACGACAGGGGAGTGATCGTATTTGCTCATGGCATCGGCATGGGACACGAGAGATATCTTAGCTTGATAACGCGGCTTGTAGATCGTGGCTGACGAGTATTTTCGTATGATGCAACAGGCTGCGGATATAGTGAAGGCAGCGGCTCGGTCGGACTTGCGCAGTCGGTGATCGACCTTGACAACGCCCTTGACGTTGCCGAGAGTGACCCGCGCATGAAGGATATGGACAAATATGTTCTCGGTCACAGCTGGGGCGGCTATGCAGCAGCAGCGGTACTTAATTTCGATCATGACATAAAGGCTTGCGTCACCATGTCCGGCTATAATTCGCCGTACGAGAAGCTTACAGAGTTCTGCGACGAGCAGTACGGCATTTTAGGAAAGCCGATTTATCCTATCATATGGTTATACAACAAGGCGACATTCGGCAAGGATTCGTCATGGAAGGCAGTTGACGGCATAAACAAGTCAGGAATACCTGTTGAGATCATGCACGGTACAGCTGATGATGTTATACAATACAATGGAGCAGCTATAATAGCTCACAAGGACGAGATAACGAACCCGAATGTGAAGTACGTAACATTTTCTGACGACGGCAGGAACGGACACAGTTCATACTTTACAACTGCCGAATATGCAAAGTATGAGGCTGAAGAAAGAATAGACGAAAGGTACGAAGAGCTTGAGGAGAAGTACGACGGAGAGATCCCGCATGATGTGCTTGTGGAGTTTTGTTCGGGGATAGATCAGGAACTCTACAATACTTGCGATGAGGACTTTGTGGAGATGATAGACAGTTTCTTTAAAGAGAATACTAACTGAACGACGGACTGCGGAACACTGCTTAAATGTTCCGCAGTTTTTTGTTATTTAAGTGAAATTATAGTGAAAAGACGGGAGCGCACTTGACAAGCAGGCAAAACGTGGTATAATATTATGTGTAAAAATGAAATTGATTCTCAATTTTAGCGAATGAAAGGAGCATTTACATGGCAGGCAAAAGAACACGGCTTACAGCAGCTTTGACGGCTTTGATCGTTATGCTTGTCATATTCTGTTCCTCTGTATTTATTATAGAGCATATTGACCACGAGTGTACAGGAAGCGACTGTGCGGTATGTATGGAGCTTACACAGTTCCGTTCCAATCTTCACATACTGGGCACAGCCGTAACGCCTTTCTCGGTTGCAGCTGCACTCATCATCATGGTGGCGGAGCTCACATTGTTGGTCAGAACAGCCTTGTGCAGCAGTACGCTTATTACTCTGAAGGTAGAGCTTCTCAATTGAATATACGGCAAAAAACGGCTGTGCCGGAGCACAGCTGCACGACCGCAGAACACGGGGGTATAATACCCTTTATTGTTCTGCCCTGAAAAGCATATATTCAAATTGGAGGTTCATTTTTTATGTTCAGAAAGAAAAGCTTGACAGCATTAAGTCTTATTACAGCAGCTCTTACTCTTACAAGCTGCGGAGCAAATTCATCGGCAAGTACAAAGGAGAATTCATCAAAAAGCGGCAGCAGTAAGCGATTAAGCATCGTATGCACGATTTTTCCTGAGTATGACTGGGTAAAGGAGATAATGGGCGATCATGCCGCTGATGCAGATATAACCTATCTTCTCGACAGCGGAACAGATCTGCATAACTATCAGCCAACAGCCGAGGATATAATGAAGATATCCACCTGTGACCTGTTTATCCATGTAGGAGGCGAGTCAGACAAATGGGTGGAAGATGCTCTCAGCGGATCGGTAAACAAGGATATGAAGATCATTGATCTCATGGAGACTCTCGGCGACAAGAAAAAGGTCGAGGAGCTTAAAGAGGGAATGCAGGAAGAAGAACACGATCATGAGCATGAGCACAGCCATGAACACAACGGCGACTTTGAGGATTCAGACGTAAAGGACAGAACACTTTCCGAGTTTGACGGCAGCTGGCAGTCAACATATCCTCTTTTGCTGGACGGCTCTCTTGATGAGGTATGGGAGTATAAGGCAGAGAATGACGACACTATGACAGAGGAGGATTACAAGAAGAAGTACATCACTGCATATGATACAGATGTTGTTACAATAAATATCAAGGCTCCGACCATAGAGTATGTTACAGCCGACAAGACGATAAAGGCTGATTATGACTACAGCGGCTACTATATCAGGACAAAGGACGACGGTTCGAGACAGGTTCGCTATAAGTTCGAGAAGACAACAGGAGATGACGAAGCCGCAAAGTATATCGTATTTTCCGACCATAATATCGAGCCTTCCGAGCCTGAGCGTTTCCACCTTTACAGCGGAAACGAGGGCTTTGATACGCTTGTTGAGGAGGGAACACACTTCCCGACATATTATCCGTCCGCTTTAAGTGCAGAGGATATTGTTGACGAGATGACAGGCGGACATGAGGAAAAGCATGACAAGGATCATGAAGGTCATGATGAGGACGAAGAAGAGGAAGAGTATGACGAGCACGTATGGCTCTCACTCAGAAATGCAAAGCTCATCTGCACAGAGATAGCAAATACACTTGCAGAGGTTGATGCTGCAAATGCAGAAGATTACAAGACCAACCTTAATAATTATACTTCAGAGCTTGACGCACTTGACAAGGAGTTCAGTGATATTTCTGATACAGCAAAGAACAAGACACTGATATTCGGTGATCGTTTCCCGTTCCGTTATCTTGTTGACGATTACGGTATCGACTACTACGCAGCATTTATCGGCTGCTCGGCAGAAAGCGAAGCAAGCTTTGAGACAATAAGCTTCCTTGCAGGAAAGCTTGATGAGCTCGGCTGTGACACTATCTTCACCATAGAGAATTCGGATAAATCCATTGCGGAGTCTATTATCAGGAACTCAAAGAATAAGGACTGCGAGATAGCCGAACTTAATTCAGTCCAGTCCGTATCAGCAAACGAGATAAGCAGCGGAGTTACATATCTTTCATTGATGAAACAGAACTATGAAGTCCTGAAAAAATACTTTGCATAAAGCAAAAAACGTCATTAACGGAGGAATAAACATGAGAGCATTAAAAATTGCGGCATTGATATCAGCAGCGGCAATAAGTCTTTGTTCATGCGGTTCAGAAGCTGCGGCAAAGAGCGGACAGGAGGTGACTTCTGCCGCATCTGAGGCTGTCGCTCCATCTTCCAAAGAGAAAACGACAATAGGCAGTATAACTCCGAAGGAGGAAGCTTTTGAAACGAACAGCGGATATGACGTTGATCTTACCGAGCTCAACTCGTCGATGGTATATGCTCAGGTCTACGATATGGTGAACCGACCTGATGATTACAAGGGAAAGACAGTCAGAGCTAAGGGCAATTTCTCATATTTCAAGGACGCAGCGACAGGCAAAGAGTATTTTGCAGTTCTTATCAGTGATGCAACAGCCTGCTGCAAGCAGGGGATAGAATTCGTACTTGACGGTGATTACACCTATCCTGACGATTATCCTGCACTGGACACCGAGATAACGGTATCGGGAAACTTTAATTTCTACAAAGACGGTGATTATACATACTGTCAACTTCTCAATGCCAAGATCGAAGATCAGAAGCTCTCATGGTAAGCTATAAACAATTTAAATACCCTGATTTAAAAATACAATACAAGCTCCGAAGACGACCGTTCTTCGGAGCTTTTCCGTTTGCGGAGAAATATGGTCATATTGACAAAAAGGCTATATAATGGTATAATCAGCCTATGGGAAAACATACTGATGGGTATGAAAGCTGATCGAAATGAGGAACTTGAATGAAAACTGCTGTAATGACTGACACCAATAGTGGTATAACACTGGAGGAGGGCAGGAGAAATGGTATATACGTGCTGCCGATGCCTGTGATTATTGACGGAAAGGATCACCTTGAGGAGCTGACGCTGAGCAATGATGAACTGTACAAGGCTTTGAACGAGAACAAGGATATCGTATCATCACAGCCTTCTCCGGGAGCATTGACAGAGATGTGGGACAGCGTACTTTCCGACGGGTATGACGAGCTGGTATATATACCGATGTCCAGTGGGCTCAGCGGCTCGTGCAGCACAGCGAAGGCTTTGTCTGCCGAGTATGACGGAAAGGTAGTGGTTGTGGACAATCATCGCATATCGGTAACGCTTCTGGACGCGGTATATGACGCAAAGTATTACGCAGACAAAGGCATGACAGCTGCTGAGATAGATGCAGAGCTTGAAGCCGATGCATACAGAAACGATATATATATCACGCTGAACTGCATGAAACGGATAAAAAAGACAGGCAGAGTCACCGCAGCAGGAGCTGCGATAGCAACGGTACTAAATCTCAAGCCCATACTGAAGATACAGGGCGGAAAGCTTGATGCATATTCAAAGGCGAGAGGAATGGCAGCGGCGGAGGAGAAGATTCTGGAAGCCGTACATAAGGATCTTGAAGAGAAGTATGCCGATGTACCTGTTGAGCATATAAGCATCGGAGCATCAGGCACACATGAGACCGAAGAAGAAGCGCAGAAATGGGTCGAGAGGATAAAGTCCGAATTCAAGGGCTATCATGTTATATACAGACCCTTGTCGTGCAGTATAGCATCTCATGTGGGAACAGGAACGCAAGGAGCTGCAATAGGTGTCACAGCCCGTTCGCTTAGCGGAGAATGATATGTTGAGCAGAAAGGCGCTATTAGCGGAGATGCTCAGGCATGATGTACCGAACAGGATTAAAACTGGTGCTGTCGGAATTTTTCATGCAGAAGGCGAAAAAAACGTGATCTATACATTCAGTCGATTTAGCGGCAGGATAATAGCAAGATACGGCAAACTGAAACTGCCTGTATATATTTATTCTGACAGGGAGATTATGAAGTAAACAAGCCCTCACCGTAAGGTGAGGGCTATTATGTATTGAAGCGGAATTATTTAAGGTAGCCTAAGGTTATACCTGTTCTGGAGAATACTTCATTGGAAAGGAGAGCGATATCGCAGCTGTCGATAACGCCGTTCTGGTCGATGTCGGCAGCAAGGAACTTGTAATGAGCAGCGATACTGCCGTCGTCGAAGCTGTTGTTTGCCAGATCGCGCAAAGCGCTTACATCGGAGCTGTTGACATACGAGTCGCCGTTTACGTCGCCGACCATGAGCGGACGCTCAACCCATTCAAAGTTGTATGTTCTTCCGTTGGCAAGCTCAAAGCGTGAACCTTTGATCTTTCCTGTGTTGTTCCATGTTATAGTATTATTGCCGTCATTGTTGCAGTCAGCATAAGTGAAGGTATCTCCGTCAATGCCTGTAATGAAGATGCTGTGCGGGAATTTGCCGAGGAATGAAAGGCGGAGATGATCGCCTATGCGAGGGATATAATTATTGCTGTTTTTGAGCTGTAAATACTTGGTAGTGCCGAAGTACTCATACTGGAGCTTCTTTGCGAATCCTGCACAGTCGTAGTAGGGTTCTTCCTTTTCGTATCTGAATGAGGAGTCATAGCCTTCAAAGAATGTAGTATTAAGTGTAACATAATTTCCGTATGTACGCGAATCAAGAAATCTATCGCAGTTTTTGAGGTCTTTTATACATTCTTTTGTTGTACCGTCAGAATCCATTACAGATGTTAAATAGGTACACCAATGTGAACCGTCAGTGAATTTTACTGATTCTGCCTTTTTAAAATTCTTCATAGCTTTGTTTGAGCCGAGATATTTCTGTGAGGCGTATACAGTAAGGTCTCTTTTGACAGATTCGATATCATTTTGTGTGATAGCCGAATCGTTATCTGCATCAGCTGATCTGAAACTGCGATCGTTTCCGAGAGCAGAATAGTTACCGCTGAGGTAGCTTTCGATCACAGCGATATCCTTTGTATCAACGATACCGTCGTTGTTGGCATCGCCCTTGATATAAACGTGAGCCGCATCGAAAGCATTATTGATGATATCAAGGTACTGTTCTCTCTTATACTCCTCAACAGCTGAGACAGCAGCAGTAACAGCTCTGCGGCAGTCCGAGAAGGAGGCGAAACGAGTTTCCTTAGTAATGTCCTTCATTTTCTCCATTGAATCGAACCATATTTTTGTCAGGTCATCTCTTGAGATACCATTTTCAGACATGAGGTATGCGGCGTGGGAGATTATCATGGCACCGTCTGCATTTGAAGGGGTATAGTTCGGATCCTTCAGGGCGCTGAGAAATTCGTCATAATCCGTGAAGAAAGTATTTTCCTTGATGTTATAGTTTGAGTCGGGATTAAGAGTTGCATCAGGGTCAGCGATATCTCTTAAAGAGTAGGGTCTGTCCTGTCTTACAAAAATGTCGGTCGCAATTTTCCAGTCAGGAGTCTTGTCGCATAATTCTCCCATTATATCGCTGTAAGCTTCCATAAGGCAAGTAGTTTCGAGATTATCTGTGGCACACCATTCAAGCTTTGAACCTGTTACCATGTGTGTGAACTCATGTGCCAGAGCATCAATATCAGATGCCATATTTTTCATCAGATAACCATCGCCCTCGCCGACGTTGATATAGAACGGCATTGCTCTCAGGTCTGTTTTAAAGCGTGGTTTTGCATAGTATACACTGGGGATCCTTCCCTTGTAGCCCTGACCGTCATAATTGTACCAGCCGAGGTCTTCATAGAAACTGAGTACCTCCTGTAAACGCTCTTCCACGAGGCTTGAGTAATCATCAGCGGGAGTTGATGATTGATTATCAGCAGGTTCAAATCTATCGCTGAATGGACGCAGTTTTTTTCCTGTTTGATATCCCGTATCAACATCATCGGAAGCATTTGCCGCAGGTATCTGAATGGCTGAAAAAGCGCATGATAGTGCTAAAATTGAGGGTATAAGCTTATTGTGTTTTTTCATTTTTAAAACTCCTTTTTATGAATAAAGATGTGATGAATTGTTTGAAGTGACAGCTGCATTGAAGCGTTCATATTAAGAATACTCGGCGTAGGAGTAAGTAATCGGACGAATATTTACCATAAAAATATGATTTAGTGCAGTATTGTGCGATTTTTATTGGAGAAAGACAAGCTGCGACGAGAAGAAAACAGAACATGGAGAATGAAAAAGGCAGCCATTCGGCTGCCTTGGGTATGTTTGCGATGATATCAGACCTTTTCAAAGAACGTATCGGGACGTTTCGGGTCGAACTGCTCATTTGCCCACATAACGGTCACAAGTTTCTCGGTATCGGAGAGATTAATGATATTATGGGTATAACCTGGGAGCATATGAACAGCCTGGATCCTGTCGCCTGAGACCTCGAATTCCAAGATCTCATCTGAACCGATCCTGCGTTCCTGAATAAGAGCGTGACCGCTTACGACGATAAAGAATTCCCACTTGCTGTTATGCCAGTGCTGACCCTTTGTGATGCCAGGTTCGGAGATATTCACGCTGAACTGACCATGGTCGGCGGTTTTCAGGAGCTCTGTAAAGCTTCCGCGGTCATCGCAGTTCATTTTCAGGTCGAAAGCGACCTTTTCTTTTGGAAGATATGAGAGGTACATGGAGTAAAGCTTTTTTGCGAAGCTTCCGTCGGGGATAGACGGCATTACCAGAGATTTCGGCTGATCGCGGAAAGTATGCAGTAGCTCGACTATTTCACCGAGGGAAGCCTTATATGTCACAGGAGCATAGCAATAGCGTCCGTTTTCACAGGGCAGCGGAGTAAGTCCGTCGAAGCCGTTTTCACCGGCGGCAGGGTAGTCTGCACGGTGGGGGTGACCTTCTGCAGCGTCATACATCTCCTCGATAAGATCGTCGATGAACAGCATTTCCAGCACAACGCTCGGATCATTTACGGTTATCGGCAGATCATTGGCGATGTTATTGCAGAACGTTCCGACTGCTGAGTTATAGTTTGGGCGTATCCATTTTCCGACCAGATTCGGGAAGCGATAAACGTAGACCTTTGCACCGGTTTCCTCGGCATATCGGAAAAAAAGCTCCTCGCCGTCACGTTTTGAGAGCCCGTATTCCGAGGTCCCGAAGCGTCCTGCGAGAGTTGCCTGAATAGACGAGCTCAGCATTACGGGGCAGGTATTTCCGTGTTTTTTCAGTGTATCGAGAAGTATTTCTGCGAAGCCGAAATTCACTTCGCGGAACTCTTTTGTATCTTTTGGTCTGTTCACACCTGCGAGGTTGAAAACGAGATCGCAGTTTCTGCAAAATCCGTCCAGTTCCTCTAAGGTATTATTTTTGTCATATTCGTATATATTGTCAATGCTTATCGCAGGTCTTGTTTTGTTTTTGCCGTCGCGGATATTTTTTAGGTTTTCCACGAGATTTCTGCCTGCAAAGCCTGCTGAACCGGTAACTAAAATATTCATAATAACGTCCTTTACTTGGAAAGAATTATTTTGCGCGAGTATTACTCGGCGGTATTTCGGGAGATCGTCCGCATTTTTTTCATTTTCGACGACCAGCTTCCCACAGTCCTGAATGAGATATAGGAGCAGATAATAGTCAGAACAGCAACTGCCATACCATAACCCCAGCTGCCCGTCCAGCCCTTGGTGATGAAGATGTTCACGATTATCATATGCCACAAGAAAATACCATATGATATATCATTTCGGAGAGCGAGTTTCGGGAATCTGTAGGCAAATCCGATAAGTCCTGTTACCAAAAGCAGAGACCAGAGTACGTTATATCCTGCGTAGATATCGACTCGTGTAACGAATGGGATAATGGCTGCAACAAGGAAAACATAGAAGTATTTAGAGATGAACGGCAGCGCCTTATCCTTGAATTCAGCGAGGAAACAGCCGAAGAAAAACAGCCAGCAATACCTGATTATCGTTTGTCCGTACAGCTTTAGGAGTATCTCCGAGCCAAGCTTTTCTGCCGCGAAATGTCCGATGATGCTTGCGAGGATCAGACAGGCGTTGACTGCTGCCAAGATATACCATTTTCTCTTGTTCATGAACTTTCTGATGAGCCATGCGATGATGTAGAACTGTATCATCACGCATATAGTCCAGAGAGCTCCGTTTGGAGTTCCGCAGCCGTAGCCTCTCAGGGAATTCGGTGTCCAGAATTGAAAGAAAGTTGCCTGAGTAAATGTGAATACGGCAAGATGTTTTGCATTGAAGCTTCGGTAAAAAATAACTATTGATATGATCTCAAAGGCTACAGCGAGCCATAATTCGGGGTATATTCTCCAGAAGCGTTTTTTCAGATATTCCTTGTATGAAGCCGAAGTCTTCACCGAAAATGATATCAGGAAGCCGCTTATGACAAAAAATATGGGGACTCCGTTGAAATAGGAGATAAGATAGCGCGGTATCTTCGGCAGTTGCAGATGAAGCTGCAAATGACCGAGCATTACCTGCAATGCGGCTATGAGCTTTACCAGAGAAAGGCAGTTGTCACGGTATGATCGGTCGGTGTTTTGGGCTGTGGTACGGGTCATATATCCTTCCTCCAGACCATTTTATCAATAACACCCGTATAACTCTGTATGATCTTCACCACCTTGTCGGAAACATTGATATCCGTGTAATCGGGCACGGGGACAGCTCCGCCGTTTTTCTCGCTGCGCACCATTTCTACGGCGGTATCAACAGCCTGTAAAAGCCCCTTTGTATCTATGCCCGAAAGTATAAAGCAGGCTTTGTCGAGAGCTTCGGGACGCTCTGTGGAAGTTCTTATGCAGACCGCAGGTATGGGCTTTCCGACAGATGTGAAGAAGCTGCTCTCCTCGGGGAGAGTACCGCTGTCGGAAACTACGGCAAATGCATTCATCTGAAGGCAGTTGTAATCGTGGAAGCCGAGCGGTTCGTGCTGTATGACTCTCGGATCAAGCTTGAAGCCCGATGCTTCGAGCCGCTTTTTTGAACGGGGGTGGCAGCTGTAAAGTATGGGCATATCGTACTTTTCAGCCATTTTGTTTATCGCCGTGAACAGGCTGGTGAAGTTCTTTTCAGTGTCGATATTTTCTTCGCGGTGAGCTGAGAGCAGGATATATCTGCCCTTTTCCAGACCTAAGCGGCTGTGGATATCCGAGGCTTTGATCGCTTCAAGATTCTCCGTGAGTACCTCTGCCATAGGTGATCCCGTGACGTATGTCCTCTCTTTTGGAAGTCCGCAGTCCGCAAGATAACGCCTTGCGTGTTCTGAGTAGGCAAGGTTCACGTCGCTTATGATATCGACTATGCGGCGGTTAGTCTCCTCTGGGAGACACTCGTCCTTGCAGCGGTTTCCTGCTTCCATGTGGAAAATTGGTATATGCAGGCGCTTTGCACCGATAACGGAAAGGCAGGAATTGGTATCGCCCAGAACAAGGACGGCATCAGGTTTGAGTTCCGCCATAGCCTTGTAGCTTGAAGAGATGATATTTCCCATAGTTTCTCCGAGATCACTGCCGACTGCATCGAGGTACAGTTCCGGATCATCAAGACCCAGATCCCTGAAAAAAACGCCGTTCAGATTGTAGTCGTAGTTCTGACCTGTGTGGACAAGGAGGGTATCGAAATACTTCCTGCATTTTTTTATTACAGCGGCAAGACGGATTATCTCGGGTCTTGTGCCGACAATTATCATCAGTTTTATTTTGCCGTTTTCTTTCCATGAAGCCATTTTCACACATCTCCCAACTGTTCTTTAACATAGTCTGTTGTAAGTATCTTTTTCACGACACCGTCCACATCGAGGAGAGTAGTATTATGGGAAGTATAGCTGTCCTCGGCTTCTGTCATGACCTGTCCCTGAACGAAGAATTTATCATAGTTCAGGTCGCGGTTGTCGGCGGATACGCGGAAATACTGTCCCATATCCTCGGAACGCAGCCGCTCCTCGCGTGTCATAAGGGTCTCGTACAGCTTCTCGCCGTGTCGTGTACCGATGATGTTCGTGCCCGTATCGCCGAATAATCGCTGTACTCCTTTGGCAAGATCACCGATGGTGCTGGCATCTGCTTTCTGTATGAAAAGATCTCCGGGTGAAGCGTGGTTGAAAGCAAAGCGTACAAGCTCGACAGCTTCATCGAGGTTCATGAGGAATCGCGTCATTGCAGGATTGGTTATGGTTATAGGCTGTCCTGATTTGATCTGGTCGATAAACAGGGGAATGACAGAGCCGCGGCTGCACATTACATTTCCGTAGCGTGTGCAGCATATGACAGTGCCGCCTCTTTCGGCAGCAACTCGTGCATTGGCGTATATTACGTGTTCCATCATTGCCTTGGAGATGCCCATTGCATTTATAGGATATGCTGCTTTGTCTGTGCTGAGGCATACTACCTTTTTAACTCCTGCGTCTATGGCAGCGTGAAGGACGTTGTCTGTTCCCTCGATGTTGGTCTTTACTGCCTGCATGGGGAAAAATTCGCAGGATGGTACCTGTTTCAGGGCGGCAGCATGGAATATATAGTCCACTCCGGGCATTGCATCGGCTACAGACCGAGGATCGCGGACATCGCCTATGTAAAACTTGACTTTGCCTGCATATTCGGGATATTTAGCCTGTATATCATGCCTCATGTCGTCCTGTTTTTTTTCATCGCGTGAGAATATCCTTATCTGACCGATATCTGTGGTCAGAAAATGTTTTAGTACGGTAGAACCGAATGAACCCGTTCCACCTGTTATCATTATAGTTGCGCCGTTAAATTCACTCATACTTCCGCAGCTCCTATTTTTATCGTTATTTTGATTATATCAATTAAGCTGATAAAAGTCAAGGTCATGACTTTATAGTGCGGAGCAGCGTCTGTATACCCATGGGAAGGTTTTACCGCGGTCAGGCAACTGTCGCATATCTGTGGAATGCTGCCTTTGTCGTATCAACTCCTTTCACTAACGGTGCATAATAGGGGAATATTCAAGGTAAATGCTTTGTATTTCAGAAAAATATTTTTCAGCTTTGTATAACTGCACAAAAGTGACATAGCTGTTTTGTGCAATACTGAGATATTTTTTGGACTGATGTCGATGTTGCTGCCGATCATTGTTTTGACTCGGAAATAATGCTATAATAATGTTATAATATGCGGAAAAGGAGATATGAAAATGCCGGGAAATGAAAAATTATACTATGAAGACATAGATGAATTTATAAAAAATTACGTTGAAGAAGATAAGTCGGGCAGGGCAATAATGCTCACAAGCGGCTGGGGTACGGGAAAAAGTTACTACATAAAGCACGAACTGAAGGATTATCTCGAAAGTCATGGATATAAATGTGTTATTGTTTCACTTTACGGTCTGACTGATATTTCTGAGATCAGCAAGGCTATTTATGTCGAGCTGCGGTCACTTATAAAGCCTTCCGGTTCGGAAGCAGTGAATTCCTTTATGGTCTTCGGAAAGACTTTCGTAAACGGTCTTATAAGCAAGGTCGGTATTGATTTTAATAAGGCTGATAAAGAGCTTCTGAAGGTGTACAGATCGGTAAAGCTCGACAAGAAATTCGTTATATTTGAAGATGTTGAGCGAACAAAGATCGACCTTGTTGAGCTTTTGGGCTATGTCAACGGACTGTGCGAGGGCGATAACTATAAAGTCATGCTTGTGGCAAATGAGAATGTCATCGGTAAAAGGTATGAATACGCTCATGAAAAAAGAAAAATAATCGGAATACTTGACGAGAAGTATGCTCAGTATCAAAAGGCTAAAGAAAAAACCATCGGTGATACTATAAGATTCAATTGTAACCTTGAATACACAGTAAAACAGATTTTGGCTGATTTTGGCATTCCTTCCGATGAAAAATACATAAAAGAAATTGTTAATGTTATGACGGATATGAAAAGCTACAATATGCGCTCGTTCCAATATGCCTGTCAGAAATACAGCGATATTAAAAAGAAGTTAAAGCCTGTATATGACCTTGATGCTCAAATAGATAAGACGCTTTTCCACAGTATCATTGCGTATATACAGCTCATAGACAGCGGCGAGAAAGCCGTTTTTAAGAAAGATTCGCCAATGTCTAATGCACTGGGAGAAAATGACAAGTATCATATTTTCAGATTTGCGTATGACTACATAAACAGACAGAGATTCGATGAAAATGAGGCGAAAAGACAACTCGAAAATTACAGCGAATATTGCAGAAGCAGTGCGTGGAACAAGGGTACAGATGAAGACCTGAAAGTTATCAAGGATTTTACGGTGGCAGAGGAGAAACATCTAAGAGATGCAATAAAAAATATTCCTGCTAAGATCGAAAATGGTGAAATAACTTATTGGGACTACTGCGATCTTATTGCTTCGCTTTTGAATATTGAGGTGGAATATGAAGGAAAGATAGATTCAAATTATAGTGCTATTTTTGATCTTATGATAGAAAAACTGAAAGAAACAGATAAAAAAGATGAGATTAAAGCACAGGGGCTTTATAAGTCTGTCACAGTTTATTCGCCATTGCAAGAAATCTATGATGATAAAATATTTGAAATGGAAGAAGCTCTTGATTATCACGGCGTATTAGATGCTAAAAGTGACCCTGCCATGCTTGAAAAGCTTGGTGGAATGAAAATTGTTGAGTTAAAGAAAAGAATCGGAGAAGAGGGCTTTTCAAATGTTTTTGATGTTGATGATTTCTGTTTCATGTTGGAAAATAGCTCGGCAAAACAGCTTTCCATAATATTTAATATCTTGGACGGGTCATATTCATACTATGATCAAGACAGAATACTTGAAGATAATGAAGAACTTATAACAATAAGAGATAAAGCCAGAACCTTGAAAGACAGTAAAGAGCATGATAT
Source organism: Ruminococcus sp. (assembly GCF_024691275.1). GTDB lineage: Bacteria > Bacillota > Clostridia > Oscillospirales > Ruminococcaceae > Ruminococcus. Next base: position 34,469 of record NZ_JAILNU010000041.1, on the reverse strand, counting down.
CATAAAGAAAAAGTGGTTTGAGCATATCGCTAATAATTTAGAACAAGTGCTAAGTATTGAGGATTCATGGAATAAAATTATGAGAGAAAAGAAAGACTCGCAGGATAAGGTTGAGACTGAGATAAAAATGTTGGCAAAAGAAGAAAAGCCTGTTAATAATGAGGTAGATGCTGAAATAAAAAAACTGGCGGAAAGCGAAACACCTGTATGTTAATAATTACGATTTTTATTGAATTTTTACAGAGGAAATGATATAATATAACTATAGTGTTGGCGAATTTTTAATTATATCCGACAAATGTATTAAACAATTATATTGACGAAAGGGTGGGAATTATGAAAAAAACGATAAACAGATTTTTTGCGGCGCTGATCGCTTGCCTTGTGGCTTCGATGATGTTCGTACCAATGGGCGTTGTTGCGGAGGATATGCAGAATGATACGGAAATGAGTGAGAGTGACAGAGAATATCAGGAATATCTGGAAAATTACAGCGGCTTGAGAGTAATATGCAGCGGAAAATGCGGTGATAATATAACATGGTATAGAGATTTTGACGATTTTTTGAGAGTAAGTGGTACAGGAGAACTGAAACGCGATGAGTATGGAAAGTTACCATGGGATTACGGAGCAAGAGAAGTATATATTGAAGATGGTATTACAAGTATAGAGGGTGATTTTAGCAATAATGAATATCTATATCTTGTCACCATACCTGAAACAGTTACCAGAATTAATAATCTTACATTTGAAAATTCTGAAAATATATATAGAGTGGCGATTCTTAATCCTGAATGTGAGATAGATACATCGCATTTGGTTTTGCCTGATAATCCTATTTGGGAATATAGGGGCGCGGATTCAGAATATTTAGTTGACTTTCCCAGACCTTTTATTTATGGTAAAGAAAATTCAGCAGCAAGTGAATTAGCAGATGAATATGATCGTTACTTTATTGATATATATGGAGAAAGAAGTCTGGATGTAATTAAATGGTCAATAGATGGTAATACACTTACAATAAAAGGAAATACTTTAATGAACCATCAATTTTTTGATTGGTTTTTTGCTAAAGGATATATTGAAAAAATTATATTGAAAGATGGTGTACGTCAAATTGGGCCGAATGCATTTATGTATTTTGAAAAGCTTAAAGAAATTGATGTTCCAAGTAGTATTGAAAGTATAGGCTACTTTTCTATGACTGGATGTACGAACCTTGAAAAAATAAATATATCGAAAAAATTTTCTGATTTGATTATATCAAATGATGCTTTTTTAGGTACAAAATGGCTGAGAAATATCGAGGGACCGTTAAGAATTGTTGATAACGTACTTATTGACGGCCATAGCTGCACAGGAGATGTGGTGATCCCTGATAATGTTGAAAAGATTGTTCCTTGTGCAATGAATAGATGTAAAAAAATCAAATCCGTATATATCGGAGATAATGTAAAGGAAATAGGCGGATATGCATTTCACGAATGTCCATTACTTGAAAAAGTAATCATCATGAATAAAGACTGTAAAATGCCTGGAGGTGATCAACCGATTTCTAATGCAACTATATATGGATTTACAGGTTCTACAGCTGATATATTTGCTAAGGAAAACGATTACAAATTCGTAGCGTTAGATGAGCCGCCGACTACAACGGCTGTTACATCTGTAACAACTAATACAACAATGACAGAATCAACGTCAGCTTTTACAAGCGTGACCACTTCAACAGAAACGGTCACAAGCAAGTCAACGACCGAATCAACGTCAGCTTCGACACGTAAGACCACTTCACAGACAACTGCTTCGACGAGCAAGACAACATCGGCTACTACAAAGCCGCGCGTAAGAACTACGCTGCCCTATACTGAAACCTATCAGTATTCATATACTGTTACAATGCCTATTATGTACGAACTTGAAAAGATAAATTCTTATCCGACTAAGACTGTTTACTATGAAGGTGAAGATCTCGATCTTTCAGGTATTTCATATACTGTATCAAGTTTTTACTATTGGTTCGATGACAGAAACGGCGGAGGCAAACATACATTTGGTGGATATACTGAAAAAGATCCTGAAGTCGATCCGAACCGTGCGATTATCAAGGATGAAAACAACAATAAATACAGCGGAGCTGATTTCAGCAAACTGCAAGCTGGTAAATATAAAGTTGGTTATGGCTTTGCGTTTCCTGAATCACCGGGGACGAATAGGTCAGGTTTTGAGTTGTCTTATGATGTGGTCATTAAACCTTTCCAAAGTTCTACGACCTCAAATACCACGGTAACAACTAATACAACAACTACCGAATCAACGTCAGCTTCTACAAGCAAGACCACTTCGCAGACAACTGTGTCAAGCAGTTCCGTAACAATTACGGAAACTACCAAGCAGGGAACTTTGCCTTCGACGGGCTATTCGTCGGTATATATGGTGATAGCGGGCTTTGCTGTTGTATTGATGATAACAGGCGGCGCACTTGCTGTTTCAAAACGTAAAGAAGAATAAGATCAAAGTTGGTTGCATAGTATCTTTTACAGACTTATACTGAAAGGGGGAGCGCTGCCGGACAGCGGCGCTCTCATTACAACGTGAATAATATATGAATAATAAACTAAAACGCAATATTGGTATAATAATGATAGCCTGCGGAGTATCGGTCCTCTCACTGATGGCATATCGCAAGATCAGCAGAGAGATCTACCTCCGCAGACTGCTGAAGGACAACATTGTATTTGAAGTGCCGCGGCTCGATATCAGAGTCCCCGTGCTGGAGGGAACTGACAGCAAATCGCTTCAGGTCTCGGCAGGTCACTTCGAGGGCACAGGCGCTCTCGGACACGGGAATTACTGCATTGCAGGTCATAACAGTACGATTTATGCAGAAATATTCAATGACCTTGATAATATCAGAACGGGAGATGAAATGTATCTCGTGGATATTGACGACAAAAGAACCAAATATGAGTATATCGTTGACGAATACAAGGTCGTAGAGCCGAATGAGGTCGAAGTGCTGAAGGACTTCGGCGATGACAGGCTCACTGTTATTTCTTGTACCGATGACGGAAAACAGAGACAGGTAGTCGTGGGTAAACTGAAAAAATAATATATAAATAAACCATGGTTTTAAGTTGGTATTTGTTGATGGTGGCTAATATTGGGCTTGCATTATTGACACAAAGTATAATATTGTGATATAATGTGACAGATAAAAACACATTGTTCAACTTCATGACATCGGTCGTTTTTTATAGAAATGTGCAGTATTGCCATTTACAAATATTTGATAATTGCGCTTTTATGTCAGAAGATCATTCTGTATCCCAGGCATAGTGTAAATGCAGGTACAGTGTGCCTGCATTTGTTTTTATGTTGGGCATTGTCAGGAGCAGATCACTTTTGATGTGAGTATAATCGGGGAAAGTGCGTTCTCGGAATGGATAAGCGGCATATTCCGTGAACATTATCGCGTGTGATAGAAAGAAGGATGTTATATGAAAATAGCATTGCCTGCAAATATAATGGGATCTTTGGGGGAGTTTCAGTCCGATTCGCTGGTAAACGGCAACCTTGTCAGAGATATCAAAGAGCTGAACTGCAATGACGGCGAGGTCTCAAAAATAGATTTTAAAACATCTCCGAGATTTGCGGGGATAAAGCCTTTGGAGAAAAAGGTATGGCTCGCTTCACCTACCATGCACAAGGAAGAAAGAGAGTGGGTGGACGAGGCAATACGCACAAACTGGGTATCCACTGTTGGTGCGAATATAAACGAAGTGGAAAAACAGGTGGCTGAATACGTGGGCTGCAATTACAGCGTGGGTCTTTCATGCGGTACTACTGCTCTTCACCTCGCAGTCAGACTTGCAGGCGAAAAAATATACGGCGTTCCGAAGGTGGGACACGGCAGCCTTGAAGGCAGGCGCGTTTTCGCTGCCGATATGACCTTCTTTGCTACTGTCAACCCTATTACATATGAGGGCGGTGAACCTGTTTTCATTGATACCGAAAGAGAAACATGGAATATGGATCCTGCTGCTCTGGAAAAAGCTTTTGAGCTGTATCCTGATGTTAAGCTCATCGTTATCGCTCACCTTTACGGCACTCCCAGCAAAATTGACGAGATAAGAAGTATTGCCGACGCTCACGGCGCTCTGATAGTGGAGGACGCTGCGGAGTCTCTGGGAGCTTCCTATAAAGGAAAACAAACAGGAACTTTCGGCGATTTTTCTATAATTTCATTCAACGGAAACAAGATAATCACAGGCAGTGCAGGAGGTATGTTCCTGTGCTCGGATAAGTCCGATGCGGATAAGATACGCAAATGGTCTACTCAGAGCCGTGAAGCTGCTCCGTGGTATCAGCATGAGGAGCTTGGCTATAACTATCGCATGAGCAATATCATCGCAGGTGTTATACGCGGTCAGCTGCCCCACCTTGAAGAACATATCGCTCAGAAAAAAGCTGTATTTGAACGCTACAGGGACGGACTTGCAGATCTGCCGATAAAAATGAATCCCTTCGATGCCGAGAACAGCGTTCCGAATTACTGGCTGAGCTGCATGATAATCGACGAAGATGCTATGACTCCGCAGGTGCGCGGCGATATGGACTTTATGTATCGCAGCGAGCATGGCAAGAGCTGTCCGCAGGAGATACTCGAAGCACTGTCAGCTTTCAACGCCGAGGGCAGACCTGTCTGGAAACCTATGCATATGCAGCCGATCTACGAAAATCATGGCTTTGTGAAGGCTTCCGATGACGGTATTGATGTGGGTGCAGATATCTTCAGACGCGGCGTTTGCCTGCCGTCTGATAACAAGATGACAGCGGAAGAACAGAACGTTCTCATCGAGATCATTCACAGATGTTTTAAGTAAAGGGATCATTTATGAAAAAACATAAGCCTTACGGTCTTTACGAGAGATTTTTCAAGCGCCCGCAAGACCTTTGCTGTGCTTTGCTGGCGCTTATCATTCTTTCGCCTGTTATGCTGGTAACGGCTGTGCTTGTGCGGATAAAGCTGGGCTCGCCCGTGCTCTTTATCCAGAAAAGACCCGGCAAAGACGGAAAAATATTCAAGATGTACAAGTTCAGGACTATGCTGCCGCCGAAAAACGGAGTGATAGACCCCGCAAAGGACGGGGAAAGAATGACCTCATTCGGAAAAAAACTGCGGGCATTGAGCCTCGATGAGCTGCCTGAGCTTTTTAATATTATCAAAGGCGATATGTCCGTTGTAGGGCCGCGCCCCCTGCTTGTTCAGTACCTTGACAGATATAACGAGCATCAGGCGCGAAGACATGAAGTGCGCCCCGGCTTTACGGGACTGGCTCAGATACACGGCAGAAATTCTATTTCATGGGAAGAAAAGTTCGATTGGGACGTAAAGTATGTGGATCATATCACTTTCACAGGCGATTGCAGGATAGTCATGGATACTGTAAGAAAAGTCCTGAAACGTGAGGGCATAAATGCTGTCGGTGAGGCTACAATGAGCGAATTTATGGGAACAGAGGAAAGATAATGCGGATTTTATTTACAGGTGTGGGAAGAAGGATCGAGCTTTTGCAGGCTTTTCGCAGCGCTGCATTGGTGCTTGGGAAGGAACTGTTCATATACGGCGCAGACATGGCGGGAACAGCTCCTGCGCTGGCGTACTGCGACTTTACAAGAAAAGTTGCTGCAATGAAGGATCCTGCGTACATAGACGACCTGCTCGGGATATGCAGGGCGGACAGCATTGACCTCGTTATCCCTACCATAGATACCGATCTTATCGTCCTGAGCGAGAATAAGGAGCGCTTTGAAAGCATCGGCACAAAGGTGCTTATCAGCTCCCCTGAGATGATACGCATATGCCGCGATAAGAATTATACCTCAAAGTTCTTTGAAGACTGCGGGCTTCATTCGCCTGCACCTGTCAATAACCTGCGTGATTACAACGCAGGATATCCTGCGTTTATCAAGCCCAAGGACGGAAGCAGCTCCATAAATGCTTTCAGGGTCGGCAATGAGACTGAGCTTGAAGCATATGCGGAAAAGATCGGGGACTACATAGTCCAGCCTTTTATAAGCGGCCGTGAATATTCGGTCGATATCTTCTGCGATATGAACGGAGAGCCTGTATCCATTGTCCCAAGGGAAAGACTCCAGATCAGGGCAGGAGAAGTCCTGAAAACACAGATATTTATGGACCCTAAGATGATCGCGGACGCTGAACACATTTGCAAAGCTTTCAAGCCGCGCGGTCCGCTGACTGTGCAGATTATACGCGATGAAAGCGGTACAGACTGGTATATCGAGATAAATCCGCGGTTCGGCGGAGGTTCTCCGCTCTCAATGAAGGCGGGGGCGGGAAGCGCAGAAGCAATACTCAGGCTGCTCGACGGTGAAAAGGCAGGTCGTATCGACAAAATAAACGATGGCGCAGTGTACAGCCGCTTTGACCAGTCTGTGTGCATAAGCGGTAATATTAACGGCATTAAGGGCGTTATATTCGATCTCGACGATACCCTGTATCCCGAAAAAGAATACGTCAGATCAGGATATAAGGCGGTCTCTGAGTATCTTGGCGGCGGCTTTGAGGAGAAGCTGCGGCAGTATTTCCTGTGCGGAAAGCTTGCTGTTGACGAGGTGCTGAAGGAGACAGGACGCGAAGCTCAGAAGGCAGAGGTGCTTGAAGTATACCGCTCCCATGAACCTGATATACAGCTGTACAGCGGTGTGAAGGAGCTGCTTATATATCTGAGGAGCAGAGGCATCAGGACAGGCATAATCACAGACGGTCGTCCCGAGGGTCAGCGAAATAAGCTGAAAGCGCTCGGACTTGAAGATCTTGTCGATGATGTCATTATCACAGACGAGCTCGGCGGTGTGCAGTTCCGCAAACCCTGCGATATCGCCTTCAGGATCATGCAGACACGGTGGAGACTTTCTGCGTCGGATATAGTCTACGTCGGCGATAACTCCGTCAAGGACTTTCAGGCTCCGCAGCAGCTGGGCATGAAGCATATTTGGTTCAGAAATGCGGACGGATTGTATAACAGCAGAGAATGTCCGTCTGTGAACGATAAGACTGCGGCAGACAGTATGCAGGAGCTTATCGAGCTGATAAAGGAGTGTCTGTAATGGACTTTGAAAATAAGTACGGTATGCTTGAAACGCAGAAGTACTTTCTGCCGATAATGGATCATATTGACGGGATATGCAGAAAGCACGGTATTAGGTATACTCTCAGTGACGGCACTCTTTTAGGCGCTGTCAGACATAAAGGATTTATACCCTGGGACGACGATATAGATATCGCACTCGATCGCAAAAACTATAAAAAGCTGCTCGCTGTACTGAAAAGTGAACTCGGCAGTGAGTATACTATCGTAAGAGATATTTGGCTGGTCAGGGTGACCCGAAAGGATAACAGCAGGAAAAATTCTATCCCTCCCGAAAGATGCCTCGATCTGTTCGTTTTCGACAATGCTCCCGATAATGCTGCTGCAAACAGGATCAAAGACACCCTTATCAAGATATTGCAGGGAATGCTGAAAAAAGATGTAAGATATAAAGGCTTTTCCTCGATAGCTAAGGCGGAGCTGTTTATTACTCATATGATCGGTCTGCCTTTCAGTCAGAAAACTAAGCAGAAATGGTTCGATAAGGTCTCTCAGTGGGGGAACGGCAGACAGTGTGCGAAAAAAGCCCGCTATGGCTGTATGTTCAAAAATATAAGCAGGGTGAGATTCCCTTCGGATATCACGTCTGAATATACAGAGCTTGAATTTGAGGGCAGAAAATATATGGCAATAAAGCAATGGGATACTTTTTTATCGGTAGTTTACGGGAATTATATGGAGCTGCCTGCGGAGGAGGAAAGAGTTCCGCAGCATATAAAGGATTAGTTCTGCCTGAGTTTCCCGTTTGGAAAAGGACGATGTGAAAGGCGTATGAATATACTTTTTTTGACTTACGGAAATATTTCTGATATAAATGAACATTCAATATACTGCGACCTTTTACGCGAGTTTATCAGAAACGGACATAAGGTGCATACTGTCAGTGCAGGCGATCACAAGAATGTAAAAAGCGAAAAGTATATGCAGGTCTTCGTTGATATGAATATCGCTCGGTGCAGCAGCAACCTTTTTAAAAAAGGCTTGTCTGCACTTAGTACGGAGAGTAGGTTCGCAAATGCAGTGAAAAAGTATTATCACGATGTTGAATTTGATCTTGTGCTATATACTACGCCGCCTATTACACTGTTCAGTGCGGTCAGATACGTTAAAAAGCGCGATAATGCCTTTTCTTACCTTATGCTGAAAGACATATTCCCTCAGAATGCTGTCGATATCGGCATGATGAGCACTACAGGTGCAAAGGGATTTATTTACAGGCTTTTCAAGGATAAAGAGAAGAAGCTGTATGAAGTTTCGGATATTATCGGCTGTATGTCTCGGGCAAATGCCGAATATATCATTGAACATGAGCCTAAGGTCAGTCCGCAGAAGGTCGAGATCTGCCCTAACAGTATCGAGATAGCCGATAAGAGTATCGGCTATGATAAAAGATGTGCTGTAAGAAATAAATACGGTATCCCTTCCGACAAGACTGTTTTTGTGTACGGCGGAAATCTCGGAAAACCTCAGGGGATACCCTTTATTATAGAATGTCTTGAAAAATGCAGTGATATCAGTGATGCTTTTTTCCTCATCGTCGGCGGCGGAACAGAGTACCATCTGCTCGATGAGTATGCCGAAAAAAGCAGACAGGCAAATTTCAGGCTTATGAAAAGTCTGCCGAAAGAGGACTATGACACTATGGTGGCGGCTTGCGACGTGGGACTCATATTCCTTGACCACAGATTCACTATACCTAATTTCCCGTCGCGCCTTCTGAGCTATATGCAGGCAAAACTGCCTGTTTTAGCAGCGACCGACCCGAACACGGATATCGGAATCGTGATCTTCGATGGGGGATTCGGACGCTGGTGCGAAAGCAATGATGCGGACAGATTCGCGGATATAGTCAGGGAATTCCTGCAATGTGATATATCCTCTTTAAATACAATGAAAGAAAATGGCTTCAAATATCTGGAAGATCATTACAGCTCTGAACAGGTGTATAAGACCATTGTATCGCATATGCAGTGATGCATTCTTTCGGAAAGGACGGTCAAATGAAAAAAGTTGTGCTTCTTGCTCCTACGCCTCCGCCTGTCGGAGGCATTGCTGCATGGACAATGAGAATGCTGGCGGCAAAGCTGCCCGATGACTGGCAGGTCGAAGTCGTTGACGAAAAGATCATTGGCAAAAGAGAATTCTTCGGCAGCAAGACCAGACTCAACGTTCCGTCGGAGATCAAGCGCTGTCTCGGTATATGGGGCGGACTGAGAAAAAAGCTCAGAGACCGCGACGCTAAAGTGGTACACGCCTGTATACCTGCAAATACCATGCCTGTTCTGAGAGAGCTCGTAAGTGCAGTGATAACAAAAATGAAAAGACGAAAATTTGTCATTCATTTCAGATGTACTGTGCCTAATCAGGTCAAAACCGGATCAAACAGGTTCGCAGTCAAAATGCTGTGCAAAAAAGCTGACTGCGTAATGGTGCTTAACAGACAAAGCGAAGAGTTTATAAAAACTCTTGTGGATACCCCTGTCAGAGTGATACCAAACTTCGTTGACGCAAAAGAGATAGCGGCTGAGCACAATATCTCCGATGAGATACGCCGTATCCTCTATGTGGGAGGTGTGGTCGAGACAAAGGGCTGCCTTGATATCATTGAAACTGCAAAGTGCTTCCCCGATATCGAGTTCGTCATGGTCGGAAATCCTGATGATGTATGCGCGAAGGCTGCTGAAGGGGTTCAAAATGTAAGACTGACAGGCGTGAAGTCACATGACGAGATAGCAGATGAAATGGCGGCGGCTGATGTTTTTTTCTTCCTGACATATTTCAGCGCAGAGGGATTTTCAAATGCTCTGGCTGAAGCTATGGCGGCAGGACTTCCGTGTGTGGCGACCGATTGGGCTGCTAATAAGGACATGATCGAGGACAAGGGCGGTGTCGTTGTTCCGATAAAAGATGCCGATGCAGTGAAAAAAGCTGTTGAATACCTCAAAGATCCGATGATAAGAAGAAAATGCAGCAGCTTCAATATTACCAAGGTGCGCGAAGTGTACAGAGACAAAGTTGTGCAGATGCAGTACGTGGATTGCTATGAGGAGCTGACGGACAGGAGGAGAAATAAGTGAAGACTGTATTCCTGTGTACACCTACCTTGCTGAATGCGGGAGCTCAAAGATTCGTGACCGAGCTTGCCTGCAATCTGGACAGGTCAAAATTCCGCCCTGTAGTTGTCATCAACAATTACCTCGACAAGGAGGCAGCTTTCTATAAAAAGCTCGTCCGCGAGGGGATAACGGTCATAGATGTCAGCGGCAGGACTGAGGTGTTCAAAGCCGTAAAAGCTATCAAAAAGGAAAAGCCTGCTGTGATACATACAAATGTGGGCTCGGGACTGCATATGCTGCTGCCGATAATGCTGTCGGGTACAAAGGCAAAGCACCTGTTTACCACGCACAGTATGGCGTACAGGCTGTTTCACGGCATGAAACGAAGGATAATGGAGTATGCTTTCAGCCGTAAAAAGGTCATCCCGGTTGCTATCTGCGATACCGTAAGGGATTCTGTTGCCGAGGAGTATAAGCTAAGCAAAAATGATATCGAAATGGTATATAACGGTGTCGATACAAAACTGTTCGTGCCGAATAATGCCGAGAAAAACAGCGGCACATTCACTTTTATCACCACGGGAAGAGTCGAAGCAGTGAAAAACCATGCGCTGCTTATCGAAGCCTTTGAACTGTTCAGCAAAAAGTTCCCCGAGCCGTGCCTGAGAATACTCGGCGGCGGTGAGCTAATGTGTGAAATGAAGACTAAAGCCGCTGACGCAGGCTTGGCGGAAAAGGTGATATTTGAAGGCGATCAGAGCAATGTTGCCGAGTTTCTGGAGAAGTCTGACGTTTATTGCTGCACATCTAAGGTGGAAGGACTTCCCATCGCTGTCCTCGAAGCTATGGCTTGCGGACTTCCTGTGGTAACTACTGCTGCCGGCGGTGTGGCCGATATCGTCAGAAACGGCAGGAACGGCTTCGTAACCGAATCTGACCCGCAGGCGATAGCCGATAAAATGGAAAAGCTGTACAAAGACGAGATGCTCAGACGTGCAATGTCTTCCGAGTCAAGAAAAATGGCTGTGGAACTGGACATCAGAAAGTGCGCAGAGGGCTATGAAAAGCTGTATGAAAAGTATTCAAAATAAATATCAGAGTATAAACACGCTTCATGTTTATGATGCGTGTCAGTTAGTCAAAAAATATCTTTATATAAAGGAACGCCTTCACTTACAAGGCGTTCCCTCTTAAAAAACAGTCCACTGGACTGTTTTTTAATTCACTCTTTGCGAAGCGCCTTCGTAATATTTCGCTGTTCTCTGAAAACTGTGAACAGTGACCAGAGGCGCTGCCTCTGGACTCTGCCAAAGGAACTCAGTCCCTTTGGAATCCCGTTATTAGTTAAACCCGACTTTTTAACAAGCAGACACGCTTCATGTTTATGATGCGTGTTTTTTTGTATGTGTGGTATTGCGGTATTTGGTTATTGATATCAGTCTCAGAATGTGGTATAATTTTATGTGAAAATATATGGAACGGTGAGTGTTATGGATAGAACTTCAAAGGTAGAACTGACTAATATGTGCCTTATCTACGATGATAAAAGAGTGCTCGTGCAGGAAAAGAAGGGACTGAAAGAAAAGTACAGGGGAGGTCTTGTGTTCCCCGGGGGACATATCGAGCCTGATGAATCCATTCTGGATTCAGTTGTCCGTGAGATGAAGGAAGAAACAGGTCTTACCATATTCAATCCTAAGCCGTGCGGCTTCAAGGACTGGATACTTGAGGACGGTACAAGATATATCGTTCTGCTTTATAAGACGGATAAGTTTGAAGGCGAACTGAAAAGCTCCGATGAGGGAAGAGTTTTCTGGCTGGACAGAAGCGATATCGACAGTGCGGAGCTTATCTGGAACATGAGGGAGCTGATGCAGATCTTCGAGACGGAAAGCTTCAGCGAGTTCTTTTTCAAAATAGAAAACGGAAAATATGACGGAAAGCTTCTCGGTTAATGCGGGAAAGCTGCACTGATATAAAGGAGTTGCCGATATGAAAGCATTGATACTTAATTCGGGGCTGGGAAGCCGTATGGGCGCGATGACAAGTGTGCACCCGAAATGTATGACGGAGATCGCAGTGGGGAAAACAATACTCAGCCGTCAGCTGAAAATGATCTCTGATGCAGGTATTACAGAGACAGTAATGACTACAGGAGCTTTTGATGATGTTCTCATGAGCTATTGCAGAAGCCTCGATCTTCCGCTTAATATCACCTTTGTGAAGAACCCTGTTTATGACAGGACAAACTATATTTATTCTATCTACTGCGCAAGAGAGCGACTGAAAGATGAGGATATCGTTCTTATGCACGGTGATCTTGTGTTTGAGGAGTCTGTATTCGATGATGTTATAGCTTCTTATGTGAGCTGCATGACTGTCAGTTCAGTGCTGCCTTTGCCTGAAAAGGACTTCAAGGCGGTCATCTCCGACGGGAGAGTGCAGAAGGTCGGCATTGAGTTCTTCGATGACGCTGTTGCAGCTCAGCCGCTGTACAAGCTCTTGAAAGAGGACTGGAACAAGTGGCTCGGCGGTATCGTTTCGTTCTGCGAATCAGGCGAAGAAGCAAAGAGAAAATGCTATGCGGAAAATGCTCTCAATGAGATCGCGGATAAGAATATTTTTGCACTCGATTTTGAAAACAGACTTTGCGCGGAAATCGACACGCCCGAAGATCTTGCAGATGTTTCGGCAAAGCTTGCGAAAAAGAATAATATTGTAAATTGAAATAGAGATCAAAGAACCCGTTAGCCGTTAACTAATGTGTTGACTTCAGCGAATAATTATAATGAGTGCCGTAAGCGAAAGCAGATCAACGATTTCGTACAGAGGGGCGCGTGAAACAAGCAGCAACGTGGCAGGGGGCAGCGTCACGCGGCGGCTAAGGGCTTTATTATACACTAACGGAGGATATTTGATATGCAGGAAATTATGAAAGCAAGCGAAAACTATTCGGAGCTTGATGAGTACTTTTCAAAGTCGGGGGCTGAGCGCATCATGCTCGTATGCGGTGCATCTATTGAAAAACTGCGCATAAATGAGTATTTTGAAACTCTTGAAAAACGTTCGGGGATAAAAGTAGTGAGATTCTCGGATTTTCAGCCAAATCCACGTTACGAGTCCGTAGTTGAGGGCGTCAGAGCCTTTCGTGAGCATAAATGCGAGCTTATTGCTGCTGTGGGCGGCGGAAGTGCCCTCGATACTGCAAAGTGCATAAAGCTGTACAGCAATATGGACGACAGCTCCGAGTATATAAAACAGACGATCATACCTAATGATGTGCCGTTTATTGCGGTACCTACCACGGCAGGCACGGGAAGTGAGGCGAACCACTTCGCAGTGATATACCTCAATGGCGAAAAGCAGTCCGTGGCTGATGACAGCTGCATACCTTCAGCAGTGCTTTTCGATGCAAGTGCTCTCAGGTCACTTCCTGTCTATCAGAAAAAAGCAACTATGATGGACGCACTCTGCCATGCGGTAGAGGCGTACTGGTCGGTTAATTCCACTGACGAGAGCATGGAGTACTCGCGTTCGGCTATAAAAATGATAATCGCTAATAAAGACAGATATCTCGTCAACGACGATGACGGAAACACAAATATGCTCAAGGCTGCTAATATCGCGGGTAAGGCAATAAATATAACCCGTACCACGGCGGGTCATGCCATGTGCTATAAGCTTACTACATTGTACGGGATATCCCACGGCCATGCTGCGGCTCTGTGCAATATGGTGCTGATACCGCATATGCTTGCAAATATCAGCAAATGCAGCGATATGCGCGGAACGGAACATCTCGGTGAAGTCCTCTCAGGCATTGCTGAGGCTTTGGGCTGCGGCATGGAAAGCCTCCCGCAGTTCTTTTCAGGGCTTGTCAGTGAGCTGGGACTCGCTGCACCGAAGATGAAGTCCGATAGCGATATTGACATACTAAAAAAATCTGTTGATCCTGTGCGCCTGAGAAATCACCCCGTCTCACTGAGTGCGGAGGATATAGAAAAGCTTTACAGGCAAATATTGATGCAGGAGCAGTAAAGCTGATGAGGTCATAAGTACTGCGGATATAATGTCTTTCTAAGGTAGCCGAAAGGCTGCCTTTTGAAATCTTAAGAAAATCATAAGAAATTCATCAGCCTGATAATAAGATTTGTTATTTATAATATTGACAGAAGAACGGCAGAGAGGTAAACTTGATGAGTATGGTCACCATTTGCCGATGAAAGGATTTTATCATGATAAATATTGAAAACTCTTCTATACTCGTGGTCGATGATGACCACGATATCGTTAACGCTATTGCTGCCCTGCTCTCGCGGGAGGGCTATAAGATATATAAGGCGTATAACGGTCTTGAAGCTATTGATTCACTGATGCAGAACGATATACAGCTCATACTCATTGATGTTATGATGCCGAAGCTGGACGGTCTGTCCGCTATGATGAAGATAAGGACTACAAGGAATATCCCCATCATCGTGCTGTCGGCTAAATCCGAAGACAGCGATAAGATACTGGGCCTTTCAATGGGCGCAGATGACTACATAACCAAGCCGTATAATCCTATGGAACTCGTGGCTCGTGTGCAGTCTAATCTTCGGCGATATCTGACCCTCGGTGCTGCGGAAGGCCTCAAAAATGACAATGTGCTGCGTCTGGGAGGCCTTTCTCTGGACAGGGACGGAAAACAGGTGTCTGTGGACGGTTTGCCCGTAAAGCTTACCGCTACTGAGTACAGGATCACCGAACTGCTCATGGAAAATGCAGGCCGTATATTCTCTGCCGAGGAGATATACTCCAGAGTGTGGAACGATGAGTCCTATTCCGTTGAAAATACCGTTATGGTACACATTCGTCACATCAGAGAAAAAATAGAGATAAACCCCAGCGATCCGCGATACCTGAAAGTGGTCTGGGGAATAGGATACAAAATGGAGAAACAATAGGAGTGATCTTTTATGATCTTGAAAAAAAGAATATCAAGAGTCATAGCATTTATAATTTCCTGCGTTATCACAGGTGTATGTTTGTTTCAGTTCTTTCATATTGTCAATGATAATGTTCGTGAGATAGGTGATCGCAACGAGCGCACCGATGTTCTGGACTCGGATAAGTATACAGACGATATGAACTATCTTTTCGATCAGCTTTGGGCTCTGAGCAACATATACCTTCGCAATACCGATAAAACCGGTAAATACACTTGTTCAAAGGATTATGAAAAGTCGCTGCGTGATACGCTAAGTGATCTTGAACTTATTACAGATGACGGCAAGGTAGATATCAAGAACCCGACAGGATTTGAATACTATGCAAGCTGTGGCGACAGAGTTCTCACAAACACTAAAATGACCACTGATGAGCTGAAAACAGATTATTCTATGCAGTATGTCAAGGGCTGGAACAGCGTAATACCAAAGGGGATGCATTGGCTTCATGGTTCGGAAAAGTACTGGTATACCACAAATTACGGTATGACTTATTACGGATTGGGCGGAAATCTTCCACTAAGAGCTGTTGCCATTTTTGATTTTGATACTACAGGTCTTGACAGCTACAGAGATTATAACGGAGCTGAAATATTCTATAAGACAGACGGCAGCACACCTGTTCCAGGTATCAAAGGAAGCAATGCTACAGTGGCTGACAGAGAAGCTTATAATGCTTTTAATCCCGATTCTGAGAAAAAAGTCATTCTCCCAAGCGAGAGGTATGATGAAAACGGGAATTATATAGGTGCATCCAATAACGATGGCGAAGAAACATATACTGAAATAAATGATATGGCAGATGTGACAGATACGGATGTTTATATGTTTTATGATAAGAGCAGCCGCGAGTGGTTCAAGGTAAATAAAAATGTATTCACTCAGAATGAACAGAATGACAGGGACATTACTATCTACATCAAGCCAACAAATAGTATGATCGCCGAGTATGAACAGTACTCAAAGCAACGTGAAGATACAGAGCAGCATAGTGTTCACTCTTTAATGATGCTCATACCGTTTGCAGTCATTGCGGGTGTGATAGCTCTTATATTGCTGGTTTGCTGTGGATATAACGAAAAAGAAAAGAAGTTCACTATATCCATGATGGATAAGATATTTGCAGAACTGCCTGTGCTTCTTATAATTGGTGCTATTGCAGGTGTGGTTCTGACATTAGAGCATTTTGAACGTTTCATGGATATGTTTGATAAATATTATCCTAACTTCGATATGAGCGCATTTATTTTAAGCGTTATACTCACCTCCGGATATGCTGTTGGTCTTGGATGTATCATAACACTTGTTACACGCATTAAATGCCGAGAATTCTGGAAGAACTCGCTGACAGGAAGAATAATTTTGTACTGTTGTCGCAAGATAAAAAAAGTAATTTCGGCTTTTGATAAAAAACATCTTGAAAAAAACATTTTCACACGCAGATTCATTATCCGCACAGCAATAGCTGTAGTAATTGAATTGTTTATCGCTGCTATAACACTTTCGTCAAGGAATGAGAATGGATTTTTACTCTTATCTTTCATTGCATTAGTGGGATATGTCTTTTTAAGTATCCGCGATCATGAAGCAGTCGCAAGTGTTGCACAGCAGATATCGGATATGAACGGCGGTGACTATTCTCCGAGGACAGTTGCCGATAATTCTCCTGCTTATAGTATGACAAACAACCTCAACAATATATCCGACGGCATAAAAACAGCAGTCGATAAGCAGGTGCAGTCCGAGCGAATGAAGATAGAACTGGTAACAAATGTGTCCCATGACCTCAAAACGCCGCTGACCTCCATAATAAGCTATATAGACCTGCTTTCTGCTGAGGACATGAGCCCTGCCGCAAAAGACTATGTAGCTGTTATCAGTCAGAAGTCCGACCGCCTTAAATCAATGGTCTCCGACCTTTTTGATCTGGCAAAGGCTGCGAGCCGAACAGATGTGAACAGTGAACAAATTGATGCAGTTATACTTACTCAGCAGGTGCTGGGAGATATGGCTGATAAGATAAATAGCTCGGGCAGAGATGTCCGCACAGATATAAGTAATCAGTCGGCACCTGTTGTGGCTGAGGGAAAGAAGCTTTACCGCGTTTTACAGAATCTTATCGACAATGCACTGAAATACTCTATGGACGGTACAAGGATATATGTCACTCTTGTCAATGACAGTGCTTATACAAATATTTCAGTGAAGAATATATCCGCTGAGGAAATGAACTTCACTCCCGAGGAGATAACAGAACGCTTTACAAGAGGTGATAAGTCCCGTACCACCGAGGGAAACGGTCTGGGACTGTCTATCGCTAAAAGCTTTACAGAAGCCTGCGGCGGTATATTTGAGATAGTCATCGACGGCGATATGTTTACGGCAAATGTTAAGCTCCCTCTTATATAAAGCAGAAAAGAAAGATGATAATAAAAAGTCCGCTCTATGAGTGGACTTTTTTACTTTATCTGCCGTTTTCGACGTTTTATTCATCATATGAAGGGTTGGTGAAAAGGTAGTATTCGTTTGTATCAAACAGCCTTACCGCTACAGCTTCATTCCTGTCGGTGTCTGTAAGGTCATACACTTCCATAGTATAGCACTGGATTTGGGAATCGGTTACTTTTATCTTAACTGTGGACATATATATTCTTCGGCGGTCTATCCTTTCAGGGGAAACGCGCGCTCCCTGCTTTACATAATAATTCAGTTTGTCCGTTTTTACCTCAACAGTTGCTGCTGATGAACGGAAGATCTCTTTTATATCAAATGATTCGGTATTATTTATGGTTGTGACCGACATATCATGCGGTCCTGTTGTGCATACGACAACACCCGTCCTTGTGGTATGTTCCGAACTTATTTCTGTTGGATTTTCAGGGTGCGTATGTGTTTCAGCTCCCTCACCTTTTGAGAGAGTTACTTTCGTGGTAGTCTTGGGGAGAGCAGTTGACGAAACATTGGCATTTGAACTTGATGACACCGTAACAGCCGATGAAGATGTTGCGGTGACTGCCGTTCTTGCAGTGGTCGTAAGTCTTGTATGGGACGCTGTGAAGGCAGTTGATGCTGAGGATGATGTAATGACAGCAGTTTTTGTGGCAGTGCTGCTTTTCACGGGAGCAGTTGTTGTCTTTGTCACTGATGTGCTTGTTTCAGATGTGGTGATAACTGTGCTCTGAGCAGTGGTAGTCTCGGTGGAGGCTATGATATCACTGTCATAGGGTACTTTTACAGATGATGAGAAACGCCATACGCCGATCCCGACGATGACAGCTGCACACATACCGGAAAATGCATATGTGATATGACGTATCTTAGCGGCTCTTTTCCTGCGCTGTGCAAGTATCTCGTCGCCCTTTTCAAATACTCTCTTTGCGACTTTCAACGTAGTTTCGTCATATTCCCTCATATCTGAAGCCCTCCTTTTCCAGAATATTACGCAAAGACTCCTTTGAACGATAGAGAAGATTCCTTACCTGTCTTTCTGATCTGCCCATGATCTTAGCCGTTTCTGTGTTGCTGAAATTCTCGAAGTATACCAGATACAGTACCTGCCTGTAATCATCTTTCAGCTTTTCCAATGCCCTGAGAAGCTGTATCTTTTCTTCATTACGGATATAATCCCGCTCTATATTCTCTTTATCGGCAGCATCATAGAAATTGTCAAGCGGTATCGACGGGTGCTTTGCGAGCTGCTTTAGCTTGTCCAGCGCAGCATTCTTTCCGATCGTGAAAAGCCAAGTTTTAAAGGAGCATCTTCCTGCAAACCGCGGCTTGTCTACATAGAGCTTTACGAAAGTCTCCTCTGCGGTTCCCTCAGCAAGACCGAAATCGGTTATGTAATTGCTGAGAAACAGCACGAGGCTTTCTCTGTAATCGCTGATTATATCAATAAGAGCATCTTTATCACCATCAAGGAAACGGCGGTAGCTACTTGCACCGTTATCCATATAATACTCCTTTCAAAAGGGAGATGATCTTGTCTCTTTAATTATTAGACGACAAAAAGCGTGAAATGTCTCACTTTAATTATATTTTTGCATATGTAATGTGGAATGTCAATGGAATTTTTTAGTTTTCGGAAAACTGTGTGCGGCAAAATTATTGCTATTTTTTTAATTATATGCTATAATGATTGCAAAAGCATTCATTTTATTTTGTCTTAATGCCCTTGCAGATAAACAAATCAGGCAATTTTTGCATATAAGGAGAGGAATATTATGTTCGGAAAGATCACAGCATTTATAAGTGCAGCAATACTGTCAGCTTCGCTTGTATCATGTTCTATGACGGAATCATCTCAGAAAGAAGTAAAGCATAATACAGAAGTTCCGCCCAAGATGCTGTTCCTCGGCGATTCTATCGCGGCAGGATACGGGCTGGACGGGTATACGTCTTCCGATAACTACCACTGCCGTTCCTACTCAAATATACTTAAAGAAAAATATGAGACCGAGCTTAAAGGCAAATGCGAACACGTAATGGTGAATAAAGCCGTTTCGGGAGCAACTTCGTCTGACCTTGTCGAGCTTATACAGAGCGGTGAACTGGACAGCGACCTGAAAGACAGCGACGCTATCGTTATTTCTATCGGCGGCAATGACCTGCTGGGCATTGTTCTGAAAGCTATGGCAAGTATGGGCATAACAGATGCAAGCTCATTTGATTATGAGAATTTCGACTTTTTGGGTGCGGCTTCATCTTTGCTCAGCATGGGCGGAGATGTTGATAATGCTCTTACAAAGTTCGACAGCAATCTCAAGATCATAGCTGTTGAGCTCTGCAAAAGAACAAAGGGAACTGTCTTTATACAGACTCTTTACGACCCGCTGGAATACTTCAGCAGCGTCAAAATGGTAACGGATTTCTCCACCGATAAGATCGGCAAGCTCAACTCTATCATTTCTGACAATTCTTCAAGCGGGTATACCGTGATAAATGTTGCAGCTGATTTCAAGGGGAGAGCAGGCGAGCTTACCAATATGAGCTCGTTTGATATACACCCGAATGAAAGCGGCCATGTTGTTATAGCCGAAGACGTTGACGCAGCTTTCCGTGCAGCAGGTTTCAGCTATACTACCACGGAAGACGGAGGTCTCGTGCTCACAGATCAGGCGGAACTGGCTATTGGTATAGGTGTACTTGGATCGGTTCTGGTGCTGTGTGGTATCATCGTTTTGACAAAACGCGGAAAAAAGAATAAGAATAAGTAAAGATAAAGCCCGAAACAGTCCATATCCGACTGTTTCGGGCTGATCTTATGTGCGTTCCTCTGAAGACATGGCGCTTTTGTTGAAATGGCGGTATGCTGCAAAGCACATGATTATCTGCAATGCGGTCGAGCAGGGTATGGCGAGTCCGATGAGGAACAGCGAATCTCCGCCTATCTGCTGCATGAGAAATGCTACGGGTATCCTTACGAGAAATGCTCCGCACAGACCTTGCAGCATTACAAATTTTGTCTTTTCGATGCCGTTGTAGTATCCGATAAAACAGAACAGGAAACAGGTCTGCAAGCAGTCTATCGCATAGGCTTTAAGGTAATCCCACGCTGCCCTGACCGTGTCGGCTTTTCCTGAGAATATTGATGCAAGAAGATCGCCGCGGAAAAATGTGAGCAGAAACATTGCAATGCCGAATGCAAAGGATACGATGATACCCGTTTTCAGAGCCTTCTGCGCTCTCGGGAGCAGTCCCGCACCGTAATTCTGCGCCACGAACGCTGTCATGGACTGCATAAAAGCAAGAGGTACGAGCATAATGAACACGCATACCTTCTCCGCAACTCCCACACCTGCCGAGGCTGTAACGCCAAGACGATTGACTATGGCGAGCATTACCAGAAAGGATATGCCTACAAGAAAATCCTGCAATGCAATGGGACTTCCGATGCGGAATATAACAGATGCATAGCTCTTGTTAAGCTTTATATCCGACTTGTGGAACTCAAACGGAAGCTTCGCGCGGCGTATCATTATAAGCGACACAAGAACGCTGATAAGCTGTGCGGCTACGGTCGCAAGTGCAGCTCCCGATGCTCCGAGCTTGAAGACTGCCACAAATAAAAGGTCGCCGATTATATTGAATACACAGGCTATGCCGACCGCTATGAGCGGCGTTTTTGAATCCCCGAGACCGCGGAAAATACTGCCGAGGAGATTGTATGCGGTTATTATTACAAATCCGCCGCCGCATATCCTTATATAGTTTACGGTTACTTCAAAGGCTTCCTTTGGTGCCTGCATGACAGCGGCAAGCCCTGATGCACCGATAAAGCTTATCACTGTTAAGATAAGTCCTGTAAGTGCGAAAATAACAAGTCCTGTTCCGATAGTCCGCGCTGCTTCCTCGGGACGCTTCTGTCCGATACGCTGGCCTACGGCTACTGTGATGCCCATTGAAAAGCTGACTATGAGATTTGTCAGCGTCGTGATTATCTGCGAGCCCGTTGATACTGCCGAAACATCTGCTGTTGTGCCGAATTGTCCGACTACGAGCAGATCTACAGCTCCGTACATCGCTTGCAGGAACATGGCGAAAAGTACAGGCAGCATGAATTTAAGCAGCTTTGATAAGATCGCACCACTTGTGAAATCATTGTTTTTCATTTTGACCTCCATAAAAAAACGGATAAAACAGCAGATTGAGCATCTGCGGTCTTATCCGTCGTTGTGAGTTTGACGAATGCCGTTCTGAATCGGCTTTCACATTATATCACAATCTTTTTCATGTGTCAATTGTCAATTGCTCTGTTGTCTGAGCAGCTCGCGCTTCATAGCACAAAGGTCGAAAACATCAAGTCTGTTATCGTCGATGAAGTTGGCTGCCTTCCAGTCTTTCAGGTCGGTGCTGCTGTTGAGCAACCATTTCTGAACGGCTGTAACATCTGCGATATTGAATACACCGTCACAGTTGACATCGCCCATAACAGGTTCGGCTTTACTTTCGGGAACTATCCAGCCTCCGTCATCGACTATCAGGCAAAGCATAGTGATAGTATCGCCGTAATAAGCGTCGTCCTCATATTCAAGACACATTTTTCGCACCTCGTTATGCCATGTTTTGTCTTCGCTGCAGGCTGCTGCTATAATAAAAGGTGCATCAAAGCAAAGGTCGTTCCAGTCGGAAATCGCTTCTCCTTTGGGTGTGTAGCCAGCCATTATCTCCCATGGGTCGCCGCCTGTCTTATTTATTATGAAGGAGTTGAGCGCGTCGGCAAACTTCTTTGCGTCTGCATTTTTGTTTATAAGGCAGTCCATACTTATTCGCCACGGAGTTCGGCAGGAATTGTAATAGTAGTTGCCGTCGTTTTCGCTTTCAAGGAAGTTTGCAGGGGCTGGTACAAAGCTGCCGTTTTTGTCCTTGATGATGAAATCAGGCAGTATACCTGTTCCGTATGCGTCTGTGATGCTGTTTATGATACTGTATGTGCCGCTGTAGAGCTTCAGCCAGCGGTCGTCGCCTGTGGCTTCGGCAAATACAGGCATATACTGCACGATGAAGTCCGAAGAACGGGTGGCTGAATAGTATTTGTCGCCCTTTTCTACATCATACGCCCAGTCGCCAAGACGCAGCAGCCATTCCTCCTGATTCACGTCGTATTTCATGATGTCGTTGATAGCGTCTATTGCTGCCTTTTTGTAGTTTATCACGCCGCTGCTGCCCCATATCTTGTCTGCCATGAGCAGAGAGTAGGCGATGTCAAGGTCGCCGTCGGTCGCGGAGTCGGCTCCGTTGGAGTTGACAAGTGCGGAACCGTTGTCGGATTGCTGCCATGCCATAAGATTATGCCCGATGCTGCTGGGATATGCCTTGTAATAGCGGTACATACCGTCAAAGATTTCCTTCGCTTCGCTGTCGTAGTCTGCCATTGAAGCTGCTATGAGCATTCCGTAGCCGTGCGCTTCGGAAACAGTCACAGGTACTTCGTGACCCGCTTTGGCATAGGTTTCATCACCGTAAAATACATAGTACTGGGTTTCATCGTGGGAGTATGGGTTCTTCACAAGGTATTTGCTCTTCCAGTAATCGTAGAAGCGGAGTGTCTCGTCGGAAAGCCTGCTTATCTCCGTGGGAGCGGCTGCAAGAACAGTTGCAGATGCTGAAGCAGAATTGACTATGACGAGCGCTGAGATGACTGTAGAAGTGATGGTCCTGAAAAGTTTCATATTATTCCTCCGATCTGTAGTGCGTTACGTTTTTAGCAGTTTAAGTTCGTTTGGGGTAAGCTGACGGTATTCTCCTTCTTTCAGGGAAGGGTCAAGGGAGAGGGCTCCGATCCTGTCGCGGCGAAGATAGAATATCTTGCAGCCGACAGCCTCAAGCATCCTTTTGATCTCATGCTTTTTTCCTTCGCAGATAGTAAGAGTTGCGGAAAAGGCAGGTCCCTCAGGATTTTTCATGTATTTCTCATGCTTTTCATCAGGTATGAACTCTTCAAGGCTGCGTATGCGGTATTCTTTCCCGAAGCAGAAAACAGCGTTTTTTGTTGTGAAATTAGCCATAGGTATGCCGTTTTCAAGAAGCTGTATCTTTTCGTCGCTGATACTTCCTACAGCATAGAAAAAATACGTCTTGCTGATATGCTTTTCAGGCTGCATTATCTTCATGTCGAGGTCGCCGTCGTCGGTGATTATCAGCAGTCCGCAGGTGTCCTTGTCAAGTCTGCCCACAGGGTGGAGCCTGTCCGTCAGCTCGGCAGGAAAGTAGTCCATTACAGTTCTGTGTACCGCGTCACGCCGCGCAGTTACACAGCCCTGCGGTTTGTTGAACATATAATACAGCATATTCGCTGCCTCCTGTTCTTCATTCTGTATCCTAAAGTATATCATTGTTAGTGCAAAAAGTCAAACATGATCTTCCGTTCATGCGGAAAGCGCCCTCATATCATGAGGGCGCTCGTTTTTTATATTCAGTTCTGTGAAGCAAGCAGCGCTTTTTTCATGAGTACAAGATCGAACACATCAACAACTCCGTCTTGGCAGATATCAGCTGCCCGCCAGTTCGTAAGCTCGTATATACGGTTGCCGAGAAGCTGCTTTTGCAGCATGACCACATCGGCTACGTTGAATTCTCTATCGAGATTCAGATCGAAGTCCGTACCTTTTGTGATCTTCAGAGTTGTCGGCTGTATCATACCATTCTGTATTGTATAGCTGATATAGCTTTTATCATAGCCATTTGTCCTGATAATGTCAACGTATACGGATTCAGGAATGGTCACGCCCGTCATAGGATACCAAATGCTGCTTTCAACCGAGTAGATCTTCTGTGGAACAGGTGCGTTTTCCGAAAGGAGTTCACCTTGTGCGTATTTGATGCAAGCCGTGTCTATAAATGTTGAATCGGTTATTTTAACAATATCGTCATTATTATATAGCGGCATATACAATGATTGGCAAAAAGCTCCGTCGCCTCGTTCAATGGAATACTCAAACCAGTAGTCTTCATCAAAGAATAGGTGCATATCATAATATACTACAGGAACGATATCCGATAACGTTTTTATTTCATATGTAGCTGTTTTGCTGTCGGAAGTTGTTATGCTCATGCTTCTTGAATCTGCTTCTCTGTCGAATGTCATAAGGCTGTTTAAGCGGATATCTACAGTATTATCGTGACATTCGATCAGGTAACTGATGGCTTGGATATGAGCAAGTGTACCGCCGTATGGGAAAAATATCTGATACTTCCCGTCAGGGACAGGAGTGAAATAATAGCCGTCTTCATTTTTCCAGCTGCATGAGAATTCATCGCAGGTAGTTACGTACAGTTCTTCGTCATACATACCGATATATATGCAGTCATCACGGAGCTCTATCTTTGTAGGGCAGAGGTCTGAAAGCCCGATATTTCCTGCGGTAAGAATGCGGGCTTCGTCGGCTGAGTGTGCAATGGAAGCAGTGAAGAAATTAGACATGATACAGAGAGAAAATACGAATGATGTAAGTAAAGATATCATTTTTTTCATAAATACCACCCTTTCAGTGTGAATATATTATCAGGAATCCAAGGCGATAAGAGCTTTTTTTAGTTGTATCAGGTCAAAAACATCAAGAACTCCGTTGTTGTTCATATCAGCTGCTCTCCAGTTGAATACGTAAGAATCGTCATTTCCAAGAAGGTATTTCTGAAACTGCAAAACGTCCGCTATGTTAAAGTTTCCGTCTGCATTTATATCGTTTTCAGGACATTCGGTTTTTTTCAGAGTTGAAGGGACAGGATCGTAGCCTTTATAGTCGATCTCATATACTTTTGTTTTTTTATCCTCGCAAAGAATTATCTTTAATGATCCGTCAGGCGGAGATTCGCTGTATATAACGGGGGAGATATCGAACTCCTTTGTCGGCAGACCCTTTTTGCCGATAGAAGGAAATTCATTGTTCGACATATTGTTGCCATAGCTCCTTTCATACTTGTCACCAACTAAGTACCACGCTTCGGCGTTCGGTTCGTTTGAGGTTATCATGGATTCTTCGGCGACATTTGCTGCGGTGCTGCCTTCTCTGATATAGTACAGAAATATCGGGTCAAGACCGTTGGAAAGGCAGACATTGAGATAGAAAGCTCCGAATATTGAGCCGAAATCTCCATAGTTCGTAAAGGAGATATCGTTAGGCAGGAAGCTTTCGATCACTGTGCTGTAGTTTTCGCCTTTCGATTCGTATAATTTGTGCATTCCCTCGATGTTTACGATGCTGTTGTTTATAAGTATCTCATACGCGAATGCCTCAACGGGCGGGAACCATATAGAATTTGGCTTCGGCGGTTCACAGGGAATATCGCGGACTATTGCGACAACATACCTTCCGTCGTTCAGAGGTCTGAAAATAAATGCGTCAGATGATCTGCTGAGGTGTATCTCTGACTGCGTACTGACAAGTATTTCTGTATTTTCAAATTCTGTCGTGAATAATATGGCATCTCCGTCAAGCTCAACGGTGATACCGTCAAAACTGACAGCACCCATATTTCCTGCGGTCAGGACAGGCTTGTCATCGGCTGAGTCTGCAATGGGTACGGCTGCGGAGAGCATAATGGATACAATGCAGAGCGTCATTGCCATTGAAGTGATAAAAGACATCAGTTTTTTCATAAATACCACCCTTTCTGTAAGCTTTTTTGCGGATATACCTATCCACTTTAAATTTAACATTTCACTTTGCATATGTCAATATTTATGAGTAGGAATTAACATAAAATTTATAATATTATCCGCTGTATACCAAAATTACGGTGATTATCTCTTGAAAAAAGCCTGTATTCATGATATAATATAAAAAATTATACAAGGAAAGGTGTAGTATCATGTCAAATTCGCAAAACAATGACATAAGAAGCTTCAGTTTGCTATCTCCTGACGAAAACAGCATCTATTTCAAAATCGGAAAAAATGCAGAAAATGACCTTTCTATCGGTTTTATCGCAGAGAATATCACCGGAAATTCAACTGAATATTCCGTTATAAAGCGTATACTCCTTGAAATGCCTGTGGACGAGCGTACAATAAACTACCGCAGGGAGGTATATTCCGAGCTTAAAGATGACGAGGAACTCTGTGAAGAGCTTTATCATATATTCGATGCAATGCGCTTCTATTCAGCGGACAGTGCTCCGAAAATTGACAGCGGTTCAACCATGATGGAGCTGCTGACCAGACTGAAAGCACTTGAAGGCTATATAAACTCTGTTCTGAAAATAAAAGAAGTTATTGCGGGACGTGAATTCAGATCAGAGGGTATGAAAAGGTTCGCAGGCTATATCAGTGAGCTTTATGACAATAGCGGCTTTGACGAGCTTGCAGAGGATATTTCGGCAGTATGCGATGATATAAACAATATAAAGAGTATCACCATAGGTGTTAATCTCGATAATGAGTTCTATCCTAAGGAAACAGGAATATTGACACTTAACAGCTTTTATTTCGAGCGTCACGGCGTTCTGAAACGCTTCATTAACTTCCATAAAGACAGGATAAACGATAAGGAGCTTCTGCCGTTCAGCATGGAAATGCACAAAGATGGACTTGACTGGATGGAGCAGAAATACCGCGGTATACCTTCACCAACGAATCGCCCAACGGACAGTCCGCTTATGAATAATCTCAATACCATTATCGAACGTATGCTGCCTTCAATGTCAGGAAAGCTGAAAAAGGTACTGAACAGGTATGTCGATGTCAGTGGAAAGGCGCTTTCTTCTCTTGCTGACGAGCTGCTGTTCTATCTGCGTTTTATCGAACTGGAAAAGGAACTTATCAAACTTGGCGTACCGTGCTGCGGCGGCAGTGTATCGGCTGACGACACGGTACTGAAGGATTTCTATAATGTTAAACTAGCTATATGCCGCATGAAAGGCACTGTCGAAGAGGATATCGTCTGCAATGATATGGAGTTTACAAAAGAAAGGACAGTGCATATACTTACAGGTCCTAACCGCGGAGGCAAGACTATTCTCACTCAGGGAATAGGACTGCTTTTCCTGTTGTATCAGAGCGGAGTATTCGTTCCTGCCGCATCTGCCGTGATACGTCCATGCAGCGGTATATATACGCATTTTCCTGTAGATGAGGCGCAAACAGTCTCGCTCGGACGCCTTGGCGAGGAAGCGGAGAGATTCAACGAGATATGCAGGACTGCCGACAGTGAGAGCCTGCTGCTGTTTAATGAGTCATTTGCAACTACGAGTCATACAGAGTCACTGTATATTGCGGAGGACGTTATAAAGTACCTTTGCTGTCTGGGCACGAGAACTTGTTTCAACACCCATATGCATGAGCTTGCAGAAAATGCTGCTTTACTCAGTAGTGCGGAAAAGGCGGTGTGTAAGGCGGTAAGTGTCGTCATGGAAAACAACAACGGCGAGCGTTCGTATAAGATAAGCTATAAAAAGCCCGACGGTAAGAGCTATGCACATGAGATAGCCTATAAATACGGCATTACTTTTGAACAGCTCAGCCATAATCTGTAAACATAAAAAGACCGTATCATATGATACGGTCTTGTCTTTATATTCAGATGCCTTTGAATGTGATCTTTGTGTATTTCGGAAGCCGTTCCTCAACTGCTTTTCTCTTTTCGGGATCGGCAAAGAATCCGCCCTGAACATCGGCTATCTCATCACAGTGTACGCCTCTGCCTTCTTCGGTAGTACGGTCACGCTCAAGTCCGTTGGCAGCAATGACGAATTTCCACTTTCCGTCCTCTGTCTTTTCAAGATCACCGCCTGCGCCGCATACAGCACATTCTATCGGATACTGCAAGCCGCCCCACTGCTTTTCACCTAAGCATAAGCAGTTGCTGTGGCAGTTCGGACACCAGCCTGCTTCGGGATCGCCTAACCATTTGCGCTCCGCAGCAGGTGTATTAAGAGCCTTCATGACATTTCTTCCTATCTCATTGGCACGGGCAAGCATTTCGTCGTGCAGAAGCACCTGCGCGGGAGCAGGTACCTGTGTTGCCATGAACATATCCACAACTTTGAAGCTGTTTGTCACTGTTGTGACCTGCATACACTCCAGAGCCATCGACTGCCATGAACGGGTAGAACCTCCCACAGCTATAAGTGCGCCCACTCGGTCGCGGGGAGCTATTGCACCTATCTTTGTGAGAAATGCTGATTCATAAGCAAGATTACGATGCATAAACTTCAGGAATAAAGACGACGGCATCAGAGCATACGTCGGTGCTGAAAAGATAACTGCGTCCTGATCGAGCATTACCTTCATGATCTTGTCTTTGTCGTCCTTATCTTTCAAAGAACAACCGGTGTTCTTGCCTAATGACATTCCCATTGTACAAGAAGTACAGCCTGTACAGTCGAGCAAATTGTAATCCTTGAGATTTATCATTGTCACTTCTGCGCCTTGTTCCTGACAAGCGAGCAAAGCTTCTTTGAGCAAAATCTCACTGTTGCTGTTTTTTCTGCCTGCTGTTACGCCCATTACTTTAAATTTCATACTGTAATCACTCCTTTTGGTATGAGATCACTTTCCGTGAGGGTTGGTGACTTCGGTTGGTACGTTTTTGGTGTTTGTGAATAATTGTGCGATTATATTACTGTTTAATAAGGAGATAATTGCTATGATAATGCTTTTATGATATCATTTTACTTCATTTTATGAAAAAAATCAAGCGATAAATATTACAATTATATAAACAAAAAATTGTAATTATTAAGACTTGAAAAATACTCGAAAATATGGTAAAATATTTCTTATAGTTTGTTTGGACGTTCTTATACGGGAAATGAAATATAGTGCTTTTTAACTGCCTTTTTGCACTTGTTGATTTATTTATGTTGAATATGTTCCTGTATCTCGAATGTAGGAGGTATGCATATGAAGTTGTATGACGAAAACAAAAAAATATCTGAATTGGATATTTTTAAGTGGCTTCATTTGTATTGGGAAGGGATCAGGGAAAACTCTTTCCTGTGGAAGATCATTGTGGTCGTTCTGGCTATAGCTTCATCTGCGGCGGCAATAATGCCGTTTAGTGACGTAATGGCGGCTTCAAAAGCTGTTATGTGTGCGGGTTTCCTTGCGCTTTGCACGATCGTGCTTTTCCTTCCGTTTCGTTCGCCTGTCAGGTCGTTCCACTGGGATTACCGCTGCGTATTCATTTCGATCTATGGGTACATGATCTATCGTACTGTAAATACCCTCTTGTATATGATAGAGGGCGATTCGGCTGAATTCCAAAATTACTGGTCTATGTACTGGTTCATCAATTTCCTTGCATTCGGTGCTGTATTGCAGTTGAATCTTCTTATACATAAGCTCTACGCTAAGAAAGACAGGAGAGTATTGAAATTATACGAGATGATGATAAAATATTCTCTCTTTTCAAGAATAAAGGTCAAGAACGAGCGTAAAGCAAAGAAGTATACTATAATCAATACTTCCTTATTTATGATCGGTATAACACTGTTTACAGCGTCAAAATATCTGGACAGAAATTTTAGTGCCATGGATATGGATACCATTTTTTTCACGATACGCTTTGCGAACGGCAGCTACAGCTCCGATGTCAGAAATGCGATCATTTTGATGGCGGCTGCTGTGATACTTGTCGCTTTACTGTTTATGATAATGGTCTACCGCAGGGAAAAGGCTGATGTACTTTTGTCCAGAAGTCCTGACAGGAAACAGTCGTTAGAGATGAAGATATCATATTCTCCTAAATGGATCGTATACCTTTTATCTTGCGGTGTGTTTGTGTGCGGAATGTCGAGGATATGCGATTCTTTGGATCTGCTTACTTTTATAAAGCGTAACTTGACTGTGTCTTCGATATATGAGGAGCATTATGCAGCTCCGACGCAGGATATTATCCATTTCCCGGATAAGA
Organism: Ruminococcus sp.; assembly: GCF_024691275.1. GTDB lineage: Bacteria > Bacillota > Clostridia > Oscillospirales > Ruminococcaceae > Ruminococcus. Next base: position 3,894 of record NZ_JAILNU010000041.1, on the reverse strand, counting down.
AAAAGAATCTGGTGTATATCTATATGGAATCCTTCGAGAATACATATACATCTTTTGAACACGGCGGCAATCAGCCTAAAGACCTTATACCTGAAGTATATGAGCTTGAGAAGGAAAATATCAACTTTTCAAATGGTTCGGGAGTCGGCGGTCAGTCTGTATTCTTTCCGTTAATTATGTATACTATGGGTTCTACAGTTGCTCAGACCAGCGGCGTTCCGCTGACATCTGTCCTGAAGCTGGAGCATAATAATATGGCGGCTAAGATGTCCTCGATGCTCGGTTCGCTGAGAAGACTGGAAGATGTCCTGCACGATGAGGGCTATAATCAGCTGTTTATACGAGGCGAAAATACTAATTTTGCCGGATATAATACTTATGTCGGACGTTATGACAACAGTAAAGTGTATGATGTTAAAAATGCAATGGCTGACGGTAAAGTTCCCGAGAATTATATCCATCCGTGGGGATTACAGGACAGCCTGCTGTTCCCACTGGTAAAAGAACATATTGATGAGCTTGCAGCACAAGATGCTCCTTTCTGTGTATCAATGTATACCGTTGATACGCACTCGGTCGAAAAGGGTATGCGCTGTGAGCTGTGTGACCCGAAAATAAAGAATGATTTTGCTGCGGCTATAAATTGTTCGTCCCGTCAGACGGCAGACCTTATCAAATGGCTGTCCGAAAAGCCTTATTGGGAAGATACGGTCGTTATCATTGTCGGAGATCACCTCTCGGAACTGTGCATTGACGGGGTGAGATTTGACGATGACGGATACCTCAGAACTACCTGCAACTGCATAATCAATTCTCAAAAGGTGCCTGTTTATGAGAAAAACAGAACGTTCTGTGCAATGGATATGTTCCCGACTACTCTTTCGGCTATAGGCTGTACAATTGACGGGGACAGGCTTGGACTCGGTACAGACCTGTTTTCGGATACTCCGACACTGTGCGAGGAGATGGGCGCCGATATTTTTGTAGAGGAAATACAGAAAAAATCCGAGTTTTACGACGAAAACTTCATAGGCAAAAAATAACGAATGATATGATAAAAGCTCCATGCCTTTATTAGCGGCATCGGAGCTTTTTGAATTATATGCGGTCGGTAATACGACACTGTGCAGGAGGTCCTTTAATGAGAAAAGATATCATAATTGATGACGGATTTGCATTCGGCGGTTTTACTGCCGGAAATTCAGGGGTGTGGACAAGAGAAAAAGCTGATGATCCTCCGTCGGAGGATTATATTTCCCTGAGCAAAGAGCTCGGCGTGTCTGTCGGCAGGATCGTGAGACCTTATCAGGCGGGCGGGGAAAAAGTTGCCGTCGCAGGCTTTGAGCACGGAGGCTGCGGAGTTGTCAGGGAAGACCCCTTTACCGTAACTGACGGCCTTGTGACAAATTGCAGGGGACTGGTGCTGAGTATTATCGCTGCGGACTGTGTACCAATATATCTTTATGATGAGTCGGTAGGTGTTATCGGGCTGCTTCACTGCGGCAGACAGGCTGCGGCCGGTGATCTCCTGCGAAACGCTGTTGAAACTATGACGAGACTTGGCGCTGCTGCGGAGCGGTGTCTTTCAGCGAAAATGAACTGAAAAGTATATTCAGTATGAACAACGATCGCTTATACCTCAGTCTTGGACGCGCTATATCGCTTAAAGCCGGGCAAGATGGTATTTGCTGCAACAATATTCGCATGACAGGCATATGTACCTGCTGCGGAAACTCATATTATTCCTATCGACGCGGAGATCGCGGCAGACAGAATCTGGCTTTTTTTATGATGAAAGACGAGAAATAAGTCATTCGTTCCATTCTATAGCTTCGCCTTTGCGGATATTGTGCTGAGTAAGATAATTATCCGATATTTTCAGCCATTTCTCAATGCCGTTTTCATTACGTACAAGAACACTGCACATGGGTTCTTCGTTTTCGGGAACTCCCTCACAGCCGTAGTCTTCTTCAAATATTTCAAGTACTGTGTATTTCATAATATTTCCTCTCTAAGGTAGTCAAGAAGTCCTTTGCAGCCTTCCTCGATATCGGCGTAAGCAGTGGCAAAATCTCGGCTGTACCATGGGTCTGAAACATCATTGCTGCGTCCTGCAAAGGTAAGGAGCTTGTATATTTTTCCGTCTTTGTCATTGTCGAAAATTCGGTTCATGTTGCGGATATTTGCCGTATCCATGCCAATGAATAGGTCGTACTTTTCGTAATCGCTCTTCCTCAGCTGCACCGCTGTCTTGCCCGAGCAGCCGATACCATGTACGGAAAGTTCCGAACGTGCAGGCGGATAGACGGGATTGCCGAGCTCCTCAGTGCTGGTCGCGCTTGATGCAATGAATATGTCATCGCTGAGACCTGCGTCTGTTACAATTTTTTTCATTATAAACTCTGCCATAGGCGAGCGGCAGATGTTGCCGTGGCATACGAACATAACTTTTATCATACGTTTTTTCCTCTCTGATTTGCTCTGTATTGCCGTATTTTGCGCGGTATATCGAAGCTTTTCTTTCCTACTACCAATTTGGCAGAACAAGGCGATAACTACAAAACGCGGCAAGTTTTTGCAAACTGCGGACATCGTTAGTAGTAAAATAGTAGTAGAAATCGGGGTGTTTTACTACTAAGGATTTTTGCGGAGTGTCCGCACTTATCGCAAGTAGTAGGAGTTTTTTACTACCAATTTTACTACTAAGGTGTATGTGTCTTACTACTAAGCTTCTATATGTACCCTACTATTATACTTCATATGCTCTGAAAAAGCAAGCCGTTTTCCACATATACAAAAAATCCCCCTTACCAAAGGAACTGTTACATTCCAATGATGAGGGGGATCGTGCTGTTATTCAGGGCGTTGCTGATTCCGTTTCAAGATTGATCCTTTGCTCCTGATACAACTCATTATCAAACAATTCAGGCTTATCACCGATAAACGCCTTTGCCGCTTCTTCATCACCCTGCAACTGCCACATGAGCCACGCTGTCACATATCCGTCAGCAGAATACAGCATATGGCTGTGTTCGCAGTCATTCTTCCTTGCCATTGCTTTCGGTGCGGTGATCTGCTCATACATCTCAGGCATCTTTTCAGTCGGAATGACCGTTTTCATCTCAAAATCGCCCTTTGTGCCTGCGACCATGAAAATGGGAATATTCACCTTTGATATATCGTAATCCCATTCAAGACTTACCGACAGCTCCGGATTTGTGGGACTTTCCGCAACAACAGTCTTATACAGATCACTGTGCTTGGTATCTGTCACGGTATTGATCGCACCCACACCGCCCTGAGAATGACCAAGAGAACCGATGTTGTCGGTATCTATCTTCTGATAGAAAATGCTCTCTCTGTCATTATTGCATTTGAGCAGAAAACTCAGGCTCATATCCGATGCAAAACCGTTCCACGAATATGCCTCATCGTTGCCGATAACGATAAAGCCCCAGCTTGCAAAATGCTCAAATACAGCCTTTGCCTGAGAGCCTTTCACACCCGTTCCGTTGCTTACTACAATAACAGGATATTTCCTTTCCGCAGAGGTCAGTTCTTCGGGGTAGTATATCTCATATTTATCATAGTTCTCAAGCACCTTGTATTCGATGTATGCGGTTTTATAGGCGCCGTTTTTGAGATACTTCGCTTCGATCTCACCGCCTGTTTTTACAGTCTCGGTGTAATTCTTCGGAACAGCAAGCGAAAATACACTTTTTATCAGCAGCAGCACAACAAGCACGATGATGACTATGTATGCTAAAATAAAACTGAGCCAGTTAGCCTCAAAATGATAATAAAAAAATGAGCCACTAAAATAAAAATCCTGTATAATAAGAGAAAGAGCTTGTGTACAGGAGGAACAAGGAGTGGCAATAGCAATGGAGATCT
>NZ_JAILNU010000033.1 GCF_024691275.1 Ruminococcus sp. | reverse complement strand
CATTGCTATTGCCACTCCTTGTTCCTCCTGTACACAAGCTCTTTCTCTTATTATACAGGATTTTTATTTTAGTGGCTCATTTTTTTATTATCATTTTGAGGCTAACTGGCTCAGTTTTATTTTAGCATACATATATTAATTAACCTGAAATAAAATCAGCGCGAATCAATTAAAACCTACTGTTTTGGTAATAAAGTTTATGCAATGTGCTGAAATTTTCAGCTGCGATTTGTCTATTAAAAAACAAAATAAGTATTTACTTCCATGTCGTTTTATGTTAAAATAGAGATAGTTTATCGCTTTGCAGCTTTTTGGCTTTTATCAGTCAAAGTACATGGGCTGCAAATACAGAAAGGACAATCATAATGCCAATTACAGAATTGCTTGAAAGAAATGCCAGCTTGTACGGCAGCGATGTCGCTCTCGTTGAGGTCAACCCCGAGATCACTGAAGTTCGCCGTATCACATGGAAAGAATATGAACTCATAGAGCCAAATCCCGAATGTCACTACAGACGTGAGATCACATGGAAGGTCTTCGACGAAAAGGCTAACCGTTTCGCTAATATGCTCATCGAAAGAGGTGTACATAAGGGAGATAAGGTAGGCATACTTCTTATGAACTGCCTTGAGTGGCTCCCTATATACTTCGGCGTACTCAAAGCGGGAGCTCTTGCTGTTCCGCTCAACTTCAGATACACTGCCGATGAGATAAAGTACTGCCTCGACCTTGCAGAAGTTGATATCCTCATGTTCGGTCCTGAATTTATCGGAAGGATCGAGGAGATAGCTGATGATATCAGCAAGAACAGGCTCCTTTTCTACGTTGGTGAGGGCTGTCCTTCATTTGCCGAGCACTATGACAGCCTTGTTGCAAACTGTGCAAGCTCAGCTCCTGATGTTAAGATAAGCGACGACGACAATGCAGCTATCTACTTCTCATCAGGTACAACAGGTTTCCCGAAGGCTATACTCCATGACCACACAAGCCTTATGCACTCCGCTAAGGTTGAACAGAATCACCACGGTCAGACAAGAGATGATATTTTCCTCTGCATTCCCCCTCTCTATCATACAGGCGCGAAAATGCACTGGTTCGGCAGCCTTTACTCAGGCAGCAAGGCTGTTCTCCTCAAGGGCGTAAAGCCAAAGTCTATTATCGAGACCGTTTCCAATGAGGGCTGTACTATAGTATGGCTGCTCGTTCCGTGGGCACAGGATATACTCGATGCTATCGACAGAGGCGATATCGACCTTTCAGAGTACCAGCTCGATCAGTGGAGACTCATGCATATCGGCGCACAGCCTGTTCCTCCTTCACTTATCGCTCGCTGGAAAAAGGTATTCCCGAAACACCAGTACGACACAAACTACGGTCTCAGCGAGTCTATCGGTCCCGGCTGCGTACACCTTGGCGTTGAAAATATCCATAAGGTAGGCGCTATCGGTAAAGCAGGCTTCGGCTGGGAGGTTAAGATAGCTGACGAAAACGGCAATACCGTTAAGCGCGGAGAGGTCGGCGAACTTCTCGTAAAGGGCCCAGGCGTTATGAAGTGCTACTACCGCGACGAAAAGGCTACTGCCGATACTCTCAAGGACGGTTGGCTCTACACAGGCGATATGGCTCAGGAAGATGAGGACGGCTTCATTTACCTCGTTGACCGTAAGAAGGACGTTATCATCAGCGGCGGCGAGAACCTTTACCCTGTTCAGATCGAAGACTTCCTCAGAAGCCACCCCGCTGTCAAGGACGTGGCTGTTATCGGACTTCCCGACAAGAGACTCGGCGAGATAGCTGCTGCTATCATATCCATAAAGGAAGATCACAACTGCACAGAAGAAGATATCACAGCATTCTGTCAGAAACTTCCGAGATACAAAAGACCGCACAAGATCATCTTTGCTGATGTTCCAAGAAACCCCACAGGCAAGATCGAGAAGCCAAAGCTTCGTGAAATTTACTGCGGAGAAAGTCTTGTTGCAAAACAGATCAAAAACTGATATTAAGAGCAGCTTCGGCTGCTCTTTTTTGCGATTTGGAAATATTCGACAGAACTCGTCAATGTGCGACAAAATGCGATATGTAAAAAATATCCGAAATATGGTATAATTTATTTGATATCATCAGAGCCTATGATATGTCTGAAACCATTAAAGGAGCAGGCGAAAATGTTAGAAGTAAAAGAGAATACAAAAAACAAAGAAAAAAATGAAAACACAGTATCCGCTGAAAACAATACAATTAAAGAGGTAACTGAAAATTCCGAAACTCCTGAACCCACAAAAGGAACTCAGCCACACGAGCTTGCAGCGAAAAATGTCAGTCTCGAAACTATTGTCGTAAATACCATTATGGACCTCGGCATCTCACCTTCTACAAAGGGATATCATTATCTTAAAGACGGTATAATGCTGTGTTTGGCAACCGATGATAAGATACCCACAAATAAACAGATATATACTCAGCTCGCTGAGATGTATTCTTCATCTGAGAGCGCCGTAGAACGTGCTATCCGTCATGCAGTCAAGTCAGGTTGGCCGAGACACAGTGATAATCTTGCGTATATGATATTCAAACATACTCTCCAGAGCAAATTCGATGTTCCGACTAATTCGGTCTTCTTCACGACTGTATCAGAATGGATAAGAGTATATCGCAATTCAAACCTTTGATCTGTAACTGCATCAATTCTGTTTTTTATCTTGCAATGCTTTTGCAAGTAAAAACTCCGTTATTTTACAATAATTAGATACATAATAGCCCCGATCTTATCTGATAAAGTATCATTATATTCACGAAAACTGCGCTTTCTGAGATGTATTAATAGTATCAGATCGACTTAACTATGACAAAACTGAATAGACAACCAAATACTGCCCTTTCAGATAATGTCTTTAAGCTAAGAAAAAGATGTAAGAGCCATAAACTCTTACATCTTTTTTTCTTATTGATATTACTCCTTACAGAGACCTTTTCGCTATACCCCCATAAAAGGACAAAAGCTGTATTCGCCTATGAATACAGCCCTCTGATTTGTCCATTACAAAGAAATCGCCGCGGTACGGTTGTTGTGCAGATCACCGACCTCGGTCACGCTCAAATAATCAACCCAATTATTTTCGCATTTATATTATATCATTTTTAATCAGTCTTGTCAATAAGCGGAAGGGCTGTTTGTTCGATATTAACAAATATTGCACACTTTTTTATATCTTAGATAATTTTTCACTTCTTACAATTAGAATATCATTTTTCTTTATCTTCACTTCATCAAGGGGAACAATAGTTATATCACCGCGAAGTATCACGAGTATCCTTACATTGAATTTCTCGGCAGCTTCGCGTACACATAGTCCGTAAAACTCGCTGCTGCGGTCTACAAGTACTTCGCCGACCTCAGTGATATCAGGAAATTTCACGTCGGAGTGCTGGTTTTTCGTGTACTGCTCAACAAAACCTGCACTGATGATACCTGTGGGAATAGCAACTACTCCTACTCCGAGAAAAGCTATACATATCGCCATAAGCTTACCGATAACAGTTATGGGGTAGATATCACCGTAACCAACGGTTAGAAGCGTCGAAACGCTCCACCATATTCCCGAAAATGCATTGCTGAATATCTCAGGCTGTGCATCATGTTCTGCGCTATAGATACCCAGCGATGATGCAAGCATCAAAACAATGATGATAAACACCGATGATATGATCTGGTTCTTTTTATCAATCAGAACTGTTGTGATTATATGGAACGAATCATAGTGCGCATTTACTCTGAAAAGGTGGAATATCCTTACTACTCTCAGCATTCGGAAAACAATAAATCCGCTCAGGAAGAAAAATGGAAGGATCGTCAGCAAGTCAACTATACCGTCAAAGGATCGCAGGAACTTTAAACGTGCCGATATTTTGTTTTTTTGGGGGTAAAGAAGATCTGCCGTCCAGATTCGCAGGATATACTCCACACAAAAAACCGCTATTGTTACAGCTTCGATCGTCTTGAAAACAGGATATAAGCTTTCAAGCTCATCAAAAGTCTCAAGAAAGACCGTTAGTATATTCATTATGATGACAATTACTATAAAAAAGTCAAATGCACGGCTTATAAAGTCATCGCGGTTGCCTATCTGTATTATGTCAAAAATACGCCTTTTCAAGCTCTTTTTCTTTACATCACTCAATGCCGCTCAGCTCCCTGTAAAGTTTTTGTGCATAGCCGTCTGTCATGCCGCAGATATAATCAGTAACAAGCATTAGCCTGAGATAGAGCTTTTCTGCCTCTGACCTGCCTTCGGAATGTATCTTATATGCACGTATGTAGTTCTCGGAAACAAGCTCCATTATCCTCTGCTGTATTGCAGAACGATTATACTCCGTATCATACAGTACCGCTGCACTTGTCAGCTTGCAAAGCAGGAATTCGTATATCTCTCCTGCTGCGATCTCAAGCTTGTATATCGACTTTGAACGGAATACGAATCGGCAAGCCATATCACCGAGAGCATACGCAATTGCATTTCCATGAGAAGCTGCAAGGAGCTCTTTCGGGAATGTTCCCTCCATGATAGCGTCATAATTGCTTGTAAAGCCGTATGCCGCACACTTCAGAAGAACTCCCTGCACATAAATTATCCAACGCTGAACCGCATTCTGCTCAGGTGATGAAACATTTTTCTCAACTGCATTCCTATAGTAATATTCCAGCTTGTCCGCAGCCTTTTTGTACTCAGCAAGCTCTCCGTCATCTGCACATTTGATGATATAAGTGTTCCTCAGCTCGTCAACAAGCCTTGAATAGCTTATGAATCCCTTTTTCACAGCATCTTCGATGTCAGCTGTCTTATACGCGATATCGTCTGCTGCTTCGAGTATGAATGCCAGAGGATGACGGCAGCTGCCTGCTCCCGTACTGTTTGTGATATCCTCGAATATCTCCCTGTCTGCGTAATAGTAACCCATTTTCTTTTCGCGGATATTGCCGCTTTCCTTATTGATGCCTGTAGAGGGCACGGGATACTTTATTATGGTATTAAGCAGAGTATAAGTAAGGTTCATTCCGTTTTCATCAACAAGAAAATGCAGCTTCGTTAGCAGTCTCAGCGCCTGTGCGTTGCCTTCAAAATTATAAAGATCTCCAATCATCTGCTCATTGAGGATACGATCTATCTTCTTGCCGCCAAGTTCCATATTTCGGAGATTTCTCCTGAACCAGTCTCTTACATAGTCCTCGCCGAAATGACCGAATGGCGGATTGCCGATATCATGTATAAGTCCTGCACATTCGAGCACACTGCATATCTTTTCGATGTCAGTCTCTGTAAGGTCACTGTCCTTGCCGTTTTGCAGGATATACCTGAATATCATCTGTCCAAGTGACTTTGCAAAGGACGATACCTCCAGAGAATGAGTGAGCCGTGTTCTCACAAAGTCTCCCCTGTCAAGCGGAAAGACCTGTGTTTTATCCTGTAATCTGCGAAAAGAAGCACTGCCGATTATACGGTGATAATCCTTCTGGAACTCATTTCTCGGGTCACTGCTGACCGCTGACGTAGATGTGCTCCTTCTTCTTTTTTCGCATAAAAGTTTTTTCCAGTTCATATATCCAACTCCGTTCTGATATTTATGGGCCTGTCTATAGTAATGCTGTCAGGAGTAACGATACAGTCATAAGCAAGCAGCTTTACTCCTGCCTTCCCGGCTTCTGCAAGAGCTTCTCCGAATTCACGGTGAGTGGCAATATTGGATCTCAGCTCGCGCATCTCCTTCATTTGTATAACGAACAGAAGATATGCACCAAAGCCTTTATTTTTAGCATCTATAAGCTCATATATATGCTTTACGCCTCGTTTCGTGGGAGCATCGGGGAAATATGCTATACCGTCATTTTCAAGGGTAACGCCTTTAACTTCAAGGAACGATGTTATTCCGCAGTCAACTATACGGAAATCAAAGCGTGAAGCCCCATATGTACATTCGCGGCGTATCACAGCCTGCTCCGAAAATAGCTCGCCCTTTCTCAGCCATTCCTCAGCTGCGCTGTTCGGTATCTGCGAATCCATATTCACGAGCAGCGGTGCTTTGCCCCTTCGGAGCTTCTCGACAGCGATAAGATCGTATTTTGTTTTCCTGTTCGGATTGTCCGACATCTCCACATAGACCTTGCAGCCGACGGTAAGCAGCTCCCTGCATCTTCCTGTATTCTTGACGTGTACGGTCTCTTTTCTGCCGTCAATGAGCACTTCTGCGATAAATCGGTTAGGGCGGCAAATGAATTCAGCTGTTTTTATATGTTTGTACTTCATAGTCTTTACCGTAGAGTTCTCTATATGTTTCAGCAGTACACATTACGTATATATCCGTTTTATCTGTTTTGTCCTTGAATATCCTGTCACCGACACCTGTAAATGCTATTGCGATATACTTCTCATTAAAGCCAAGGGTCTCGCACACGTATGATGTTTCTACAGGCACATCGCATATCATAAAATCAGGAGCTCCATGCAAGCTTATTTCTTTTGCCTCCTCAGCGAAAACATCTTCGGTACATACCACATGAGACAGGAACGACAGTCCATTGTACATATTATAGTAGATATTCTTGTCAAAGTATGCGTTTGAAGCCACACTTGCGCCGTTAAAGATATGCGGGTCGCTTTTTTCCCATGTCGTCAGGAGCGTCCTGTCCTGAAGATCGTACTTCTTTATCCACTGTGCAAGAGATGATGCAGGATCATATACTTTTTTTATCTCGTTGTAATAGCTCATACCGTTCCAGAATACATTTACCGCTGAAAAAACGATGACAGCTGTTAACACGATACCCCTTGACATTTTCTCAGACATTCCTGCCTTCTTTATAGGCTCGGTGAATTCCGAAAGCGTTATCCTTTCCTTTTCCGCAGCAGTCCACAGAACAAACAGCATATACATTATGAAGATACCGAAATGATGCGGCTTTATGTACATTGAGGTCAGAACAGCGATACAAGCATACGGAATGAACATTTCTGAGAGCATTCTTCTCTTTTTGCATATCATAAACAGTATCGTCCAGATAATGAGCGATATTATCCCGGCAGCGATAAGCTCACTTATCGGGTTCGCTTCCTCGCTCATATACATTATCTCAGAGGAAAATGATGTAACAAGATTCTCCGAAGGGATAAACAGCCAGCTCAGCAGATAACAGGCAAAAAAGCCTTTGTTATCCGATGCAACTACTCGATTCATAGCAAAAGTGTCGGAATACGGCATTATCTCAGCTATAATAGCAAGTGCTCCCATAAGCAGGAAAACATAGCATACAAGCAGCTTTTTGCATTTTATGATGCGGGCTGCCATTTTGCCGACGCTGCGTTCTCTTATTGCTTCACCCGCCATATCAGCAATAATGATCCCCCCTGCAAATGCAAGACCATATGAATGAGTCAGACACATAAATAACAGCGCAGCTGTATATCTCATCGGCTTTTCATACCGCTTTCCGTAAAATACAGCCGCAAGCAGACAGGCAAAGAGCAGCATCATATACGGACGCGACACAACACTGTACTGGTACAGCAGATAGAAGCTTGCAGGTATCATGATCTTTGTGATCCTGCTGAACGGCGAAAAGAACTCGATCATCAGCAAAACAGCTTCAACAAAGATGAGATTAAGCAGCTTTAATGCAGTTTCAAAGGGAAGTCCAATGGTTATTCCGCATTTTAAGAGCAAATGCCACAGCGGAGGGTGTCCCTCGTAATGCGTCCAGTGAAGTATGATATCATGAAGAGACGAATCTCTTGCAATAAGATAAGCCTGAGCCTCGTCGAACCACGGTTCGTGGAAGTACAGTCCAACAATAACAATGATATTCACAATAACTGTCACAACAACTGCTGTTATGAGATCTTTTCTTTTTACTGTATCATTCATATTTTCTTCTTCCCTCCTATATCCTCGATAACGTCCATATAGTGCAACTCTCTGTATTTTTTGGGTGTCATTCCGACCTGTTTCCTGAATGTGCTTATGAAGGCGCTCTGTGACGAAAATCCAAGGGCAAGCGAAATGTCAAGACATGAAAAATCCGAATTTTTCAGAAGATTCTCCGCTGTTCTGACTTTCTCCCTTATAACAAAAGACTTGACACTCATGCCTGTTTCCTTTGAGAAGAGCTTTGAAAGATATGACGGATTCAGCCCGACGTGCTCCGACAGAACATTTAATGTAAGCTCCTCATGCAAATGCTCATATATGTAGTCAATACACCTGCGTACATGAAGTGAGATAACGTTTTCCTTTTTGAGTTTTTTCATTCTCTCGGCAAAATCTATCTGCATATCTCCCAGAAGGTCTAAAATCGCATTGACATCGTTCATTTTGTCTGCTCTCTGGATATATATATCGCTCAGAGTATATGCAACATCGTGCGGCAGTCCGTCCTCTACGCAGAATCTTGCGATAAGTGCGACCGCAGTAACAAAATGATACATTATATTCCTTACAGGATCAGATGAAAGAGTTCCCTTTCCCTCCGCAAAGTTTCTGCGCGCTGCTGCATAAAGCTCCCTGATGCCTTCAACATCGCCTGACTGGATAGTTCTGTAGAATTTCAGCTCCTGTTCAAAGGGATTGCGTGTAAATCCGTCATTTTTCTGCAAATAGAGCCTGTAATTGAGGTCACGATCTGTTTTCATAAGCTCACCCCGATAATAATATTGCACTTCTATTATAGCTCATTTTTGATATAAAAGCAATATTTCTGATATAATTTATGAGCTCCATTGAATATAATATATGACAGTGAAAAGAAGAAATGATAAATTAACGCTTCAAAGGAGGCGCTGATATGGCTAAAGTCAACGACCTTACACAGGGAAAAGTTTCAAGCCTTATTTTAAAATTTTATTTTCCGATGCTGCTGACCAATATGCTTCAGCAGATGTACAACATAGCGGATACAGCCATAGTCGGAAATGGCCTCGGTGACAATGCACTTGCCGCCGTAGGAAATATGTCCTCTCTTACATTCCTGATATTCGGTTTTTCAATGGGACTTGCCAACGGCTTTTCTGTAATAGCTGCCCAGAGCTTCGGCGCAAAAAACTACGAAAAGCTCCGCCGCTCGGTAGCATCTTCGGCACTCCTTTGCTTTATAATTGCTATAATTCTTACTACTCTCAGCATGGTTTCATTAAAGCCTGTCCTGCGTATGCTCAGAACAGATGATGCTATAATGCACGACGGTCTTGTATACGGATACTTTGTATTCGGCGGACTGATCGCAACTATAGCGTATAATCTCTGTTCGTGCATACTCAGGGCTCTGGGCGACAGTAAGACACCTTTCATAGCGATCATAATTTCCACGATCGTAAATATCATACTTGATACCTTCTGCATCTTCGTTTTAAAAACAGGTGTTGAGGGTGCTGCAATTGCAACGATATTATCGCAGGTCGTATCTGCATATATCTGCTGGCGCAGGATAAGAAATATAGATGTTCTTGATATCACAAAAGCTGACTTTCAGGGGAACAAAGCTCTGTATAGAGAGCTTTTCAAAAACGGTCTGCCAATGGCACTCATGAACTCCATAACAGCAGTAGGCTGTATGGTGATCCAGTACTTCGTAAACGGTCTCGGAGTTGCTTACACGACTGCATATTCAGCTTGCAGCAAGTTCATCAACCTCTTTATGCAGCCTGCCTGCACTGCCGGATTCGCTATGTCCGCATTCACCAGCCAGAACTACGGTGCAGGAAGGTTTGACCGTATCCGCGAGGGACTTCATGTATGTATCGCCATTGCAACAGCAGCATATGTGCTGCTTGGTACAGTAATGGTCTTCTTCCCTGAAGCCCTTGCAAGAATAATGGTAAACAACGCTGAAACAGTGAGCATTGCAAAGACCTATCTGCCTATATGCGGTATCTTCCTGTTTGGTGTGGATTACCTCTTCGTATTCAGAAACGGCTGTCAGGGCTTTGGAAAGCCGCTTGTGCCAATGATATCGGGCATAGTTGAAATGGCTCTCCGCATCTCTGTCATAGCGCTGTTCATACCTGTTCTCGGATTCAGTGCTACGGCATATGCTGAAGCTTCTGCATGGATAGGAGCACTTCTGCTCAATATGTCCGCATTTGAATACACGCTTAACAAGAATCTCGGTCACAAGTCCATAAGACGTAACGAGATCAAAACTGCTGCTTGATCCCGACTGTTTTTCAGTCGATCAATATTAAACCCTTAATCACTCCTGACCTCCGCTGTCTGCATAAGCCGCAGACAGCATTTTTTTGTCAAAACAGCCCATAAGCATAAGCGGTGTGCTCATATAGAACTTTACACTCAATATCTCACGTAAAAACTTCTATATGAGTACCAACTTTTACTTATGGGCTGTTTGTTATCTTTCTTTTGTAATGTGTCTGCTCAACCATTATACAGGCTGTTTTCCAGATCAGAGTGATGAATGTAGAAACTTGTATTGGTCTGAGGTCCGTCAATAATAAACTTGACCGTCGGATCACTGTCAGAAGAATAATAAAAGTACATATTCGACATATAAAAGCGCATACTTTTCTTCATATCAGGAAATGCAGGCGTAAGCAGCATTCCGTATCTGTTTTCAGAGTCACCAAATGTCTGGAGAGTGTCATCTAATAATTTCTCGCCTGCAAGCTCAAACGGCTTAAAGCAGTTTATAGTATTATATTCATCTGCCGATTTTGGCAGTGAGAAATAATTTTTTCGTACAAACTTTGTACTCTTCTCTTTCGGAAACGCCGAATCGTCGTTGTAATCCAGCGAACACTTCCATAATTCTTCCGATGAAGGTATACTTACGCTCACAAATGAATCATTTACCAGCTTTCCGCATGATATGTCATACCCATATGTTTCACCCTCTATCGGACAAGAATATACCACATCTGTATTCAGTAACATTATCTCGCTGCCAAGCTTGAATATCTGCTGTTTTTCATATGATGCAACACCTGTCCTGATATCGTTCTTGTCAACTAAAACGCCGGTCCCATCACTTGTGAATGCATTTTTAACAGCTTCTTCAGCTTTAAACGACATCTCCGTCATTTTGATTTCTTTGTATATCTCTTCAAGCTCTTTATCTGAAAAAGTTGCCTCCGATCTCGCAGCTGCAAGAAAACTATGATCTGTGAAATTACCTGTATACTCAATGGCATATATCTGATTTGTCTGTATATCGTTATATGTTCTTACAAAAAGTCTCACCTTTGCATCTGTATTGTCACTTTGACCGAACGGACAATCATAATGCGGATCGACCAACAAACCATAATCAATATATCTGTTCAACGGTATGTCACAAACTGTATATCCTTCCTTTGAGGTCTCGTTCAGTATCTCTGAAACCAGCAGGCTGTATTCATTGTCTCCGTTATTTCCGAGTTGTGCAAGAAAATCCCGAAACGGAGCTGTTTTAGGTAAAACACATACGCATATCACTGCCGCAGCTGCAACAGCAGCCCACTTCATGAATGGCGGCGTTCTGCGCTTTCCTGTTACGTTTTCAAGGTCACTTACGGTAAACTCGCTATCTGAAAAAAACGACTCCTTTTCCGGAAAAGCTCTTGCAGATATTTTGCCAAAGCAATCGACCGACGAAGAAAGCTCCTTCATTTTATCTTTGAGTTCCTGTTCAAACTCAGTATTATCAACAAGCTCATTTTTCTTATTCACTGGTCGTCACCTGCCTTTTCCTGCAATATTGAAATAGCCTTCTTATACCTTGATTTTACGGTAGATTCAGGACATTTCATTATTTTAGCTATCTCCTTGAACGTCATATCGACACAGCACCTCAGCACTACCGTCTGACGCTGTTTGTCGTTAAGACCTTTGAGAAGCTGATTTATGTAAATACTGTCCTCGACAGTCTTGTCTGCCTCGCCAATGGTCTGAATAATATAGTTTTCAGCCTCTTTTTTGTATTTTCGGCTAAGCTCTAATGCAACGTTGCGGGCAATTGTGAGGATAAATCCCTTGCCATCCCCTTTTACTGCGGAAAAACGCTTGACTCTTGGCAGTCTGACAAAGGTCTCGATAACGCAGTCCTCTGATAGATGATAATCGGAAGTAATACTGAATGCCACAGCAAAAACGCTGTCCTTAAACATGGTATACAGCTTACTCAGGCTCTCTTTTGACTCGGAGCAGCTCATGATAAGCTCATTTATACTGTTATCCGCACTGTTTGATGCGGTAATCTGAGTGAAAAATGGTAAAATCTTCCCGTCACCTCCGCTAATAGCTTTAATGTCGGCATTCATGATATCACTCCTTTTGCTGTTTTGCCATAGGACACAGCCTTCCTCACATGTGTATTTGAAAGCATTCATATATAAGTGATTTCAGAAGCCGAAAAAGACGAAGTTTTTCAAAAGAATTTTGTAAGTATTCATAAATTTTTGAACGAAAAATGTTCGGCACAAACAAATTATATCATTTAATATCAAAAATTGCAAGAAAATCCTTGTAAGCTATTGACAAACACGTCAATTTATGATATATTAATCATATGAACAACCGTTCATATATGAAAGGACAGTGGTCTTATGGAGAAATACTTTTCCGTTAACAACCTTGGCTGCGCTCACTGCGGAGCCAAAATAGAAGAAGCTATAAGCAAACTTGAATGTGTGGAATCTGCCGTTCTGAACTTCCCCATGCGAAAGATCAAAATATGCGGCGATCTAACAGACACATTCCTTGCAACGATCAATAAGATCGCAAACTCTATCGAAGCAGGCGTTACGTTCTCGCCTATTGAAAAAGCTCATGAACACCATGAGCATCATCACCACGACGGCGAATGCGACTGCGGTCACGATCATGAACATGAACACAGCGGTGACGGTCATTGCGAAAAGATTTTCACAGTGAACGACCTTGGCTGCGCTCACTGCGGTTCTAAAATAGAAGAAGCCATTCAACAGCTTGAATACGTTGATTCGGCTGTACTGAACTTCCCGATGCGAAAGCTTAAAATTCACGGAGAGCTGCCCGAAAACTTCCTTGAAACTATCAACAGCATCGCAAACTCCTTTGAAGCAGGTGTTACCTTTTCCCCTGCTGAAAATGCTCACAAACACGAGAAACACGAACAACACCATCACGACAGCGAATGCAGCTGCGGTCACGACCATGAGCATGAACATCAAAGCTCAGAGTCTTCCAGATCTCATACACATTCACACGAAAAAGGCGGCTTAAAGCATGAAATTATCCCGCTTATCTGTGGAATTGCTTTTTTTGCAGCAGCTGTCATCTGTGAAAAAACTGCTGATATCAAGATCCTGAACTTAGTGCTCTTTGCAGCTGCTTATCTTATACTCGGCTCGAATGTTCTTCTCTCTACACTAAAAAATATCAAGGCGAAGAATTTCTTCGACGAGAATTTTCTCATGACAGCTGCCACGATCGGCGCTTTTGCTCTCGGAGAGTATGCCGAAGCAGTAGGAGTTGTCCTTTTCTTCCGCATTGGTGAGCTCTTCGAGGATTACGCCGTTGAACGCAGCCGAAAGGCTATCACTGACGTTGCCGGACTAAAGGTCGAAGAAGCCGATGTGCTCAGGAACGGCGAATTTGTACGCATTGATTCTGACGAGATAGAAGTAGGCGATATTCTGCGCATAAAAGCCGGCGAGCGAATCGCTGCCGACGGCATCGTGGAATCAGGTGAATCAAGAATCGATACATCTGCTGTAAACGGTGAACCTGTCCCCGTGACGGTCCGCAAAGGTGACGAGGTTATGTCCGGCTGCATAAACCTTTCCGAGACATTTACACTCAGAGCAACAGCTGCTGCTGCCGATTCCATGATATCAAAGATCGCTCAGGCAGTCGAGGACGCTTCTGCAACAAAGCCAAAGATAGACCGCTTTATCACTCGTTTTGCAAAGGTGTATACACCTATTGTCATCGCAATAGCTCTTGCAACCGCTATTATCCCGTCACTTATCACAGGAAACTGGAGCAAATGGATCTATTCGGCACTTACATTCCTGGTAATAAGCTGCCCGTGCGCACTTGTACTCAGTGTTCCACTGGCATATTTCTCAGGTATCGGTGCTGCTTCAAAACTCGGTATCCTCTTTAAGGGCGGAAACGCTATCGAAGCACTCGGCAAGATAAAAGCTATCGCATTCGATAAGACAGGAACTCTCACAAACGGAAGCTTTACAGTTACAGATATAAAAACTTATGCCAATATAAGCGAAAACGAGCTCCTTGCAATTTGCGGAAGCTGCGAGCAGAGCTCCACACACCCCGTTGCGGAAAGCATAACAGACTACTGCCGCAGCAAAGATATAACTCTCACTGAGCCTGAATCAGCAAGCGAGATAGCAGGTCGCGGCATATCGGCTTCCGTTCACGGAAGAAATATACTCTGCGGTAACGAGCGTCTCATGAACGAAAACAGTATCCCCGTTCCTGACGAGAAAACTGCTCTCGGCAGCGTTGTGTATGTAGCCGTTGACGGTAAGATCGCAGGAAGGATAATCGTTTCGGATACAGTTAAGAAGTCCTCTGCATCTGCAATTTCACAGCTCAAGGCTATGGGCGTAAAAACTGTTATGCTCACAGGAGACAAATCCGAAAATGCTTCCGTTATGGCACAGCAGCTCGGTATCGACTCAGTAAAAGGCGACCTTCTTCCTGACGGAAAACTCGCCGAAATAGAGCGTATCCGAAAAGAAAGCGGCGCTGTAATGTTCGTAGGCGATGGCTTCAACGACGGACCTGTTCTTGCAGGCGCAGACGTTGGCGGAGCTATGCAGAGCGGTTCTGACCTTGCCCTTGAAGCATCAGATGCCGTATTTATGAACTCTGAGCCTGAAGCAGTCGTAAAGGCAAAGAGAATTGCCGACAAGACTCTTCGCATCTCCTATGAGAATATCATATTTGCTCTTGCAATAAAAGCTGTTGTGCTTGTACTCGGTCTTATCGGTCACCCGAATATGTGGCTTGCTGTATTTGCCGATTCAGGCACAGCAATGTTGCTCATATTCAATTCCATAAGGATACTCAACACAAAAAAATACAGATGACCTATCAGCGCAGACACTTCTTTTATCCCCGATGTCTGCGCTGTTTTTATATTTTCCGCGCATAAACAAAGACTTGATTTATATAGATCAATGTGATATAATATAATTTGAATTTAAAAGAAAGAAGTGTTTTACATGACAAAAATCACAATCTTCTCTGGCTTTCTTGGTGCAGGAAAGACCACTCTCATAAAGAAGCTCATACAGGAGGGCTACAAGGGCGAGAAACTCGTTCTTATCGAAAATGAATTCGGACAGATCGGCATTGACGGTGGATTTTTACAGGACGCAGGCGTCGAGATAACAGAAATGAACTCGGGCTGCATCTGCTGTAGTCTCGTGGGAGACTTCGGCAAGGCTCTTGAAAAAGTTCTTGCAGATTACGCTCCCGACCGTATCCTCATCGAGCCTTCAGGTGTCGGAAAGCTCAGCGACGTTATCCGCGCAGTTCAGAACATCAACGCTCACGACGTAGTGCTTGACGGCTTTACCACAGTTGTTGACGCAAAGAAGTACAAGATGTATATGAAGAACTTCGGCGAATTCTTCGATAACCAGATCAACTATGCAAGCTGCCTTATCCTCAGCCACACAAGCGGTCTTTCTCAGGATAAGCTCGACGACTGCGTAAAGAGCCTCCGCGAAAAGAATCCTGCTGCTCCTATTGTTACAACTGAGTGGGACGAGCTCACAGGCAAGCAGCTCGTTGACGCAATGACACAGAAAAACACTCTTGATGATGAATTGAAGGAGCTTCTCGAAGAAGCTGCACATCACGATCATCACCACCACGATCATGACGAGCATGAGCATCATCATCACGACCATGATGAGCACGAGCACCACCATCACGATCATGATGAGCACGAGCACCATCATCACGATCATGACGAACACGAACACCATCACGACCATGGTCCCGACTGCACTTGCGGCTGCCACGACCATGACCATGACCACGAACATCATCACCACCATGCTGATGAAGTCTTCACCAGCTGGGGCAGAGAAACTACAAGAACATACACTACCGACGAGATACAGGCTGCTCTCGAAGCACTGGGCAATGAGGAAAAGTACGGTATGATCCTCCGTGCAAAGGGTATCGTTGCAGGCGCTGACGGAAAATGGATACACTACGATTATGTACCTGGAGTTCCCGATGTTCGCACCGGAAGCGCAAGCACAATCGGCAGACTCTGTGTTATCGGTTCAAAAATAAACGAAGAAGCAATCGCAGAGCTCTTCAAGGCTTGATCGAAAGGAGATTTTACCGTGCCTATGCAGGACGATGTTATTCCGATTTATTTGTTTCTCGGCTTCCTTGAGTCGGGAAAAACTAAGTTCATACAGGAAACTCTTGAAGACAAGCGCTTCAATAAGGGAGAAAAAACTCTTCTTCTGATATGTGAGGAGGGCCTTGAGGAGTACGATATCTCTCGTATGCCGAAGAAAAACATCATAACTCACGTTATTGATGACAAATCCGAGTTCACTATGGAGAACTTCACAAAAATACTGAAAGACAGCGGCGCTGAGCGCATAGTGCTGGAATACAACGGTATGTGGCTCATGGACGACCTTTTCAAGGCTATGCCCGATGATACCACTATTGCTCAGATAATGTACTTTGTTGATGCTTCAACCTTTGCAAACTATAACGCCAATATGCGCAGCCTTGTCGTGGACAAGCTCAACAGCGCTGAAATGGTGATCTTCAACCGCTTTGAAGAAAAATACGATCCGCAGGAATTCCATAAGATCGTTCGCGGTGTCAGCCGAAAAGCCGAGATAGTATACGAGTATACCGACGGCAGAGTTGCTTATGACGATATCGAAGACCCTCTCCCCTTTGATGTTGAAGCCGACGAGATCACTATTGAAGACAAGGATTTCGCTCTCTGGTATCGTGATATCATGGACGAGCCCATGAAGTACGACGGCAAGGTCATGACATTCAAGGTACTTACCGCCAAAAACAACAAGTTCCCTGTAAATACCTTCGCAGTCGGTCGTCATATCATGACCTGCTGCGTTGAGGATATCCAGTACTGCTGGCTCGTGGCTCAGTACGAAAGCGATAATGCTCCCGTAAATAAGGACTGGATAACTGTCACAGGCAAGATAAGCGTTCAGAAGCATAAGCTCTACCGCGGAAAAGGTCCTGTACTTTACGTTCAGAGCTTTGAAAAGACAACAGCTCCCGAACAGCCCGTTGCTACCTTCTATTGATAGTAAAAGCTCCCGTATAAGCAGCGTACTCATATAGAAACTTTACACGAAATTATTGAAGAAAAACCCTTTTTCAAAAGGTTTTTCCTCAATATCTCACGTTAAAACTTCTGTATAAGTACCGAGCTTAATACGGGAGCTTTTTTAACAGTACTTTCCACATTCTGTTAAATTGTTGTTGACAATAGTGAAAAGTTATAGTATATTTTCTATAAATCATTGGATTTTCTTTTATTTTCAGATCATATACCGTAAAAATAGGGAACGCCTAAACGACGTTCCCTATAATTGTTTCATATTTAGTTACAGCATAGCTGAATCATCACTCGATTGCTCCTACGGAAGAAATAACTTCTGCAAGAAGATTTGCAGGAAGCTGCTCATATCTCACGAAATCAAATGTGAAGCTTCCGAGACCTCTTGTTGTCTGACGAAGATACATTGCAAAGTCGTGCATCTCACGCATAGGAACTTCTGCCTGTATCATTGTAACACCGTCACCTACAGGCTCCATACCAAGCACTCTGCCTCTGCGCTTGTTGAGCTCACCCATGATATCACCTGTATTGTCATCAGGAGCAGATACCTTCAGCTCGCCTATAGGTTCAAGCATAACAGGGTCAGCCTGTCTCAGACCTTCCTTGTACGCAATGGAAGCAGCTGTCTTGAATGCCATTTCCGATGAATCTACAGGGTGGTAAGAACCGTCTACCAGTATAGCCTTCAGACCAACTACAGGACAGCCTGCGAGAACGCCCTTTCTGACGCTTTCTTCCAACCCCTTCTGAACTGCGGGGAAGTAATTCTTAGGAACAGCTCCGCCGAAGATCTTCTCCTCGAATATAAGTGTATCGCTTACGCATGGCTCGAACTCTATCCAAACGTCACCGAACTGTCCGTGACCGCCCGACTGCTTCTTGTGTCTGCCCTGAACCTTTACCTTCTTGCGGATAGTCTCCTTGTAAGCTATCTTAGGAACGGTAAGATTTACCTCAACGCCGAACTTTGTCTTGAGCTTAGCAGCTGCGACTTCGATGTGCTGTTCGCCGAGACCGCTGAGTATCTGCTCCTTTGTAGTGTCGTCCTGAACATATGTGAGAGTAGGATCTTCCTCAGTAAGACGCTGCATACTTGAAGATATCTTAGCCTCATCGCCCTGAGCTTTAGCCTTTACAGCCATTGAATAACAAGGCTTCGGGAATTCCATTTCAGCAAACTTAACGACCTTTGCGGATTCGCAGAGTGTATCACCTGTGTTTGCGGATATCTTTGAAGCAACTACGATATCGCCTGCATAAGTAGCTGAAACTTCGGTCTGCTTCTTGCCGCAGAGCGTATAAAGCTTGCCTATTTTCTCGCTTCCGCCTGTTGAAGCATTCACAACGTCGCAGTTTGCGGAAAGCTTGCCCGACATAACGCGGATAAATGACATCTTACCTACGAACGGATCTGCAACTGTCTTGAATACGAAAGCAGACAGTGGTGCATTTACATCACACTCTATCTCAGTGATATCATCAGCAGCTGTAGCTTCTGCTTTGTTTACTTCATTTGGTGAAGGAAGAAGAAGCTCGATTTCCTTCAGAAGCATATCTATACCTGCCAGATCAGCAGCTGACGTGCATACAACAGGAGTGATGATACCTCTGTTCATACCGTCGTGGATACCGTCAATAAGCTCCTTCTGAGTGAAAGCTTCTCCCTCGAAGAACTTCTCCATGAGTTCCTCGGAAGTCTCTGCAACAGCCTCTGAAACAGCTGCAACAAGACCCTCAACACGGTACTCGAATTTCTCGGATATTTCAGCTGTAGGCATATCAGTCTCGATAGCGTTGCCCTTAGCATCGTATTTATAGCACTTCATCTCAATAAGATTAACATACTCAACTATCTTGCCGTTGCTTATAACAGGTACAACAACAGGGCATACTGTAGGACCGAAAACAGTCTTGAGCTCCGTAAGAACATTGAAGAAGTTAGCGTCCTTATCATCTATCTTAGTTACAACGAACATCTTGGATTTGCCCTGCTTCACAGCTTCATTGTAAGCCTTTCTTGCACCGACTTTAACGCCTGATTTTGCAGAGACCGTTATCATAACAGTATCAGCAGCTCTGATTCCCTCGATCATTTCAGCAGCAAAATCGAATAAGCCCGGAGTATCGAGCAAATTTACTTTAAGATCGTTATATTCAAAAGAAGCAAGAGATGTTCCTATCGAAATCTTTCTCTTTATCTCTTCAGGATCGTAATCGCAAACTGTTGTGCCGTCAGCAGTCTTGCCGAGACGGTCGGAAGCTCCTGCTTTGTAAAGAATTGCCTCTGCAAGAGAAGTTTTTCCCGAGCCGTTGTGGCCTGCAAATGCTATGTTTTTGACCTTGTTTACATCATATTCTTTCATGGTAAAGTTTCTCCTCTTAAATGGTTTATCCGTCTTTTATGCACGGCATACAAATATTATAATTCATTAATAAAAAAATTGCAATACTAACACAAAATTTTCTACATTCTATAGTACACGACCAGTTGTTTGTTGTGCAGTATCACTAAAATATTCTTCCTGCATTTACGAAAAAGCTTTACTTTCTCCAATGAGCAGTAAATCGTGAAGTATGCACCTCCCCATAATAAAGTGTATATCAACATTACAGGAACCGTTTTTTCGGCTATATTCGCCAGTTCAAGGAACATCTCCCCGACGAATACAGTGACCGCAGCCAATATAAGCGGCATCACAATTGTTCCACAAAGTTTCCGTTCCGCCCCCGTTGACTTCGTTACCTTTATGAAACGCGAACAGTTCCCGAAGACATTGCTTGCGTAATATGATATCACCACACCGTAAAATCCTATATGCGGTACAAAAATAAGCACCGCGGATATCCTTATAACGTACTCGATGAGATAATTCACAGACGAAAAGCTCTGCATACCCATTCCCTTTATAACAGCTTCAAGGACTATCTCCATATAGATAAACGGCACTACAGGTGCTATCATTGTTATCATTCGTCCTGCAAGCTCTCCGCCGCCAAGAAGCTCTCCAAGCTGTGAGCCGAAACGCATTAGTACAGCTGCCGAAAATATCGAGAAAGCCATTGTCCATGCAATTATTCTTTCCGTGAACATCTTTATCCTGCACTTGTTATTCTCTGCCTTTGAACGCGCAGCCTCGCTGACTATTATCCCCGACATTGAACACAGCACTACCGACGGAAAGAATATTGCAGACAGTACTATCCCTTCAAACACACCGAATTTACTCAGTGCTGCTCCTGTTGTATCACCGTATTGACGCTGACATACAGGTATCAGAGCATCATTGGTGCTGCTCAGTACAGCTGTAAGCAGACTTCCACCCATTATCGGAAAGCATTGGGCTGCATACCGCAAAAAGCTGACCGAGCACTTCCCTTTTTTCTTTTGCCTCAGCTTCATGAATGCAGCTGTGAACCACAGCATTGACACTGCATTTCCTGCTATTATGCCGCCTATCATTATGCTGCATACCTTATTCTCATCAGGAGCGCTTTCGAGCATAGTTGCCGCAACTATAACTCCGCAGCGCACAACAAATTCTGCAATGTCCCCTGTTGCCGTTACAGCAGCTCTGCGGCAAGCATTGAAGTATCCCTTCAGACAGGCTGAAACAGCTCCTGTAACAAGAGCAATCGGCATAAGCCGTATAGCCGCTGTCATATGTGCTCCGCTGAAAAAGCGCCTGCTTATAGGCTCAGCAAGTACGAATACACCTGCGGACACCGCTGCACTAAGCATAAGACAGAGACAAACAGCATGACCGAGAACAGCATCGGGAGAGCCGTTCTTTTTGCCCAGCTCTTCTGAAACAAAACGGCTTGCGCATAAAAATGCGTTTCCATTGGACAGTATGCCCGCAAGTCCCAGAAACGATCCCATAAGGCTTAGTATACCAATAGCGGAAGTTCCCAGTTTTTTTGTCACAAATACGTTCAGAAGCAGCGCTGCCGTATCAAGTATCAGCTGCATAACCGTCAAAAGAATAGTATCCCGCACTATCTTGCTTTTTATCATCACAACTTCCTCCAATATGTACTTATACATTCTATGAAGAACTCGTAATAAAAATGACATAACGTCATATCTTTTTTGCATATGTCGACTTTCCTGCTTGACATTGCCGCTCATTTGCTTTATAATTACTTTTACAATACATTGTAAAGGAGAAGATAATATGGAATTTATCCACGCAAAGGAAATCAGGGAATTATCAAATCCGGGTGTTGTTTCAAGACAGCTGCTCAATCCCGAAAATTCAACAAGTGAGAGAGTTACGATCACTGAGGTACACCTCGAACCCGGTGCAAGTCAGCCAAGACATACTCACAATGCGTCCGAGCAGATATGGTACGCAGTCAAGGGAACAGGAAAGCTTCTCCTTGCCGATGATAAGGAAAAAAAGTTCAGTGTCGGTGATGTGGCAAGATTTGCCGACAAGGACGTTCACGGTCTTTTAAATGACGGCGATTCCGAATTTGTATACATATCAGTTACTGCACCTCCGATCAATTTCGGATATGCATACAAGGACAAAAAATAAAAACGCTCCCGAAGGCTTATCGAAACAGCATTCGGGAGTTTTTTCAATATTCATGTTTGTTCGGAGAGTCGCCCAAACATACTCATCTCTTTTTATAAACGAGCAGTTCCGGATCTTTGCCGTCTTTATCATAAGATGCAACAAGAATAAAGTCAGCATTGCCGATGATACCGAAGCACTTTTCGCCTGTTTCACATTCCAGCTGATTGCCGAGATATGTTGCATTATCATCAAGAAATCTTACCATATCACCATTAGGCAGCTTATATTCAAGATTGACATAGCTCCCCACAAGTGAAACGAGCTTCTCAACCTTTGGCATACCTTCAATATTCAAGGCATTGAATTCGCTGATAAGCTGATCCTTGACCCCCTCAAACCTGCCATTGTCCCCAAGCTCTTTATGCTGCTTCCAGTAGTCAAGCTCAGGCAGCATCTCACTCATGTAGGAACGCGCCTGCTCCTCGGAAAATCCTCTCTCTGCAAGATGCTTTACGCATACTTCTATAAGGTCTTCCATATTGTGATACATATACTCACCGTCAGCATAGCACCATTTACAGTAGCTCTCGTTGAATGAACCGTCCTGTTCCCTGCTTATCGCAGCATCTTCAAGGGGCATACCGCAGCACTGGCATACAAGCTGTCTCGGCGAGCCCAAAAGAGTATTTATGGATACATCAAACAGCTTTGACAGTATCTTCAGTGTCTCTGTATTGGGTACGGTCTCGCCTGTTTCCCAGCGTGATACAGCCTGACGTGTAACGTAGACCTTTTCTGCGAGCTCCTCCTGTGACATTCCGAATTTAGTCCTGAGTTCAAGTATAATATTTTTAGTTTCCATAATTATCACCTCTGATGCTATTATAACATTTCTGCCGCCAAAATCAAGCAACTATCTGTTGCTTTCTATAGAGCCGTTCTAATATGTGTGAAATGCCGCCCCGACACTAATCACTGACACGGCGATGTGGATATCGCCGCTAACGGCTAAGGGCGCACACTGTGCGCCCCTACACTTCTTACTTTTTAAGCAGCCTGTCCAGCATTACCTTTCTGCATTCCTTTTCAAGCTTGTCGTCAAGAGCTTCTATAGCAATATGCTCAGATGCTCCCCTGTTCACGCAGTATTCGATCATATAGTCCGATATCTCGGGATTTTTTGAGAGGCATGGACCATGCAGATATGTTGCTATAACATTCTTCTCGCAGTAGCCTTCAGTCTCACTCTTTGAGCAGTTTCCGTTGCCGTAAAGGACCTTTCCGAACGGAGTTTTTACGCCCTGTGTCTGACCGCCGTGGTTCTCAAAGCCAAGCACCTTAACAGGCTTTCCCGTAATAGCTGTCTCGATAACAATATTGCCGATGCAACGCTTTCTGCGGCTGTTTGGAGCTACAGTAAAATAATCGAAAAGTCCCAGACCTTTTATATCGTTACCATCAGCGTCACGGTAATACTTGCCCATGAGCTGATAGCCGCCGCATATCAAAAATAGGAATGTTCCGTTCTTGTATGCTTTGACGATACCGTCTTTGCATTTGAGCAGGTCTGCCGAGATATGCTGCTGTTCGAGATCGGCACCTCCGCCGATATAGATAAGGTCGTAAGAGCTGAAATCAGGCATCTCTGAGTCAATGGAATACTTGTCTATCTGACAGCCGATACCGCGCTTTTTACAGCGGAAAGCCATAACTTCCATATTTCCGCTGTCACCGTAAAGGTCGAGCATATCGGCATACATATGAAGAATTTTTATCGTTTTCATTTGTTACCTCCATGCTTTGCGATGTAGCGCTTCAGTGCGCTTCTTGTTGGCTGAACTGCCGTGTAGTTTGCGATAATGAATTTTCTGCTCACTGTGGAAGCAAGCTCCTCAACAGCCTTATCAAGATCGGGACGTACAACTATCTTCGCAGGATCATATCCCGCAGTCTTGATACGGACTGCGATATCGTATGCTCTTGTGCCAGAGGTAACAACTCTCGAAACGCGCTCGAAAATACTGAAATTGATATCGTATATCCACGATACATCAAGACCGTCCGCAACGTTGTCATTGAGCACGAAAAGAAGCTCCTTTTCGCCCTGCATCTCGTTCATTACACGCAGCGTCATATTTGCTCCAACAGGATTTTTTGCAAGATTAAGAGTTGCCTTGCTGCTGCCAAGCATGAAGTTCTCCATACGTCCGTTCTTGACGGTATAACTGTTTATAACGGAATCGGTCACCTTCTGTTCGATGCCGTACAGCTTTGCCGCAGCTGCTACAGCTGTCATATTGTAGACATTGTAGATGCTGTTGAGCTTTGGCGAATAGGTATGCCCGTCAGCTGTAAATACAGGCTTTTCAAGGTCGATATCCTTAGCTGTGATATACGGCTGATAGTCGCCAAAGCCGCACTTCTTGCAGATGAATTTGCCGATATGTGAATACTGATAGTACTCATACTCCAGCGGTTCACCGCAGAAAGGACAGAATCTTCCCTCAGAGGCTTCAAATATCTTCTTTGTCGCAAAAGCGTAAGGCTCGGCGTGGAAGTACTTCACGTTCTTGTTCTTGGGGTTTGCCCTGCCCAGACGAGCTGTATTCGGGTCGTCGCCGTTGAGTATGAGATTGCCCTCAAATGTCTTGCAGAAGCCGTTTATCTTCTGGATAAGAGTCTCCATTTCGCCGTTTCTGTCCAGCTGGTCGCGGAAGAAATTCAGCACTACCAGCGTGTCCAGTTTGAGCTGCGAATACACCACAGGTACGTGGGATTCGTCTGTTTCAAGTATAAGGTAATCAGCCTTTACCCTGCCTGACATATCGCAGTATTTCAGCAGCATGGAGCATATACCCGTATCAAGGTTGTTGCCTTCTTTGTTTATGATGATCTTCTTTCCGCTGCGCTCAAATAGCTGAGCGATGCAGTTTGTGACCGAGGTCTTTCCGTTAGTTCCCGTCACAGCGATGATGGGACAGTCCACCCTGAACATGGATACTGCCTTGTGCCTCGACAGATGCCACAGTATGATACCGGGAAGATTTCCCGCATTTCTGTGCATCAGCTGAAGCATCTTAACTATTATTTTTCCTATTATTATGAGAAGTCGTTTCAATTTCGTCCTCCATAGTTTTATTTTCCTGTATAGGATACTCTTCCGTCTTCCGAGAATCCTACCCAACCGCGGTTTTTAGCGGCTTTTATGCCAAGAGCTACAGATACCTCCAGAGTTGGGGTAACTCTTGAGAATCCAAAGAGATGAGCTACCTCGCGGAGCAAGTCCTCACGAGCCATAGCCACCTGACGGGACATTATCTCCCTGATGCCCACTGCTATTTCCTCGGGAGCTACATCGTCTATATCACGCTTGTCATCGTCGATATACACTGTCCTGCACTTGTCATATGATTCGGGTGTCTGACTTCCGAGCCATACGTACTCGTTCTCACCCGCGCTTGTTGTCTTAGCGTCTGCCTTTGCAAATGCTGCATCGAACAGAGCCTTCATATTAGCTCCGGGACGTGATATGCCCCAGCATGAGAATGTCTTCTTCGCAAGCACCTTCTTGTTCATGGGAGCTTCCGCCGTAAGTATATCATTTATACACTTGCTTATCTTCGCAAGACTGCTCTCGTTGAAGTTTTCAGAAGTCCCCAGAGCCTTTATCCTGAACGGCTCAAACTTGTCGAAGCTCTCAGCAAAGCTGCTCACTTCCTCTGTCTCAAAGACAAGCTCCTGCTTTTTCTTCTCCTCTGTCTCGGGAACAGCCGCAGGACAGCGGTAGCGTTCAACAGCTGCGTCGATCTCCGCCTTTATCTTGCCGAGAACTTTGTCCTTATTATCCAGCCAGTCGATTATATAGACGTTCATGACGTTCCACCCCAGTCCTTTAAGCACAGCAGGCTGGGACAGACATCTGTCATTTGCTGTTCCGTTATGATAATGTGCTTCACTGCCACAGTTTATACCCATGATGTAGCTGTCAGGCTTATCGGGATTCACTACAGCAACGTCTATCTTGTAGTCAGAGCAGCCCACACTGCACTTGCATTCATAACCCAGCTTCTTTATCTCAGCAGCAACAACTGTCTCAAAGCCCTCGCTACTGCTGTTTGAGCCTGCTCTCACAGGAAGAGCACTCCTGCCCTTTGAAGCAAATTCAAGGAAGCCCTTTAGCCCCTCAACGCCGTCTGAACGTGTACGTGAAAGGTCTATCATATCAGGAGTGATGACTGAGAATACTATCATCTTACACTTTGAACGTGATATCGCAACATTAAGTCTTCTCCAGCCGCCATCGCGGTTGAGCGGACCAAAGTTCATAGACACCTTGCCGTCCTTGTCAGGACCGTATCCGATAGAGAACATAATTACATCACGCTCATCGCCCTGAACATTTTCGAGGTTCTTTATAAGTATGGGCTCGTACATCTCATTAGCGTACTCTTCGAGCTTGGGATCATCTCGGTAAGCGTCCATAAGCAGGTCGTCGATAAGGTTCTGCTGCGGCAGACTGAACGTAACAACGCCGATACTCAGCTTTCTGAGCTTTTCATCTCTCAGTCTGCGGCATATCTCTGCCACAACTGCCTGTGCTTCCGCTTTATTTGTTCGCGTTGAGCTCTTGTCGTAGTAACCCTCGACGTGTACCCAGCTCACCTCGGAAACCTGATCGTCAGGCGACGGGAATGTATAGAGCTTGTTCTCGTAGTACTTTGAATTGCTGTATGCAATAAGACTTTCATGACGAGAACGATAGTGCCAGAGCAGATGCTTCTGAGGCATTGAAAGTGCAAGACAGTCATCGAGAACGCTTTCGAGGTCTTCCTTTTCGTAGTTCTCCTCGTCCACCTGATTTGAAGCAAAGAAGCTCGTAGGCGGCAGCTGTTTCGGGTCACCAACGACGATAACGTTCTCACCTCGTGCGATAGCTCCTACAGCCTCACAGGTCGGGAGCTGCGATGCCTCGTCGAATATAACAAGGTCAAATTTCGGATAAGACGGGTCGATGTACTGCGCAACCGATATCGGGCTCATGAGCATTACAGGACACATTCTTCTGAGCAGGTTGGGTATGCTGTCGAAAAACTTGCGAATTGACATCATTCTGCCATTTGATTTTATAGCCTTTTGCAGTATGCCTATCTCCGAGCTGTTTGCAGAACTGCCGGGTGTGGGTATCTTAGCCGAAAGCTCCGCAGCAAGCTCCTTGATGGAGAGTGTGGAGAAGCTGTCCATGACCTCGCCGAAGCGTCTGATAGTATCTTCAAAAAGAGTTCCCTGAAAACGTGAAAGCTCACTGCTGCGGGAAATAGTTGTCGTGACCATTGCCCTGCTGATATCGCAGTCAAATGCAGGGATAAGCTGCTCAGTAGGAACTTCGCCGTTCATGTAGGCTTCTGCAACATTGGCTATACCAAGCTCTTTAAGCCTGTTGCAGATAGTCACTATACCCGTCCATTCCTTTAGCTGCGGAAGGGCTTCAATAACGGCATCTGCTTTCTGCTGAGCGTCGCTGCACCAGCTCTCACCTGTAATGAGCTTATCTGTATTTATGCCGAAGCTGCTGCGAAGCTGTGATGCGATATTCTCCAATGCAGCAAAATCAGCGGATATCTTTGATATATCACCGCTTATGCCTTTAGCGATGCTTTCGCAAAGCTTCTGCTTTATTTCCGCAGCAAACGTTGAAGCTGCCACCTTTTCGGCAATTTCCGACGAACGTGCGGTGCAGTTCTCAACATCGTTCCAGTCGGTATTCTCGTCAAGCCTTAGTGTGCCGAAGTATTTCAGCAGATCAGGCTGAGATGACGATATCTGCCCTTTGAGCACGTTGAACTGATTAATCTTATCATAATACTGTGTGATATTATCCTTTGTGACTGACGAAGCAGACTTCGCGTGTGCAGCAAGCTCCTTGACAAGCTTACTGCTGCCCATACTCTTCGGAATGAACCACTTGCCCTGCGCAGTCTTCCACCTTACAAGTGCATCGGACGCATTATAGCTCAGTACGGAGGGCTCAAACTTTTCGAGAAGTTCGTTCTTTACCTGCGAAAGCGACTTGCCCGTGCTGATAAGAGCCTGTGCCGGCTCCTTATATCCGTTCCAGCGGCTGTCCGCTATAATATCGGGAAGAAGCTTCTCGCCGTTTGAAGAAGCTGTAATTATCTCCGCAGCAAGCTTGCATTCCTCGAACGTCATCTCGCTGCTGCCCGTAAACGAAGCAAGCTGAGCTGTATCGCCCTGTGCGGCAGCAAGTGCTGTTTTCAGCTCTCTCAGCTTTGCCTCCATAGCTCCTCTCGTTTCGGGAGTACACGATGTGAGTTCACATATTCCAAGAGCTGTCGTGGTCACGTCACCGAATTCCCTGCCTGCCGCAGCAAGGCTCTCCAGTGTCTCACGCCATGTGGTGTAAGAGGTTTCACTCATAGCATCGAGCTGCTCATTCGTAAATGTGAACCTGCCGCCGAAGCTGCTGTTCTTCTCGTATCTAACGGCTGCATCATACATAGAGCAGCCGAAATTGCGCTTTTTATGTATCTCCTCCATAGTGCCGTTGAGTTCTTTGCGCATCTCAGCAAGCTTGTCAGCCTGCGCCTTATACTCGGCCGGAGCTTTTATCCTGCCCACGTTCAGAGTTTCCTCAAGCTGTTTCAGAACTGCTCTTTTCTGAGCTTTGTTTGAATGAAGCTCTATACAGAAAGGTCCGAGACCGACTTTGTTCAGTCGCTTCTCAACTACGGAAAGAGCTGCCATTTTTTCAGCTACGAAAAGTACGGATTTTCCCTGATACAGCGCACTGGCGATCATGTTGGTAATGGTCTGGGACTTTCCGCTTCCGGGAGGGCCGTGAAGCACGAAACTCTTGCCCTGTGACGCAGCGTATACCGCAGCAAGCTGCGATGAATCAGCGCTCAGCGGCACAACAAGATCTGTGGGAGACACCTTTGTATCAAGATCAAGCGGCGATATATAGAGGTCATCGCCTTCCCACTCTGTCCTGCCGGAGATAAGGCTTGCAACGACCTTATTCTTCGTAAGCTCTTCTGCACGGTTGCGGATATCGTTCCACATGATGAAGCGGTTGAATGAGAACTGTCCTATGAACGCATACTCAACTATGTCCCAGCGCGGCTGAGCCATGATGCCCTGACGGACTGTATTGAAGATAAGCTGTATATTCACGCCGTTCTCATCTTCCGGAACGGGATCAAGTCCCTTGATGTCGATGCCGAATGTCTGTCTTATGTACTCCAGCATGGTGATGTTGACCTGTGTGTCCTCATCACGCATACGTATAACATATGCCTTTTCCTGTACCTTGCGGATAATATCCACAGGTACGAGCACAAGCGGTGCATAACGGGGCTTGTCGCTCTTTTCGGTCTCAAACCAGCGTATAAAACCAAGTGCGAGATATATGGTATTGACACCGTTTTCCTCTATACTCACCTTTGCCTGCCTGTGAAGCTTCTTCATGACCTTTTCAAGATCGGTTTCCTTCATGAATGTACGCAGACGGCGGCTCTTGAACTCGGATTCCGAAATAACTGTGATAATGTCGCGCTCGTTCTCGATCTCGTATATCTTACTGTCTGATATCTGCAATGTCATGTCATTCGGCATCGGAAGCACCTTGAAGTCCTCACCGTTGGACATCTCATCTTCGAGTATGCCAAGATCGCTGACCATGAGCTGTACACTCATAGCTGACGGTCGGAAATTGAGAAGACTATTCCTGAGACTGAGGTCAAGGAGCTTTCTCTCCCACATCACCTGCTTTGTGACTTCTCTTCCCTCGGCATCGGCTACACTCTGTCCGTTAATATCTATCTCATTGGGAGCAGACGTTATCTCTGACTTTTTTCTTGCACCGTAATCAACAGCCTTGAACGTTCCGCCCTCGGATACTCTCGAAGGTACGGGTCTAATACCACTTGATCGTGTACGTGCGATATCTATTGCAAAATAATATTTGTCAGGATCTTCAAGGCTGCTCGCCGCGTGTTTTTCGGCGATATCAAAGTCCGTATTCTTTCCTGCAACGAAATCTGTACACTCAACAAGGCATACTGCATCTATACCGTGAGCTATACGCTTTGTAAGAGCCGATACGTCATATTGCAGACAGTCAGAGAATGTCTCGTTTTCAAGCCAGCAGCCGGCAAACGCATGACCTTGTACCAGAACAAGCATGGAGTTCAGTCCTGCTGCTTCAAGACAAGAACAGTAAAGCACCGAAAGATCAAGACAGGTACCCTGTTTTGATTCAAGCACGGCATCAGGCATACGTATGCGCTGAGCATCTTCAAAGCTTGCAGGCGGCATAGCATAAGCTATATTCTGTTCCTGAAGGGCTGCATATATTGCTCCCATCTGTTGCTTGACGATATTTGGGTTCTTTGTCTGATATCCTGTAAATGCAGGATCGCCGCTCCATTTCTTCAGGTACACTCCTGCTGCTGCAATAATCTCCTGTACCTTCGGGTGATTGGGGGATACAAATGCTGCGGCAGTCTCAGGCATAAAGTTTATGCCTGACCACTGGTCGTATGCAAGGAGCTCGATGGTTCTGCTCTCTGAGGCAAGGACTTCTTCTCCCTGAAGTGCTTCTATCGTAACACTGCCCACAAGCTTCTCAGTGAGACTGAAAAGGTATTCTGAGCGCATGATTATATTTATAGGTGTTATTTCCACAGGCTGTGCAGGTCTGAGGTCAACAGGCACAGACTCGAAAGTCCCTGCAAAATCCGGCTCGAAGCTTATCCTTAGCCGAACATTTTTCAGTTCCTCATCGGAGTTGTTTGTCATAATGATATTTCTGAAAACAGGTACGTAATTCTGCTGCATCGCAAAATTGATCTGTGCAGTCATATTGCCGCTGAAAGTGATCTTATTCTCCATACAGTCCTCCATTCTGCCGTCAGTGGGCAAATACTATTTTTATCATACCACATTTTGTCTTATTTTACAATATTTTAAGCGAAAAAAGTAAACAAAAAAGCTGCCCGAAGGCAGCCTGATGTGTTATTTTACAGCGAGCTTTATATTGTGTCCGCCGTTTTCTGTAAGAGTTCTTCCGTCAGCAGAGAAAACGCCCTCAAAGTCGATATACTTCTTGTCCTTTACTTCTTCGCTCCATTCAATACCTGTAAAGGAAGCTGTTATCCTGCCGTCTGATGCGATATTGCTTACCTGTCCCTCGCTTATAAAGCTTACCTTTTTGCCTTTTTCAGGTTCAAACTCAAATACCGCCTCTATATCGCCGTGATTTCCTACGTTTACGATATCAAAGCTTATCTCCTTCTCGCCTGCTTCGGGAGTATACTCTCCCTCATATCTGTTTACGAGTATACCAAGATCAGCTCCTGCTGTCTTTTTAAGCTTCAGCTCGTATTTGTCAGACTTCACAATGCCGTTTTCAGGGTCGAAATATGCCTTGAATTCGATAATACTGTATGTTTCAGGCTTCTTGTCCCATTTTGAGCCTTTGAAATCAACTGCAACAACACCATTTACGCTTTTTTCCTCATCAACAGTACCCTCCATGAGATAGCTCCCCGAAGGTACTCCTGTATTCGAGGGATCTTCATGGAACGAGAAAAGTGCCTGTATTACGCCGTCATCATCGGTTCCGAACACAGAAAAATCAAGAGCTGTAACTCCCTGTGTAGCTACATATGTTCCCGAGTATGTATTCACGAGCTCAGGGTACTCCTTCTTCGCTTCTGTTGTTGCCTCAGTCGTATGCTGCTTTGTTGTGGCAGTTGTTGGTTCTTCGGTAGTTGTCACTTCCGTCGTTGTTGTTTCGTAAAGATAATCATCAGTGTTGTTGTCCGAACATGAAGCTGTTACCGTGAGGGCAAATGCCGCTGTAAATGCTACGGACGCTAATATCTTTCTTTTCACTTTTTCTCCTCCGCTTATGCCTTGTGAACTATAACTCCGCCTGTCTTATAGATGCTGTCGGAAGGTACGACTCCTCTTACACAACTCGTAGGGTAGATATTGGAATTTCTTCCGATAACTGTTCCCGGATTCAGTACGCTGTTACAGCCTACTTCAACAAAGTCGCCAAGCATTGCGCCTATTTTCTTGATGCCTGTTTCAAGCTCCTCTGTATCCGACTTTATCACAACATTTGTCTTGTCAGACTTTACATTAGATGTGATGGAACCTGCTCCCATGTGAGACTTGTAGCCGAGTATGCTGTCGCCTACGTAGTTATAGTGCGGTGTCTGTACATTGTCAAAAAGGATAACATTTTTGAGCTCCACGGAATTGCCCACAACGCAGTTTTCGCCGACAAGAGCGCTACCTCTGATAAATGCACAGTGACGCACCTCGGTATTTGCTCCGATTATACAGGGAGCTCCAAGATATGCTGACGGGAACACCTTTGCTGTCTTGTGTACCCATACATTCTCGGCAGGATTATCGTACTCATCGGGACTGAGTGATGATCCCAGTTCGATTATAAAGCTGCTGATCCCTTTGAGAGCCTCCCATGGATATGTGAACCTGCTGAGATACTCCTTTGCAGCACTGTGTGAAAGATCATAAAGATCTGTTATCTTAACATTATTCATATAAATACACTCCTGAAAACAATAATATTCAAATATGCGCAAAAAGCCGCCTGCGCTCAGTTAACAATTATTATACTCCCACTCGGCAATAATGTCAAGGTAAAAACTATGAATTTTATGTTGATACTATTTTGACTTTACATTTTCCGAAAAATGTGGTAAAATATAGTCTGCGCTCTTATATGAGCTTTCTCCGTGGGGGCTCCCACAAGCTACAGGAAGTGTATTTTATGAAAAAAAAGTTTTTGAAAATGCTGAATAGTCCGATAACTGTGATCCTTTTGCTTTTTTCGGTCTTATTATGCATTTCCATGACCTCCTCTCTATATAACGACAGAGGAGAAGATAAGGGCTCAAAGCTCATTGTCTCGGCTGTTGATGCTGCTTCGGAAATCATTTCCGATGAGCTGACCGAGTGCCGTATAACTACTGTCACTACAACGACCGTGACAACAACTACTACAACTTTTACGACTTCACCTTTTGAAGTCTGTGCGCCGACAGTCTATGCGGGCACTTCACCCAACAGCTCGTTCTATCAGGACAGACTTGCTGTTGCGGGAGACTCTCTCGCTCTCGGCTTCGATTACTACGGATTTATCCCTGATATACATAATATCGCAACAGAATCTGTATCAATGTGGAACCTGGACTACTTCACCTTCAATTACGGGTTCGGCGACATCGGCATGATCGACGCAGTTGATTATATCCGACCGCGGCTGCTGTATATGTCTGTGGGAATGAACGACGTTAATATGAACTCGCCCGAATCTTTTGTCCGGAGATACCATGACGTTATAGATCAGATACGTCAGCGAGTTCCCGATATAAATATCGTGGTCGCTGCTATTACTCCCGTGTGCTCGTACTGCGATGTTATCCGCAACGATATCGTGCGCGAGTACAATGCCGCTCTCAAACAAATGGTTGATGATATAGACTCACCCAAAATAGTATTCTTCGATGCTTATTCGGTTGTCTGCGACGAAAATCTTGACCTCCGTGATGATTATACATCGGGTGACGGTATACATATCTATATACCATGCTACAATGACATACTCACCGCTCTGTTTGATTTCCTCGACACTAAGGATTTCAGGACGCAGATGGGTGGATAAAAGAAAGCCTGAGATCTATTCTCAGGCTTTTTTCATCATGTATTCTTGTCTACTTCGTGGAACTTCTTGAGATTTCCGATCTTTTCGTTTCTCTCGTCAAGAACTCTCTCAACATCAGACCAGTCAAGTCCCTGATTTGCGCAGAGCACCATTACGTGGTAGAGAAGATCGTTTATCTCGTTCATGAGCTCGTCATTATCGCCGTTCTTTGCTGCGATAACTGTCTCGGTAGCTTCTTCGCCGACCTTCTTGCATATCTTGTCTACGCCCTTCTCAAAAAGATAACAAGTGTAAGAATTTTCAGCAGCAGTTCCGTTCTCGAACTGCTTCTTTCTTTCCTTTATTACTTCAAAAATTTCCTGATAAACTGTCATTATTCATTCTCCTCTGTATTATATATTTCATTGAAAAAGCAGCTGTAGCTTCCTGTATGACAGGCAACTCCCGTCTGCTCAACATTTACAAGCAGGGTATCATTGTCGCAGTCGCCGTATATGGATACGACCTTCTGGACGTGTCCCGATGTCGCGCCCTTGTTCCAGTACTCCTGACGGGAACGGCTCCAGAACCATGTATATCCTGTTTCGAGAGTCTTTTTCAGACTCTCTTTGTTCATATACGCAAGCATAAGAACTGTCTTTGTGTTGACCTCATAGCATATTGCCGGAATAAGCTCTCCCTTGGCGAAGAACTTGTCAAGGTCGTTCAAGTCTATCTTTATCATATTTACTCCTTTTCAAACAAGTGGTCTATCATACGCTCAGGACTGTCCATAAAAGCTTTCATAACGCTGTATGTTTCTGTATCCTCATAAGCTGTCTTTACTATGCCCTTGCTGCTCAGCTCATATATATCCGCATTCGGACAAGCAAGAACTATCGGCGAATGGGTCGCTATTATGAACTGACTGCCGTTGTCCGCAAGCTCCTTTATCCTTATGAGCAGTGACAATTGTCTCGACGGCGAAAGAGCCGCCTCAGGCTCGTCGAGTATGTAAAGTCCGCGGTCGATGAAACGGTTCAGCACAAGAGAGAAGAAGCTCTCCCCGTGAGATTGCTCATGCAGAGATACTCCTCCGTATGCGCCGAGTATCTCACTGCCGAGAGTATCAATATACGATGCAGCATTGTAAAAACTCTCAGCTCGCAGAAAAAATCCTGTTTTCGGTCTTTCAATGCCGCGCGCAAGCTTTATGGCGCTGTGGAGCGGCGAGTGTGTTTTCTTTGTGGAAAACGAAAAATTAAGCGAACCGCCCTCCGCATTGAAGCCGTATTTTACGGCTAAGGCTTCAAGCAAAGTTGACTTTCCCGAACCGTTCTCGCCGACAAAATATGTCACGGGACTTATGAACTCAAACTCATCAAGTTTGGCAAGACTTTTCACAGCAGGAAGCTTTGATACATACCTAAGCTCTTTCGTAAGCTTCTCGAGCTTTACGCTCCTGATGAAGTTCATCAACGAACGATCACGCCCTTGCCGCGGCAGTAGTCCTTGACCTCGCCTACGGTGAGCTCCTTGAAGTGGAAAAGCGAAGCTGCAAGAGCCGCGGTAGCTCCTGTTTTCTCGAAAACCTCATAGAAATCGTTTATCTTGCCTGCTCCGCCGCTGGCGATAACGGGTATTGAGCAGTTTTCGCATACAGCCTTCAGCATCGGGATATCAAAGCCTTCCTTAGTACCGTCCGCGTCTATGGAGTTAAGGCATATCTCGCCTGCTCCAAGCTTTTCGATAGTGTGGACCCAGTCAATAAGGTCAATGCCCATGTCCTTGCGTCCGCCGTTTATGTATACTGTCCATTTGTTATCCGCTATCTTCTTTGCGTCTATACCTACGCAGATGCACTGACTGCCGAATATATCGGCTCCGTCCTTGATGAGCTGCGGGTTCTGTACTGCCTGTGAGTTTACGGATACCTTGTCCGCTCCTGCACGAAGAGCTTCACGGATATCGTCAACAGTCTTGATGCCGCCGCCTACTGTAAGAGGTACGAATACCTTTTTCGCTGTATCTCTCACAACGTCGAGGAATACTCCGCGTCCCTCAAATGAAGCTGTGATATCATAGAATACAATCTCGTCTGCGCCCTGCTTGTTGTACTCCTCCGCACACTCTACAGGATCACCTACGTCACGTACTCCTTCAAAATTTACGCCCTTAACTACCTTGCCGTTTCTAACGTCAAGACAAGGGATTATTCTCTTTGCAAGCATTTTTTCACTTCCTTAAATTGTTACTTATTATCAAAATGAACACCATAACAGAAATAAAAACAAGTTCTGCTATGATAATATAGCAGTTTGACTTTTTCAGTCTTACTCTACTGTCTATTGCTATCAATGCTCCTGCTATTATCAATATCGGCAAGACCTGAAATATCCTGATCGGTATGCCGAAGGTGAACATTTTCGTCTGATGTATGACGCAGTGTGCCCATATGGTGTAGAATACCGACCATAAAAGCTTCATTGCGTCAAAAGCCATAAGCAAAGTTTTTCTGACGAAGATATAGTCCTCATCGCAGAGCTTTTTGCTTATACTCTTTACATTTTTTACCGCAATACTTCCGACCGTGAATACTACCGCCAGTACGAAGCCTGCCATAAACGGAAAGAAAGCCAGCCATTTTGAAGTGTAAACATCAAATTCGTTGTCCTCGCCGTAATGTACACCTATCTGTTCTGGGAAATCCTTATACATCATGAGCATATACACAAGATACGCCCCCAACATACCGAATGACAGGATATTAACTGCCGAACTGATAATACGTGCCTTTTTATTTTTCATCGTTTTGTATGTTCATGTTTCTTATTGATCTGATAGTCGAAAATACCAGTACAAGTATCGAAACAAGTCCCACAAGACCTATCACACGTATTGCTTTGTCAGGGATCTCTTTCCCCATTAACTCTGCTGCTATAAATACTGCCGAACATAATGCAACTATGATTATTGAGATGATCCATGATTTCGTTGGTCTGATTTTTTTCATTTCACTTCACCGAATATTCAATAGCTTCTCTGAGATCCAGAGTTCCCTTGTAGATCGACTTTCCGCATATAGTTCCGTAAAGTCCCATTTCCTTGCAGGCAACGATATCGTCCATAGTATGAACACCGCCGCTTGCTACGATATTGGCTCTGCCCTCGGTAGCGTCAGCAAGCTTTTTGAGCTGCTCGCGGTTAACTCCCGAGAGAGTGCCGTCCTTGGAAATATCAGTGAAGATAAAGTACTTTACTCCCGACTCTATCATCTTGTTTGCAAGGTCTATGTAGTGGACATCTGAGCTTTCAAGCCAGCCCTCTGTTGCGACCATTTCATTCATCGCATCTATCCCTACAACTATCTTTTCGCTGCCGAATTTCTCAACTGCTTCGCATACAAGCTTCGGATTTTTAAGAGCTACAGAACCGAGGATAACTCTTGTGATGCCCATATCAAGATATTCCTTTATTGTCTCTATGCTGCGGATACCGCCGCCGAGCTCGACTTTCAGGTTTGTTTTTTCTGCTACATCTGTGTATATCTTTGTGTTGACGGGTCTGCCCTCTTTGGCACCGTCAAGGTCAACCATGTGTATCCACTCTGCTCCTGCTGCTTCAAAGCTCTTTGCAGTTTCAAGATAGTCGGAAGCGACCTTCTCTACAGTGGAAAAATCGCCCTTGAAAAGGCGGACGCAGTTTCCGTCCTTTATATCTATTGCAGGTAAAATTATCATAATTATTCTCCTTTTGATCTGATGAGCTCTATAAGCGGTGCGAGATACTTTTTGTCCGTCCAGTCCATCGTCTTATCCTTTACTTCAAGCATCGGACGATCATATTCCTTTAACTCGGACGGATCTTTCTTTTCAAGCATTTTTATGTACAGCTTCATCATTGCCTTATCAGACAAGTTCAGATCATTCATATCCCACTTTCCCTGATAATAGAAAAGCGGTATGTCTGAAAGCTCGCCGCTGAGGTTCTTATTTTTCAGTATGCCCAGCACCTCTTCGCTAAGCGGTGCCATTCCGCAGCAGTAAACATATATGTTTTTGCCTTTCAGCGCTGATATGTTCTTTTTAAGGAACGCTATCCCTGCTATGGAAGAAGCGTATACACCTCCACCGAGAACGATAGTGTCATATTTTGCGACCTCTTTTATATCAGCTTTTTTTGTGTCTGTTATCTTGAATCCTGTCTCCTGAGAGAGCCATTCCGCATACTTTGCAGAAGCTCCGTATTTTGAACGACAAAGTATTATTCCGCTCATATCTTTACCTCATAAGTTTGTTTCTTATCATATCGGCGTGCTGTGCCGAAAGTCCCATAGCTTCAAAATAGCCATCCACAGTGCCGAAGCGTTCTGTAAAAAGGTCAATAAAGCCATTCATGCTCTTTTCATTCGCAAGGACGATATTCCTGTCCACCTCGGGGTGAGCCTCAAGAAAGGCTGCAAGCCTTTTGTGGTTGTACTCACGGCTTACGACATAATCATTGACTATATCCTCGCGGTATGCTCCGCAAGTCATGAGTATTATTGCGCTTACAACGCCCGTTCTGTCCTTGCCTGCCGTACAATGGAAAAGTACGCCGTTACTGATCTCTGCAATGGTTTTCATCACCTTTGGCATATTCTCAGCCGTTGCAATTTCCATATATGAAAGGGGTACAGCTTCAAGACTTTCGGGAACTCCGCTTCCTTCGGTTATAGGAAAATGTAGATATTCAAAGCCTGCTGTTTCAGAAAGCATATCGGAATTTTTTTCGACTTCCCACTGAGTACGCATATCAATTATAGTAGTGATATGAGCAGAAAGAAGCTTTTCAATATCCTCGGCAACAGGCTGTGAAGGAACATCGCTGCGCCAGTATACGTTATTTCTCGTCATTTTGCCGCTGACAGTTCTGAAGCCGCCAAGCTCGCGGGTATTATAAGAACATGAAAGCAGACTTTTATATGTCATATAAGTCCTCCGAAGCTGCGAAGTATCTTCAGACCTGTTTCACCGCTCTTTTCAGGGTGGAACTGTGCTCCGTAGACGTATTTTCCGTCATAAACAAGTGCAGGAACTCTTCCGCCGTATTCTACATATGCTGCAATATTCTTATCCTCGCAGTGTGCCTTGTACGAGTGTACAAAGTATACATACTCGTTATCACCTACGTTTTTAAGCAGCGGACAGTCGTTAAGCTTTTCCAGCTTGTTCCAGCCCATGTGCGGTATTATAAGATCCGTCTCCTCCATTTTGCGGACGCTGCCGCTGATAAGTCCGAGACCGTCACACTCCTCAAACTCATATCCCTTCTCGAATATGAGCTGCATACCAAGACATATGCCAAGGAAAGGCTTTCTTGCAGCTTCTTCCTTGATCGTGTCAACAAGTCCTGTTGCTTCAAGCTTTTTCATTGCCGCCGGAAATGCTCCTACACCCGGAAGAATAACAGCGTCAGCAGCCCTTACGGACTCCTTGTCGCTGACAAGTCTGCTTTCAAGTCCGAGGTAGTCAAGTGCGTTCTTTACGCTGAATATATTTCCTGCGCCGTAGTCGATTATAGCTATCATCAGAGTACTCCTTTCGTGGAAAGAGTTGAACCGTCAGAATTCTGCGTTACAGCAGTTTTCAGAGCATGAGCGACTGCTTTGTATACAGCCTCTGCCTTATGGTGATCGTTGCTGCCGTAAAGAAGATTTATGTGCAGTGTCATTCCCGAATTAAACGCAAATGCACGGAAAAATTCTTCCGTCATGCAAAGATCGTAACCGCCGCAGCTCTGATTTGTAAAATCACAGTTGAACACAAGGAACGGACGGTTGCTAAGGTCAAGGCTTGCCATAGCTAGTGACTCGTCCATAGGGATATATGCTGTACCGTAGCGGACTATACCCGCTTTTGTGCCAAGTGCCTGTCCCAGTGCCTGTCCCAGTGCTATGCCCGTATCCTCTATGGTATGGTGGCAGTCAACGTGCAAATCACCTGTTACTTTGACATTCATGCTGATACCGCTGTGTACGGAAAGAGCTGTGAGCATATGATCAAAAAATCCGATGCCTGTATCTATCTCAGCTTTTCCCTTTTCGTCGAGTGCTACCGATATGCTTATCTGAGTCTCTTTGGTAACACGTTCAATAGAAGCTGTTCGCATAAACGACCTCCCTGTTACTTACTGTAGTACTTTTCAAGAACTTCCATAAAACGAGCATTCTCCTCTTCGGTTCCTGCTGTTATGCGGATAAAGCCCTTAAACTTTCTTATTGCGATAGAATTTTCTAGCATGAACTTGTATATATTCTCAAATTCATCTGTCTTTATGAGAACGAAATTTGTGCATGGCACGTATACCTTTTCAAAGCATTTGTGCTTCTCGTCAAGAGCTGTTATCGCCTTGTAAAGCTGATTTGTATTCTTTACGATAATGTCGCGGCACTCCCTGAGATACTCCTTCTCACTG
Organism: Ruminococcus sp.; assembly: GCF_024691275.1. Lineage (GTDB taxonomy): Bacteria > Bacillota > Clostridia > Oscillospirales > Ruminococcaceae > Ruminococcus. The sequence continues at coordinate 19,041 of NZ_JAILNU010000033.1, read as the reverse complement.
AGGATATCAGCAACTATAGTCTGTGCGACCGTATCGTTGTTGTAAGGCGACTTTGCCGCACGGATAGCGTTTGTTATCTTCTTGTTCGCAATTGCAAAACCGCATCTTACTGCTGCAAGTCCGATAGCCTTTGAACAGGTCTTGAGTATGAGCAGATTATCGTAATCGTTTACTTCGTCAAGAAGCGACTGATCCCAGAAATCCATATAAGCTTCATCAAGTATAACAAGTGTATCGCTGAGTGAAGTTATTATCTTTCTTACGGAATCCTTGTCAAGTCCCAGAGAAGTAGGATTGCATGGATTTGAGAAGATAAGTCCCTTTGCACCATTCTCTTTGCAGAAAGCTATAAGCTTGTCAGGATCAATAGAAAGATCCGCTTCCTTCTGATAAGTTGCAACGTTTACCTCGTAGAGCTGAGCATAGAACTCATACATTGAAAAATCATGCGATACATTGACGATAGTATCCCCTGCCTCGAAAAAGCAGCCCTCGATAATGCTTATAAGCTCGTCAGAACCGTTTCCCACACTGATATAGTCCTCGGGGATATTATACAGCTCTGCAAAAGCCTTTGTAGGAGCTTTTGAAAGGCTGTCAGGATAGCGGTTGAAGTCTATCTGCGAAATGCTCTTTGCTATCTTTGCCTTTAAGCTGTCGTTGAGGTTAAAGCAGCTCTCGTTTGCATCAAGTCTGATATCATAGTGACCTGTTATAGGGTCATACGGCACTAAGTTTACCAGCTTTTTATTCAGTTTGTAACTCATATTTTTTCCTTTCCAAAAAAACACCTATAGGGCAGCTGTATTTTGAGCCGCCCCATTGCGTTATCCTAAATGTGTGAATTCTACCATTTTGTCTGTCTTATTTATAATGACTGCACCACTGTGAGGATGATTCCAGTTATGAACAGCCGACACAACATACACCGTTGCATCTTTTTCGTGTCCCGCCCAGTAATCCTGATCGTATGCCACCATAAGTGACTTGTCATCTCCATGTGAAACAGCTGCCTTCGGGCTTATTTCCTTAACCGCTGTTATTCCGCGGTTAAAATCAGTAAGCGGAATGGTGTATATCGCCTGTGCGGAATATTCCTTTTCGTACTGTTCCAGTTGCTTAGCAGAGGTCTTGAAATGAACGCGGAAATGTCCTGTACCCTGCCACATACCCGGAATATACTCTATATAGTAATCGCTTGTATATTCGGGAATTTTATCTGGGAAACATTCTGACTGAATGTTTTGTATAATCTCAACATACCTTCTCTGATGATCGTATCTCCATTGCTTCGCTGAACCAAAACTGCTTGGGAAACTTAGCAAGAAAAGATAGACAACTAAACAGAATAAATTTACAATTATTCCAAGCAGAAGAAACCGCTTTCGTCCTTTGATTATACTTAAAATAAGCAGGAATAACCAAATTGCACCTATAACTGTCAGCATACAATCTGTGCCCACCATTATAAATGAGTAACCAGAAAATACAGTCATCACAAGAAACTGAACGAGAAAAATGACGTCTGCTATCCTGTTATACTTTTTTTTCCTGCGTATCTTTGCATCATCGGGTGCATTCACGCTGTTTTCCATTTTATTATTCAAATCTTACCTTGATAGCATTTGCGTGAGCTGTAAGTCCCTCGCGCTCTGCGATAAGTACAATATCTTCCTTAGCCTGTCTGAGTGCTTCCTCAGTGTAATATGTGTAAGCTGTGCGCTTTGTAAAGCTTGCAACGCCGAGAGGTGAGAAGAAACGAGCTGTACCGCTTGTGGGGAGAACATGGTTAGGACCTGCATAGTAGTCACCGAGAGGCTCAGAAGCATAGTTTCCGAGGAATATCGAACCTGCATTGTCAAGGCTGCCGAGAAGCTCGAACGGGTTCTCCATGAGTACTTCAAGGTGCTCGGGCGCTATCTCGTTAGCAAGCTCTACGCACTTTTCACGGCTGTCAGCAATGATTATTGCGCCGTAATCCTCAAGGGACTTCTCGATTATATTCTTTCTGGAGAGGTACTCCTTCTGGCGGTCTATCTCCTTGATAGTCTCGTCAGCGAGCTTCTCGCTGGTAGTTACCATTATAGCAGAAGCAAGCACATCGTGCTCTGCCTGTGACATAAGATCGGCAGCCGCAAACTTGGGGTTTGCTGTATCGTCAGCAATAACAAGTATCTCACTCGGACCTGCTATCATGTCGATATCAACTATGCCGTAAAGAAGCTTCTTAGCAGTTGCTACGTAGATATTTCCTGGTCCTACTATCTTGTCGCACTTCGGTATCTCCTCTGTACCGTAAGCAAGTGCTGCAATAGCCTGTGCGCCGCCAGAGAGAAACACTCTGTCCACGCCGCAGATAGCTGCTGCAACGAGGATATCCTTGTTTGGTGTACCGTCCTTCAGCGGAGGTGTTACCATTATTATCTCCTCAACGCCTGCGATCTTTGCAGGGATAGCGTTCATGAGAACGCTTGAAGGATATGCAGCTGTACCGCCCGGAACGTAAAGTCCTACTCTGTGCAGTCCGCGTACTCTCTGTCCCATGATAACGCCATTCTTCTTTGGTGATATGAAGCTCTGCTCCACCTGTCTCTGGTGGAAGTCTGCGATATTCTCCTGAGCATTGAGAAGTGCATCAACGAACTCCTGATCTGCTTCTGTAAGAGCGTCATTGATGACCTCGCGCGGAACTTCGTAATACTGCGGTAAATTACCGTCGAATTTAAGAGTATAATCCTTTACAGCCTTATCGCCGTTATTCTTTACATTCTCTATTATCTCGGATACAACTTCAGTGACCTTCTTGTTTGTCTCGCCGCTTCTCTTTTTAAGATCAGCGAGGAATGCCACTTCATCAGTACCGTTTGCAAATATTTTCTTCATCAAAGATTCTCCTCTATAAGTGTGATAAGTCTGTCTATTTCAGCATGTCTCATTTTGAGACTGACAGTGTTTGCGATAAGTCTTGCAGAAATAGGTGCAACGTCCTCAATGACTTCAAGTCCGTTTTCCCTGAGAGTAGTACCTGTCTCAACGATATCCACGATACCGTCGGCAAGCTCCAGAAGCGGTGCAAGCTCTACTGAACCCTCGATCTTGATGATCTCGGTATCCATGCCCTTCTTCTCAAAAAAGCTTCTTGCAACGTTAGGATACTTTGTTGCGATAGTCTTTATGCCGTAGCCGCTGTAGAAGTCGTAACCCTTCTTTGTTGCGAGTGCAAACTTGCACTTTCCGAATCCGAGATCAACAAGCTCGTAGAACTTGCCCTTCATCTCCATGATAGTGTCCTTGCCCACAACGCCCATGTCGCACACACCGTGCTCGACATATGTGATAACGTCGTTTGCCTTTGCAAGAACTACTTCAAGGTTTGCATCGGGTACGGGAAGTATAAGCTTTCTGCCCTTTTCGCGGACTGCTGTGCAGTCAAATCCAAGCTTTTCAAGGAGTCCTACTGTGTCCTTTTCGAGCCTGCCCTTTGTAAGAGCTATTCTGATAGGCTTGTTCATATCATGACCTCCTTGCTTTCTCCGTCAATTACTACTACCTTTGCGATCTTCTTTTCCATCGCATACTCACGGACGCTCTCGATGTCGTCAAACAATGCGTTCTCAACGACAAGTCCCTGCTCACGAAGCTCGCGGGCTGCCTTGATAGCTGCTACCTCGCAGCCTTCCTCGGCGAACACGATAACGTCAGCCTTTGGCTCGGCAGGAAGTACATCGCTCTTTTCCATGAGCTTTGCAACTGCATTGATGTTTACTGCAAAGCCTACAGCAGGAACGTCATAGCCGAACTCTGAGATGAGCCTGTCATAACGTCCGCCTGAAAGGACTTCCTCGCCGTGTCCCTGCAAATAGCCCTTTATGATAAGACCTGTATAGTAGTCTGTCTTGTTGACAAGTCCGAGATCAACAGTTATAGTGCCCTCATCGCCGCAAAGCTCAGAAGCGTCCGTATAGATATCTCTCAGCTCGTCAAGGATACGCTTGATATTCTCATCAGGCATGAGCTCCTCAGCCTTCTCGAATACCTCCTCGCCGCCAAAGAGCGCTGGAAGCTTTTTGAGTGCATTGGTAACAGGAGAATTGCCGAAGCTGTCAAGCAGATCATTGAGCGCAGGGAAATTCTTGTTTTCAATAAGCTTTCTGATATTTTCCTTGTCCTTGTCGGAAGCGTCAAGCTTTCCTACAAGCTCCTTGAAAATGCCGATATGACCGAGTTCGAGTGAAAACTCCATGCCAAAGGAGCTGAGCGAATCAACTGCTGTGGATATTACTTCAAGGTCAGCCATTTTAAGCTGTGAGCCTATAAGCTCGATACCTGCCTGTACTACCTCGTCACTTCTGCCCTTGAGTGAAGGCTCGGTGGTATATACAGCCTGCGCATAGCAAAGCTTTAGAGGAAGAGCTGCATCTCTCAGACGAGTCGCAACTATTCTTGCGATCGGCATTGTTGTATCGGGACGCATTACAAGCAGTCTGCCCTTGCTGTCAGTGAGCTTGTAAAGGTTTTCCTGCGGAAAATAGCGTGAATTAAGGTTGAATACGTCATAGAACTCAAGTCCCGGAGTGATTGTCTCACTGTAGCCGCGGCTCTTGAAAAGCCCCATGAGTGTGTTTTCTATATTTCTTCTGACGATACACTCGCCGAAAAGCAGGTCTTTTGTGCCTTCGGGAGTGATAAGATCATAGTTTTTCATAATTGAACCTCCTCGGTCTAATCACTTTAGTCTGCTAACATGATAATATGATAACATATTACTAAAAGAAAGTCAAGTTAAAAGAACGACATCTGTGTGGATTCGGGCAAATCACCAAATGCACCTATACTTTTCAACAGGTCGATTGTTGTTTTTGACGCACCGCTCTCCTGCTGGAACTCCTCGATTGACATGAATCCGCCCTTCTGAACAGCGTCATATATGCCCTTTGCAGCGTTGTCTCCGACGCCGCTCATAGCAGAGAACGGTATTCTCAGCTTGCCGTCCTCTACAAGGTAATCCGTTGCATGAGACTTGAACAGGTCTATGGGCAGGAACTCGTAGCCTCTTGACATCATCTCGTTTGTGATGAGCAGGATATCATAAAGGGCACTGTCCTTGTTGGTCTTGTCGTTGCCGAGAGCCTTGATCTCCTCGATCTTAGCACGAACAGCTCCGATGCCCTTTATTGCGAGCTCTGCGTCGAAGTCCTCACCGCGGACAGAGAAGTATGTAGCATAGTATTCCAGCGGCATATGCAGCTTGAACCAGCCCAGCTTTATAGCTGCGATAACGTATGCGGCAGCGTGAGCCTTCGGGAACATATACTTGATCTTCAGACAGCTCTCTATATACCATTCGGGTACATTGTGATCCCTAAGCATCTGTATTATCTCAGGGGTGAACTGCTTCGGAGCTTTTCCCTTTCGCGTCCACTCCATTATCTGGAACGCCATTTTCGGCTCTACTCCCTTGTACAGGAGATAGGTCATAATAGAGTCACGAGTACCGATAACGTCAGAAATGGTACATACGCCGTTGTCGATAAGATCCTTCGCGTTGCCCAGCCAAACGTCTGTACCGTGTGAAAGTCCCGAGATCTGCAAAAAGTCGCTGAACTTCGTAGGCTTTGCGTCCAGCAGCATCTGTATGGTAAAGCCCGTACCCATTTCAGGTATACCGAGACTTCCCGTCTTGCAGTAAATGTCCTCGGGAGTTACTCCCAGTACATCGCAGTTTGTACACATACGTATAACATCAGGGTCGGACGTTGGAACGTCCTTTATCTTTATGCCCGTAAGGTCTTCAAGATGCTTGTAAAGAGTCGGAACAACGTGTCCCAGCTCATCAAGTTTAAGAATAGTATCGTGGAGGGAGTTGAACGTGAAATGAGTGGTGATTATCTCAGAATCTGCCGTATCAGCGGGGTGCTGAACGGGGGTGAAGTCATAAACGTCGTAGTCCGACGGCACAACGACCATTCCTCCAGGGTGCTGACCTGTGGTCTTCTTTATGCCCGTACAGCCGATAGCCAGTCGGGTCATTTCAGCGTTGTTAAGTGTTATTCCCTTGTCCTCGCAGTATTTTTTTACGTAACCGTATGCGGTTTTTTCAGCTACAACGGAAATAGTTCCTGCTTTGAAAACGTTTGACTTTCCAAACAGCTTTTCCGTATATCTGTGCGCCCAGAACTGGTATTCATCGGAGAAGTTAAGGTCGATATCAGGCGCTTTATCGCCGTCGAAACCGAGGAAGGTCTCGAATGGGATATCATGTCCGTCGCGGTTCATATCCTTGCCGCAGTCGGGACATTTCTTTGGCGGAAGGTCAAATCCCGAACCGTAAACACCGTCCAGCAGGAACTCGCTGTGCTTGCAGTTAGGGCAGACATAGTGGGGTGGAAGCGGATTAACTTCCGAGATACCTGCCATAGAAGCTACGAAGGACGAGCCGACAGAGCCTCTCGAACCTACAAGATAACCATTGTCAACGGAGTTCCATACAAGCTTCTGGGCAATGATGTAGAGTACTGAGAATCCATGTTTGATAATTGAGGACAGCTCACGGTCAAGACGCTTCTCAACAAGCTCAGGAAGCGGATTGCCGTATATCTCATAAGCCTTGTCATGGGTTATCTTAACGAGCTCCTCCTCTGCACCGTCGATAGTTGGAGTGAATGTGCCCTTCGGGATAGGTCTGACAACTTCTATCTGATCGGCGATATCATTGGTATTCTTTATAACGACCTCCCGAGCCTTGTCCTCGCCGAGATACTCGAATTCCGCTAACATCTCCTCTGTAGTCCTCAGATAAAGCGGAGCCTGCTCCTCAGAGTCCTTGAAGCCCATGCTTGCAAGGATGATCTTACGGTAAATCGCATCCTTGGGATCTATAAAATGCACGTCACAGGTAGCACAAGTCGGTATTCCGAGCCTGTCGCCGAGAGCCACTACTTCACGGTTGAAATCACGCAGTTCCTCATCGTCTCTTGCAACTCCGTCCCGCACCATGAATTCGTTATTCCCTATAGGCTGTATCTCAAGATAGTCGAAGAACTTCGCAAGATTGTCGATATAATCCTGATCTCGGATATCAAGGATAGCCTGAAAAAGTTCTCCTGCTTCACAGGCGCTTCCGTAGATAAGTCCCTCACGGTGCTCGATAAGTTTCGACTTCGGGATAAGCGGTCGCTTGTAGAAGTATTCAAGGTTGCTGAGCGATACAAGCCTGTAGAGATTTTTAAGTCCTGCCTGATTGCGGACAAGTATGATAAAATGGTAACTTTTCAGTTTCTTTGTCTTGATCTCATCAACGAGGATATTCAGCTGCTGTATAGTCTTGAATCCTCTATCGCTTTTTAGTCTGCCGATAAGCTCTATGTATATCTTCGCAAGCATCAGCGCGTCATCTGATGCGCGGTGGTGGTCGAACTTTCCGAGTTTGAGCTGCTTTGCAACAAGGTTGAGCTTATGCCTTCCCATTTCGGGAAGCATGGACTGGCACATTACAAGTGTATCTATCCATGTGTACCTGAAGTCGATGTTGTTTCGCTTGCAGACCTGATTGATCATGTTTGTGTCGTAACGTGCGTTATGAGCTACGAGTACTGGCTTGTCACCGCAGAACTCCATGAACATACGAAGCGCTTCTGCCTCATCGGGAGCATTTTCAACGTCTGCATCACTTATGCCTGTAAGCTCTGTTATCTTCTCTGGGATATGGAATCCGGGGTTGACTTTGGTGTTGAAGTCATCAACTACCTGCATATTTCTGAGCTTGACAGCTCCTATCTCGGTAAGTCGATCGTTGCGGAAACTCAGACCTGTTGTCTCAACGTCGAAAACAATTATCTCTTCATCGTAGGAACGGTCATCGTCGCCGTAGACTACCATATCACGCTCAATATCATTTACAACATATGCCTCCATGCCGTATATGACCTTGAAGTTCTTAGGCATATTATACATACAATCAGGGAAAGCCTGTACGTTTCCGTGATCGGTTATTGCCATTGCCTGATGTCCCCAACTTGCCGCTCTGTTAATGAGAGTTACAGGATCGGTAACAGCGTCCATTGCCGACATATTACTATGGCAGTGGAGCTCAACACGCTTTTCGGGATAGTTGTCCATTTTCGGTATGCGCTTGACCTTGATAAGAGAATTTGCAGATATAACGATGTCACGGGCATAGGAATCATAGTCCAGCTTCCCCGAAACAAGAAGCGTAGCTCCGCTTTTTATGGAGCCAAGCTTCATTTCCTCGACTTCCTCGTTCTTCGCAAATATCTTTATTTTGAGTGAGCCGCTGTAGTCTGTGATATCGTATGTGACAACTGTTTTCTCGTTGCGGACTTCCTTCAGCTCGCTTGCAAAAACATCTCCCACTACGACAACTTTTTCGCCAAGATGCTGAACTGCTTCACATATGGGTATGGGCTTCTCTCGAATAGCTCTGCCCTTGACTATCTCCGCGGATTCCGCATCAAAATCCTTATCCAGTGCTGTTACATCAAGCGTGGTCGTAGGTATTACCGACTTCATTTCCTCTGCCTTTATCTCGTCAGGAGTCTTGGCGGGAATGAGCTGACTGCTGTAGTCGGGCATATCAGCTTCGAGACGCTCTATCATCTCATCGAACTGCTGCTCACTGACGTTGCTCTCGCCGTCAAGGAGCACCTTCACGCGGACACCGAACTGATTATATATCAGCCTCGAAAAGTATATGCAGAAATTGTATCTGTCAAGTATCTCCCTACCGCCGTGAACTATCTTTATGCGAAGCTCCCCGTTTCCGAGTGTGACCTCAGCATCGTCAAGGAAGCCGTTGACTACGGGAATATCACGCTTTAAAAGCTTCAAAAGCTCGCCGTAGCAGTCCATGCCGAATTTTTCAGACGGATAACGTGGTGCAAGTCTCACCTGCTCTACCTTTATGGCTGTCTCGACTGATTTTTCAAAGGCAAAGATATCATCACTGGGAACAAGCTCATCAAAATGAACATGAAAACGGATATTCTCAAGATTTTCTGTATATGTCAGCTTGAATATCTCTCCGCCGAGAATGCTCTCGGGCAGCTCGGTGGTAAAATCTTTGAGAAATTCGGATATTTTTATCTGCATTGATCAACGTCCTTTTTAAAATTCATCACTGACAGATATGATCTGCCGCTAATTATTTCTTGGTCATCAGTTTTTTAAAACTCGCAGCAATTATATTCACTACAGCAATTCCAATGACTAATATAAAAACCTCAGTCGTATATCTAAGGAATTTATTACCGATAAGCTCTTCAAGTCCTATGATATCTGTTACAATAAATCCTAAAGGCATACCCAAAAACGATAATATATACTCTGTCCAGTCAATCTTATGCGGCTTTTTTTCTCGTCCTTAAAGGTATCATTTATAAGCTTTTGATCGTAGTACTCTTTTTCGTTTTCCTTTGTGTATTTCATTGCTTTATCTCATTAAAAGTATATTGATAAGCTTATCAGAGTTTTTCTATCTCAGCAAGAAGCTCGGGCACTATCGCATCTTCACTTATCTTGCGCTGAGTGCCGTCCTTTTTGAAAATTATAGCACAGCCGTCACCGCCTGCGATCCCTACATCAGCCTCTCTTGCTTCTCCCGGACCGTTTACGATACAGCCCATAACTGCAACTGTGATATCCTTGTCCATGTCCTTGACAGCTTCTTCCACCATTTTTGCTGCCTTAACAAGATCGATACGTGTTCTGCCGCAGGTAGGACATGAAACTATCCTTACTCCTCCGCGCTTGCCGATGCTTTTGAGGATATCCTTTGCAGCTGCTATCTCACGGACAGGATCATCGGTAAGAGATACACGTATGGTCTCGCCGATGCCGTCACACAGAAGCGAACCTATTCCGATAGACGACTTGATAAGTCCCATGCGCTCCGTTCCTGCTTCGGTAACTCCGAGATGAAGCGGATAATTACACTTTTCAGCCGCAAGTCTGTATGAAGCTATCATCTTGTTTACGTCGGACGACTTGATCGAGATAACTATATCGTTAAAGTCAAAATGCTCAAGCATAGCTGCATGAGTCATTGCACTCTCCACAAGTGCTTCGGGAGTCGGAGAACCGTACTTCGCAAGTATCTCCTTTTCAAGAGAGCCCGAATTCACACCGATACGAATAGGGATATTCCTTTCTCTGCAAGCGTCCACGACTGCCTTTACTCTGTCCATGCCACCGATATTACCGGGATTTATGCGTATCTTGTCAACTCCTGCTGCAGCGGATTCCAGTGCCAGCTTATAGTCAAAGTGGATATCAGCAACCAGCGGTATCTTTACTGCCTCCTTGATCGCAGGTATAAGCCTTACAGCTTCCATGTTCGGAATAGCTGCACGGATTATCTCACAGCCTGCCTTTTCAAGCTCCGCAGCCTGCTTTACACTGCCCTCGATATCGTCCGAACGGGCATTTAACATCGACTGTATGTATATATGTTTTCCGTCGAGGACACAGTTCCCTACCTTTACGGGTCTGACATTTCTCATGATTATCCTCCTATCATTTCATGTATATCAAAGTGAGAGCTTTCTTCCGTCTTCGGTTATGACGGTCTCGGGAAATATCGCTCTCAGTTCATCTTCATAAACAGAAGGGGCTTTTTCGGCAGGACTGTAGTGCGTGAGCCAGAGCTGCCTTGCTCCCGCTCTTTTTGCAATATCACAGGCATCCTGCATAAGCATATGATGCTTTTCGTTCATCGACTCCTTCTTTTCAAACTTTCCGTACATTCCCTCGCATATGAAAAGATCCGATTTTTCTGCAAATGCAGCTATATCATCTACAGGAAGTGTATCTGTCGTATATGTTATTTTTATGGGAGAGCGCTTTTCTCCCGTTACGTCTTCGGGAACGATCTTCCTGCCGTCAGCGAGTACAACTGCTTCGCCGCTGTGCAGCTTTTTCCAATGCTCCACGGGCACTCCCAGCTCCTTAGCCTTTGCGGGATCAAAAACAGCACGGCGTTCCAGACACAGGCTGTATCCTACGCAGCTCACTCTGTGAGAAAGCGGCAAAGTCTTTATTCTCAGCATAGGATCTATCATATCAGCCGCAAACTCAAAGGGCTTATCCTCGGGAAGTCCGTGAAAACGCACCTCATAAGGAAGTCCTCCGCAGACGCTGAGCAGTGCCCTCAGTATGGGCAGGCTGCTCTCCGGAGCTGCTATATCAAGCGGCTGAGTACGCGAGCTGTTGCCTATGGAGAGCAGCAGCCCGGGAAGTCCCGTAACATGGTCGGCATGGCAATGAGTAATGAGTATCAGCTCTATCTTGCTCATTTTCAGACCGTGCTTTGCGACAGCTACCTGTGTGCCTTCGCCGCAGTCGATAAGAACGGTTTTACCGTTATACTCAGCATACAAGCTCGTAAGGAAGCGGTCTTTCAGCGGAAGCATACCGCCTGTTCCAAGCAAACATACCTCAGGCATATCAACCTCCGCTTATAAGTCGTACAATGTCGTTGTATGTTGCAAATATCATTATGCCGAAGAGAAGTGCCATTCCAGCAAGATGAACATAGCCCTCATGCTCGGGCTTGACAGGTTTGCGGCGTACAAGCTCGATAAAGCAGAAAAGAAGTCTTCCGCCGTCAAGTCCAGGGATAGGAAGTAAATTGAATATGCCGACATTTATGGTGATGAGTGCCGTCATATACAGGAAATTGTAGATTATCTCAGACAGCGATTCCGTATCCTCTGTTGATTCGCTTATAGCGGTAACAACTCCCACAGGACCTGATACATTTTCCTTTTCAAGCTTGCCTGAAAACATCTGTTTCAGCGATAACCCGATTATATGGGTCATGGACATGAAGGTCTCGCCTGACGTTTGCAGTATAGTCAGTGGATTCTTGCTTCTTGCTGTAAGATAAAAGTCATACGGATCGTTACCGTTCTCATTGCTGTTATTATTGAAAACAACATTTTCAAGCGTTACCTTTTCTCCGTCACGCTCTACAAGAACGGTATAGCTCTTGTTTTTATTTGCATCATGAAGAGCATAGTTGATATCAATGATACTGTATATCCTTGTACCGCCGATCTCGATGAGCTTATCGCCCTTGCGCAGTCCTGTTTCATAACTCTCTGCACAGTATTCTGCAACTGTACCGTTGGCATCGGTCTTTACAAATTCGCTTATGACCATTGAACCGATATTCCTCATCATGCATACCCATATAACAATAGCTATGAATCCGAGAATAAAGTTCATCATCGCACCTGCGGCAAGGACTATCATTCTCTTCCACAGCTTTGCATTGCGGAAGCTGTGAGGATCGCTGTTGGTGGAGTCTTCTCCCTCCATAGCGCAGTAGCCTCCCAAAGGAAGAATCCTGAGAGAATACTTTGTCTCGCCTTTTGTTTTTTGCAGAAGCTTTGGTCCCATACCTACCGAGAACTCAAGCACACGTATCCCGCTGAGCTTGGCACATACGAAATGTCCGAACTCATGGGCTGTGACTATAAGGCCGAAGATAAGGATAGCTATAACAATACCCATATGATCTTATCCTTTCATTTTCAAGAAATTATTTTGTGGAAATGTGTTCCCTGACATATGCTCTTGCAGCCTTGTCTGCTGCCATTACATCTTCATAGCTTTTTATCTCAGAGGACGGGAACTTATCAAGTACAGACGATACTGTCTCGCCTATCTCTATGAACTGTATCTCGTCATTCAGGAAAGCACGTACTGCTTCTTCGTTTGCTGAATTTACCAGACAAGGATATGCTCCGCCACGTTTTATGGCTTCTATTGCTGCGGATAAACACTTGAATGTTTTGTAATCGGGCTTTTCAAAGGTGAGCTTTCCGTAATCCGTAAGGGATAGTCTGCCTGTCGGACAGCTCACTCGGTTCGGATACAGCAGAGCATACTGTATCGGGATCTTCATGTCAGGTACTCCCATTTGCGCAATGACAGAGTAATCGTTATACTCAACCGCCGAATGAACTACGCTCTGACGATGCACCACGATCTCAATCTGCTCGGGAGTAAGGTCAAAGAGCCATTTTGCCTCGATGAATTCAAGTCCCTTGTTCATAAGCGTTGCAGAGTCGATAGTGATCTTGCTGCCCATATCCCAATTGGGGTGACGAAGAGCCTGAGCCTTGGTGACAGTTCTCAGCTCGTCATAGCTCCTGCCGAAAAACGGTCCGCCCGAGGCTGTAAGGATTATCTTACTGAGCTGCTCGCGCTTGTTTCCCTGCAAGCACTGGAAAATAGCTGAATGTTCGCTGTCAACAGGGTATATCTTCACGCCCTTTTTCGCAGCCGCCTCCATTACGAGCTCGCCGCCTGCAACAAGGGTCTCCTTATTTGCGAGGGCAATATCCTTTCCTGCTTCTATAGCCGTAAGTGTCGGCAGAAGTCCAACCATACCCACAACGGAATTGAGGACGATATCGGCTTCTTCAAGTGATGCAAGCCTGCAAAGTCCTTCCATTCCGCACAAAAGCTCAACATCCAGGTCAGCGATACGACTTTTGAGTTCGCCGTACTTTTCTTCGTTATAAATGCAGGCATATGCAGGTCTGAATTTTCTTATCTGCTGCTCAAGAGCATCTATGCTGCTATGAGCGGCAAGTGCCACAACTTTAAGTCCGTGCTTTTCACACACCTCAAGTGACTGGGTTCCGATAGAACCCGTTGAACCAAGTATCGACACTGTTTTATTCATTATATTTTCCCCTTTTCATGGAAATTACTTTCTTTTGATATTATATCAAAAGTTCTTTATAAAATGCGAAATGGACTATCCGTGAATAGTCCGTTCCTGCAATATCATTGTACACCAAATACCTTGATGAATACATAAAATGTAGGCAGCACAAAAAGAACGCTGTCAAAGCGATCCATAAGTCCGCCGTGTCCGGGCATTATCTTGCCGTAGTCCTTGAAGCCTATCTGACGCTTTACCATTGATGCGGAAAGGTCGCCCACAGTACCTATTACTGCGCATACAGCTCCCGTAATGAACGCAACAGCAGCTCTTTTGCCTGTAAAGCCGTAGTAGCATGAAAATGCAACTGTATAAACGATCGCTGTTGTGAGGATTCCACCCACAAGACCCTCGATAGTCTTCTTAGGGCTTATCTCAGGGCAGAGCTTATGCTTTCCGAGAGCAACACCCGAAAAGTATGCTCCTGTATCAGCAATCCATGCACCGCAGAGTCCCATAACGAGGAGAAACAGTCCGCTTTCGGGGTCATAGCACTCCATACGCACCATAGTTGTCATTGACTGCGGTACAAGTATCATAACGGCAAGTACAAAGAACACCTGCTCATAGCGTATCTCTTTGTGATTTCTGAGCCATGTGATAAACACAACAAAAGCGCACAGAAGCACTGCTCCGAACGCATATAAATTATAATCGTGAGCATAACGCCATGCGCAGAACTCATAATGCGGAGGAACAACAGGTCCGTCTACTGTAAGCTTGGTCATGATGCCGTACATTACAGGCACAGCTATTCCGCAAGCCTCGGCTGCAATAAGTATGGGCAGACACTTGTGGAGCTTTACTGCTCGGAGAAGCTCAAAGAGCATAACTGCGATTATGAATGCGACTGCGATGGGCAGTACTATAGTATCATGAAAGAAGAGTACGGCAGCAAGTAATACAGCTCCCACAGCGCCCGAAATAATACGTGTTAGCATCACACACCTCCGAAACGGCGGTGTCTGTTGCTAAATTCGATAAGAGCCTTGTCAAGTTCATCAGGAGTAAAATCAGGCCACAGCACATCTGTAAAATAGTATTCTGCATAGGCACACTGCCATATTAAATAGTTAGATAATCTGTACTCGCCGCTGGGACGTATAACAAGATCAACGTCGGGGATACCCTTAGTGTAAAGCTCATTCGCTATAGACTGTTCATTGATATCCTCAGGGCGTATCTCGCCGTTTACAGCCTTCTGCGCAAGTATTCTCGCTGCATGGGCAAGCTCATTGCGTCCGCCGTAGTTTACTGCCATCATGAGAGTCATCTCGTCATATTTGGCAGTATCTTCCTCAAGCTTTCTCATCTTCTCCTGAAGATCTTCATCAAATGCGCTTTTGTCGCCGAGGAATACCATGCGGGTATTCTCGCTGAGGAAGTTTCTTACATCAACGATATAATCACGGAAAAGCTCCATGATAGTGTTTACCTCATCGGCAGGACGCTGCCAGTTCTCAGTTGAAAAAGCATAGAAGCTGATATTCTTCAGTCCGATGTCCTTACAGTAGCGGACTATCTTCTTGAAGTTCTTTGCGCCCTCACGATGACCGAAGGAACGGGGCAGACCGCGCTTTTTTGCCCATCTGCCGTTTCCGTCCATTATAAAGCCTACGTGCTCGGGAAGCTTCTCGGGCAGCGTAAGCTCAGTTTTATCCTTTTTTCCGAAAAATGCCATATTTCTCCAATCAAACAGTCATGATCTCTTTTTCCTTGTCTGCTACCATCTTATCAACGTCAGCACACATCTTGTCTGTGAGATCCTGTACCTTCTTCTCGCAATCCTTGAGATCATCCTCTGTGATCTCGGAGTTCTTCTTCATTGCCTTGTACTTTTCCATAGTATCACGTCTGACAGAACGTACAGTTACCTTGCACTCTTCACCATACTTTCTGATATTCTTGCAGAGCTCCTTACGGCGATCCTCTGTGAGCTGAGGGAATGCAAGACGGATAACATTACCGTCGTTTACAGGCTGGATGCCGATATCAGATGCCTGAATAGCCTTCTCGATGAGCTTGAGTGTTGACTTGTCCCATGGCTGGATAACAAGTATTCTTGCTTCTGATACAGAGATAGCTGCCATCTGGTTAACAGGAGTTGCTGCTCCGTAGTAATCTACCATGATCTTGTCGAGTACGCCCGGATTTGCTCTTCCTGCACGTATAGAAGCAAATTCGTTGCTGAGTGCGTTAAGGCTCTTGTTCATTTTTTCCTTTGCAATGTTCATCTGTTCTTTCATAGTATTACATTCCTTTCGGTTAATTAGTCTTCGGATACGACTGTTCCGATATTTTCACCCATAATTGCATCATAGATATTATCAGGTCTGCTGAGATCGAATACAAGCATCTTCATATGATTGTCACGGCACATTGCAGCAGCTGTGCTGTCCATTACGCCGAGATCTTCGCCGATGACCTTTGAGAATGTAAGAGTATCATACTTCTTTGCGTCATCATACTTATGAGGATCCTTGTCATATACTCCGTCAACAAGTGTTGCCTTGAGGAGAATATCAGCATCTATCTCAACTGAACGAAGTGCTGCGGCAGTATCTGTCGAGAAGAAGGGGTTTCCTGTTCCGCAGCCGAATATAACGATCCTGCCCTTATCAAGATGCCTTACAGCTCTGTTGCGGATATATGGCTCTGCGATAGCTGACATCTGAAGAGCTGTCTGTACTCTTACAGTGCAGCCAAGAGACTCAAGAACATCTGCAAGTGCAAGTGCATTCATTGTTGTTGCAAGCATACCTATATGATCTGCGCGTGTTCTGTCCATAGCTCCGCTGGAACGGCCTCTCCAGAAGTTACCGCCGCCTACAACTACACCTACCTGTGTGCCCGCATCTGCACACTTCTTAATGCTTTTGCAGATATCAGTTACTACATCATAGTTAAGACCAGTCTTATTTTCGCCTGCGAGAGCTTCTCCGCTGACCTTTAATAATATTCTTTTATACTTTGGTTCCATATAGCACCTCACAAAAATTTATCTACAGTCTATTTTACACTAATTTCAAGAATATGTAAAGTATATTTTTTCAAAATTATCATTTTTTCCGAAAAATTTACAAGTTTTTACATCTTTAATGCATTATTATGGGCTATTGACTGAAGTTATATATCAAATATACATCTTGCACAAAAATGTTGAAATTTTATTATTACCGCTTTTCTAAATTTTTTATTGACAAATATGCATTACCGTGATATAATATAAAAGCTGAATTGAGCAGCACAAAATAATACAAAAGTGGAGAGGTATCGAAGCGGTCATAACGAGGCGGTCTTGAAAACCGTTTGACTTAACGGTCACGTGGGTTCGAATCCCACCCTCTCCGCCAATTATTTATCGTCGGACTTTCGTTCGTCGGTTTGCGGATTTACCCAAGTGGTGAAGGGGCTCCCCTGCTAAGGGAGTAGGTCGGGAAACCGGCGCGAGAGTTCAAATCTCTCAATCCGCGCCAGACTCGCAGGAATTTTTCTGCGAGTTTTTATTTTCACAAAAATTTTTATAGAATTTTTTTCAATTTTTACTTGACAACTGCCGCTCATTGTGATATAATATAATGGCTGAATCAAACAGCACTAAAAAATGTAAAATGGAGAGGTATCGAAGCGGTCATAACGAGGCGGTCTTGAAAACCGTTTGACTTAACGGTCACGTGGGTTCGAATCCCACCCTCTCCGCCAATTTTTTTATCGTCGGACTTTCGTTCGTCGGTTTGCGGATTTACCCAAGTGGTGAAGGGGCTCCCCTGCTAAGGGAGTAGGTCGGGAAACCGGCGCGAGAGTTCAAATCTCTCAATCCGCGCCAGACTCGCAGATATTTTCTGCGAGTTTTTTTATTTCATTCTTCAGCAGCATTCCCAAACTGCTATCACCTCTTTGGGGCTGCTGTTTCTGTTTTCTGCATTCGTAAGGTTACTGCTGATATGAGGGGTAAAGCATCATCGACCTCATCTTAACAAGCTCAAACGTTATCGCTTCATATGATCCCGATTACGTTTGGCATTATATTAAATGCTTTATTGTCATTTGTAGACATATTTGATAATTTTTTGTTTATACATCATGTATTTACTATTATTTACATAAAACAAGTATATCACTATAACTTAATGTGCTATAATATCACCATAGGAGGCGATAATATGAAAAAAATAAACGGCTTCATCAAGGGGATCAATCTTGGCGGCTGGCTTTCGCAATGTAATTACGAAAAAGAGCACCTCGATTCTTTCATTCAGGAAAAAGATTTCAGTATCATCTCAAAATGGGGCGTGGATCACGTTCGTATCCCATTTGATTATAATATCATCGAAAATCAGGACGGAACCTTCTCAGAGGAGGGCTTCGCTTATATCGACAGCGCTTTGAGGTTCTGCGAAAAATATGGTCTAAATACTATCCTTGACCTCCATAAAACCGCAGGCTTCTCTTTTGACTACTTTGCCGAAAACGAAAGCGGTTTCTTTGACAGTGCCGAATTGCAGGAACGCTTCTACCGCCTTTGGGAAGAAGTTGCCCGCCGCTATGGCTCTCTGACACCAAGAGTCGCTTTCGAGCTCCTCAACGAGGTCACAGATGCTTCTTTCATTGACGCATGGAACAGGATCGCAGGAGAATGTATCCGCAGGATACGTGCTATAGCTCCGAATATTCTTATTCTTGTCGGCAGCTACCACAATAACAGTGCCGATACTCTGCAGTTCCTCGATCCTCCTTACGATGAAAATGTTATATACAATATGCACTGCTACGAGCCTTTGAAATTCACTCATCAGGGCGCATACTGGACTACTGCCATTGACCCGGAAGAACGTATCCCCTTTGAGGACAGTGTAACTTCTCAAAAGTATTTCGAGGAGCTTTTCTCTACAGCTATCGCTAAGGCTGAAAAGCACGGAACCGGTCTTTACTGCGGCGAATACGGCTGCATAGACGTTGTTTCTCCCGAGGATACCGTTAAATGGTACAGAACTATCAACTCCGTTTTTGAAAAATACGGCATCGGCAGAGCTGCGTGGAGCTACAAAGCTATGGATTTCGGTCTTTCAGATAATCGCCTTGACGGCGTTCGCGATGAACTCATCAAACTACTGTAAACAAATATCCCCTTTGCTTATAGCAAAGGGGATATCAGCCTGTCCACAAAGCCCCTCTGCGAGCAACGCAGAGGGGCTAATTACACAGAATATCAGGCAAAAACAAGATCAGAACACAAAAATGGGATATATACAGTATAAAACAACGAAGGCTGACGATCCTTTCTGAGG
>NZ_JAILNU010000032.1 GCF_024691275.1 Ruminococcus sp. | reverse complement strand
CCTCAGAAAGGATCGTCAGCCTTCGTTGTTTTATACTGTATATATCCCATTTTTGTGTTCTGATCTTGTTTTTGCCTGATATTCTGTGTAATTAGCCCCTCTGCGTTGCTCGCAGAGGGGCTTTGTGGACAGGCTGATATCGGCTCCTCACGGAGCCGATATTTTATTTATCATTGATGATATATGATCCGATTTACATATATTAGTATGCTACAAGCTCACTTTTGAACTCTTCGAGCTCATTCTTGCCGAATACGCTTACATCGAGCGAACCAAATGAATCAGCACGTAATACCCAACCGTTTTTCCAGTGTACATACTTATTTGTAGCCATAACGCCGTTTTTATCAAGATAGAAATAAAGGTGTTCCCACTCAACAAATGCTTTCTTTACCTTATGATAGTCCTTGTCGTATAAATAATATACACCTCCGTCTTCTATCCAGTTAGTGCATCTGTTTCCGTATTGATCGAATCTGTAAGTATATGTCTTTCCGTTTTCGGTAATATCTAAATCACCATTGTGTGCATACTCACCGTTTCCTGTAAAGTAATATGTTGTACCTTCGATTTCTTCCCAACCTGTTCCTGTATACTTTCCATCGCCGTCAAAGAAATATGTCTTTCCGTTTTCATACCTTGAAGAGTTCTTGACCATGCCGTTGATATCAAAATAACACAGCGAATAATCTTTTATGCCAAGTCCTATATGCATTGAACAGTCACTGTTGAACCTGAACCAATTTTCACTGCCATTGCGTTCAAGATTCAGGGTCTCGTTACAAGCAAGCTCATACTCATTTTTGAAGTAATAGCTCTTTTCGCCTGTATTGACCCAGCCGGTATGCTTCATTTTTCCTGTTTTATCGAAATATACTGTCTGATTTCCGATTCTCCTTGTGCTGTCAGTCACCATTTCGTTGTTTTCGTAATAGTACAATTCGCCGTTTATAAGTATTACTCCGTTATACTCGAAAATTCTGATCCTGCCGTTATCAATATTTTCCTTAATTGAAGCAGGGATATTATCTGTTGGCATTGCAATGGTAAGGCAAGACTGATCTTCACTTACACCAAGGATATTAAAGGCAACATCGCTGCCTATAAGTTTATTTGTATCAAAAGCTGCATACTGCTTTTTTCCACCGATGGTTACCATCGGATACCATGTCTCTTTCTCTACACCATCTACCCTTTTAGGGAAGATAGCCAATGGTTCATTTACATACATTTCATAGTTGCCGTTTGAAGAATTAATTCTCATTTTATTTCTGATGAATGATGTATTTCCGGATTGTGAATATAACTCATCGCTGCAATCGTAATCTCCATAGCAGGACATATCTATTACCTGCCACTTGTTATTGATAAATACGCAGTTATATGCATGACCGTCGCAGCCAAGGAGATAATTGTTTATATCAAGCTTGTCAAGGAGAAGTGAAACGGCAAGAGCATAGCTCTCACATTCAGTCTGATCTGTAAGGAAGCCGTTGGTAGCAGCACAGATATTTGCTCTTGGCTGGTCAAGAGTATTGTATACACCATTCGGGAAGAGAGAGAATTCGTCGCGCGAGCCAACAAATGAAGTGTAATCTGCTTTGTTGAATATGTAGCTGCAAACTTCTTCTATCTTTTCCTTATCGTTATTATTATCGTAACCGTATTTGTTATTGATCTCAGTTACTTTATTATTAATGATATTCTGAACAGGAGCAGCCATAAACTTTGTACACTTGAATGAACCGTTATTATCTTCCAAATATTTTGCGAACTCTGCATCTTCATTTTTGATCTCATTAAATGTCTTGCCGTTTATCCAATTAATGCCTGAACAGTCAGCATTTGTCCAATCCCAAACATTATAATCGTAATCCCATATCTCTCCCGAAGAAAACGCATCTTTATGGATATACTTGATATTTTCCGGAAGATTTACCGATATTTTGGCGTTCTCATCCACATCAATAAATGCATCTCTGATATTTGATGCGATAGATGTTGTTCCGTCAGCAATATCAAGATTGTATATTCCGTTACGATAGATCAGTGACTTATTTTTGTCAGCAGCACAAGCAACCTTTGCCTTACCGTCGCTGCTTCTTACATACCATATTCCTGTCTCCTCATCCTCCCAGACGTTTTTACTGAGTTCGCCGAATCTTGTTCCATTAAAAGCATATCTGCTGAAATTAATGTTTTCACCGAAATTGATTATAGCAAGATTTTTGCATCCGTCGAAAGCCCCGTCACTGATATTGATAAAACAGCTGTCAGCAAGTTTTCCGCCTGTAGCAATAGGCTGGAGATTTCCGTTATAAAGCTCACCCTCGTATTTTCCAACCTGTTTGAACCACTTTGGCTGAATGTAATTAATGATATTGAGCTTTACCATATTCTTACAAGCTGAAAATGCGTTGGTTTCAATACTTGCCACCGGTAAGATGCACCATGAGGCAACCTTCTTTTTTCCACCGTTTTCAACGATCTCAGTCTCTACCTTGCAGCATACTTCAGAAGGAAGAGTTATCACAGTCTTTTCCGAAACAAGTTTTTTAATACTTAGCCAGCCCTCTCCTATCTCCATGCTGAGCATATCGTTTGAAACGACACCTTTTTCATCCGGACCACTGAGATCAGTATACTTGTCAGTCAGTCCCAGATCCTCCTGAGCATATCTGAGAATATAGCAATAATCATAATAGCTGATCCTGCCATCTCCGTCAATATCGTACTTGCTTGTATCGTTTGTAACTGCGAATGAAAGATCCTTGAAGCCGTTATTGCTGTAGAGCTCATTTATCTTGTCTCTGATGACCTGATAATCAGCATAGTTTACCTTCGGACCATCATACGGAACGTCCTGTGCAAAATCATAAGCCGGAGGATTTTCATCAATTTTTTCCTTTACCTTGGCATATTGTTCGTTAAATACTTCATTGTCAACTCTGAACTCCCTTGAATGTGCATAAAGCTTGTCACAAGCAGTCTGCATCTCCTCTGCCGTCTTGTTTGCTGCCGCTGCACAGAACACTGTCTGTGTTGAAAGCGTCATTGCTGCAGCTGCTAATACTGACGAAATACGCGCTGTGATTTTTTTCTTCATAAATAAATTCCTTTCTGTAATTAGTATAATTCCTCAATACGGCAAATAGCCTGTCATTTTAATATGCCACTGCCGCTCATTTATTATATTCGCTATATTTTCTCTTTAACGGACAGGTCATAAAGCAGCTTTTTCTCAGTAAGTTTTTTTCACCGTGAGTACGAATCAATTTTTTATATTGATCTGTCAATTATCAAGGAAGAATATATGCAGTTTATTGTGATTATTAACAATTGAATATTACTGCGTTTAGCTACAATTGACAAAATATCAAGAAATAGATTCGCCTTTATCAGCTTTGCGCCTATAATTTGTAAAAAAATATGTATTGCTTAGCATCAGTAAACTTATATATATTTATCACCATAAAATATGTGCATCCCCACCAAGTTTAATCAATTTTTTTGTACTCATTAACTTTTTATGGAAATTAAAATTTTTTTGTGCTATAATATCCACATAAAAAAAGGAGGATATCTCATGATAAAGAAACTGATAGCTGCTTCTTTGAGTTTAACAATGCTCATTTCAACAGCAGCGGCAGATGGCTTCAACTTTCTGTATGCCGGCACGCGGTCAAAAGCACAACATGATCCGTCCGACAGCAGCTCTGAAACTCAGCTAAAGGGTAATAACTCCTTCGGAAAGTTTATCGAAAAAACTGCTTCCGAGGACAAAAATGAAGGCATCAGACCTTTGAGCCTTAAAGCTGATCCTGAAAACTACAAAGTTGCAAATCTGGATTTTGACCTTGTTTCGGGAAAGCTTACAGCTGTTACTTCACAAAGCTCGGCTTGTATTCTGAAGATATCGTTCATCAATGACGATAACGAGAACGACGTCTATGAAATGACTTCTCCCGTAAGTCAGGGCGAAAGATGTGAAACTATCCTTTCTGTTGACAAGAGTATGATGCCTGAATTTTTCAAGGTAACCGCTGTACTCACAGATGTCTACGGAAATGAACTCAGCGAAACATTCAGTATCAGCAAGTATATGCGCTTTATGCAGGAACTCAGCAAAGCTACTGTTGATGATTACAATGAGGATTACGTTGTTAACCTCGACAATGACGATACAACGAATTTCTTCGTTCTCAACGAAGAAACGGTCATAGCCGATATCAGCGATAATGAAAACACCCTTGTATCTGCTGATTATGACAATGACGTATACGTATTCGACAATATCAATGACAGCATCCGCTATCTTTCCGCAGGTGATTATTTCTATGCTCAGCCTGATGAAAAAAACATCGTTGCCGTTAATGTTGAAAGCGTAGACATTGACGGTGATACCGCAACTATCAGAGGCGGCAACGATCTTGATGATATGTTCGATATAATCAAGATCGACGTAGGCATGGATAACATTGATCCTTCCGAGCTTGAAGAAGCAGGAAATGAAGATAATATCGTTGTCAGCAGCCAAGACGCTGATGAAGAAAATGATGATTACTCTGTCATATATAACGGTGTCGGAGAAGACGAAAACGGAAAGCCTGCCCTCGAATACAGTGTACTCAGTTATGGTGATACAAATACTCCTAAATCAGATTTCAGTTTTCTGGGTTTCAATGCAAAGAAAGTATCAAAAGACGGTCAAAAAATAAAAATACCATTTGAATGGAAAATAGGCACACCTAAACCGATTGATAAAACAAGTTTTTATGAAAAAGATGAATTTGGCAGAAATAAAGTTGACGACTTTGTTAACATCAACAAGCCGCTATACAAATCAGCCGATAAAGATCAGTTTAAGTATGATCAGGAATCCAATTTACAAGCTGAAACTGGCTTTGAAGCTGCATTTTCAGCATCTATAAAAATAACTCTTGAAGGAAATCTTACATATTACAAGTACAAAAAGGATTACGAATTCGGTTGGGATGGATACACTGAAGCTAAACTGGAAGCAGAAGGAAATGCAAAGTTTGAATGTACATTTACAATGTTAGAAACGCCTATTCCTACTCCAATTCCAGGTATTTCAGTCGAGTTAAAGGGAGAAATTAAAATAGGTATTGAAGCTTCTGTTACGATTTCTACAGGTATTAAACTCCCATATAAAATCCATCGCGGCTCTTATGGCGGCGGAGAAGATAATGAAATAGAAAAAACTCAATCAAATAAGTTTGAGATAGAAGGAGATTTTTATTTTGAATTTACCCCTTCCGCCTCTTTTTCTTTATT
Source organism: Ruminococcus sp. (assembly GCF_024691275.1). Classification (GTDB taxonomy): domain Bacteria; phylum Bacillota; class Clostridia; order Oscillospirales; family Ruminococcaceae; genus Ruminococcus. Next base: position 10,995 of record NZ_JAILNU010000032.1, on the reverse strand, counting down.
TATTGATATTCTCTGCGTTTCGCTTGAATTTCCTATTAAATTTAAAGTAAGTGTAACTCCGTTATCTATGGAAACGTCAGCAGATACGGGAATCAAACCAGAAATAGGCGAATTATTTTTCTCAGTACCTGCACCTGAAAATGCTTCAAAATACGAACCACTCCACGCTTGTAAGCGTTGCTTAAAAATCACACCGAGCATATCAGTAAAAGTAAAAGTAAATCTGAAATTTCCTTTCGTAAAGAAAATGACATTGGAATTAGCTGAGAAGGAATGGGAATTTGAGGCGATACACTGGTCATTTACTACCAAGGTAATTGGAGTTGGCGAATGTCGAAATTACTTTTACGCTGCTGATTTTCACATTATAGGAAATGATGAAGTAAAAGCACAGGGACTTGTGGTTGAAGTTGATGGCGAAAAGCAGCTTACCGGAAGCGGTGACACAGTTTGCTTCTTCCTCAAGCCTGATAAATGGCATACTTATAAAATATATTCAAAGGATGAACTTATAAAAAGCGGTGACTTCTTTATACGTCCTGAATATACAAAATTTGATATCAAGCTTGACGGCGGAATATCAACGAACGAAAGTGAACCTGTAGTTACAACAACTACTGTTTATACAGAGCCTACAACTCATACTGTTGAATCAGCAATAGACACTATCATCAATGAGCGTCCTGAACACGCAATGCTCGAATACGGTCAGCTTGGTGACAATGTTCACTATTCATTGTATCCCGATGGATACCTTTACATATCAGGCTACGGTCCTATGAATAAGTCTGATGATCCTATACAGAATAAAGAACTTGTCAAGAATATTCTTTTTGAAGATTATTCAACATTAATGAAAGCAATAATAGCAGAAGATACTACAAATGAAAAGCTAATTGAAAAGTATGTTGAAAAATATCAGGACGAGCTTTGTGATCTTTACCTTGAAAAGCACAAAGATGATCTTTTGAAAACACTCAACGAGAATTACGGCATAGATCCAGAAGACTCTGATATTGACGAGATCATTGAAAATCACATCGCGGCACACTCTACGGAATTAGCTCATGAATACTACGACAGGCATACAGCTGATTATGGCGACAAGCTTGCTGATTTCAAAAAAGAACTCCTTTCGGATCTCGACGACAAGGTCATAACATCTATCGGCAATAATGCATTCAAGAACTGTGAAAACCTTGAATCTATCACATACGAGGGCTCACCTAACGAAGGCAAAAAAGCCTTTGATCTTCCCAACACGATCACTGCCATAGGAAGCAATGCTTTCTGCAATTGTAAAGCGCTTGACTTTGGCGATGTTGTTTTGGGCGACCGTGTTGAGTCTATAGGCACTGCTGCATTCATGGACTGCCCTGGTCTTAAAAGCATAAGAGTACCGATAAGTGTTAAAAGCATGGGACAGTATGTTTTCAGCGGCTGCGTTAATCTTACAAATGCTACAATCGAAGCAGACACAGATACACTCGGAATAGGAACTTTCTGGAAATGTCTAAAGCTTGAAGAACTGACATTGCCTATGTCCGTAAAAATAATAAACTATGATTCAGAACATCCTTACGAGCTTGTTAAGCTTTTTACTGAAAAAGACACAAATGATAGTAATTGGATCGTACCTGAAACACTAAAAAAGATATCGCTTCTCAGAGGAGATACTATCAATGATTATGCTTTCCGTCAATTCCATTCACTCGATATCATAGCACTTCCTCAGGAGATCAAGCATATTAATGAAGGAGCTTTCTCTGGTCTGACAAAAATGAATATCATCTGTTCTGACGAAACAAAGGATCTGACATTTTCTGAGCTCTTTGCCGATCTTGAAACAGTAGGCAAAAATGCATTTGACGGCTGCCAAAATCTTGAAATAGGTGACCTTGATTTCGGTGATAAGCTTGTTTCTATCGGAAAAAACGCATTCAAAGATTGCTTCAAGGTCACAAGGCTCCATATACCTGCAAGTGTTACCGCTATAGACAGTTTAGCATTCAACAACTGCAAAAAAATTGAAAAAGTTGCCATAGATACTGATATAGTATTAAATGAAGGAATACTCTATGGCTGCCCTAAAATCAGAGAACTCACTTTAGCAACGATAAATAATACAAAACCTATCCATACGCTTGATTCAAATTACGTAAATGCATTATTAACGATCTTCGCTGATTGTAGCCGCGATAATCCATGGACTATCCTGCCTCATTTTGAAAATCTGACATTTTTAAGCGGTAAGACAATACCCGAAAATTATTTTTTCCAAATAAACAATGTTGACGTTCTTGAATTACCTAATGAACTTAAATTTGTAGATTCATATGCAACTCATGATCTTATAAACTCAAGTACTCCAACAAAGGTAATATACCACGGTACAGAAGATGAATGGGACAAGATCGAGATCAAGGATCATAACGAACCTCTTGAAAAGTCAAAGGTCACATTTGCTCCTGCTGAAGAAACAAAGTGGATAACAGGCGACGCAAACGGTGACGGACAAATTGATATGTCGGATATCGTACTTATCATGCAGGCTCTTGCAAATCCCGACAAATACGGTATAAACGGAACAGATCCTACTCATATTACCGCAGAAGGCTTCAAATATGCTGATACCGACCAGAACGGTCTTACAGTAAACGACGCAGCAAATATTCAGAAATTCCTTCTTGGCATCAACAAGACTGTTTCCGGAAAATAATCGTATAAATACAGCTGCACTTTGCACAGCACCCGTTATTTAACGTCAAAGCCCCATATCGGAACAATAAATTTCCCGATATGAGGGCTTTTTCTTTGTATACACGCTTTATGCTACAGTTATACCTGCATATCTCTCCGAGAAAAGTATAGCGTTCATCACTGTTTCAGGAGAACACTCGCCGCTCATAACCATGTCGAATATTGAAGGCGAATATCCCGATACCAGTGCAGCTCCTGTCTCGGAGCGTGTCACAGGCATCGCGTCACATCTTGCGTTTACGTTCCAGAAAATTATCTCAGGCAGGTCGTAGCCGTACTTTTGGTAGAGCTTTCTCATTGCCTTGAAAAGTACATCGTTGTTTCCGCCGACAACGCAGTAGTCGAACTGCATATCTGAGATTATGTAGAGCTTAGAAGGCATATCCTCCCGTGATACTCTGTGCTTTCTGGCAGTATTGAGTATCAGCAGGAACACTGCTTCAAGGTTGGTATTTGCCACCTCGTTGAACGTGCGGCAGTACCGCACCTTCTTGACAATATTATCGCCCTTTATCTCAACAAGACGCGGAGTATTTGAAAATGTGATGAAGTGGTTGGCAAATGCGCCTCGATTGTGCTCTGCGAAGTATATTCCCAAAGACAGTGCTGCGTCTATAGGACGTATTCCGCCGCAGCCGCAGGTCATAGAGCCTGAACCGTCAATGACAGCTATGGCGTTCTCACGCTTTGAAGCTCTCAGGTCGGGCAGGGACTTCCATGCTGCATCAAGGGACATATTCTCCTCAGGAGAGATATTGCCTGCCATTGCTGCACGTACTATATCGTAGGGGAACAGTCTGTCGGCGTTGAGCTTTGCTGTGCCGTTGTGGACGTTATTCAGGTAACCCATATAACGCTCGTTATCGTTTCTGATAAAAGCGCGGCGGTACTTGAACATAGCGCATGAAGGCTGTACCTCATAATCGAATGTATAGTCACGCTCACGGAGACGGTTTTCCAGTATATCTGTGTATCTGCGGAGAGATGACAAAGTCTTTCTGTATGCAGGCTCGTTCATACCAAGCAGAGCTGCCATACGTCTGCCCTTTCTGCGTGTATCCTTTGAGGAAGCATTGACCGAGGGCAGCCACTTTGCAAGCAGAGAAACCTGTCCCTTCGCATTCATAGCTGCGATATCCTTGTCGAGCTGAGCCTTCACTTCCTTAGCTGCTGCGTTCTCCAGAGGAGTGCCGAGCAGTACGCACAGGTCATCGAAACGACCGTACTCAGCGAACAGAGGAATATTCTTCTCAACAGCCTTTGGAGCTATCTTCACCAGTGCGGAAACTGCACAGCGAAAGAAACGTCTTTCACCCAGACCGCCTCTTGCGTCACGGGCAAAGAAAATTATCTTCATGGTCTTGTCGGGGTTCTCGGCATAAGCGCGGGTTACCACGTTTGCTATCTCCTCGGCTGTGGAATTTCTCATAGCTCCTGCCTTGAAGAACATATCAAGGCAGAAGGACTCTGTTGAACGGTAAGCAGTACCGCCGTTCTCGGTATATGTCATGTTGGATTCCTTCTTCAAAAAGTTAAGCATAGTAATTCTCCTTTCAAGTCAGCATTTTTGTACCATACGTTTTCGCAGGACAGGATTCGAACCTGTATTCACCAATTATTTTATGCTGTTGCTGACTTTTTCGCGGCTCTTTTTTTACACAGTGCTCACCCACAATGGGGCAGCTCCCTGCGTCCCTGAATAATGCTGTCAGAGCCGAAAATAATTGTGCTGTAAGCGATGTAAGATCATCGTTCCTGATAAAAGTGAGCGCGTGAAACAAGCGCCAACGTGGAAGCGGTCGAGCTGGCTCAGCTCGCAAGATGCCTTATTCATTTTTTCAGATGAAATATTAACTTCTGCTGTGTGCGTCTTAACAAGGTGCATTTAGTTATGATTCTACGTTAACAGCATAGTCATGATGTCTGCTGTATGCACCTTAATTATATAATACAAGGCACTTTGTTATCGTGAAAGGATAATAAAAATTGCTGTTTGTGCCTTAAAAATAATGTGCTGTGAGCGAAATGCAAGCATCTCTTTTAATGATAGTGAGCGCGTGAAACAAGCGCCAACGTGGCAAGGGTGCAGCGTCACGCTGCCTGGAAGCGGCGAAAAATCAACCTTTAACTACTCCGACGGTGAAGAGCTTCTTCACAGGTTCTGTAATGTCAGTCTGATTTGCCATTACATCATTGATGTCCTTGTAGGCAAATCTTGACTCCTCTGCAACATCGGACTTATTATTCTTTGCAAGAACTACGTTCTGCTTCTTCAGGTCTACCATTACGGACTCCACTGAAAAAGTGTCCATAGCCTTTGTACGGGAATAAGCTCTGCCTGCTCCGTGTGAAGAGGACATAAAGCTGTCAGGATTGCCCTTGCCGCGAACTATGTAGCTGTATGAGCCCATAGCTCCCGGGATAATGCCCATATCCCCCTCACGGGCACGGATAGCACCCTTTCTGTGTACCCATACATTCTTGCCAAAGTGATTTTCAAGGGCTGCGTAGTTGTGGTGGCAGTTTATCTCACCTGAGAATACAGGAACTGCGCCTGTGTGCTTCTCGATGTGCTTTGTGAATATCTCCTTGATCTTTCCCAGCATGACAGCACGGTTCTCATAAGCGAAATCCATACAGAGCTGCATCCATGCAAGGTAGCGCTTGCCCTCATCTGTATCAACAGGCAGGAACGGTAAATTCCACTCATTTGGCACCTGTGAGAACCACTTGTCATTCAGCCCGTGAGCTATCTTATTGAAATACTGTCCCACGATATTTCCAAAGTGACGGCTGCCCGAATGGAGCATGATACCGCACATTCCTTCTTCGTCCTGCTGGAGCTCGATGAAGTGATTTCCGCCGCCGAGAGTACCTGCCTGAAAGTAGCCCTCCTCTATCTGTGGGATAAGCTCGCTGTCGGCTTCATAACGGCTCATTTCAGCCTTTGCACGGTCAAGCACCTCAGATGCCTGAGCATTTTTGTAATGGCCGAAGCCTGTTGGGATATTTCTCAGGATATCGCCGCAGATAGTCTGCACAAGGTTTCCGCTGCCTGTTACTGTTTCGCGGAGAAGCGATACAGGGATATCGGTCTGGACATAAGCCATGCCGCAGCCTATATCAACTCCTACCGCGTTAGGGATAACAACGTCCTCGCAGGCGATGACTCCGCCTATTGGCATACCCTTTCCTGCATGAGTATCCGGCATAAGTGCTATCCACTTATGTGCGAATGGTAACTTCGCAAGGTGCTCCGCCTGTTCGATACACTTCTCACCGACAGCTTCCATATCTGTCTGCCATATCTTTATTGGGAGCATATTTTCGTTCTTGTTGTAATGTACGAACATTTTCTTCACTTCTCTTTCCTTTAGCTTGACTTTAGTATACCACAGGAATACGGAATAATCATATAATTTTTTCTGCACACACTCATTTTCGTGTTGCAAAAGAAATGTTTTTCTGTTAATATATAAATGTAGAAAGGAGAGAAAAAATATGGCAGGATTTTCTGAGCTTATCAAGAATTTTGACAAGACCCGCGACTATATACGCGATTTTTTTATATATGGCTGCAAGATCCGCAGCGACTTTGAACGAAAAAGCATACGTACATACGGCGACGAAAAACGCCGCGTTGAAAGCTGGATGGGCGACTGTATGCGCTATGACGATTCAGTCCGCGGCAGAAGCGTGTCCATTTCCGCCGACAGCGGTCATATCCACGAAAATCCGCTTTATAACGCATATTACTCCAAGAGCTTCACTGACAACGACATTCGCCTCCACTTTCTCCTGACCGATATCCTACAGGACGGTCAGAAACGCACTCTCAAGGAGCTTGTGGATTCTCTGAATTCCGATTACGGACAGCTTTTTGACAAACAGACTGTCCGCAACAAGCTTCGTGAATACGTTGACGAGGGCATTATCATTGCCGAAAAAGTCGGTAAAACACTTTTTTACTCGCTTACCGAGCATATTGCCGACGATTATCTCCGCGATCTCAACGGACTTGACGACGCACTCAGATTCTTCTCGGAAACGCAGCATTTCGGCATTATCGGCAACAGTATCCTGAAAATGCTCGGACTGAAAAACGACATATTTTTCATAAAGCACAACTACATCATACACACCCTCGAAGATATCCTTATGCCCGAGATACTCGCAGCTATGGAAGAAAAGCGCTTCATATCGTTCCGCACGTTCTCCGCAAAAAAAACGACAGATGCCGCAGCTCTCAGCGCTGAAAATCAGGTGGTGCCAATGAAGGTACTCGTTTCCGTTCAGACGGGACGGCGTTATCTTGCGGCGTATATCCCTGCACTGAAACGGTTCTCCGCTTTCCGCCTCGACTATATGAAAACAGTGAAAAAAGGCGATATATGCGAGAGCTATGACGAGATAAAACTCAAATTCGAACGCAATATCCCCCGCTGCTTCGGCGTTTCTTTCGGAATGCGCAGGGATTCGGGCGCGGTCACTCCGATGAAAATTACCTTTTACGTCGATGAGGAGAAGGAACACTTTGTCCTCGATCGCCTGGAGCGTGAAAAACGCTGCTGCACCCTCGAAAAGACAGGCGAACACCTTTATACCCTCACAGCTGATGTTTTCGATCCCAACGAGATAATGCACTGGGCAAAGACCTTCATAGGCAGGATAGTGCGCATCGAAGGCGGCGCAGATGCTGTAAGGCGGCGTTTTTACAGTGATATATCACGAATGAACAGAATGTACGGCGGTGATGACAATGAACATATTCAGTGAGATATACGGCACTTATTTCCGTATCGCAGCAAAACTCCTTGAAAACGAAGCTGCTGACGAGAAAATGGTCCGTGAAACTGTACAGCGCGAGGGCTTCCGCGATTCTGTACTTTTCCTGCCGCAGAAGCTTATACCAAGCGGAGAGGACTGGGGACTTTTCAGACGCGGCAGTGATAACACGCTCAGGCGCATAACGAAAAAAGCACCTGTGAAGGTGCTGACAAAGCTTCAAAGAATGTGGCTGAAAGCAAAGCTCTCCGACCCGAGGATAAGGCTTTTCATGAACATAGAAACGCTCTCGGCTCTTGATAAAAAGCTTGGCGATGTTCCGCCTCTTTACAATATGGAACAGTTTCATTTCACAGACCGCTTTTCCGACAGCGATGATTACGTCAATGAGCAGTATATCGCTAATTTCCGCGCAGTACTCGAAGCAGTCAAAAGCCGCAGGATAATGTTTATCGAGTTTGTTTCGGGAAACGGAAAGCGTATCAACGGCAAGTTCGTACTGCTGAAAATGGAATATTCCCCTAAGAATGACAAATTCCGCGCCTACTGTTACCTGCTGCGCAATGACAAGGTGAGAAGCAGCGGCATCATCAATATCGGCCGTATATCTAAGATCGTTGATACAGGACGAGTCTTCAGGACACCTGTATCTGTTGAGGAATACTTTTCCGACCGCAAATGCAGCTCCCCTGCTGTTGTAAGCGTAACCTCGGAGCGAAACGGCGTCGAGCGCTTTATGCTGGAATTTGCTTCATACGAAAAGCATACCGTCCGCGACCTGGAAACAGGCAGATACACTGTTGAACTCTGGTATGATGCACAGGACGAGACCGAGCTGCTCATACAGCTGCTCAGCTTCGGGCCTGTTATCGAGATACTCGGTCCCAAGCATCTGCGGGAACAGGCTGCATCGCGCATAAAGCGCCAGGCGGAGCTCCTTGCGATGTACGGAGAGGAAACCAGGAACGATACATAAGAAAAACGGACGGGATCAATTATCCCGTCCGTTTTGGTAAAAGGTAAAAAATATGTCTTATAAGCTTTCGTATTTACTGACCCTCGTGGAAGAAGTATGGGAGCGCATCATATACATAGTGTCTTACATAGCCCCACCAGTGTGTCTTGCCCTGAGCTACCAAAAAGTAGAAGTTGCCCTTTGAGAAGTCAGAGGTATAAACGAACTGGCTCATCTTCTTCATTTCATCTATCTGAGGATTTACGTTAGGATAAGCGATATCTTCAGAACCTGTAGCTGCAAAAATGAAGTACTCATTCTTCTGAAGACCTGATCTGTCTATAGCATCTGCAATAGACTTAGCCTTGTTGTATGCAGAATTACCGCCCCAGTGGTCGCCGCTGAGAGGCATGAAGTAGCCTACGATATCGAGACAGTTTTCCAGAACAGCCCATGTTGAAACACTGCCCATTGAGAAGCCGCCGTATGCTCTGTGCATTCTTGAAGCCTTGAGAGATTCAGCAGATGTATCCTTGTTTGCATATGTAGAGTACTTGCCCTCAACAAAAGGAACAACACTCTGGCGGAACTCGCTGTAGAACTTGCCTGCCTCTGTCTTGTTGAAGGTAGGTGTAACAACGATCATTGGCTCCATTTCGCCGTTCATTATCATATGATCGAACATATTCTGCATCATTGTATCGTTCTGACCAAAGAGAGTATTCTCGTTCTCGTTGCCGCCGTGCATGAGGTAGAAGATGTTGTACTTCTTGTTCTCATCGTAGCCGTAAGGGAGATATACATTGAGGTTGTTGTAGCCGTTTATGCCGTTATAGCTTTCTTTTACGACATTTCCCTGCTTCTGGCACTGATTGAAGTAGTTGCCAGGAGCTTCCTTGAACTGAAGATTGCCGTTGTAGTTGAAGTTTGACTTTGGTGCAGCCGTAGTAGTTGTTGTTGTAGCAGTCGTTGTGGTAGTTGTGGAAGTAGTTTTCTTAGAGTTGTTTTCTTTTGGAGAAACTTCATTTTCATTATCCCCGCCTGCTGCCGCAGTTTTTATATTTGCCGACCAGCTCTCGGGAAGGCTCTTTTTAAGACCCAGCAGATACATCTGTATAGCCAGAGCATCGGAATTTGTGATACCGCCGCCTGCTTCGCTTACATCTGCATTGTAGATGCCTGCTCCGCTAAGCTTATGCTTGTCAGGATTAGCGAGTGTCTGCATTATAAGGACTACATCGCCCATATCGACGCTGCCGTCGTTGTTAGCATCGCCCCACTTTGTAACATTAGCCTCAAATGCTTCCTTAGGATCAACCTTTGGAGCTGTTGTGGTCGTAGTAGTTGTAACAGGCTTTGTAGTAGTTGTCGTAGTTGTAACAACAGGTGCAGAAGCTGAAACGTATTCGTCGATAACGCCTGCCCAGAACTCGCCTATCTTCTTATAACCTGCACCGTTAGGGTGGAGCTTATCGTTGCTGATATCGTTCATACCGTTGAGACAGCCGTGAACATCAGCAAACTTTACATTCTTGCCCTTGCTTGCATACTCATCAGCTACTTTCTTTACAGTGCTGTTGTAGTTTGCGATCTTCTGTGTATTTCCGCCGTAAGCTGTATGCTCGGGAACAGAAGCTAAGAAGATCATTCCGTCCGAAGGCATATCTGCCAGCATATAATCCAGCATTGCGCGGAGATCAGATGCACAAGCGTCCATTGAACGGTTTGCGGTAAGGTCGTTAGTACCTATCATAAGAAGAATGATATCAGGCTGTGCCTTCTTAACAGCGTCATTATTCTTGAGCTCGTTATATAAGCTTCCCTTGCCGCCCTGCTGCTGTCCCCAGCCGGGAACTTCCTTGATCTGGTAGCCGCTGAAGCCTGCATGATTATCATCGTATGTGATACCATTGGCGGTATTGCTGTTCTTGCCGTTAGGCCCCACCATGTCGATCTTGGTATACCCCATCTGGCTGAGCTTGCTGTAGAGATACTTTCTGTAGCCGCCTGTTTCGCCATCGCCGTTAGTGATAGAGTCGCCGACAGGCATTATCTTTATAAGCTGATTCTTTGCGAGATTGCCGGAAGGGCTCGGTGTATCGTTGTTTCCGGGATCGCTGCTTCCTGCAACTGTTCCCTTTCCTGTAGTAACGGAAGAAGCCTTGCCTGACTTGGATACCTGAACTGCGTCAATATAGAAGTCGCAGAGGTCGCCCGAGCTCTCAGGAGTTTCAATGTAAAGTATCATATCTCCGCTGTTTTCGGGGATAGTGAACTTTGTATTTGAAAGATCTGTCCAGACACCGCTCTTAGCCTCACAGTCAGCGATCTTTGTGTAAGAAGCTCCGTTGCCATCGCCCTGCTGGAGAGACATCTGCATTGTTACTGTCTTTCCTGTGTTCTGGAGAACTGCTGTGCTGAAGCTGTATGTCTGACCTGGAACGAATGTGCTTGAATCGAGAGGTATTGCACAACCATTCCACTCTGCGGATCTG
>NZ_JAILNU010000109.1 GCF_024691275.1 Ruminococcus sp. | reverse complement strand
TCGACCTCCTGCGTGACAGGCAGGCGTTCTAACCAACTGAACTACGAGGCCAAAGAATTGGTGGGGACTACAGGGCTCGAACCTGTGACCCTCTGCTTGTAAGGCAGATGCTCTCCCAGCTGAGCTAAACCCCCACGCTTTTCTTCTGTTCATCAGGTCTCTCGCCCGACGACTTTAATATTATAGCACGGCTTTATTGATTTGTCAACCCCTTTTTTGAAATTTTTTCAAAAAAATTTTTTGAAGATCAAAAAAGTCGCGATATTACGCCAAAAAAAGTCTAAAAATTTTTTGAGAAAGCTTAAATTATATAAAACCAGCTTTCCTCAGGATCAAGTTCGGAGCTCTTTACTGATTTTGAAGACTCAAAGTTGTATCTTAGTTCCTGATTCTTGATGCTGACCTTTGCACCTGCGGGCACAGAACGTGTGATGAATGCGTTGCCGCCGATAACAGCATTCTTGCCGACTACCGTTTCACCGCCGAGAATAGATGCTCCCGAATAGATAGTAACGTTGTCCTCGATGGTAGGGTGACGTTTTTTATTTCTCAGGGACTGTCCGCCTCTTGTGGAGAGAGCTCCCAGTGTAACACCCTGATAAACCTTAACATAATCCCCTATTTCTGTTGTTTCGCCGATAACTATACCTGTTCCGTGGTCTATGAAAAAGTATTTACCGATAGTAGCGCCGGGGTGGATATCTATACCTGTTTTGCTGTGAGCGTGTTCGGTCATTACTCTTGGGATAAGAGGAACTCCCAGCAGGAAAAGCTCGTGAGCAAGTCTGTTTACGAGTATCGCATACAGTCCGGGATATGAATAGATTATCTCATCTTTGTTATATGCAGCAGGGTCGCCGTCGTATGCTGCCTGAACATCAGTTTCTATAAGCGCACGTATTTTAGGTATCTTGCTGAGATATTCAAAGGTTATCTGTTCGGCGGTTGTACGTATTTCGTTTTCTTCCAGTGAAACATATTTTTCATCATATCTGAGCACGATGGATATCTGTCTGATGAGCTTGAAGATAACGTCTTCAAGTATCATTGAGATGTTGTTCCTTACAGTATATACTCTGTAATTCTTGTTCCTGAAGTATCCGGGGAATATGATACGTCTAAGGGCTTCGATTATCTCGACGATATCTTCATTATCAGGGTGATCGAAAGTTTTGATTTCGTCTATGGTACGGGTATCTATGTAATCACCAAGGATATTTTTGGTGAGCTTGTTTATGTTTTCTTCAAGTTTATGCATTTTATCACCTCAAAATATTATATGTTCGAAACGGATATACTGATATAATTATATCGTTGTTTTCATATTTAGTCAATAGGAATTGTGCACTGCATCAAAATATTATTTTATGAGTTCTTTTCTGAGAGTTACAACATCAAAAATATCGACGATATCGTCATTGTTTAGATCGTATCTTTCTTTAAAGCTTTTGGAGCTTAATTTATTCTGAGGAATGCCGAGTATGAATTTTTGGAGTTCTTCAAGGTCCTCGGTCTGATATGCCCTGTCTTCAGGAAGTCTGCCTGACAGGTACGAGTCGATAACACATGACCAGTACTCTCCCATGAGCTTGTATCCTTTATTGTTCGGATGAACACCGTCAACGAGTTGAGACTTTACGTCTGTAATTGCCTTTGAGACATTTGCGCTGCATAGGTAAGGTGACTTTGAACCTGTCAGCGTTGCTTTTTCGTTTTCGGAAGCCATTTTCTGTACCAATGCTGTGAGATCGGTATTATAGCTGTGAAGTGTATCAAGAATTTTCTCTTCGGCGACATCATCGGGATAATTGGTCTGCCAGTCGGGAGAATGGCGGTAATTGCTGAACCAGTTGTATACTTCGGTTCGGTTAGGTTCGACATCTGGTATAGTAGTAACGAAAAGCGCTGAATCGTCAGAGATATTTTCCAGAATATATTCGATCAGTTCCTGTGCTCTTGCATATGAGTTCTCCATATCGTAATTGTCTATAACATCGTTTGTGCCAATCTGTAAAATTACGATATCGGGCTTGCAGGCGGAAAGGCAGTTTGTTGATTTTAGTGTTTCGAGAATACCGTTCCTTCCTGGATATTCTTTTATTGCATAGCCGCTGTAGCCTGTATTGTCGTCGTCGTAACTGAAGCGTTCGCCTGTTTCGCTGTCGGTGAATTCGGCGGTAAAGCTGCTGCTCTTTGAACCTACCATATCAATTGAATAGCCTTTTTGTGTCAATTCGTGATACAGGTATTTTCTGTACGAGCCTGAAATACCGTACCCGTCGGTTATTGAATCGCCTATAGCCATTATTTTTATGGAGCCGTTCGTGCTTTCAGCTGAAATGCTGGTGCCGGCATCTGAAAAAGATGTGCCTGCGAGCATTACGGCTATCGCTGCGACCGCAGAAAGAACTTTTCGCATATTGTCTATCCCCTTTTTTGTAGTTTTTCTTATTTTATCATACAGATGTGTTTTTTTCAAGTAAAAAACAAAAACCTCACGTAAAAACGTGAGGTTTTAATGGCGTGCCTGGAGGGATTCGAACCCCCGACCTACTGGTTCGTAGCCAGTCACTCTATCCAGCTGAGCTACAAGCACATCTCTTGACGACTTAAACATTATATCATGTATATATGCAAATGTCAATACAATTTTTGAAAAAACGTCATATTATATAAAAAAGTATTGTGATAGTTGAATGAAAGCGCGGAATTATAAAAAGATTAAAAATGGCTTGACAAGTCATCAAAAATTTGATATAATTATTTCTGTTGTGAGACATTAGCTCAGTCGGTAGAGCATACGCCTTTTAAGCGTAGGGTCGAGGGTTCAAATCCCTCATGTCTCACCAGCGCCTCGTCAGATGACGAGGCGCTTTTTTGTGCCTGTATTTCGGCTGAACATCGAGATACAGGCATTTTTCGTTAGCTCCGCTATCAACTTAAACTGCGTGTATGAATCTTAAACAACATGAAAATAGTTAAAAATACATCGTTTGTCACACGAATATACGTCAAATACTATATGTTTAAATGACGGCTTCAAGCCGTCCCATAACACTTTTTATCATTTATTATTCTAAGAATTTCGCTATAACGACCATTATCTCCTCAAGGCGCTTACCACCGATCCCTTTGATCTTGCTGAGTTCTGCCCAGGAGCCGGATTTCGTTAATGCAGAAAAGTTTGATTATTACAATTTTAGTGCATTTTGGCTCGTACTGAATTCGGATCGTATGGAGCAATCTCGAAATCGTTTACCACGATATTTCTGCCTGTGATTTTCTTATTGTTTTCCATAAACTTCTCCATTCTCCCTCGATACAGCGAGGGTGTAGCCATACGGGATCCCTCATAAACTGCTGAGAAAACTGATGCAATCATTAGCTAATGCTGCGGAAGAAGGGGGCACGGACGCCACAGGCATCTCATACATAAAGGGGTAGTATTCAAGCGCCCTAATACACTCAAAACGAGACGAGATAAACGAGGTGTGATCTCGTCTCGTTTCTATCCCTAAAATGATTATAATATATGATTTTGCAACGGACAATAGTTGTTTTGCAAAAAATATGTTATGAGCTTCAAACAAGCGTCTTGACGCAAGTATGATAGAAAGAACCGAACGCGGCTGCAATAACGGAGATTTTATCAAGATTTTCAACGGCCATGTTGACGAGGTCCGCAACAATATTCCCGATAAAATACCGCGTTCGAAACACAACACATATACTATACTCTTGACTGAACTGCGCATCTGCAACGAATGGTATTCTCCGCTATTCTGTGCAGAAATTGAGCAATATATCGTAGACTGGCTCTGCTCACAGGAGCAGGATAGACAGCAGTTGAATGATATATTATGCTCAAATTTCGGAAAAGGTTTCAACTAGAGAATACCCTGACTGGATAAAATACGCAGAAAGCCACTCTGCTCCGAAAAGCAGCTCTGTCTATCTCAGTCTCGGCGACCGTGAGGAAAGAGCACGTGACCGTATCATGGCTGCCGTAGGCGACTGCACACGGCGGCAATATGAGATCATTTGCGGCGATACAAATGTATCCCGCCATATCTTTGAATGGAACGAGGGCGGACATTTCAGCAACCCCGATACAAGGCTCGCAAAGGGAATAAAATGGACGCTTAACAGCTTGTCATGAACCCACATCTCCTAAATTGATCTTTCATAAAATGTTCAGCATTTTATAATGATCCTGAAAAATATTTAATTAAGCTTTTTCATGGATAAATAGCTGAATTTAATTAATATTCAGATTAAACTCAATTTATTTTTGCATAATTTTAGCTAATATATACAATCGTCGCAATAAATGACTTGATTTTTGAACAAATTAGATTTATAATAATAAAAGATAAAAACAGAGTTCATAACTCACGGGGATTACTGAAATCATAAATTTGCTTTAAACAAACAAAGGAGTGATTGAAGTGAAAATTTCAAAAATGAAGAAGATCATCAGCGGAACATTATCTGCAATGATGATCGCAGCAAGTGTACCATTCTCATCTACAGCCGCAAATGTAAACATTGATTTAGTTACTGTTACAGACGGCAATGTAGGCGGCGGCTTCGGCGATTGGGGCGGCATGAACTGGGGCGGAATGGCAGGCGGCTTCAATAATGGCGGCGGCAATATAGGCAATGACGCCGGCAATGGCGGTAACGCAAAATCAGGCATGAACGCTCAGATAAAGAACGATATGCCTACAACTGTCCCCGGAGGCAGCGAGAAGAGCGGTGCCTGCAAGGTCGAGAAGAAAACTTACAACTGTAAATTCACAGGCGGACAGAAGAGCTGCAACGTTGTTCTTCCTCCTAACTACAACTCAAGCAAGAAGTACCCTGTAATGTACGTTCTCCACGGCATAGGCGGCGACGAGAACAGCATGGTAAGCGGTATGGGCGTTCAGGAACTCCTTGCAGGTCTTATCGGAAACGGCAAGGCTGAGGAAATGATAATCGTTCTCCCAAGCCAGTTCACAAGCAAGAAAGGCAATCAGGGCGGCGGCTTCGGTATCAATCAGGAAACCTGCGAAGCTTACGACAACTTCCTTTATGATATCTCTGACAGCCTTATCCCTTATATAGAATCTAATTATTCTGTAAAGACAGGCAGAGAAAACAGAGCTATCACAGGTTTCTCAATGGGAGGACGAGAAGCTATCTACATCGGTCTTATGCGTCCCGATCTCTTTGCATATGTTGGCGGAGCTTGTCCTGCTCCCGGTATCACCCCAGGCAAGGATATGTTCATGACTCATCCCGGCTGTATGCAGGAGAGCGAAATGAAGTTCAGGGACGTAGGTCCTGAGCCGTATGTATTTATGATAACAGGCGGTACAAATGACTCGGTCGTAGGTACTTTCCCGAAATCATACAGCGATATCCTCACAAGAAACGGCGTTGAGCATGTTTACCAGTCTATACCCGGCGGCGGACACGGTGCAGATTCTGTAAAGCCTCATCTCTACACATTCATGAGATATGCTTTCAAGGCTTCTGAGTCAACTGTAGTTACAACTACCACAACTACATCAGCTACTACAACTACAACAACGACCACAACTACAACAGCACCTGTAACAACTGTTGATCTAAAGGCTGAATTTGATGCCAAAGTAACAAAGTGGGGCGATGCTAACAATGACGGCAGCGTTGACATGGGCGACGTAGTTCTTATCATGCAGTCACTTGCAAACCCGAATAAGTATAAGCTCAGCGGTGCAGGCGTCTATAATGCAGACGTAAGCGAAGCAGGCGGCGGTATCACCAATACTGATGCTCTTACTATCCAGAAATTCCTCTTAGGCTTGATTTCAAAGCTTCCGGAAAGCTATTCCGATAAGCTCAATGTCACACTTGCAACAACAACTACAACAACTACTACCACAAAGGCACCTGAAATAATTACTACAACGACTTCTGCTCCGGCAGCAGGCGGTTCCGTAAAATCCGACTTTGATTCAGGTATCGGCGACTGGACAGGAAGAGGTGCCGCATCTGTTTCAGCAACAAATGATGCATATTACGGCACATCAGGCAAGTCACTTTCCGTTACAGGCAGAAGTGCTGAGTGGAACGGTGCAGCGATCGCTCTTGGTTCAGATTTCAAGGTAGGTCAGACATACAGCATCAGCCTGGCAGCTCTTCAGGTTTCAGGAAGCGCAGCTACTATCCAGATTTCTCTCCAGCAGGGCGACGGAGACAGCGCAACATATACATCTGTCGTTAAGGCTTCATGCAAGAGCGGCGAGTGGACAAAGCTTGAAAACACATCATTTACTATCCCTGACAACGCAGGCAATATGATACTTTATGTTGAGACTATCCAGGATTCAGGTGATCTTATGGATTTCTACATTGACGATGTTTTAGTTGCCGCAGAAGGCACAAAATCATCTGTCGTTACAGGCGGTGAAGGAAAGGTTCCTAAGGTAAAGATACCTGATCCGGGTCAGATTGATACAACAAAGAAGCTCTGCGCTATCTCATTCGATGACGGTGCAAGCGCAACAAACAGACAGGATCCGGCATACAGAATTATGGACGCTCTTATCAAGAACAACATGACAGCTACATTCTTCTATGTAGGTGACTGGATAAAGACAAATGAACAGGTCAAGTTCGCATATCAGAACGGCATGGAAGTTGCTAACCACACTAAGTCTCACAAATCACTCGGTTCACTTGGTTCACAGCAGATCCGCAGCGAGTGGGAGCAGTGCAACAGCAAGCTCAAGAGCATTATAGGCACAGAGCCTTCACACATCATGAGACTTCCTTTCCTTGATGGCGGCGGACAGGTCAAGTCTGCACTTTACGACGTTCCGCTTATCTCATGCGCAATCGACACAAAGGACTGGGATAAGGCATCAAAGGATCAGATCGTAAATACTATCAAGCAGGCAGCACAGAACGGTTCACTTGAGGGTGCTATCGTACTTTGCCATGAGAACTATGAAACAACAGCAGCAGCTATGGAGGAAGTACTCCCATGGCTCGCACAGAATGGTTACCAGAATGTAAACATTTCTGATATGGCTAAGGCTCACGGCAAGACTCTCGCAGGTGGTCAGATCCACACACGCGCATAATTTAGCGTAAAAACACAAAAAAGTGCCGAGCATCGGATCGGTGATCGGCACGTTTAATTAAGATTTCTCCAAATTTTAATATCCCCTGAAAGGCAGTCGGTGTGAATCGGCTGTCTTTTCATTTTCAGCGGAAAAAGTTTCACGTATGCTTAAATTACATCGGTGTACGTAACATACACGCTATGCCCTGAATTTTTGCGACAACACTTTAGTCAACGTCTTCAGCAGAATATCCACATCTATAGGCTTGGCAACATGAGCCTGCATTCCAGCATCTATCGCAGCGTCTGCATCTTCCTTGAACGCATTTGCTGTCATTGCTATGATGGGTATCCCTGCAAGTTCCTTGTCAGCAAGTTGACGTATATTCCGCGTGGCTGTATAACCGTCCATGACAGGCATCTGGATATCCATAAGTACTGCATCGTAGAACCCCGCCTCGGACGAGGATATCTTTTCAACGGCGACCTTTCCGTTTTCAGCCGTATCGACTTTAAATCCTGCTTGTGAAAGAATCATATTCACTATTTCCATGTTTATCATATTATCCTCAACAAGAAGCACTCTCTTGCCTGTAAACTGTATACCCTCGTCAGATTCAGCAGCAATGCTCTCATCTTTAACGATGTCCGCCTCATCAGCAAGCTGAAATTTCAGATGCAAAGTAATTTTTGTTCCGTTTCCCGGAGATGTAACTACGTCGATCTTTCCCTCCATAAGATCAACTATGCTTTTGGTGATCGAGAGTCCAAGACCTGTTCCTTCGATACCGCTGACAGTCGAAGTTCGTTCGCGTTCAAAAGGCGAAAACATATTTTCCACAAATACTGCGGACATTCCGATACCATTATCACTTACTGTTATCTCATATGATCCGAAGTTTGTTTCACTGCTGCTTTCCTCACTAACGGAAACGCTTATTTTGCCTTTCTCAGGAGTGAATTTGTACGCATTGCTGAGCAGATTAAGAATGACACGGTTAAGATTTTTTACATCGCACCATATATACCTGTTTTTTACGCCGACTGTCTCAACTTTAAAGTCCATTTTTTTCTGTTTCATCTGTTCCTCAAACAGCTCACGGACACCATCAAATATGCTGCAAATATCCGCAGGAATACATTCTATTTCCATTTTCCCGTTTTCAATTCGGCTCATTTCAAGGATATCATTTATAAGTGTAAGCAGATGGCGGTTGGAACGCTCTATTTTCAGGAGGTAATTATGAAGCTCCTCAGATGCCGGCTCTTTCAAAGCAAGTCCCGTATATCCTATGATCGCATTCATTGGAGTGCGGATATCATGCGACATATTGAAAAGGAAACGGCTCTTTGCGTTATTTCTTTCTGTTGCACGTATGCGTTCAAGCTCTGAAACTTCATTTTTCTTTCGCACAAGGCTCTGAATATATATCATTATGACAAGTCCCGTGAATACGATCACCATTAGAACTATACCACCAGATATGATAGAATAATGCACCTGCTTGATGTTCTCCCTTGAGAAAATATGTTTTGCAAGCCAAAGGAATGCCGAATATATCAAAAGTGCAAATAGGGCAACTCCCGACGTTGCTATGCTGCTGTATTCAAACAATGTACTGCGCGTGATGGTCCTCCAGTAAAAAACAAATCCAATCAGGCACCAGAATGAAAGAAGCAGAAACGATTCACTTCCCATTGCTTCCATAGCCGTCAGTCTTGGTACGAGCTGAACTATTACAAATATTATTGAAATGATCGTGCCGACCATGCCTGTTATCTTGACTTTTTTCAGTTTTTCGGCTTTGGCAAGCTTGTATGCCGATGCAGAAGTATATCCAAAACCCACTATTGCTCCGAATGATGTAAGATCAACGAACCAGCTCAGCGTGTTTCTGCCGAAAAGTGCAAGAGTAATAGAAAAAATCATAATAAAAAGTGTACTGTATAACGTCTTTGAGAATACTTCGGAGAGTATCCTGTCATCTGCCATAGTTGACAGAACACGGATAGTTGCACGATATCCTCCGATTATCCCTGTTAGTACACCTGCCAGAGCCGTAATGCCTATCAGGATAAGTCCTGGCGTTCCTATTATAGCCTTTGCGGCATAAAATGTAGGAACTGCCTTTTCATTTGAAAGATTGCCAAAATCAGCAAAATATTCTGTCCAGTCCGCATATCCGTCAGGAACGGAAGAGATGCTGACTATCGCCATTGCAGTGTATGCAATGCCTGCAACGATAATGGCTGTAAAGATAATTCCTTTGGACTTTTTTATGTTGAATTTAAAATTGAAAGTATCAAAGGAAATTACATCAAATCCGACAAAAGCCCATGGAGCAAGAAAAATTATACTGTATATGCCGTATGTAATATGTGTGTGTTTCATGCCAATTATACTCAGTGCATTATTTGAAACAGCATGAGGTATGCATATCACGGCAAGAGATAGTATTCCCGCTATCATTATGATAGAAAGAATAGAATGTATCTTATGTAGTATCTTCTTAGCCGTAATGAACAGAACGCCAACGCCTGCAAGCGCGGTAACCGAAACAAGTATCTCGCCCATATATATGTTGTTTCCCGAAACAGTATAATGGAAACTCGTTTGCACGGCATCTCCGAAAATAGTCCTCAGCACAACAAACAGAGCCGTTCCGTTAAGGAAAACGATCGTAAGATAAGATAAACACAGGAACCATGAACTCAGAAAGGCATGATCCCTTCCAAAGGCTTCTTTGGTATAGGAATAAACACCGCCTGCTCCGGGACTATGATTCATAAGGAAAGCAAAATTGTAGCCTATAACCAGCATTATAAGCGTACTGACTGTCATAGCTATTATCGTACCGACAGGACCTGCAATAGGCATGAAAGTAGTTCCCGGCATTACGAAAGCTCCCCAGCCAACCATGCAGCCAAAAGCCATTGACCAGACATCAATGCCTGATAAATACGGCTTTGGCATATCATTCACCGTTCTATTGCCCATATATTTTTACCGCCTTTCCTGCTGCATAAATAATACTGATACATACATTTTCTATTTCACGAACTCAGCCGAAATAAAACAGCAAAACGGGAGCAACTCAAAGAACTGTTCCCGTTTTATACATTACAAGCTGCACAGCTTTTGGAACTGTGACTTTGCCTCCATAATAAGGGCAGAATAATCCGTATCTGTTTCGCTGCGGAGAAGTTCTGTCATTTTGCTTATGGGAATTGTCAAAGGAGTCAATGAAAGATTTGAATACATACCCTTCAACGCATGAGCAGTTTCAAATGCCGGGCAATAATCCTTAGTATTTATCTGCTGTTCGAGCTGAGACAATTTGGGATCGCTGAGAGCGCGTTTTATCAGCATCAGATAAAAATCCTCTTTGTTCATACAGCGCATGAGTCCATCATCAACATCCGCACCGAAATTTCTGAGTTTTTCGATCGTAAGCATGATTCAATCACTCCTTGCCTCAGATTTTATAAGAGAAGTCATTTCATCAGCAGGCAGAGGCTTTGAGAAATAATATCCCTGAATTATATCACAGCCAAGTATTTTCAGCAGGTTAAGCTGCTCCTTTGTTTCAACGCCTTCCGCAATAACAGGCACTTCAAGCAGTCTTGCGATCTCTATCATTATTCCTACCAAACGATAATCCTTCTTTTTGGTGCATATAGTTCTGATAAATTCCATGTCAAGCTTCAGCGCATCTATAGGAAGTGAGCAGAGCATATTGAGGGAAGAATAACCGCTGCCGAAATCGTCCATCTCGATCTTGAAGCCTCTTTCACGAAGTATCATTACAGCATTGATTATTTGCTGAGCATTATCAGAATATGCCGATTCAGTTATCTCAAGCAGCAGAGATTTACTTTCAATACCATTTTTTTCAATTATATCAATAAGGATCTCTGAAAGCCGCGGGTTGAAAATATCCACTCTTGAAACATTCACGGATACAGGAATGTCAAATCCTTCATTCTTCCACTGTTTTATCTGATTTGCCGCCTCATTCCATACATATACATCAAGCAGCCTGATAAGACCATTGTCCTCGAACAGAGTTATGAACTCGTTGGGAGGTATCACACCATATTCAGGGTGGAACCAGCGTACAAGGGCTTCAACACTTTTCAGTACAGGCTTATCGCCGCATATATTATATTTAGGCTGATAAAAGACTTTGAACTGCTTTTCGGCAAGAGCCTTATCCATATCATTTATCAGACGTTCCGAGTGCAGTTCTTTACAGTGCAATTCATCATTATATATCTCAAAACAGGTAGAATAGCTATTTTTAATTTTGCGGCAGACAAGTCCGGCACGTTCAAAGCGCTGTTCCATATCAACTTTACTGCCGTCATCAGAATATATTCCAATTCTGATACTTATCTTGCGGTCATCAAGATTTTCTTCTATCATAGATATAAACTGCGGGATCTGTTCCTTAGGTTTTTCGATATGAGGAACATATAGACCAAAACTATTGCTGCTGCTTCGGCAGGCAAGTCCGCCTGTCTGACAAACGAGCTCATGGATACTGCTGCCTATCTTTTTTAAAAGAGAATCCCCGTAAGCTCTTCCGTAGAGTTCATTTATGATATGAAAACGGTTTACATCAAGGACAATGGCATCCATAAGCATATTATTGTTCTGATTATCCAGTCTTCTTGCGTACTCAAAAAAGAAATCCTTGTTAAACAGCCCTGTCAGTCCATCTCTTTCCATTTCGAGAATAATGATCTTGTCCTCGGCAAGCTCAATGGAATGTTCAACTCTCGCCCTGATTACATCGGGAGCTTCATAGGGTTTGGAAATAAAATCAGCCGCACCGAGCTGAAGGCTCTTGACTTCAGCTCCCTTTTCGGAGGTGAGCACAATAACAGGTATCCGCCATAACTCGCCGTTGGAACGCAGTATCTTCAACAGACTGTAGCCGTCAAGCTCAGGCATATGCAGATCAAGAAGAATAAGGGAAAGTCTGTTTTTTTCATTTTTGATTATATCGAGAGCCGTCAAACCGTTTGCTGCAAAAATGACTTCATACTGGTCATTTAGCATGGCACCGAGGATCTCTCTTTCTACAGCTTCGTCATCGACAATTAGAACTGTCCTGTGAAGCCCCTTTTTTCGATCGAGCAATTCTTGCATTTATATCCCCCCAAATCAAGAATTCAACATTATTATAACATTATATTGTTTATAAGTCAATTATTGTGTGTAAATAAACTAAATAATTAGACTAATGAACATTACGATTATAAATACGGTTACGCAAATTACACCGCTCAGACAGATATGCCGGAAGCAAATTAAAAAGCTCAATGCGATAAAAGCATAAGCTCACAACTGTAGTGAGTTTATCACTTTTATCCTGATAATTCGCGGGATTATCATAACAGAAAAGCATTATTTTGCCTGTGCCGCATAATTTCTCAAAAAATTTTTTTGAGAAAGTGTAACACTTGTTTTTATTGATACGAATGTTTGATATGAAAGGTCGATCTTAAAAACAAATGAATGATAAATTGGCGATATGCCGTGTAAAATAATGGAGGGTCTTATTATGAAAAAAATGATAAATTATATTGCTGCAATCGGAATGATGCTTTCTATAATGCCATGCAGCGGAGTTTACGCAGCTGAAACAACAGCTGTTGTTTCAACAGTATCTCTTGAGGAAAATACAGTTGATGTCAAGGACATTGCAGGTGAGTGGAAATATCAGGTCTCAGACGGCAATCATATTGTACAGGAAGGAGCAAAAGACAACGGTACTGTAGTCGTTAAGGAAGACGGCACCTACACATATACAGACGCTGAAGGCAAGACAACAAACGGTACAGTAAAGACAGATCTTGAAGAAATAGGCGGCACAAAGCATACAACAGTTCTGTTCAGCAGCGGTTCGGAAATCGAATTCATGGGATATTACAATCAGAATAATACTGATGCGCTCTACATCGGAAACGGCAGCATGGCTCGTCTTATACGTGTAAACGGCATCTACGGTCTTGACGCAAAGGATCTTGCAGGTGTTTGGAATTATCAGATTCCCGACGGCGATCACAGCGTTCAGGAACTTTCAAAGAACAACGGAAAAATCGTTGTAAAGGAAGACGGTTCATTCACATATACCGACGTTAACGGCAAAATCACAAAAGGTACAGTCAAGATTGATTTTGAAGAATATGCAGAAGGAACAACTTTACCTGTAATAAGCTTTTCTGACGGAACATCATCTGTATTCAGCGGCTACTATCATAAAGATGAGCCTGATATGATCTATTACTCCAACAGCGGAATATACCGCATTGTACGTGAAAAGAACAATAACGAAAACGGTGTGGAAGCAGATGCAAATGTCGATGGTCATGCAGATATGTCTGATGTTGTATTTATCATGCAGGCACTTACAAATCCTGACAAATACGGTATAAACGGAACTGCTGAAAGACATCTCACTGAACAGGGAAAAATAAACGGTGATATGAACGGCGACGGTCTTACAATCGGCGACGCATTAAACATTCAGGAGATGCTTCTCGGATTAAAGTAATAATAGTATCAGCTCGGGCATTGCCCGAGTTTTTTGTTTCAAATAGATACTTGTACTTTATCTTGTCACAAAAAGTTCCACTCTTTCGAGGGGGATGTTTTTTGCGTTTTGGTCATAAGCATGAAGTGTTCGTTCGCCAACATTTAAACACGCAGCTAATTCCTTATCAGAAATATCCGAAACTGCCTGCCAAAAACGATTTTTAGCCCACAACGTCTTATAAATCGGGATATGGTAGGAAGAGTTCTGCCGATAGTTTCAGTTTTCATTACCTGTCCCCCGCTTATCCGATCATGAATTAAGACGGCATATAGTTTTTATAAGGTCGTTCAGATCACCGATAGATGACATTTCGCCGTCCTGCCATTCGCTGAAACCGTTTCCGTCAGGGTCAAGGCATATAAGTGTTCCGTCGCCGATAATACTGCCGATATCAATATATCCTTCAAAGCCGTCGTTGTCAAACCATTCTTTTTCTCTGCCTATTGAACCAAGCGAATAGATCTCTGTACTGTAACCAAAACTGAATCCGTTTGCGAATCTCATTAGTTCGCAGTAGTCTTCAGAGAGCTTTATGCCGAACTTTTCTTCACAGGCTTTTATATCTTCCTCAGTTGCAGGTGTACCAAAAGTCACATTATAATCGGGAGCGATATATTCAGCGCAGTCTACCAGTTCTGTCAGAATATCATGCAGCTTGCTGTCATCGTTTATGCGTTCGTATATGTCTGCCATGAGCTTAGGAAACTGTGCTCTGAATTTTTCGCTGCAGTCAGACTGATAATTGAACCAACTGTCAAATCCCTGAGAAGCCTGAAATTCCCTTTTTGCCTGAAAATTCCGATAAAGCGCTATTGCGTCTTCAATTTCCGCTGTGTGATCGCGTATAAGCTCGTTGTTCAGATGTACCTGCTGAACGGTATAGCGTCCTTTATCATTCAATTTTACGTCAAAATATGCAGCTTTTCCCTTATCAATGAAAACAGCATAGAATGACACAGTGTCAAAGCTCCTGATACTGCCGCTGTCCGCTGCTTCGCTGCCTGCTGTAAGGAATATACCGTCGTTTCTGACACCGCAGGCGCAGTTTAAACCTGATGTGAATTCGAGCACAACGTCGGAGCTGTCCCATTTTTCCATAATACTGTCGCGTATAATGTCGAGCCAGCTCTGCTCGGTAAGTACGAATCTGAAGTCGCTGTCGCAGGGAGCGGACATTTCCGCATATGTACACCGTATCTGTGAGAGAAGTACGCGGAATTTTCCCGAAAGAGAATGGTATTGGTCGCGGTTGTAGTCCTCGGGAGTATGCTTTAACAGGTATTCCTCGGTTTTTTCAAGTACAGGCAGTACCTGAGGAATATTATGAGCAAGTCTGCCGTTTAAAAGTTCCATATAACGCTCAATGCAGCCAACTCTTACAGGAACAGCCTCTTTTTGCAGAACTTGCAGCCATGCCTTCGAAAAAGCGTCTGCAAGTCCGTCGGTATCGGTTGAGATATAATATTCTGCTGTTCCGCAGAACTTACTGAAAAGCTCTGGATAATTGCTTGTGTTTCCGCATATCATAGGTTCAAGCCACAGTCGACAGAGTTCAGCCGCCCATTTGCGAGGACTGTAGCTCTCATACGCTGCAAGTTCCTCTGCGGACAACATATCTCTTATTTTATAATAGTTGCCTTCAAAAATGAAAAATATATTCTTTGCACGTTCTTCGCTGTTTACAGGAAGGTATGCAGAGATGAGTTCTTCGTCCGGTCTGTCCGTCATTACGTTCAGCTCCTTATTGATTTTCTTTTTACAATAATTATATCATAATATTGACGTAATAGCAATAAATACGCTAATAATCCACGCCTATAAGCGAGGTGCTTATATTGCTGTTGCTTTTGTAAATACAAATAACGAGAAGTATAGTGATATCGTATCGCAGAAAAACAATTCGTTTTATATTGTAGAAAAGCATAATTACTCAGTACGTTATTTGGCTAATATGCGGAAATAACGCATAATACATCAAAAAAAGTTGAAGCTGTATCCCAAATGTGCTATACTTAATTGTCAGATAATAATTATAATGGTGATATATTGATGCTAAAAAGAATACGCGGCAGTATTATGCTGCTTATTACTGCTATAATATGGGGAACAGCTTTTGTTGCTCAGAGTGAGGGCATGAATTATGTCGAGCCCTTTACATACAATT
The DNA here is from genome assembly GCF_024691275.1 of Ruminococcus sp. Classification (GTDB taxonomy): domain Bacteria; phylum Bacillota; class Clostridia; order Oscillospirales; family Ruminococcaceae; genus Ruminococcus. Next base: position 22,881 of record NZ_JAILNU010000109.1, on the reverse strand, counting down.
TGGTCAGGACTTTTCTTGGCGGTATCGTTCTGATACCTATAATATTGATACTGAAAAAAATACTTCCGAAAGGTAAAAGAACTCCCGAGAGCAAGACTTCGGCGAAAGCGACCGTAACAGGTGGTATCTGCTGCGGTTTCCTGTTGTTTGCTGCAAGCTCATTCCAGCAATTCGGCATAAGCTACACGACAGCAGGAAAGGCAGGCTTCATTACTGCGCTTTATGTGGTGATAGTGCCTGTTATAGGGATCTTTTTCGGGCGCAGGACTTCTTTGAAAACTTGGATATGCGCAGGCATAGCTGTTTTCGGATTTTATCTTCTGTGTATCAAAAGCGGCTTTGCAGTTTTAAAGGGCGATCTGCTGGTCCTGATATGTGCAATATTCTTTGCGATGCACATAATTGCTATAGACCACTTTAATTCAAAAAATTCCGACGGAATGGTAATGTCGTGTGTACAGTTCTTTACAGCCGGTATCCTGATGATACCGTGTATGTTCATATTTGAATCGCCTTCATGGGGCGGTATATTCGCTGCAAGGAACACTATCCTTTATGCAGGTATAATGTCGAGCGGTATAGCATACACGCTTCAGATAGTCGGACAGCGTTATACAGCACCGACTGTTGCAACACTTATTTTAAGTCTTGAATCTGTATTTGCAGCACTTTCAGGCTGGCTTTTCCTCTCTGAGAAGCTTAGCGTAAAAGAGTTTACAGGCTGTGTTGTGGTTTTTTCTGCAGTTATTTTAGCGCAGATTGATATAAAGTCAAAATCATATCTTTCAAACGGAGATGAAACAAATGAAAAAGAAGTATCTAAGTAAGGGGATTTTTCTGTTTATAATAGCAGCGTTTATAGTCTGCTGTTTCATTCAGTCGCCTGTATCAGGCGCTATTGGTTCATTATGGTCGCTTCTGCCGCCTATTGTTGCGATTGGACTTGCTCTTATTACAAAAGAAGTGTATTCATCGCTTTTTATAGGAATACTGACGGGTGGAGTTCTTTATTCTATTGCTACTTCCGGCGGTTTTTCGGGAATGTTCAAAACGGTCGTACAGCAGGGCATAATCGCAAATATCGCTGATTCCTATAACGTTGGAATACTTATGTTCCTGGTTATACTTGGTATAATCGTTGTACTGATGAATAAGGCAGGCGGAAGCCGAGCTTACGGTGAATGGGCAGCTACTCATATAAAGACTCGTGCAGGAGCAAGTCTCGCCACCTTCCTGCTTGGATTCCTGATATTCGTTGATGATTACTTTAACTGCCTTACAGTGGGTTCGGTAATGCGCCCTGTAACGGACAAGCATAATGTATCGCGTTCAAAGCTCGCATACCTCATCGACGCTACTGCAGCTCCTGTCTGCATAATAGCTCCTATCTCGTCATGGGCAGCTGCTGTCAGCGGTACAGTTGACGGTGTTAACGGTATTCAGCTTTTCATAAAGACTATCCCATATAATCTTTATGCGATACTTACACTTATAATGGTACTTTTCATAGCTCTCAGCGGAGTTGATTACGGTCCTATGAGAGTACATGAAAATAATGCGAAAAATGGTGACCTTTTTACTACACGAAGCACTGTTTATGCAGAAGATGCAAAGCCTTCACATTCAAAAGGAAAGGTTATCGACCTGATAATACCTGTTTTCATACTTATTCTTTTCTGTGTGGTCGGAATGATTTATACAGGAGGTTTCTTCAGCGGAGAGAGCTTCATTAATTCGTTTGCAAACTGCGATGCTTCATTTGGTCTTTCTGTTGGTTCTCTCGGAGCACTTATCATAATAATCTTCTACTATCTCTGCCGCAGAGTTCTAACATTCACTGAATGTATGGACTCAATTCCTGCGGGATTCAAGCAGATGGTGCCTGCGATACTTATTCTCACTTTCGCGTGGACTCTCAAAACAATGACAGGATTGCTCGAAGCAGGTCCTTTTGTGTCAGGTATAGTTGAGAGTGCTACAGCTGTCAAAATGCTTCTGCCACTGCTTCTTTTTGTTGTTGCTATCGGACTTTCATTTGCTACAGGTACTTCATGGGGAACTTTTGGTATCCTTATCCCTATCGTTACAAGCGTTTTCAGCAAGCAGCTCGCAGATGTTTCTTCAACAGGTCAGATACCTTCAATGGTCATCATCTGCATATCTGCCTGCCTTGCAGGTGCTGTATGCGGAGATCACTGCTCCCCTATTTCCGATACGACGATCATGGCTTCTACAGGAGCTCAGTGCGACCACGTAAACCACGTTTCCACGCAGCTGCCGTATGCGTTTACTGTTGCAGGAGTTTGCTCTGTAGGATATCTTCTTGCAGGAGCGATACATCACTTCTTCGAGCCTTCAAATCTTGTTCTGAATATAATGGTAACAGGTTCCTCAGTGTGCCTGATGCTGACTATTCTTTTCATTATAAGGCAAATAAATAAAAAAGCTTCGGGGACTGCTCCTGAGCAGAAAAAGAAATAATAACAGAAAAACCACCCATTAATTTGGGTGGTTTTATCGTTATCTGATGTTTTTATTCTTCAGGTTCCTTGATCTCGCCAACTATCGGCAGCGGATCTATTCCCTGTCTTGTATAGTAATCTGACAATGCAGCACGTACAGCCTGTTCAGCAAGTACAGAACAGTGTACCTTTACAGCAGGAAGTCCGTCAAGAGCCTCTACAACTGCCTGATTAGTAAGCTTTAATGCATCATCTATGGACTTGCCTTTGATAAGCTCGGTAGCCATTGAAGATGTTGCTACTGCTGCACCGCAGCCGAATGTCTTGAACTTGACATCTGTGATGATATTATTATCTATTTTCAGGTACATCTTCATGATGTCGCCGCACTTTGCGTTTCCTATTTCGCCGATACCGTCAGCATCTTCTATCTCGCCCACATTTCTTGGGTTTGAGAAATGATCGAGAACTTTTTCACTGTATAACATATGTTTACTCCTTTATTCGTACTTTTCGCCCTTCTGAATTTTTTCCCATACAGGAGACATCTCCCGAAGCCTTTTTACAACGTTAGGGATTACTTCGAGTATATAATCTACATCTTCATCAGTTGTTGTGTCTTCAATCGAGAGTCTCAGTGAACCATGTGCAATCTCATGTTTCAATCCTATTGAAAGCAAAACGTGTGAAGGATCAAGTGAGCCTGATGTACAAGCTGAACCTGAAGAAGCACAGATGCCGTTAAGATCGAGCATGAGAAGAAGCGACTCGCCTTCGATTCCCTCAATTGATATATTCAGATTTCCCGGCAGACGCTTGTCCCTGTCGCCGTTAAGTCTTGTATGCGGCAGTTTAAGCATACCGTCGATCAGCTTGTTCCTTCGAGGTGTTATAACTGCGTTTTTGGCAGCAATGTCACGGGTAGCTGCTTCGATAGCAACACCGAGTCCAACGATAGCCGGAACGTTCTCCGTACCTGCACGTTTGCCGCGCTCCTGACCGCCTCCGTGAACGAAATTGGGAAGAGTTATTCCCTTGCGAATGTAAAGAGCTCCGATACCCTTCTGAGCGTGTATCTTATGACCTGAAAGTGAGAGCATATCTATCCCCTGCTTGTGTACATCAATGTCGATATGTCCGACTGCCTGTACAGCGTCAGTGTGGAAGAGAACACCCTTTTCGTGGCATATAGCAGCTATCTCTTCGATTGGCTGGATCGTTCCGATCTCGTTATTTGCGTACATTATTGTTACGAGAGCCGTATCTTCGCGGATAGCCTTTCTGATATCCTCAGGATCAATGAGACCCTTGTCGCTTACAGGGATATATGTTACTTCATAGCCGTGTTTTTCAAGATATTCCGTAGTATGAAGAACTGCATGATGCTCAAAGACTGATGTGATTATGTGCTTTTTTCCCTTTTTAGCCATGAGCTCAGCAGTGCCCTTTATTGCCCAGTTATCGGCTTCGGAGCCGCAGCTTGTAAAGTATATCTCTCGTGGTTCGGCACCGAGTGCCTTTGCAACTTTTTCCCTTGCAGTTTCTACTGCCTTCTGAGCATCGCGTCCAAGCTTGTAAATGCTTGAAGCATTACCGTAGCCCTCACGGAAATACGGCAGCATTGCATTCAGAACTTCCTCTGAAACTGCTGTAGTTGCTGCGTTATCAGCATATATAAAACGTTTTTCCATATTTTATCCTCCAGTTTATATTATATATAACCTATCGACATAATATATTATAGCATAAAAAATGCCGAAATGTTCATTTGTTACCCATGTGAAACCATATGAACATTTCGGAGACTGTATCATTCTTTTGGCATTTTTTTCCTTATATCGCTAAGTCGTTCGAGAGCTTTTTCGAGTGTCTCGTTCTTTTTAGCGTAGTGGAAGCGTATGTAGCGGTTTTCGTGCTCCTTGAAGAAGCTCGAACCCGGGACAGCTCCCACGCCTATATATTCAGCAAGCTTTTCGCAGAACACAAGGTCGCTCTTGTAGCCGAATTCGGATATATCGAGAAGTATGTAATATGCTCCCTGCGGAACTGTATGTTGAATACCGATATCGTCCAGTCCTTTGAGGAAAAGATCACGTTTCTCGGTGTATTTGTCCTGAAGCCACTTATAGTAATCGTCGCCGAAACGTAGACCTGTTACAGCTGCTTCCTGTAATGGTGCAGCAGCTCCTACTGTGAGAAAGTCATGAACCTTCTTAACGGTGTCAATGATATTCGGCGGAGCTATAACATAGCCCAGTCTCCAGCCTGTGATGGAGTAGGTCTTTGAAAGTGACGAGCATGAGATAGTTCTCTCCCACATACCGGGCAGACTTGCAAAATAAATGTGCTTATGTGGAGCATATACGATATGCTCATATACCTCATCTGTTATTACGAAAGTATCATATTTCTTTGCAAGATCGGCAATGATCTGCAACTCTTCAAGAGTGAACACCTTTCCGCAGGGATTTGACGGGTTGCAGAGTATAAGTGCCTTTGGGTGTTGTTTGAAAGCTTCTTCAAGAACGTTTGCATCAAAGCTGAACTCGGGTGGGATAAGCGGAACGTATATGGGTTCAGCTCCCGAAAGTATGGTATCAGCGCCGTAGTTCTCATAGAATGGTGAGAATACGATGACCTTGTCGCCTGGATTTGTAACGCTCATCATTGCCGCCATCATAGCCTCTGTGCTTCCGCAGGTAACTACTATCTCGCCGTTCGGGTCGATAGTTCTTCCCATGAGGCGGGACTGCTTCCCGGCAAGCGCCTCGCGGAAGTTCTGAGCGCCCCATGTTATGGAGTACTGGTGAAAGTCCTCACGAGTTACCTCGGCAAGGCGGTCAAGGATAGCTTTTGGCGGCTCAAAGTCGGGAAATCCCTGAGAGAGATTGACCGCGCCGTATTTATTTGAAATTCTCGTCATACGCCTGATGACGGAATCGGTAAAATTCGCTGTACGATTTGAAAGCTGTGGCATATTTTTTCTCCTTAAAAAATATTAAATGAATCGGGCGGATAATATCCGCCCCTACAAAAATAATTTGTAGGGGGCGATGCCCACATCGCCCCGATTTTTACGGACTGATGTAGGCATCAGCCCCTACAATCATCTCTTATATTATAACATTATTATATATTGTAGTCAATATTTCTCTCGTCGATAACTCTTCTGGACTTGTGCTCGGAACGTGTATTCAGACCGCCGTCCGGGTGAACGATTACCCTTGCAGGTTTAACACCGATACGAGCCTTCAGTGCAGCGCTTACCTCTGCTGCTACTGTCTCATCGTCCTTGTCAACGCCTGTTGCCTTCTCGACCTCAACTGCATATTTGCTTGTGAAGTCCTTCTCGAAGATACGAATAAGGTACTCACCTGTAAGATCGCTCTGTTCACGGATAACAGCTTCGATATCGCTTGGGAATACATTAACAGCGGAAACAATGAACATATCGTCCTTTCTGCCGAGGATATGTATTCTGCCGTGTGTACGTCCGCATTTGCAAGGTGTGGTGTCGATGCGTCCGATATCGCCTGTCTTGAATCTGATAAGAGGACGAGCGTGTTTACGGAGAGTTGTGAATACGAGCTCACCTGTCTGACCGGGTTCAAGAACTTCGCCTGTGTGGATATCAACTGTCTCAACGAGAATGTGGTTTTCAGCAATGTGAAGTCCGTCGTGGTATTCGCACTGTGCAGCGCAAGCGCCGAAAATATCGGAAAGTCCGTAGAAATCGAATACCTCAGCTCCCCAGATCTCCTCGATAGCATTTCTTGTAGCGTCGATAGAGCCGCCGAGCTCACCTGCAACGATGATCTTCTTGATATTGAAATCCTTCTTCGGGTCATAGCCTGCCTTGAGAGCCTTCTCACCGAGCTGCCAAGCGTATGAAGGTGAAGTCCAGATAACTGTTGGCTGGTATGTCTTTAAGATGAAGAGGAGTCTCTCGCTCGGGAGAGTACCGCCCCAGATACATAATGCGCCAAGGTTCTGAGCGCCGATTACGTCAGGACCGCCAACATAGAGTGAGAAGTTGAGAGCGTGTACGTAACGGTCGTTTGGTCTCATTCCTATCTGCCAGAACCAACGGCTCTCAGTGTCCTGGAACTCATCAAAGTCCTTCTTTGTGAATGGGCTCATTGTAGGTACACCTGTTGAACCTGATGATGTTGAGATGAATACTACGTCCTCTTCGGGAACAGCTGCGAGCTCTCCGAGGAATGATCCTACGCCCTGTGTATCGCGCTGTGTCTTCTTGTTGATGAACGGGAACTTTTCAATATCCTTCAGTGTCTTGATGTCCTCCGGCTTAACTCCTGCTTCATCAAATGAACGCTTGTAATAAGGAGCGTTGTCGTATGCAAACTTTACGATCTCCTTTAAGTCTTCAAGCTGTCTCTTCTGAAGTTCTTCACGGGGAAGAGTTTCAAGCTCCTCATTCCAGAATTTGTTGTTAATATCTCTGCTCATTTTATTTATCCTCCAATATCATATATTTCATATCTGTTTGGTATGATTATATTATACAACCCTTTTTCATATTTGTCCAATACCAAAGGGCTATTTCGTGTAATAGGTAAAAGCTATATGTTAAGGTATGCTTTTATTTCGTTGATATATATTTCAGCCATTTCGCTGAGTATCACATTTTTCAGCGTGATATAGCCTATCTCCATTATTTCGTTCGAGTCATCTTCAAACGGGACAGCTATATAATCGCTTCCGTTGAGCTCCTCGCAGATGATACCCGAGCATAGTGTGTATCCGTTGAGACCTATCATGAGGTTCAGCATTGTCGCACGGTCGTTAGCCTTGATAGTGCGCTGATAATCGGCTGTGCTGAGGAGCTCCTCAGCGAGGTAGAACGTGCTGTTGTCGCCCTGCTCAAAGGAAAGGCACGGATAATCAGCAAGCTGATCGAAGGTTATCTTCTCCTCTTTTGCAAGGGGGTGACCTTTCCATAAGTAGACGTATGGGTTGCACTTTGTCAGGGTATGGAACTCCAGACTGTTTGAATGCAGAAGTTTGGTTATGGACTTGCGATTGAAGTCATTGAGGTAGATTATACCTATTTCGCTTCTCATTGTAGCAACGTCACTTATTATTTCGGCAGTTTTGGTCTCTCTTACAGCAAACTCATACTCAGCCGTATCAAACTCCTTTACCATTTCTACGAACGCCTTTACAGCAAAGGAATAGTGCTGTGTTGAAACACCGAATTTCTTTTTTACGCTGTTTTTGCTTATGTATTTTTCTGCAAGAACATCGAACTGTCCCACAACCTGACGGGCATACTGTATGAACTCTGCACCGTCATTGGTGAGAGTAACTCCCCTGCCGCTTCGGTTGAATATCTTTATGGATATTTCTTTTTCAAGCTCCTGAACCGAAGATGTCAGAGAAGGCTGTGAGACATAAAGCTGCTCTGCCGCCTTGTTCATGGAACCTGTTGAAGATATTGCAAGTATATATTTTAGCTGCTGTAAAGTCATTGTGATAATCACTCCATTTTGAGTTGTTTTTTTCAGCTGAGACTCAGTCATACAGACCGGTGCTGAAATATCGGTCTCCGCGGTCAGGGAATACTGTTACGATATTTCCCTTTGCACCGCTTTCTATGAGCTTCAGGACTGCTGCCATAGCTGCACCTGAAGAAGAACCTGCGATAACGCCTTCTGTTTTGGCGAGAAGTCTTGCTGTATTGAATGCTTCCTCATCATTTACCTTTATAACATCGTCCACGAGGGACATATCCATTGTATCAGCGATGAAGTCGTTTCCTATGCCCTCGATATTGTAGTCACTGTGTTCGCCGCCGCCCATAGTAGAGCCTACAGGGTCGGCAAGTATGCCCTTTGTCTGCGGATTTCTCTCCTTGATATAGCGGAGTATACCGGTGTAAGTTCCGCCGCTTCCCGCACCTGCAACAACATAGTCTATATGACCGTCAAGAGCCTCGAATATCTCTTTGCCTGTGGTCTCATAGTGTGCAAGCGGATTGCTCTGGTTCTTGAACTGTTCCAGCGAAACGGAACCCGGGATCTGTGCCTTTATCTCCTCGGCCTTTGCAACAGCGCCGAGCATACCGAGTTCACGGGGAGTATTCACGACTTCTGCTCCAAGTGCGCGGAGCAGAGACTGCTTTTCTGCCGAGAATTTTGTGGGAACTACAAAGATTATCCTATAGCCGCGGTTCAGTGCTGCAAAAGCTATTCCGAGGCCCGTATTTCCTGCGGTAGCTTCGACGATAGTGCCGCCCTCTTTGAGTAGTCCGCGGCGTTCAGCGTCATTTATCATGTAAAGTCCTGTGCGGTCTTTAACGCTTCCCGAAGGATTATAGAGTTCAAGCTTTGCAAAAACGTTTGCTCCGTTCTCGCTTACGATATTTCCAAGTCTGACTAAGGGAGTATTTCCGATGAGAGACTGCATTGAATCATAATAATTCATATATATTATCTCACTTTCTTTCAGATTTTGCAATAGCATTTTCAATATCTGCAAGGATATCTTCAATATTTTCAATTCCTACAGAAAGGCGGATAAGACCGTCAGTGATGCCGACTTTCTTACGTATATCGGCAGGTATTGAAGCATGGGTCATAGTTGCGGGGTGGCATACGAGGGATTCTACGCCTCCGAGGCTTTCCGCAAGTGAGACAAGTTCAAGGCTCTCGAAGAAAGTATTTATATCGTAATTATCGTGAAGCTCAAATGATATCATTGCGCCGCCGTTTTTAGCTTGTCTGCGGTTGATCTCATAGCCCTGACTGGTTTTAAGTCCGGGGTAATATACATTTTTTACTGCCTTGTGATTTGAAAGGAACTCGGCAGCTTTTTCAGCGTTGGATACGTGTCTGTCCATACGAACTGCAAGAGTTTTTATGCCGCGGATAAGAAGGAAGGAATCGAATGGTCCGAGAACGCCGCCTGTAGAATTCTGAATGAAGGCGATCTGCTCTGCAAGTTCCTTTGTGCTTACGACCGCAAGTCCTGAGACAACATCACTGTGTCCTCCGAGGTACTTTGTAGCACTGTGAACGACGATATCTGCGCCAAGTTCAAGGGGCTTCTGGAGATAAGGTGTCATGAATGTATTGTCCACGATAACGAGAAGACCATGCTTGTGTGATATCTCTGCAACTGCCTTTATATCGGTAACTGTCATAAGAGGATTAGCAGGACTTTCAATGATGACAGCCTTTACATCATCGGTTATCTGGCTCTTGTAAACTGTAAGGTCAGTGGTATCTGCGATCGTATAGGTAATATTGAAGTGGTCAAAGACCTTATTGAGAAGACGGAATGTACCGCCGTAAACATTGCTTGAAATAAGAACTCTGTCTCCGCTGTGAAGAAGGCTCAATACTGCTGTAAGTGCAGCCATTCCCGAACCGAATGCAAAGCCTGCAAAACCGCCTTCAAGGTCTCTGATGAGAGCTTCGAGAGCCTCACGAGTCGGATTGCCTGTGCGTGAATACTCATATCCGCGCATTTTTCCGAGACCATCCTGCTTGTAGGTCGAGGTCTGGTATATCGGCACGTTTACCGCACCTGTGCGCTCGTCAATGGAGATGCCTCCGTGGATAAGTGTTGTTTCTGTATTTTTATAATTGCTCATAATAATTCTCCTTGGTATTAGTTATTAGTAATTAGTTAAGGTGCGCTTTACGGCTATTATTTAAATATGTGAACGGACACTGTAACTAATCACTTATTCATAGTCGTAGCCTGCGGTGTAGGTAGCCGATATCAGGCTCACGTTTTCAAATGCTTTCAAGCCGTCCTGTCTGCCTTCAAAGTACTTCTTCTGGACTTTTTCGGGCGGCATATATGTGTCTATCTGGAATCCCAGTGAATAGAGTGCCCGTGATACTTCATCATAATCGAATCCGCCGCGCATTACCTCGCCGAGGGATTCTGTTATCTGTTCGAGACGTTCAACTCTGCGAGGGAAATTTCCTGTCTTTATCGGGTAGTCAAATACGACCACGCTGCCTATAGCTGACAGATCAGCCATCTGTCTGAGAGTTTCTGAAAAGACATCAAGTGTAAGGTAGTAGGAAACTCCAAGTATACTGAAGAATGTCTTCTTCTTCGGGTCAAAGCCTGCTGCGAGGAGCTTATCACGCATTCGTTCCTTCTCAAAATCCACAGATACGAAATGAACATTCTTTGGGATATTCCATTCAAGTTCATTTATCCTTTCGAGCTTGTATCTCTGGGTATCTGGGTGGTCTATCTCGAATATTTCAATTTTCTCGTTATCGTTCCTGAACGAAAATGTGTCCGAGCCTGCACCGCAGATAACGTACTGTACATTGTCGTTTTCAACTGCGAAAGCTTCGAGCCTGCTTTCATTGAAGTGTATTCTCGACAGCGGTATAGATGCTATATATTCGCTTATAAGCTGTTCTGTATCCTCCTTTGAGAAAGAATATCCTCCATTGAAGCCGTGGCTTATCATATCGTAGATATTGTCATATTCTTCTTTTCCTATAAAGTCATAGGCAAGGTAGTCGTCATAAATTTTGTTGCGCGAGATGTTTGAGTGCCATGCTCTTACAAATGCACAAAGTTTAGCGGTAACGCTTTCTCTTTCATCAACCATAATGATCTCCAATTTATTAAAATAAAAAGCGCGGAACACATAACGTATCCCACGCACAACAGCCGAAGCCTTAATTATTCTCGGTGACGTTTATCAGAAAGCGCAACATCGCTGAGCATAAGTATGCAGAATACGATCATTTATAAACTTGTTCATACAACAACACTGCATACAACATATAAAATTAGTTCTCATGTTCAGCACTCCTTTACAAATGTCTTGTATTCCTATCGGAACTATATGCATTATAGCACCTATTTCATACTTTGTCAATAGGTAAACAGAATATTTGGCAATAATTATAGTTTTATACTATAATTATTATAGCCTTTGTGAAAATTGCAATGCAGTCCTGAGCCGTTAGTCATTAGCCTCTAAGAACTCAGCAAGGACGCTTTCTGTGTACTCGCGCCTGACAATGCGATTTTGTAACCTCCATGTGCAGATGCAATGCCTGCATTGCTCCGTGGAGACACTTAATTATTCTGATATGCAAGAGGTAAAGTGTACAGTAAACATAAAAGCCAAAGAACGAACAATCGTCGCTCTCTGGCTTGATCAATTTATATTTGGATTTATCTTCTTCTGCAATGCGGTAAAGGATCGCGGGCTCTGCACTTATCGTTTCCATCTTAAAAGGCGGTTCTGGAGCTTATTGAACAGGAACGTAACTGCAATAACTACAAAGCCGATAACGAGAAGTCCTGTGATAGTTCTTGTGTAGTCGCCGAAGTCTGAGTAATACTTTACGTAATAGCCCATTCCGTCACGAGCTCCTATCATCTCCGCGGAAGTGAGAAGTATGAAGGATACACTAAGTCCCTGATTGCAGCCGAGGAATATCTGCTGCAATGATGCAGGAAGAATTACTCTGAACAGCATTTCGGGCTTGCTTACGTTGAGAACCTTTGCCGAGTCGATTATCTTCTTGTCAACTCCGAGTACACCGCTCATAGTACCTGCGAATACAGGCCAGAATGTTGCAAGGAAGATAACGAATACAGATACCGACTTGAATGTGGGGAGAAGAGCTATTCCGTATGGTATATATACTATTGGCGGAATTGAGCTGAAAAATTTGGTTATATACGTTGCTGCGCTGCCTATTCTTGCGCTCCATCCAATGAAAAGACCGAGCGGTACTGCAACTGCAACTGCGATCAGAAAGCCTTTGAGAGTTGTTCCGAGGGAGCTTTTGATATTTGTATATATCTTGTCGCTGTCCTCAGCAAACTGGTGAATCACCTTTCCAGGTGCAGGGAAAAGCAGATCGTTGAGTATATTGAACTTAGCAGTTGCCAATGACCATAAGGTGAGCACTACGAATATAAATCCTGATATATCGAGAAGAAGTGAAAGTCCTTCTTCTTTCTTTATGAATGCTGATGCTGCAAGAACAATAACTTCAAATGCAACAGCAAAGGTTATAAGTGAGCTTGTGAAAACGTCCTTTGTAGACTTGTCTGGAAGAAGCTGTATCAGCAGCAATACAATGAAAAGCAGATGTGATAAATGGAGATAACGTTTTGCAAATGTCATAATACCACCTCATCTCCGCCAATACGTTCAGCAATGTCGTTGTAGAGAAGTGACATAAGCTTGTTCCTGAACTTGCCATATTCATCGGTCTTTACCAGCTCCTCACGTCTGCGTGGACGATCAAAAGGTACATTTACGACTTCGTTTACTGTACCGGGGTGAGCTGTAAGTACAACGATTTTATCCGAGAGAAGGATAGCCTCGTCGATGTCATGGGTAACGAATACAACTGTCTTGCGCTCCTCAGTGCCGTCGCCCTCCCAGAGTTTGAGAAGAAGATCCTGCAATATAACGCGGTTTTTAGCGTCGATAGCGCTGAATGGTTCGTCCATGAGAAGTATCTCCGTGTCCATTGCAAGAGCTCTTGCGATAGCGGCTCTCTGCTGCATACCGCCTGAGAGCTGAGAAGGATACTTGCTGCCGAAGCCTGTAAGCCCAACTTTTGTGAGAAATTCATCAGCTATTTTAGCACGTTCGCTGCGCTTAATGTCGTGACGGGACTGCTTAATGCCGAATTCTATGTTCTTTCGTGTAGTCATCCACGGGAACAGAGAGTAGTGCTGGAACACTACTCCGCGCTCTGTGCCTGTGCCGTGAAGCTCCTTGCCGTCTATCTGTACCGAGCCGCCTGCGGGAGTATAAAGTCCCTCAAGTACGCTGAGAAGAGTGGACTTGCCGCAGCCGCTTGCTCCGATAACACTTACGAACTCTCCTTTGCCAACGCCGAACGAAACGTCATGGAGAGCGTTGAAGCTTTTCTTGTTTTCAATATAATTTACGGTAAGGTCTTTTATCTCAATTTTATTCGTAGTCATCGAAATGCTCCTTTAAAGACTGGTAGATATCATCGGAGCCTTCAGATAAGATGCTTTCAAGAGCGTTTTTGTATATATCTGTGTTGTAGTATGGCTCGATGTCATAATCATTTGTATATCCAAGTTCAATTATAGTATCTTTGAGTGTTACAGTACCCTTCTTATCGGGGTCGGGGCTTGAAACGCTGTAGCCGCCGTATACTTCTGTGTCGATAAAGTCCTCGTCAATGTCAATGTACTTCTTAACGTCCTTGATGGTTTTATCATGCTCTTCCTGTGTGAAGTGATATGCCTTGATGAATGCACGTTCAAGAGCTGTATAGGTATTTGGCGAGTCGCTAAGTGCTGATGTCTTTGCGACCTGACGGCAGCATGGCTGATTTTCAAGCGCTTTTTCATGTGCGCAGTAGTAAACTACCTTGTAGCCCTGAGACTTTGCAAGTGAAGCATATGGTGAATATACTGAAGCTGCATCAATGGTGCTGTTGAGAAGAGCTGCATATGCGTCCTTCTGGCTGTCGAAGTATACGATATTTACCTTGTCTTTGCCCTCGCCTATCTCAATGCCTGCGTCTTTGAGAAGTATTTGGAGCTCTGCGTCCTGAACACTGTTCTTAACAGAGGCAACGTTTCTGCCTTTGAGTATTTCTACGCCTTCTTCGTCCTTGTCAGCGAATTCTGACTTGATAACGTATCCGTGACCGTTTGACATTGCACCGCCGAAGATAGATACATCGTGTCCCTGGCTCTGGAATGTAAGAGTTGGTACTGAACCGATGAACGCAACGTCAAGCTTGTCGGATTCAAGACCGTTTACGAGTTCAGCCGCACTGGAGAACTGTGTAAGAGTTACCTTCAGTCCTTCTTCCTTGAAGTAGCCTTCTTCCTGTGCAACGAATGCAAGAAGATGAGCTGTTGAGTTGAGGTAACCTATATTGATATCAGTTTTCTCAGGTTCGCCTATAGCAGTTCCTGTTTCTTCGCTGCTGTTAGAAGCTTCTTCTTCGTTTGAAGCCTCTGTCTGAGCAGCTGTTGTTGTTGTGCTTTCCGACTCATTCTTGTCAGAAGAACTGTTGTTATTGAATGCTCCGCAGCCTGTGAGCAGCGATACAGCTGCAATTATAGAAATAAACTTTACCTTATTATTCATATTTATCACCTTTCATATCTCTTTGATTTAAAAATATTTTCTCAGCAAATAGCGGTGCAACATCGCATTCGCTCCAAATTAATGAAGTATTTGTTATTTTTCATTTTCATCACTCCTGTTTCCTTCGATGTACTAATCATACCATACCTATAGGTTTTTGTCCAATACGTAAAGCTTATATTCACTTATAAGAAAAAATTATTGCTCTAAAAAACTCCCTTGTATAAGCACAGTGCTTATACAAGGGAGTTTCGGGGACTATTCACTTATTCAGAGAGCGGCATATAGGATCATTTTATCCTTTTTATGTCGGCAGATGTCACAGATATATTGTTAAGATCAATATCTGCGGTCACATCAATGACATCTTCTGCGTACATATTATGAAGTACACCGTGTACCTTACAGGTTTGTGCATCAATGTCATATTCAAATATCTCGATAAAATGTTCAACATCGTAAAAATCTCGGCATACGTCGCTGTATTCCTTGTGTTCGTCCAGATATTTTATTAAAGCTCTTGAGGAATCCAGTTCAGGGTACTCTCCGAATATCAGGTTGTTGATTTTCCATTCGCCGTCTTCAAGTACAAAATAGTACGTTTCTTTGGATCCGTATTTAATTGTATCGAAGTCTTCAGTTTTCCTGAAAATTATTGCAGAAAAGCTGTTTTCGGTAATATCTTTTATTATTGGTCCGAATGTGAAAACAGGATTTAAGAGCATAGGATCTACTGAATCTCTTCTTTCAGCTACATAGAGATCTCCTTTATATTCAACATATTTCGCATAGTTAACAGCTCTTGCAGTTTTGTCCCAGACATTGTATATCTCAGGACAAACATTGACCTGACTTCCCGATTCATATTTGCTTATATCGCCGCCAAGAAAGCTTTTAACGGGTGAAATACTTTGTAAAAGGTATTCGGCATCAGTGTAGCTTTCGGGCAATTCATATTCTTCAATATCTGATATGTTATTCATTTTGATGATTGATGTAAGAAAGCTCTTGTAATAATCGTAGATATCCTGACAGCTTTTAAAACGTTCGTCAGTTACTTTATAAAACTTTCTTTCTCCGCAGAAGCTTGAGTTACATACATCGTCGAATCCGTCATATGTGGTGAAATTAATACTGCAATTGGTATCATATGATATATCGCCGTACATAAGGAGATTATCTCCTGCATAATAATTCTCTATAATTTTCATTGCGATGCTTTCATAACTTGAATCATTATGTTCTTCTGTTGTTTTTTCGGTTGTAACTTCTGTTGTTTTAGTGGTTGTTGAAGAAGGATCGGTTTTGGTTGTTTTTGCAGATGTAGCATTATTTGAGACATTTGTACTTACAAATGTTGTTGTCGGGTCACTTAATTCTGTTATCTTAATATGCTCCTTTTTGCTTTTATGAAGCAGTAAGCCTGTAGAGCCTATACTTACCGCCAGAAGTACACAAGCTGCTGCAATACCTACATATCTTGTTATATTGCGTCCGCTGCGTACATCAACGCCTGAAACGTCATCATTTATTTTCTGTTCTATGTTTTGCTTTCTTTTATTCATGTTGAGCACCTCATTTTTGCATTTTTCATCAGGTTCAAGACGGTCTGTTACCTTTTTATAATCATTTATATTCATAGCTGGAGCTCCTTTCCGAGTATATTCTTCAGTTTTTTACGTGCGCGGTACAGCTGTGTCTGGACCGCCGATTCGTTTTTTCCATTTATCTCACATATCTCTTTGACAGAATAGTCCTCGTAATAATATAAGTGAATAACCAGTCTGTATTTGGGAGGAAGTGACATAACGGCATGATAAACTCTGCTTTCTTCAGGAGTTTCATACACAAGTCCTGCTTCTTCGAGAGGGACGGCAGATTTTGATATCTTGTAGCGCATCGAACGGAAGAGGTCTCTGCACTTGTTAGATGTGACCTTCAGAAGCCAGCTTTTTTCCTTTGCTTCTTCTTCAAATACGATGTTGCATGAAAAACGTGTAATGAATACCTCCTGCATTATATCCTCAGCATCTGCGATATTTTTGCAGTATGCGAAAGCAAGTCTGTAAACTGAATTCTTATATTTATCATATATTTTTTCCATTTCGTCCTTAGTCATGCGTTCACTTCCTTTCCGTTTTTTGAAGTACTTCATATATATAACGTATGATCTCGGGATAATATCACACAAAAAATAAAAAAGGCGCATATTTTTTATGCGCCTGAAATTTATGATATACGTTTGCCCTTGCCTTTTTTACGTTTTTCTACAGGAGCTTCCTTGCCGCCCATGTCTTCAAATACACGTTCTTCAGCTGTTGGCGTTTCGTCAACAAGCTCGGGATTGACCTCGCCGATGCTTGTGTAGTACGGGTTGATAACGTACTTCTGCACCACAGGATAGCATACGAAGCAGTTAAGAAAATACAGGAACGCAGCTGGGAAAAACGGCACCAGCAACAAAAATACAGGCATAAGCCATAACATAAGCACTACCATGATCGCAAGTGTGACCAGCGATATGATGAAAACAAAGAAGTTCTGCTTTACAGCTACAAATGCCAGTGCAAAAGAATTTTTGATAAGATTTTTCAGCGAAAGGCTCGTTGCGATCATCATAAGGTAAATATAATGGTTCATCATTATGATGACAAGGAAAAGACTGAAAGCGATTATCATTGGTATGAACATCGCCTTGGAGCCTGTCTGCGCAGCAAGGTAAGGGTAGACCTTCCATGAAGCGATCGCCGAAAGTATTATGAGACAATTCAGAAATCCTACTATTGCAGCATTTTTGAAGTTGCTCTTGAATCCGTTAAAAAAATCGCGGACAATGAATGAATGCTTATTTATGAAAAACAATCGCAGTACCTTTGTCAGTCCCGCAGTAGCAGGTCCGATAAGAAGCATGAATAACAGGATCAGTACCGCTAAAGCGATTATAGCAGCAGTTTCGTGGTTCCTGAGAGCTCCTACGATAGGCAGAATCATTATAAGTGGCAAAAAAAACAACATATACAGCAGGTTAAGCTCCATCATCTTCCAGAGCTTTCTGCCGATTATATCAAAGAACAGTGCGGCTCCTTTTTTCTTTGGAGCGTTTTTTGATATTCCGACACCTGCGCTTTCATAATCTTTTGAAAAAAGGCCCAATTAAAATTCCTCCGTTTATTTACCTGTGACGGCTGAGTACAGATAGTTCACTCCCCCGTCGGCAGCAGAAATCAGTAATGATAATAAAATAAGTACACAAAGCCTGATACCGTATAGTTTTATACTGTATCTTCGGTCATCACGGCTTTCCTTTTTCATACAATAATTAAGTATTGCATTCGAGCTTCTGACAGCTTCGCGTACTGAAAGTATTGATATCGCCGAAACTGCAAGGACTTTTGGGATTATCAGGATCACAGCATTGACGACGGCACTTTTGCCTGAGAGCGTGTACATCGCAGTTACAGAAGTTCCTATGCCTATGCCCCGATATATGAGCATGGCAAGTCCGAAGGGCTGTCCGACGGCAGATAGACCGATAAAGAAAGCGGCTGAAACAAAAACTGTCAATGATAAAAATGTGGCTTTCATTATTGTATATACGGTCGTTGAGCGTTCTGCGTACAAAATGCCCTGATGAATCCATACATTGTCTGATACATTGTATTTAAGCGTTATCAATGAACCGACAGCAACGCCTATGATAATGAATATCACATAAACGATATAGCTTGTCTGTGTTTTTGAGCCGTTGAATGTACTTATATGTCTCATGTGCATCATTCCTTTCTTAATAAGGATATGCACATGAAAACGCTTTTAGAATTATTTTGAAAGCTCGTAAGCTCTCTTTGTGCAGCTCTCGCAGCAGTTCTTTACGACATCAGTGAGATTGCCCTCATAAAGTCTGTCAAGACCTGCAAGAGTTGTTCCTCCCGGAGATGATACCATTTTGATAAGCTCGTCAATGGTATTTCCCGAGTCTGTTATCATCTTGGCAGAACCGATAAGGCTCTGTGTGAAGAGCTCCTCGGCAGCGGCTCTGTCGATACCGACAGATTCAGCGTAGTCAATGAAGCCCTTTGCGAAAAGATAGATGAAAGCAGGGCTGCTTCCGTTTATAGCGATTATCTCCTTCATCTTATCCTTGGAAATAACAGCAGCCTTACCGCATATCTTGAATATATTCAGTACAACGTCGAATTCTTCATCTGATACCTTATCATTTCTTGAAAGAGCTGATGCGCCCTCACC
Organism: Ruminococcus sp.; assembly: GCF_024691275.1. Taxonomy (GTDB): domain Bacteria; phylum Bacillota; class Clostridia; order Oscillospirales; family Ruminococcaceae; genus Ruminococcus. The sequence goes on along the minus strand of NZ_JAILNU010000109.1, from coordinate 4,059 downwards.
GAGAAGAAGCGGTGTATTCGGCATTACAAGTATTACCTTAACGTTCGGGATAGTCTTCTTTGCTATGAATTCATCGCCGATACCTGCGGCAATAGAAATAATAACAGTATCCTTAGTTGTATAAGGTGCGATAGTTTCGAGAACGCCCTCGATTATCTGCGGCTTTACAGCAAGGAAAACGTATTTGCAGTTTTCCATGATCTCTTTTTCAGAAGTGCAGCCCTTTACGTTAAAAGATTCAAGAGCCTTGAGCTTTTCAGTAAACGGATCAAAGGCATAAAGACCTACGTTCTTGCCGAGGCTGTTTGAAGAAATGCCTTTCATGATCGCAGAACCCATGTTGCCTGCACCGATAAAACCTATATTAGTCATTGCAATATCTCCTTAAATTTTAATGCATTACTTATTATACAACATTATGTACAAAAAAGCAAGTGAAATTTTCGTGATATTCAATGATACTAAGCGTTTTTTGCGGCGTTTATTGACATTTGCATACTGCAATGCTAAAATAAATTATATCTACAATCAGGAGGGAAATTAATGGACGGAAAGAAGTCTAAAAGCAGTAAGACCAGCCGTTATTCAAACAGTATGATATATTATAAGATGCTTTCGTGCAAGGCGAGTACCTATGAGGATAGGGTCATAACAGAATACTGCGTTAAGAACAGGCTGTCAAAAAGCATATTTCTTACAGCTGCTGCCATGTATTGTGTCAAGAACAATATAGATCATCATGAGCTTCTTAAAAGTACTGTTACATCGGAAAATTTTGACTACAGGGAATATATGAATGATGACTTTGATGAATAAATGCACACTCTGCCCGCGCAGGTGCGGTGCAGACAGAACAAAAAGCGTCGGTTTCTGCGGTGCAGGAAGCAAAGTAATTGCTGCAAGAGCGTCCTTTCATAAGTGGGAAGAGCCCTGCATCTCCTACAAAAACGGAGCAGGTACGGTTTTCTTTTCGGGTTGCAGTCTCCATTGCTGCTTCTGTCAGAACGAACAGATTAGCAACAAGCTTTTCGGCAGGGAAATTACAGATGATGAGCTGGCGGATATTTTTCTTAGACTTCAGGAGAAAGGTGCAGATAATATCGACCTTGTCACTCCTACCCATTTTGTACCCAACATAATAAATGCACTTGACAAGGTAAAGCACAGGCTCGTGATTCCTGTGGTATATAACTGCGGCGGATATGAGCTTACCGAGACTATTGATATGCTTAAAGGGTATATAGACATATACCTGCCCGATATAAAGTATTTTTCGCCTGAGATATCTGCTAAGTATTCTCACGCTCCCGACTATTTTGAGACAGCATCAAAAGCTGTTATTGCTATGACGGAGCAGGTCGGAGAGCTTTCCTATAATGATGAGTGCGGACTTTTAAAGGGGACGGTCATTAGACATATGGTGCTCCCCTCTCACAGACACGATTCCATGAAGATAATGAAATGGATCGCTGAAAATACTTCTCATGACAATGTACTTGTAAGCATAATGAATCAGTATACTCCTTTCGATTTTATTTCAGATGAGTACAGCGAGCTTAAACGCCGTGTAACAAAAATGGAATACAACAGCGTCGTAAACTATGCGGCAGAGCTTGGTATAAACGGTTTTACCCAGCAGAAAAGCTCTGCTTCTGAGGAATATGTCCCGAAATTTGACCTTTCCGGAATATAAAAGCTCATAAAATTTGAGCTTTTTTATTTTGATGTCACAAATGGTGGCTGAGATGAGTTATATGTTATGAAACGTTTCAAATGAGGTGATAAAATGACGATTGATAATGCAGAAAAGCTGAATACTCTGTATGAGATATACGAGCAGCCTATGTACAGGATCGCTTATGCTGTCTTACATGACCAGTGTCTTGCAGAAGATGCTGTTTCAGATGCTTTTATCCGTATTATCGGAAAACTTGACATTTTTGAAGATTGCAGGAGTCCAAAGACAAAAGCTTACATCGTTAAAGTAATAAAAAGTACTTCTATAAATATCTATCGAAAGAATAAACGAAGATTTACGGAAGAAATCCCAATAAGTGAAGCTATGCAGATAGCAGATTCCTCTCAGACTGTAAAAAGCTCCGACGGTGTCTCGTGGATATTGAATTCACTTGGTGAACCTGACAGAAGTATTGTTATATTGCGGTGTATCAAGGAAATGTCATGGAAAGAGGTTGCGGACAGATTATCCCTCACTGAATCAAATGTCAGAAAGCGTTTTGAGCGTACGAAGAAACGCCTTAAAATGAAAGGAGAAATGAGCGATGAAAAATAATAGACTTCCTGATTCAAAAGAATGGGATAAAATAGTTGCGGACGCGTTTTCATCGACTGAAAACCACGATTTCTCCGTTAAGTATGAACTGCGAAAGGCACAAATACAGAAAGGGATCACTATGAACAACTCATCTAATTACATTCGTAGACGTTATATCGGAATGGTAGCAGCGGCAGCAGCTATTGTTATAACTGTTCCTGCAACAGTCTATGCTTTTACAAACGGAAAAACTGCCGTTGACCCTAAGAATGAAGTCAGCACAACAGTGAAAACTACTACAGAAGCTGCTGAGACAACTACTTTGGCTGATGCTGCTGAAGTAATTACTGATAAGTTAACATTTGAAAAGTACGAGAATGACGAATATCGTTATTTGCTTAGCTACAATCCTACTGAGAAAGTCACATCTGATAATCAGAAGTATGTCGTCGAGTATACATTCCTCCCTTCAGATTTCAGCAATGGCGTTGAGGAGTACGATAACCTGTACATTACTCCAGCAGGCGGAGGATTTAATCCGAAATACTACCGCGTTATCCTTGAAAGACCTGTAAAAGAAAAGATTGACAGTGTCGTAAACTTTGAGGAGATAAGCGATGAGAATATTGAAGCGTTTATAATCTATAGATCCAATGTTCTCACCGATTCGACAGAACCTGCACATTGCAGCAACCGTCTTGTATATGTACACTTCAAGAATACGAATTATTTTGCAGAATTAACTGTAACAGATGATATCTCTGATGATGACGTTCGCAGCATTATAAACGGTATGAAGCTTGTTCCTTCGGATTCTGAAAATACACACGAATGGTACGGCAATGTAGATACAGATGATATCATCGTTAATACTGATTATACTAACCCGACCTGCGCTGTCGATGAAATCAAGACCGCTAAGATCGGAGATACTCTCAGTTTTGAGGCAGGTAATCAGGACGGTACAACAAATGCTCTTGAACTTACTATCAATAATGCATGGATACAGGACAACTTTGACGGTATCAATACAGATATTCACGGTAATCAGAGAGACTTCAGCCAGTTCCTCAGTGATGACGGAAAGATCTATGATACTATCAACTGGATTAAGTACGGCAATGGCAGAGATTCTTTAGATGAAAATGTTAAAAGCGAAACATTCCAGCTGAAGGTTGTTGTTCTTGATCTCACATATACAAATAATAGCGATAATGATATGATAAATAGTTACGATGCAGGCGGTGAAAATAAAAGTCTGACAGTTTGTCCGCAAGTATTCGATTTCTCAAACAATACCATTAGCTTTAATAAGATTGATGGCATAAATGAACCGGTTCCCTATCCATCAATAGATATCAATAATAGCAGCATATTCTCATTAGATGCAGGTGATTCAACAAGTAAATTCGGTTTGGATATCCCTGCACATAAATCTACTAATGCAAAAATGGCTATACTTGTCAGAGCAGATCAGCTTGATGACACTTATATAGAATTGCTCGGATACGACTGTGCAGATTTCAATGACTACATCGAAAAAGACTGCTTCTTCCCTGTAAAATCTATCAAATAACTAAAAAAGGCAATGCACAATAATGTGTATTGCCTTTTGCTTTATGGCTCTGCGAAAAAATTTCTGTAAATATGTATGCTAAAATAAAACTGAGCCAGTTAGCCTCAAAATGATAATAAAAAAATGAGCCACTAAAATAAAAATCCTGTATAATAAGAGAAAGAGCTTGTGTACAGGAGGAACAAGGAGTGGCAATAGCAATGGAGAT
>NZ_JAILNU010000066.1 GCF_024691275.1 Ruminococcus sp. | reverse complement strand
GAGATAGACGGCAAGATGACTCATTACACCGAGCTTGCTGATTTTGATTCAATGGTATCCTACTGGCTGCTTATGGAAATAATGGGAAATGACGATTCGCGCTACAAGAGCAGATATATCTACAAACCGCATGATTCTCTCCTTAAATTCGGCCCTCCGTGGGACTTTGACACAGGCGCAGGTTCAATAATCGTCAGTCAGGAAATAAGCAGTGAGGCAACAGGCTGGAAGGTATCACAGTTTGAGGATCCGCAGAATTTCTACAGGGAGTTCCTTGATGATCCGCTGTTTATATCGGCAGCAACCGACAGATACTGGCAGATAAGACCTTACCTTGAAGACGTTATAAAGGAAAACGGCGCACTTGAAAGAGACAGCGAATATCTTTACGAATCGGGTATGGCTGACAGTGCGCTCTGGGACAGAAATAATCAGTGGCCCGGTTACGGCAGAGGCTATATAGCCGACAGAGACTTATTCATATCGTATATGCGCGAAAGGATAGCGTGGCTTGACGAGCAGTTCAGCTCGGATGACGCATTGCTCGCAAGCACATATAACGAAAACAGCGCTTCACCTTATATTAGATCAGATGCAGTGAACATCTCGACACCAAACGCTGTTGATGATACGATATCAGCAAGTGCTCCTGCCGATGCTGTTATCAAGCCTGAAAAAGATCTTATCATGCAGATATCCGTAAATGATCCGCAGACAACAAGTCTGAAAGTATACGTAAACGGTTTGTACTATGATACTTTTGCACTTTCAGACGGTTCAGTAAGATTTGAGCTTCCTTCCGATAAGTTAAGTCAGGCAGCAGAAAAGAAAAACGTGATATCCTTTATCGGAAAAGACAAGGATAATAATACTACAGTCAGAAACTTTACTACTGTAAAACAAAGCGAATACGCTGCTGAAACCGTTCCTGAATTCAAGTCGCAGAGCATTGTTCTGAGCAGACAGATCAGTTTTAATTTCTACCTTGACCTTACTTCTCTTACAGAAGAAGAAAAGAATAACAGCTATATGGAATTCAATATCAATGGCAAAACATACACAGATGCCTTTGACGCTGATTTTATGAGCTGTGACGGAAAATATTATGGCTTTACCTGTTCTCCCGATTCATTTGCAATATCCAACAGGATAACTGCGGTATATCATTACGGGGACAATAAGACCATAACAAATACGTTCTCGGTTCCCGATTATATAAATACGATAATAAGGAATACATATAACAGGTATAATGAGAGAATAATCGCTGTTATCCGTTCATTGCTCGGTTTAAGGAACTATTTCTGTCCGCCGCGCCAGAATAATAGTATTTTCAGAACATGGTACTAAAATGATGTAAATAGATGGAGCCGCTTTTGCGGCTCCATTATCATCAAAAAAGCTTTTGCGGCAACTCACTCCAAACTTGAACTTGAGTCATTGCTTTCCGATTGGGCAGATTCATCGCTGCTCTTTTCAGATTTGCCTTTATCAGCAACGGCACCTAAAACGCCGGACAGCACATTTGAGAATATACTAATCATTGTTGCGATATGCTGTGCTTTTATGACTGATATGGCGGTGTTAACAAAGGTATTGTTTATCATTGAGGAGCCGGTGCCATAGCTTGAAGCTATCGTAAGCCGTATCAGCATTGAGAGAATGAACCTTTCAGACGCGTTAAAAGAAAGACAATAATATTATGATAGCGCACACTATCCTATATGCATTGAAAAGGCGCGTATCAAGATTTTTCGAGAAGATTGATATAAATGAAAATCCGCCTGAGTTTGAATAAACAAGGCGGGTTTTGTTATGAATAATGCGTCAACGTTGGCGATAGGCATGCGAAGCATGATCCTACGTTTATAGATTTACCAATAGAATGACTGTTGAAGCCTCCCTCGGGAGGCTTTGATTATATCAACTGTATTCAATTATAATGATACAAAATAACCTTCTCCAATATGGAGAAGATTTTCTTTTTTCCTCGGAAGAAGCAAATAATTTTTTAAAACCTCTTGACAAATACCCTGTGAGGGTATATAATAATATCCGAGAGATACCCTGTAGGGGTATATAAAGGAGCGTTAATCATGAAAGATAAAGAATGCAGCTGCTTATCAGAGCAGAAGACTGAAGCTGTTTGTTGTGAGCGCAAGAAGAAACGCAGCGAGAAAGAATTCAAGTCGCTTATGAACCGTTTGAAAAGAATAGAAGGACAGGTGCGCGGGGTCGAAAAAATGCTCGAAAACGATGCGTACTGTCCCGATATATTAACACAGGTATCGGCAATAAACAGCGCACTGAACAGTTTTAACAAGGAACTGCTTGCTTCGCATATGAAGAGCTGTGTGGTCAATGATATTAGGGCAGGAAAAGACGAGGTTATAGACGAGCTTGTAACTACATTACAGAAGATAATGAAATAATAGGAAGGAGCTTCAATGGAGCAATATAATGTTACAGGAATGAGCTGTGCCGCTTGCAGTGCAAGAGTTGAAAAAGCAGTATCAGCCGTTCCCGGAGTTCAGAGCTGTGCGGTCAGCCTTCTAACAAATTCAATGGGAGTTGAGGGCACAGCATCGGAAACGGATATCATCAAAGCTGTTGAGAATGCTGGCTATGGTGCTTCAAAAAAAGGTACAGAAACTAAAACAGCGGCAGCCGATGACGATATGCTCAAGGATACGGAAACGCCAAAGTTGAGAAAGCGTCTGATAAAGTCTGTAATAGTTCTGTTAGTGCTGATGTACTTCTCAATGGGACATATGATGTGGGGATTCCCTGTACCTGCGGCATTTGATAATCATGTATTCTTAGGCGTATTTGAGATGCTTCTTGCTATCGTTATCATGATAATCAATGCGAAGTTCTTTACGAATGGCTTTAAGTCGCTTTTCAGTGGGCATCCTAATATGGATACGCTTGTGGCTCTCGGTTCAACAGCTTCATTCGGATACTCATTAGTTGAGTTGTTCATCATGATACTTGCTCAGGGAAACGGTGAGCACGAAACTGTTATGAAATACGGAATGAACCTTTATTTTGAGTCCGCAGCCATGATACCCACACTGATTACGGTGGGAAAAATGCTCGAATCTATGTCAAAGGGCCGTACTACCGACGCTTTGAAAGGGCTGATGAAGCTTGCTCCGAAAACAGCAGTTCTCTATCAGGAAGGCGAGGAGCATGAAGTCGGTATCGAGGAAGTTCGTGAGGGCGACATTTTCGCAGTTAAGCCCGGTGCAAGTATTCCCGTTGACGGAGTTGTTGTGTATGGAACATCTTCGGTGGATGAATCCGCTCTAACAGGTGAAAGTATTCCTGTGGACAAGGAAGAAGGCTCTGCTGTTTCGGCTGCTACTATCAACAAATCAGGATATATCCGCTGCCGTGCAACAAGAGTTGGCGAAGACACTACACTCTCGCAGATCATCAAGACCGTATCGGATGCAGCCGCTACAAAAGCACCTATTGCGCGTATAGCTGATAAGGTATCGGGGATATTCGTTCCTGCGGTTATAGGAATAGCACTGCTGACACTGATCGGCTGGCTGCTCGTAGGAAAGGAATTCAGCTTTGCGATTGCAAGAGCAATATCAGTTCTTGTTATAAGCTGTCCATGTGCTCTCGGACTTGCAACTCCCGTTGCTATAATGGTAGGAAGCGGCGTGGGTGCAAAAAACGGTGTACTCTACAAGACTGCCGCTTCTCTTGAAGCTGTGGGCAGAGCGAATATAGTCGCTCTTGACAAGACGGGAACTATCACCGAGGGCAAGCCCAATGTTACGGATATTATCCCATATGGTATCACGGAAAATGAACTGCTCACATACGCTTCGGCTCTTGAAGCAAAAAGCGAACATCCGCTTGCAAAGGCTGTTATAGAAAAAACAACGGGTATGACAATTCCCGAAGTCACAGACTTCAAAGTACTTGCCGGAAACGGTCTTTCGGCTGTACTTGACGATGAACTACTCGAAGGCGGAAGCTATAAATATATTTCGCATAAGTATGAGATACCTTCAGACTTTACCGCAAGAGTTACCGCACTTTCCGATGAGGGTAAAACACCTCTGCTCTTTTCTAAAGACGGTAAGTTCATTGGTATCATCGCCGTTGCGGACACTATAAAAAGTGATTCGGCAGAGGCAATCAAAGAGCTGAAAGGCATGGGCATAAACGTGTATATGCTCACAGGCGATAACGAACGTACAGCCAATGCCATAGGCAAACAGGCAGGTGTTGACAATGTTATTGCAGGGGTTCTTCCCGATGGCAAGTCAAAGAAAATATCTGAACTGAAAAAGCAGGGCAAAGTCATCATGGTTGGCGACGGAATCAATGACGCTCCTGCTCTGACGACAGCTGATACAGGCATTGCAATAGGCGCAGGTGCGGATGTTGCCATAGATGCGGCAGATATTGTTGTTATGAAGAACAGACTGACCGATGTTTCAGCTGCGATACGTCTCAGCAGAGCAACTATAAGGAATATCCACGAAAATCTGTTCTGGGCGTTCATATACAATGCCGTGTGCATACCACTTGCAATTGGCCTGTACGGTATCGAGATGAAGCCTGCATACGGTGCAGCGGCTATGGCAATGTCAAGCTTCTGCGTGTGCATGAACGCTCTCAGACTAAACTTAGTTAAGATACATGACGCAAGTCATGATAAGAAAATTAACCCCAAAACAATAAAAACGGAGGAAAAAGCTATGACAAAGACATTAAAGATCGAAGGTATGATGTGTGAGCACTGTGAGGCAAGAGTAAAGAAAACTCTTGAAGCAATCGACGGTATTGAGAGCGCTGTTCCAGACCACAACGCAGATACAGCAGTTATCACACTTAGCAAGGATGTTCCTGTTGACGTAATCAAGGCAGCTATTGAAGCTCAGGATTACACGTTTATCGGAGAGGAATAATGGGAAATGCTATTATCATCGCTGTACTGGCAGTAATTCTGATCATTGCAATAAGGAGTTCTATCAAGCACCTTAAAGGAGAAGGCGGTTGCTGCGGAGGCGGCGGTTCAAGTATAAAGGAGCCTGATAAGAAGCTATCAGTAACTGTCATCAATACGAAGGTGTTCAAGATCGACGGTATGCACTGCGAAAGCTGCACAAACCGTGTGAAACGTGCAATCAACAGTATCGACGGAGTATCTGCAAAGCTTGATCTAAGAAAGAAACAGGCAATAGTAAAGTATGATAAAGAAGTAGCCGATGAAACTCTTGTGAAACAAATCGATAATCTCGGATACAAGGTCATTGCGGTTCAATAAGCTGCGGCTATAATAAAAGCCTTGTTCTATGTAAAAATGAGAACAAGGCTTTATTGATTCCTTAAAGGAGGAGCTCCTGTAACCAAAGTCTGAAATGTTTAAAGTAATCAGCTCCCTCTCGGGAACTGATTATACTATTTGTAATGTTTCGATAATAGTGTTCTTTCGATAATAGTGTTCGATTTGCAATACTTGATAAATGCTTTTAAAAATCAATTGACATTTGAATTATTTTAAGCTATAATAGATATATAAATATCATATAGCTGATATACAGTTAACGGTTAGTAAATTTTGTCAAAATGGGGTTGACAAGTATGCTTAATCGTAATATTCTCGAACAGAACAGAACAGAACAGAACAGAACAGAACAGGCTAATTGCGCCTTTTTTCAATTTAATACGGCAATAAAAGCGTATCTCATGGGATAAGTGTATCCTTTGGGAGCGCTTTTAATGTTTAATAGCAGCTAATACTGCTGATAATATTATTTTTAAGGGGGAAATGAGCTATGAAAAAACACAGCAGCTGGAAGAAGACAGCAGCGTTTTTAATGGCATTGGCTTTTGTAACAGGCGGTCTGCCTGCGAACGCAGGAGGCTTTTGGAAAGGAGGCACGGCTAAGACAAGAACAGCGTTATTACAAACCATCGAGAGTATAAAAAACAATGCTTTGACTATAAGGGCTTGATACTGCCCGTTAATGTGGATTCCTTTTTATACTCATAACTAAAGCATTTTGCCCACGGTATAACTGGGGGGCAGATTACAAAAATACCGCAGCCTAAGCTTGCGGTGTATTCAGCTACAGTATTGACAAGGATAATTTCCTAATATTTTTCCTAATGTTTTCCTAATACAATCATCATCTTTTCTCTTTCGATGATTAGACACAATCGTGACAAAAAGGCTAATCTAAGCCGCTTATGGAACTTATCAAAGCAGCTCGAATACACTGAAATATTGATGGATTCGGCTTGTGGTCCCGAAGACCGTGGGTTCGAATCTCATCTCCCACCCTCATGAAAAAAAGCACTTTCGAGAAATCGGAAGTGCTTTTTCGTTATCTTCTAATATAAGAATTTTGGCGGTTGCAAAGACTGATACTATCAAGAAACTATCATGCAACACCGATAGCGGCATCCTCTTTGCTTACAACCGCACCGAAAGTGCCGGATATTGCCTAAAGCTGCTATTTTTAGATTTTGACTAACACAGAAACGGCAGGTCAGCCGAAGCCGCCTGCCGTAGCTAAAAAGTAAACTATCGTAGTTACTGTTAGTTTATTCTTCCCAAACTATGGGAGTCTGTGTAGGATCACTGCCGTTGCTGGTAGTTATGACATCTTCTGCCTCAAATTCTGTGATCTCCATTTCAGGGGTAACGTATTTTTTCATTTTTCTATTCTCCTTTTTACTATTAGTGTGCTCTTCTGTAAGCATACGTTGCATTATAATAATTATACAGTGCTGTCATAGCCTTTTCAGCATACTCATTGTCAGGATTATTGATCTCTTTGTATGCGTATGTTAGCGCTGAAATGTCAGTTGTCCACTCGCCCGAATCTGTACTGAACACTATCCAGTAATTTTTTCCAAGGTAATGCGCAGGAATATTCTCGATCTTCACGCTATATACCGTATCCGAAACCTGTGTAACTTCAAGCTCGCCAAGATCGCCAACGACTTCTGCTCGAATTTTACCGCTGTATCCTTCCGGCATCAGCATCATGACCTCAAGCGTAGTTTTGGATTTAAGGTTCAGTGAATATCCGAGTTTTATAATATCCGAGTTATTATATGTACTTTTAAGTTTGTAATCTGTAAGCGCTTCTTTTGCGTTTGCAACATCCTCTTCGGTATATTCATTTTTTGCCTCCATAACAGCATAATCGTCAAAGCCGTTTGCTTCTGCAAGGAATGGCTGAACATAGCTGCCATAATCTGCGATCGCATTTATAAGCTGCATTGTAGTCTCATCATAATCCTTTTCAGAACAGCTATCGATATACTTCTGAACTGAATATTCCTCACTGATAGTCTGATCGTCGCCGAAGTGAAGCACTGCATTGATAGTTTCCGCCATTTCGATAGCTGTTACATTGCAGGTAAAACGGTACACCCATATTCCGTTAATTCTGACTTCTTCAGCATCAGTTATGCTCTGTGTCACTGTTTTTCCCTTGATCGTAAAGGACATATATGCGCCGTCGGAAAGTACTTCTTTGAGTGAAACATAGAAGTTTACACCTATCTCGCCGTCAAGAACGAGATTATGTGCGCGGAATGCTGTATCGATCACTTCAGTCTCTGCTGTAACTGTTACATTTTCATCACCGATACTTATATAATAAACACCGTTTTCATCAGGTTGCAACATATATTCACCGACAGCAACATTGCTTGCAGCATATCCGTCTTTCGCCCTGAAATTTATCTCGCTGTCATGCCAATATAAACCGTAATGGTTTTTAACAAATTCCATTTCATCCGGAATGAAAACGTGCATTGTCTTAACGAACTGATAGATGTCATCGCTTTTTTCCGGAACATACCAATTTGAATTATTATAACTGTGCATAACACGGAAATTCGGATCATCAAGAGAATGAAGTTCACCGCTAACGGCTACAGAGTAAGTTCCGCTTTTTCCTTTTGAGCCCTTTATGCTCTTTTGTCCGCCTGTGCCGCCACGGCCTGTGCTGATACATACTTCACCGCCGTTGATATTTACGATTCCGATAACACCTGTACCACCGTTTCCGCCTTTTCCACCATTTGTTATGGGATAACGTGAACCTGTGCTTGTCCTGCCGGCATCGCCGCCATTTCCGCCGTTTCCACCGCAAACATTGACATTACCGCTGAGTACGGTAAGGTTGCCATCAATACCTACCTCACCATCTCCGCCGGCTTCACCGTCAAAAAACTGTTTACCTGCTTCACCGTCTTTACCATTTTTTCCGTTTACATTCAGTGTACCTGAACCTGTAACAGTCAGTGTGCCTTCATCTGTAACGGAAATACCACTGTTTGCGGTCATTATATTGTCCTCATCGAGGATGAGCAGCGTATCGCCTGAGAATGTCAGCTTCTCTGAATAGGTGATCTCGCTGTTTACGACGTAAATATCTTCATCAAGCAACTTTTCGTAGCCTTTCAGCGGAGTAGCCTGAACAATCTGTGTCTGACCGTCAGCATCCACATATGTCACGCTGACAGGTTCAGGAACAAATTCCGCTCTGATCTCCACATTTCCGTCAGGCATGAAGAATGAGTAAGTTCCGTCCTCAATTTTAGTGACATTGATCGTATCACCTAAGAAATTGACGCTGAGAGATTTGAGACAATATCCCTCGGCAGGTGTCACGGTGAGTATTACTTCTTCATCCATCTTAGCATTTGATCTGTCAGCGGTGATATTGCCGTATTCTATACCGTCCGCAATCGAAACAGCATATCCGAGAAATTCAAATTCTGCTGTAATGTTCACACCACCGCTCGGCATTGTGAACTGATTATTTTCCACTTCGATCTCTTTTCCGTCCTCATCTGTTACAGTCACGGAAATAAATTTATAATTCTCATCCGGTGTCGCAGTCAGGGTAACAGTCTTACCAACTGCGGCAGATCCCTTGTCTACAGTTATCTTGCCGTTCTCGATACTGTCAGAAATATTGACAGGGTAGTATGGAACTGTGGTCAGAAGTTTTTTTGCGATGTCCTCGTAATTCAGCTCATCGCCAACCAGCCTTTTTGTGCCGCAGTAGAGTGCCTCGTCCTCCGGGATTTCGATCCATCCGTCGAATCCGTAGAAACAAATGCTGTCATCTTCATTTTTCAGACTCAGATAGATATTTTCCGCTCCGACCGCTGCGATCTCCGGATCGGTCGTCTTTATGTTCACATTACCGCCTTTGACCGTTATTTCACCATTTCTGTAGATTCCGGATTCAAAATCGGCTCTGAAGACAGCTTTTAAAGTATTTCCGCCGGATATTGCGTTGAACGTTCCACCATAAATATTCAAATAATCAAAAAGCATTGCAGATTTATCCGTTGTATCCAGATTTACATTTCCGCCGTACTGATTAATTGTAAGGAGCGCGTTAGAGCTGCCGTACAAAATACACCAAGCCTTAGAAAAAACGTTCAGTGTTCCCGTACCCTGTTCCTGTCCATAAATGGAAAGAGTAGTATCCGTATCATACGAAGCGCTAATATAGCCATAATTCACCCTGGAATTTTCACTGCCAAAATTTATATTAACTCCGTCAGCAAGAATGAGCTTTACATCGCCCTTTATTATTACTCCACTACTTTCACGAAATGTAATATCCTTATCGGAATAGTATACACCTTCTTCAAGCCGCGTTTCGTTGCCTGTGAGAAGAGTAAAATCTTTAGTTGAAACTTCTTCTCCGTTTTCATCGATGTATTTTATCGTCGTAAGCAATATCTCCGCCATTACGGTAACATCTTCATCCGGCATGATGAACGAATAAGTACCGTCACCATTGTCAGTAATATCGACAGTGCCATTGTTTACGGTAATGCTTCTTACCTGATATCCATCTTTAGCTACCGAAACAGTCAGATCAACAGTTTCTCCCACCTCATACATTTCCTTTTCTGTTGATACACTGCCGTTTTTGATGCTGTCAGATATGCTGACTTTCCATTCATTTATCGCATCAGGTACAAGAATTTGTGTATCTCCCGTTGGAGCACCTGAAATAGTTACTGTTTTTTTGTCTACCCACTTCATAGTAATATCGTTTACTGTATAACTATCGAAGCGCTCGAAATGATAACCTTCATTTGCTGTGTATGTTACAGTGTTTATTTTTTTGGTTACACCTTTTTGCTCGGTAGCGGCATTTGCTGTGGCGTTTGCACCACCGCTAATGATAACATCGAAAGGTTCATGTACTACTTCATGACAGTAAATAGTAACTGAACTATACTGCAACCAGTTGTTTGAACTCATTGAGCTGATCGTAACAGAAGAAGAATTGATATCTTCTATAGTTGTACTTTTTTTATCATCTGCCACGTTAACTTTACCATTTGACGAAACTGTCTGGTAAGCAACATCCTCACCGAAACCGACCAGCATTTCAATTCTATCGATAATATATTCGTCAGATTCGATCACAATGGTATTGCCGCGGCCAACGTCCAGTCCATCCTTATCGCCTACCATTCCTGTTATAGTACAATAATCACCATAGTATACAAGCTCTCCGCTCGAATTGATATCAATTGTTTCTTGCATTGTACTTTCTGCTGCACTTGCTGTGATAGCTGCCCTGTCAAGCACCTGCGCAAACGGCTGTACAGGCACGCTTCCTGCAACGATCATCAGCGCAAAGCAGGCAGCAAGCGTCTTTTTCCAAAATCTGTCCTTCATAAAATCCTCCTTATTCTATTTTGTAAACCTGGACAGCATCATATCGGCAAGCATCATAAGCTCTTTCTCAGTATCACTTTCATTCACGATCGCAAGTCCCATAGCATAACGCGTAACCGCCGCAAGCATGATATGGAATACGCTTGAAAACATGGTATATTCAGGGATATCGACGTTCAGCGTACCGTCGTGTCTGCCACGTTCATACAGTGTGTGAAACTGTAATGAAAGAGCATCAACAAGCTTCTGATAAGGCTGTTTCTGTTCCAGTGTTCCTTTCTGATAGCTCAGAAAGCTGTTGAAGTTGTAATTGAAGCGGAGCATATCCTTATGACTGCGGTAAAGTTCCAGAAACGAAACGATATATATTTTCAGCTGTTCCGCTCCCGTGAGCTTTTCCATTTCCTCAGCAGATAACAGACTGTTATGCCATGTTATATATTCCTTCCATTTCCAGGTGGAGATCGCAATAACAAGCTCTGTCTTAGAGGGAAAATAGCGGAATAAAGTCATTCTTCCGACCTTGCTTGCTTCTGCAATGTCGGTCATAGTCACTTGCTCGATACCATTTTCTGCAAATAACCGAAAGCCCGCTTCGAGAATGTGTTGGTATTTTTCCTGCTTCCATTCTTTTCCGGCTACATAGTTGCTCATTCAACTTCCCCCTTATATTTTGATACTGGTAGTATCAACGATACTGCTAGTACCAATTATACTCTGTTTTTCTTCTGTTGTCAATAGAAACCCCAAAAATTTCGGTTAATTAAATAGAAATAATAGCAAGCAGTAGTTTTAAAAGAATTTTTCTATATGAATAACGGGTAAAAAACGCCATCGCCATTAAAAATCAGCTTAAGCGCCCTGTCAGACACGATTGTAAGGAGAAAGATATTGAAGATGTCAAGGTGTGGGATATTGACCGTGAGAGCGCATATATGTCTCCGAAGCGTATCGCTCTTGTAACAGAATATATCCTTAATCACTTCAATCAGAAAACCTACAGGAACGAGCGCACCTACAGCTACAATGTTCTCACGAATATATCAGAAGTAGCTGCAGATAAACGCCGTTCTCAGGTACAGGAGATAAAGCGTAAGCAGCAGATAAGCGGCTTTAACTCCATATTTGCGGTTTCCTCAGTACAGGCTGCAAAGCTGTACTATGTGGAATTTATGAAGCAAATGGACGAAAAGCCAGACAAGGCTTTGAAAATAGCTCTTATTTACAGCTACGGAGCTAATGAGGACGATCCTGACGGTATCATAGACGAGGAAAATCCCGAGGATACATCTGCACTGGACTCAACATCAAGAGTCTTCCTTGAAAAAGCCATTTCTGACTATGTAGATCTGATTGATAAGCTGCTTACCAAGTTCCCGTTAGATGAACCGCAGATAATAGGCGAAGCAGCACAGAAAGAGTTTATTTCTCTGATTGGTGCTATACTTCGTATGCGCAATCTGCTTGTCAGCTTTGACGAGTTTGAGGGTAACGAGCTTATTTCCGAGAGAGACTTCCAAGACTATCTCGGACGTTATCAGGATTTACATGATGAATGGAAGAACCGCAGAGAAAAGACAAAGCTTGAGAACATAGATGATGATATAGTCTTTGAGATCGAACTTATCAAGCAGATTGAGATTAATATTGACTATATACTATTACTTGTGGCGAAATACCATGACAGCCATTGCATGGACAAGGAGTTGCTTATTACCATTAAAAAGGCAATAGAAGCAAGTCCTGAGCTGAGAAGCAAGAAAGACCTTATTGAGAACTTCATTGCAGGAATTAATGAGGTCGATGATGTAATGGACGAATGGCACAGCTACGTTGCCGAAGAACGTGAAAAGGCTCTCCAAAGCATTATAGAGGAAGAAAAACTGAAATCTGAGGAAACAAGGCAGTTTATCGAAGGTGCTTTCCGTGACGGAACTGTAAAGACAACCGGCACGGATATTGACAAGATACTTCCTGCGGTGTCACGCTTTGGCGGCGGTAATCGTAAGGAGAAAAAAGAAACTGTCATAGAGAAACTAAAAGCTTTCTTTGAAAGATTCTGGAATATAGGCTGATATTTTGAAAATCTATGATTACTGGCTGAAAATTGAGCATTTTTTCAAATAAAAAAGACAGATATCTCTTGTATATCTGTCTTTTCTTGTTGGCTTCTGAAACCCCCCAGTTTTACTGGGGGTTCTGAAAGCTTTAGCTATGAGTAGAAAAATAAAACCTCCAATGCTATAATAGAAAAGGTCTGCCAACCAAACTAAAAAAGCAGAGGAGGTATCGTCATGACAAGAGAC
>NZ_JAILNU010000043.1 GCF_024691275.1 Ruminococcus sp. | reverse complement strand
AAAATCGCTTATCAGCTCTCTTCTTGCGCGCTGCTCTTCTGTTTCATTTCTTCGTCTTCTTCTCATAATTAAAACCTCCAAAGTAGTCTCTCTTCTATTATACACTACTTCAGAGGTTTACACAAATTTTAGGATAGACTCACCTACGGTGAAGGGTCTGATAGCATTTTCAGCTCTGTTGTTGTCGATAGGAACATCACCATCTTCAAGGAACGTATACAGATATTTCTTTTCATTGAGAGTATATCTGACTGCGTCGACAAGCTTGTTCTTACCGCTGACCTGAAGCTCTTCAGTCCATGCAAAGAAAGCATCAAGTAAAGGCTTGATCTTTACAAGACGCTGCTCATATCTTTCATCAGCAGTAAGTTCTGTCATCAGTTTTTCTTCATGATATATCCTGTTGCAGAAATCTACACCTTTGCTTGCTTTTACTATAAGGAATTTATTTTCAGAACGACTCCCCTTTATTTCATCTATGCTCAAACAGCCACACAATGTAGGGAGCGAGACTTTCTTTCATCAGCGTGAAATAGTATTCCTCGGTCTGCGACAGCCAATCGTCCGTGACGCTTGTGATGTAGTAGCGAAGAACATCGTCTTTTTCATTGAAATTGCGGTAAAAAGGCACCCGCCCCACCTGCGCTTCGGTGATGATATCCACAACAGTTGTCTCGTGATATTCACGCTTTTTCAGCAGTCTGATTATTGTTATCCTTGTTGCTGCCGTGCTTGGCAGGATTGCTGTTCGGGCTGTGATGAACCTGATGCTCGGCGGAACGCTGTTCAGAGGTGATTTCCTGTGAGTGAAAAGAAATCAACCGGCAGAGGCAAATGGGCGCTGATCTACACGGGAGCTTTTATCCTGTCATTCGCGGCTTCTGCAATATTCAAGATGACATACGATCCGACGCACGGAAAATACAAAGCCGACTGGAACGATTCCGTCGAAACGGTCTATACGGATATTTCCTACGATTCGGGCAAGGCAAACAAGTTTGACCTCTATGTTCCTGCCGACACCTCAATGGAGCGCTATGGGCTTGTGGTGTATCTTCTTTGCAATGAAATTACATTATATACAAAAAAGATGTAAGAGTTTTTGGCTCTTACATCTTTTTCTTAGCTTAATGACGTTAACCTTTCGGACTGTCATTTTATCATTAAAGGATATTGAGAAATAATATTGAAGATATTAATTATGAAAAAGCATTATTTTGTGTAAGCTCAGAATTCTCCGTAAAGAAGACCTGTCTGGATAGCACAAGCATCTTCAAGTGTTACACCGTTGCCTGTATTGCTTACATCAGCATTTATTCTGCCCTCGGGTGTGAGCTCATACTTATTCGGATTAGCCATTACCTGCATAATGAAAACTACATCTGCAAGATCAACGCCGTCATCAACATTAGCATCGCCCTTCTTTCCGGGAGCTTCCTTTCTTTCAGCCTTAGGAGCAGCCGGCTCGGAGTCCTTTTCAAGGTATGTGAATCTTCCGGCCTTTGATCCATCAATATGATAATTTGTTGATGCATACCAACGCATACCTTCGCCGTAGTCATGATATTCAAATCTGCCGCTGATAGAGATATGATCGCCTACCTTGAGGTTGCTGTAGTCACTGTAGCGTGGGTCAAATGCGAATACATAACCGCCTGTAACTGTGAAAATATCGTCATCGAATTCAACTTTTGTTACCTCAACGTCTTTAAGATCAACTTCATACTGGATCATATGATCAGCTGCAAGTCTCTTATCAATGATAACGTGTGGGAAGTCCTCCTTGATCTCGATAGTAGCATACTTTTCGTAATCATTGCTCTCGGAGATCAGCTCATACTTACTATCAAGTGCGCCGAATGTATCACGCTCAGGTATATAGTAGAAGTAGCCATCTACCTTGATAACGTCGCCGCGGCCTAACTCATATGGATCAACGTCTTCGCCTGAGAAATTCCATACTGTACCGCTGGCATCAACGATGCTTCCGAAATCAATGTGATCGACAGTGATCTCCTTGTTGATCCAGTAATAAACATAATCAAAGAACTTAACAGGATATTTGCCCTCAGGCTGTTCAGCTACGCTGATCTTTCTTTCAGTTGGCTGATAAGCTGTTGTTGTGGTAGTAGCTGTAGTTATATTCTCAACGTATGTGGTAGTAGTAGTCTCAGTTACTTCAATGAGATTTCCGTCTTCGTCTTCCTCATACCAGCTTGAAACACTGAAGTTGCCACAGTAGTTTGCAACGTACATCTTACTGTCAACATTGTAGTAGATGTCCTCATCAGCATCATAAGCAAATACGCCCTCAAAGCAGTATGAATTGCCGACAGCAAAAATTCCTGTGTAGTGCTGTTTACCGCTGCTTACATATACCTTCATGCCATTGCTGAGATAAAGTATATCATCTGTTGCTTTAAGAACATCTAAGAAGCCGCCTTCCATCTTTATCTGTGGAAGTGAAGCTATCTTTTCAGCAAGCTCAGGTGAATCTGCGGTGTACTCAGGCATAGAGAGCTCAATTGAACCCAGTACATTCAGGTAAAGATCCTGAGCTTCATTGTAAGCAAATATACCCGAAATATCGAGCTTGTTGCCCTTATTGTACATTCTGTTGTATGTCCTCTTTTCACCGCAGGCAATATAAATCTTCTTTCCGTCTGCAAGTGTGAGTACTTCTTCTGAAGCATCAACGACCTCGACGCCCTTGTATTCCAGTTGTACTCTTGGTAGCAGTGCACCCTTCTCAGGTGCTGACGGTGTTTCAACAGATTCTTCCGTTGTTTGTACTGCCGGAACTATAATAGTTTCTTCGGCATTGGCTGTTATAGAAAGCTGTGAAGAAAAAGCAAGCGTCAATGAAAGAAGTGCTGCTAATTGTTTCTTGACATTCATTTTAAATACCTCCATATAAAGTATTTTTATGCAGATACAAATTGGTTGCGTCCATATCCGCAAAAGTTTAGGGATTGAGATAAATATGTTTGAGAGCGTCCTCTCAGGTGGTAAATTTATTCATGAATAAATCGGACGGTTTAAAACCTTTACACTTATTAGTCCTTAGAAAATTCCAAAACACTCACACTTTTTCAAAATTTTTTTGAAGAAAAATATAATTCTTCACAGTATCAACGATATATAGCCAAAAAACTGCCCAAATAATTCTGTTAGCTTAAAGTAAATAAGTAAAATATAAATTATTTAATAGCTCATGAGTGTTTTCGGGTTTACAAACAGACTAAATTATAGTACAATTATATAGTATTGGAGGTTTTGATATGGAAATACCATTGCATGGATCTTTTTACCCGCAGATATTTTTCGGCGGGTATTCAAAATACAGCACAGCTTCATATAATATATTTTCAGCCCTGCATGGTCTGTTGTCACAGTCACGGTGTCTGACCACATTTGAAAAGCTCTTTGAATCCACTTCTCCCGAAAAGGCGCGAAGTGAGAACGGCGCAGACCACTATGACCGATTCATTAAAGGTGACAAGGACGGAATGACTGAAATCATCAAAGAATACAAGGACGGTCTGTCACTGTATTTGAACAGCATCGTTCGCAATATATGCGAGGCGGAAGAGCTCATGGAGGAGACATTCGTTGAACTGATAGTGAAAAAACCTAAATTTTCAGGAAAAAGCTCCTTCAAGACATGGCTTTACGCTATCGGAAGAAATATAACCTACGATTACATTAAAAAAAGCTCTAAAAATCACGACCTTCCTATTGATGAACTTTACGATCTCTCCGATGAGGTCAGCCTTGAGAACTCGTATATACGACAAGAACAGAATATCGCCCTGTACAGAGCTCTCGGCAGTGTCAGTACGGACTACGGACAGGCTCTGCATCTGGTCTACATCGAAGGGCTAAGCATAAGTGAAGCCGCACTGGTCATGAGAAAAACACATAAACAACTGGAAAATCTTATCTATCGCGGCAAAAAAGCTATGAGAACGCAGCTTGAAAAGGAGGGCTTCGTCTATGAAGGACTATATGCAGGTAAGTGACAGCGTTTTCAAAAAAGCAGAGCAGCGTATCGCAGAAAAGAAACGCCGTTCAGCCATAGTCAGACGAAACGCATTCGCTGCCGCAGGTGCAGCAGCTGTCCTGTTCGTAGTGCTTTTGCAGAATGATGATATCCGTGCTGCACTGAGGGCGCTTCCAAAGGTTGCAAGCAATGCATGGTCTGATAACACGCCTGCTACAACGCAGATCACAACTCAGCCTCCTGTTACTACAACAGAGACTACCACCACTACAACTACTACTGCAAAACATACAACGACCGAAAAAACAACAACTTCTACCGAGACTACGACTACTACAGCCGTGACTACCACTTCTCCTACTGAAAATATGATAAAGCTCTACCTGATAAATGACGGAATAAGAGTCACATCTGCCGATTATGAAAGTATAACTCTGAGCAATGGCTACAGGGTAAGCTTCGTCTACGGAGCCCCTGATCTCAGAGGATTGTTCAAGGAGGATGATATCGTATCATACAAATGTTCATTTGCTTATGATAAAAATGCCAATATCTACTATTACCTGAACGGCTGCTTTGAAGCCGAACAAAAGGTCATCAAACCTTCTCCAGGATACGACGAGAACGGCGATTATATCGAACCTGTTACCGATGAATACAGAGGAGCTCCCGATCCTCCTCCTGAGAATAAAGATGACTATGATAAAGATAAAGAGCTCGCAAAGCTTAAATATGACGACAGTATCCCCGCTCTCGATTACAAGGATATACAAGAAAATCCCGATCTTCTTTTAGCAGCGTTCGGTACCGATCCTTTTGAACCTGTCCATATAAAGATCAAAGTAACGGGTCTGAAGATAGTGGAATCGGATTGGTACGAAAAAGTATCCGAAGACGGCAGAAAATGGTATTTATGCACCTCTATGGCTGACGGAATGACATATGATGATCTGCTTGCTATAGATAAAGGCGATATCATTGATATGATCGGATTCTTTTCCTATGATCCTGATAAAGATGTCATTATTGCAAGTGACATATGCATAAAAAAAGTAAACTGATACCAAACAAAAAAGGACGGAGATCTCCGTCCTTTTTTATTATCACCTTTATTCAAGATCTGTAACAGCACCAATAAACAGCGGAACATTGTTCTTGTCCACGATCATATAAACAAACGGTCTGTTCAGATCAATGTGGATCTCCTTCTTCTGTATAGGAGCAGCTGAGGCGATAGACATGAGTACAGCAGATACTGCCGCTGCCTTTGTGCCCTTTTCAGTTACTTCTATCCTTGTCTTGTGAAGCACATCGCTGATGTAGGTATTCTGCGCACCGTCAACTGTACGGTCATTTATATCTGAGAAATTCGCATTTTCAGGATCAAATGCCGTTCCCATTCCCATTTTTGCAAGCACTTCCTTCAAGCCCTTGCTATAGTTATACTTGAACTTTGGTATCATAACATAAAGGTCAATGGTATTAGGATCAACACACTCCTTCAGACCTTCCATGAGCTTCTCAGCATCAAGTCCATTTACATAGTCCACAATATTCTTTTCCTTGGGAAGTATGCCCACAAAGCTGTAATCGCTGCCAACATAATTCTTCTTGAATGCGTCTGCATCACCGAGGTCAAAGTACTGTCTCTCCATGCTGTGCAGTTCCTTTATCGGGTGCTCAATACCGTTAAGGTCTGTGAACTTGCCGTCGGTAGAGCTTCTGTAAACGCTGCTCCACTCTGCCTCAAAATAGAGAGTGTTTATGAGCATCATCACGATCTCTTCCTTATCATTGGGAGTAAGCGCACCGTCATTGAGGAGCTTAGGTATCATTCCCTTTGTATTCTGATTGCACCAGCTGTTTACGTCTTTGACAGTGGTATCATCAAACGGAGCCTTGAATATCTGTGCATCATAGTACTTCTTGTTCGCCTCGAGGAATTTATCCAATACCTTGAAGTTATCCTTATCCTTGAACCATATGGAGTTTGCAAGATATATCTTTTTTGCCTTCTCGTCAGGAAGCTGAGAAGCATAATAAGCCATATATTCGTTTATCTCGTCCATGGTCAGACCGTTTCCGAGAAGCTTTTCAATTTCCGTTTTAGTCTTGCCTTCAGCACCATTAGCAGTCATTGCAAGGGCTGTTGAAAGCGAAAGCGGCGAGATAAGCAGATTTTCCTCACCTTCGGTCGTCGGATCAAAGCAGTTTTTGAGCACATCTACGCCGAACTTCATCTCAGCAGCCGCAAATTTCTCGTCGGTAGACTTTCCTTCGGAAGCCTCAACATTTATTTTGTTGTCAAGGCGTATGCTGTTTATATTTGCAATGCCGTTGAAGGACTTTTCCTTGCCGAGAAGATAGTCCTGTACCTGTCGGAGGTCATCTTCGTCGATCTTGTCATCAAAGTTGATGTCACCGTTGAGGAACTCTGCATCGCTGAGCTTAGAAGCATCACTGCCTGCAATGAGCTTTCTGTAGGCAATAACATCGAAGCAGTCCACAACTCCGTCATCATTGATATCGCCATAGAAATGGATGCTGAGTGATCTTACTGAGGTGAGTGAATCGAAATCAAAACAGTCGTTATGGAATTCATAGTCATATGTCTCAATATATTTTTTCAGACTCGTAAATTCATCCTTATCATAAGCTTCGATCTTCAGCGTAACGACCTCGTCTTCCGAAAGCTTATCGAACAAATTGCAGGTAATATTCCATTTGTTTTCCAGTTCACGGCTGTTTTCAAACCATTCACCGCCTACTTCAGGAGAACGGAAACGCAGATTGAACGAATGATATGTCGGATAGTAACCATTATCATCAGGCATAATAAGACAGATCTCTCTGTAATATTCACTCATATCGTCATCTGTATCTATACGTGCGATATAAGCGTTTTTCAGTTCGAGTTCATACGGTTCGTGACCTATTGTCACTCCTCCGATAGAGTAGCCGCCTATAGCAGATACCCTCGAAGGCGGAGGCGGAAATATTGCCGCTGTACCCATAGCCAGTGCAAGACTTATAACACCTGATGTGATCCTTTTGAATTTTTTCATATTACTTTACTCCCTTCATAATAAGTATACTTTTTCATGTTTTTGCCGTGATAATGTGTTCGCTTCTGCGGGAAATCCCATTGCTCATACATTGCTCAAACGTTATCGCCATAATGTAAAGTGCTGCTCAACAGCTCTCTTCTCATGATACACAGGTCAAGGCTATCCAGCCTGCCGTCTTTGCAAAAGTCGGCATTACGCCAGTTTCTCAGCTTCGTGTCCGATATTCCCAACAGCCATTTCTGAAGCAGTACCAGATCGGCAGTATCAAAACTTCCGTCAGAATCAACGTCCCCTCTCAGCTGTTCTGCCCAGCCGCTGTCAGGATAGGATTCATGCTGAGGAGTATCACCGCTCTCGTGAAACGGAGTTATGCTCACATGATCCACCACAAACTCGGTCTGTTCAAAATCAGGCGTTCCTGCCCAGTTTTTCGGAAACCAAAGTCCCAGCCAGAACCTGCTCTCGTTAGTAGGTATGAACTCATAGGAAGTATACGTCAGAACGTCGTCGAAGTAGTATTCTACCCTTGGTATCTCTGAATCGCTGCCCGTATGCCAGTCAAAACGATAGGTGTGGAACTCACCGTCTGCCTGATCGCCGCAGTATGGCATAACAGTTTTGTGCTCATTGCCGCCCTCTCCGATCCAGGTGGTACAAAGCGCATGGCTAAGACTCAGTTCGTCATTTTCATCTCTTCCCGGGAATTCGATATCTATTTCATGATTGACGATACTGACATCATCGCCTGAATATTTTTCCTCGTATTCAAACGTCCACATAGCCGAGCAGCAGCCAAGCTCAGGAGCTATTTTAGCACGTATCTCATAGCTTCCCGACCCGAAGTAATCCTTCGTGGCAATAGCCCCTCCGCATCGCATACCATCTGCCCGTCGGCTCTTGTCGCGGTTGATGCCGCGAAGCTTCCCTCTGTAGCTGTTCCCGAGCCCTGTGAGCACCAATTTACCGTCACGAAGCGCAACGTTTTCTGCTATGACACCTCCGTTGTAGTCCTGCCTGACACCGTCAGAAGTCACCGTACCTCCCCAGTTCTTTTCAGCAATCAGCCATTTGTCATTATCAAGACAGCTGTCGCTGAAATCATCATAGAAGACATCTGGGTGCTCATCTTCCGCAGTTGCGGTCAAAGGCACAGTATTAAACAGCAGTACTGCCTGCAAAAGAAGTGTCAAGCTCTTAGCAATGAAGAACTTCTTCAATTTTCTCATCTCCCGCAGCGTGACAAAAAGTCACATTATTTCACATCATATAAACTTCCGAACTTCTCACCTCCTCAGTTTTATTTGACACGTTTGCGAAATAAATCGAACAATTTACACTACATATTATAACATACGATTTTTAAAATAGCAATATTTATCAGAAATTTTTCCGACAAAAAAGGCACATCTTAAAGATGTGCCTTTGATATCACTCCTGTGATTCTGTCGGAGTCTCTGCGTTTTCTTCCGAAACTATCTCAGCTTCTACGACCTCAGCAGGCTCCTCGATAATAACCTTTGCACCGCACTTGTCGCAGAACACCTGATCCTTTTTGATCTGTGCGCCGCAGTTTGTACAGAACGCCTTATCTTCAAGAGACATGAGAACTGCTTTGAGTTCATCAAGCTTTGCATTCTTCTCCTTTATATCTTTTACAGTACCAGCGTATTCACTGTCAGCTTCGTCTGCCAGCTTTTCAAACATTGCCTTGCCGAGTACAATGTAATCGTTGTTGATCTCGTTCTCGATATCACTGATCTCACGCTTTACCTTTGTTTTCTCGGCAAATTTCTTTGAGTTGTTTGAAACTGTCTTAGCTCCTCGCTCAACAGACTCGCCGAACTTGCCTGCAACGCCTTTAACTGAATCTAAAAATCCCATATCAATTACCTCCTGAATGATTTTATTATTATTATTTTAACACATTTGATTTGTTACGTCAAGTATAACTCGGCTTCTCGGTTATCTTGAACCTTACAGCATTGAGTGCTCTTACAGCTACGTTGGAAAAATCGCTGCATACTGTAGAATACAGCGTCATTATCACATCGTCCGCCGAAAGCTGGTCGCCGATATCGCAGTTCATCACGATGCCTGCACTCATATCTATCTTGTCATCTTTTGTGAGCCTTCCTGCGCCCAGAAGCAGCGATGACATTCCCAGCTCCTCACAGTCAAAGCCAAGTATCTTCATGTCCTTTGTAGCCCTTATCTCGTACTTCAGCAGCGGCTGCGGAAGCAGACTGACATCGTCACATATTTTTTCATTTCCGCCCTGAAGTCTTATAGTCTCACGCAGCACATCAAGTGCTTTTCCCGAGGCCACAGCTTCCTCCGCAAGTGCTCTGCACTCATCGAAAGTACCCTTGCCCGAAAGCTCCAGCATATAAGCTGCAAGCTCCATGCAAACATCATACAGAGTTCCCCTGGACTTGCCCTGAAGCAGCTCAACAGCTTCTTTAACTTCAAGTGCATTGCCGATATTCCTGCCCAGAGGCGAGTTCATATCCGTAACGATAGCTTTGCACTTCTTGCCTGCCGATCTGCCGACTTTTTCCATAAGCTGCGCAAGCTTCTCGGCATCTTCACGGGTCTTCATGAAGGCTCCCGAACCGTACTTCACGTCAAGCACAAGACAATCTGCGTTCATAGCCAGTTTTTTGCTCATGATGCTCGCACAGATAAGCGGGATACTGTCAACAGTTCCTGTAGCGTTTCTGAGGGCATACATTTTCTTATCGGCAGGACACAACTCGCCTGTCTGAGATATTATGGAAAAGCCTGTCTGTCTGAGAATATCCTCGAACTCATCGATAGGCAGATCAGTCCTGTAGCCGTCAATGCTTTCGAGCTTGTCGATAGTACCTCCTGTATGTCCGAGACCTCTTCCCGACATTTTTGCAACACACACGCCGCAGGCTGCAACGATCGGGCCTATTATAAGAGATGTTTTATCACCTACACCGCCTGTACTGTGCTTGTCCGCAGTAAACGGGATACCGAGTCTTACGATATCACCGCTGTCACGCATTGCAGCTGTCAGCGCAAATGTCTCATTTTCGGTAAGACCGTTTATGCACACTGCCATGAGCCACGCCGACATCTGATAATCGGGGATCTCGCCGTCGGTATAGCTTTTAACAAGCCAGAATATCTCATCGTCCGACAATTCCTGCGACTTTTTTGTTTTATTTATTATGTCAATTATGTTCATGATCCACCTCCTATATTTTCATTTTATCATAAAATATATAATATTTCAATAGTTTTTGTGAAATTATACTCTCTTTTTTACAAATTATTCATTATCACCGTAAATACAACAAATGGTACTCCAAGAACCGCGCTCCCCAGCAGGTCAAAAAGATTCAGCGGCACTTCGATACCGATAAGTCCGCCGTACTTGTTGACGATAAACAGCGCTGCTATACCTGTCAGAGCTCCCGTCAGCATTGACAGGAGCTTTTTCTCCCGCCTTAGATAATATATTAGCATTATTGCTGCGACAGCGCCGCAGAGTATCCTGAATATTGTTTCTGTATCCATATTTTACCTCTCACATCAGTATGTATCCCAGTGCGATTATCAGCTTGATATCCGCGCCCTCTTTTATCAGCATATACAGCAGTGCCGCGATAAGCAGCTTGTCACTGTCCATGCCTCCGTCAAGGAACTCCTCGAAAAGTCTGTCAAGCAGTTCACTTTTATGCATCTTGCGTGAGATACGCTCCTCTCTCGCACAGCACTCCTCTTTATGATCGGGCGGCAGGTCAGCAGCGGCTTTTCTGATCCTGCTCTGATACAGCCTCGCCGAATCATTCCTTCTGCAATTACTGTCAAATACCGACATAGACCTGCCTCCTTTCACTCATATAAGGTCTTGCAGAAGACCGTTCTCCTTTGCGATATTCCATACCGCGATCAGGCGCATGAGCTTTATCGCCTTATCCACTCTTTTCTGCTTTTCCTCGCCGAGATGTGGCTTCAGAGCCAGCAGAAGATCAGTATTTTTATCCTGCTGCGAAGCTGCACTGATAAGACTTGTCAGTTTCAGTAATGAACCGATATCAGGTTCGACCTCGGAGGACTGTTCAGTTTTTTCTTCTGTTTCCTTATTCTCCTCTGATACGAGCATCTGTGCCAGCTCGGAAAGCTGCTTTACGCTCTCCTCATCGGACAGCAGTCCGCTTATCCTGCTCATGATATCGTCCATTGGCTGCTCCTTATTTTTTTCCGCCTGTAAGCTTGGCATAAAGTGCTTTTGCCTGCGGTGTGCTCATCATCTTCTCGACTATATGCGGATTATTTACCGCCTGCTGAAACCGTGCCGCGTCACTCCTGTTCATAGCTGACAGTGCACTGTCGAACTTCCCTTCTTCAAGCTCTGAACGCAGCTTTTCAGGCGGCACACCTATCTTTTTGCTCACCACATTGAGAAGTCCCGTTATCTTTTTAGGGTCGATATTGTTCATAACTGCCTCCAAAAATGTACATAGTATAAATAACGTATACAATATATTATATTGATGATTTCATAATTTTATGACTTGAAATGGCTTTAAACTATGATATTTCGCAAATAAAATATTTATATGGAAATATTTTTCCCGCGATAGTTGCTTTATTGTGATTTTTATGCTATAATATATTATAAACTTCTTAGGAGGGATCGTATTGCGTATTGTTGTAATGTCTGACACTCATGGCAATATCTTCGCACTGGAACGCATCATTATGAAGAATACCGACGCAGACTGGATAATACACCTCGGTGACGGTGAGCACGAGCTTGACAATTTCTTGCTCTCCCACCAGAAATTAGCACCTAAGATCATTCATGTCGCCGGAAACTGCGATTTTGGAAGTATGAGCCCGGAGGTTTTTGTCCTTCCTGTTTTAGACCACAAGATACTCGCTACTCATGGTCATCTCTACGGCGTTGGCGGCTCACTTGACAGATTAAAGGCTCTTGCACTGACAAACGGCTGTGATATTGCACTTTTCGGTCACACTCATGTGCGCTATCAGAGCTATCAGAACGGGATATACCTCATGAATCCCGGCAGCGCATCTATCCCCCGTGATGGCAATAAGCCTTCATTCGGACATATTGACATCTCTCCCGCGGGCATTGTCACGAATATCGTCGATGTATGATCCTCCCTGCTATATCTTATGCAGGAGGCGGCTTTTGGTTACACTCAATATATGCAAAAAATTATCCCCTCAGAGGTGATACGCTGAACGAATGCGTAAAACTCTCTAAGGGGATCTTTTATATAAAATACTATAATAACTAAACGCCGAGGACGACGTTTCATAGATATGTGCTGCGTAAAACAGCCAAACAGCCTGTACTATCGTACAGGCTGTTTTTACTAATAAATTATTCTCAATCCGCCATGAATACTTCAAAAGCCTTATATGCCATGTAAGTATCAAGCTTTGAAACGATCTCATAAGGAGCGTGCATCGAAAGAACAGGTACTCCCAGATCAATAGTGTCAACGTTGAGATTTGCGATATATGCAGCAACTGTTCCGCCGCCGCCCTCATCAACCTTGCCAAGCTCACCTGTCTGCCAAATGACCTTCTTAGCGTCCATAAGTCTTCTGATACGACCTGTGAATTCGGCAGATGCATCAGATGTACCAGCCTTGCCGCGAGCTCCTGTATACTTTGTAACAACAACACCGTAATTGATATATGCACTGTTGTTTCTCTCGTTTACCTCAGGGTAAGTCGGGTCATACGCTGCATTTACGTCAGCTGAGAGGCATTCGGAAGCAGAAAGGACCGTTCTCGCATCAGAGCCGAGAGCTTCTGCAATATCAGCAATAAAATATTTGAGATATGCAGAACGCAGACCTGTATTTCCGTCGCTGCCAGTCTCCTCCTTATCTGTGAGGACTGTTACGACTGTATGCTTTGGCTTCTTGCACTCAGCTGTAGCAATGAGAGCAGGATATGCACAAACCTTATCATCATGACCGTAAGCTCCGATCATACTTCTGTCAAAGCCGATATCCTTAGCCTTGAAAGCAGGAACAGCTTCAAGCTCTGATGATATGAAGTCAGCCTCTGTTATGCCGTACTTCTCAAAGAGTATATTCATGATATTCAGCTTTACAGAGCCGCTCTCTTCGTCGTCCTTGAACGGACGTGAACCGATAACGATGTTAAGACGCTCGCCCTCGATGCCCTTGGACATTGGCTTCTGCATCTGGGAAGCTGCAAGGTGGGGCAGAAGATCTGTAACGCAGAAAACAGGATCGTTCTCATCTTCACCGATATTTACCGGTACAGTTGTGCCGTCTGCCTTTATGACAACACCGTGGAGCGCAAGGGGTATCGTAGTCCACTGATACTTCTTTATACCGCCGTAATAGTGTGTCTTGAAAAGAGCCATTTCTGTATCTTCATAGAGCGGATTCTGCTTGAGATCAAGTCTTGGAGAATCAATATGAGCAGCACAAAGACGTACACCTTCACTGATCGGTGCAGTTCCAATAACAGCTGCGAGAACAGCCTTACCGCGATTGCTTACAAATATCTTATCCCCTGACTTCAGCTTCATACCTGCCTTGAACTCGACGAAGCCCTTTTTCTGAAGGAGCTCTGTAGCGTAAATCACTACCTCGCGCTCGATCTTAGCAGTGCTCATGAATTCCTTGTAGCCTTCGCAGAACTTATCGCAGGCTTTGAGTTCCTTATCAGAGATAAGGTGATAAGCATTCTTGCGCTGCATAAGGAGCTTTTCCTTGAGCTTCTTTGCTGAATCTTTTTTTTCTGCCATTATAATATTTCTCCTTTCGCAGAAAATATATATCACAGCCTGACGGCTGAGTTACTGCACTTTTACAGGTGACTGCTTGCTTTTGAAAAGCTCGCGTATCTTCCCTGAAACCTCCCATGAAATGCCGTTTACGGTATCCATATTGCCGTTATTTCTTATTATATAGTCGGAATGACTGCGGAAGAACTCCTCATCAAGCTGAGAATTCATTCTTCTGCGAGCCTGATCCTGAGTAAGTCCGTCACGGGAAATAATACGTTTCTCACGTATATCCGCATCGGCAAGGACTGATATGATTATCTCACAGAAATCGTCTGCACGGCTCTCAAAAAGAGTAGGAGCGTCAAGAAGTATGAGCTTCTCGCCTTTAAGGGAGTGAACACGTATCTGACGGAGGATCTCGCCTGTAATATAAGGATATGTAATTGTATTCAGAGTTTCAAGCTTGGTCTTATCCGAGAAAACAATAGCAGCCAGAGCTTTTCTGTTGAGTGTTCCGTCATCGCAGATAACTCCCGCACCGAAGAAATCAGCTATCTCGTCCAGACATTTGCTGCCCTTCTCGACAACTCTGCGAGCGACCTGGTCTGCGTCAATGACCGCAAAACCGTTTGACGCAAATATTTTTGAGACTGTGCTTTTTCCTGCGCCTGTCTGACCTGTAAGCCCAACGACCATAACTCCGTTGAGACTGTTCATACCCTTATCACCTCGAATCCTGCCGCCCTTATAAGACGGTTATATACTGCAAGTCCCACGCCCTCAGGTCTTGGAGCGCGGACATATACTCTTGCTGCACCTGCATCATCGAGTTCACGGAGTCTCTGGAAGAGCAAATGCGCCTGCTCGGAGCTGTCCTTTCCATAAGTCATATATCTGTATGGGAAATTATCGCTGTCGGAATCAAAGATAAGTGAATACACATCATCTCCCGTATGCTCTCCGACATAAGCGATAAAGCCTTCGAGCTCACCCTCGACCATGATTATATCCGCTTTGGGTGAATAATGCTTGTACTTCATACCGGGTGAAGCAGCCTTCTGACCTGCTTCGAGCTCATGAAGTATGGCATGGTCGATAATTACCTCGCTGCACACCTGTTCCAGCATCTCTTTGGTAACACAGCCAGGGCGGAGTATCCTTACAGTACTCTCCCCCTCAATGGCAATGACCGTGGATTCAACGCCGAATCTTGAACTGCCGCCGTCAACGACTGCGGATATCTTTCCGTTCATATCGCGCATAACGTGTTCGGCAGACGTAGGGCTCGGATAGCCTGAGGTGTTTGCTGAGGGAGCGGCTATCGGTCTGCCTGAGATCTCTATTATCCTGTGCATAACAGGGTGTGACGGCACTCTGATGCCGACGGTATCAAGTCCGCCCGAGGTTATCATAGGTATCCTCTCATTTTTGGGAAGTACCATGGTAAGAGGTCCCGGACAGAACTTTTCTGCAAGAGTGTATGCAAGGTCGGGTATAGAAGTTGTGTAATCCTTTGCCTGTGAAAAGTCAGCAAGATGAACAATAAGCGGATTATCAGCAGGTCTGCCCTTTGCTGCAAATACCTTGCGGACAGCCTCCTCATTGGAAGCATCTGCGCCGAGACCGTACACTGTCTCGGTAGGTATACCTACTATCTCACCGTTTCTTATAAGCTCTGCTGCCTTTACAAGGTCAATATCGTTGTCACTCAGTAAAACTGTATCCATAAAAACTACGCTTCCTGATTTGCGAGCTTGGCAGCCTGATCGGCAGTCGCCAGCGCATCAAATACTTCGTCAAGATTTCCGTTGAGGATATCCTCCAGCCTGTATATGGTAAGACCAATACGATGATCTGTAAGTCTACCCTGCGGATAGTTGTATGTCCTGATACGCTCGGAGCGGTCGCCTGTACCGACCTGCATTTTACGCTCCGACGCGATCTTGGCGTCATGTTCCTCCTGCATTGCTTCGTATATCCTTGAGCGCAATATCTTCATAGCTTTATCTTTGTTCTTATGCTGGCTTCTTTCGTCCTGACACTCCACCACGACATTCGTTGGAAGATAGGTTATTCTTACAGCGGACTCTGTTTTATTTATATGCTGTCCGCCTGCACCGCTTGCGCGGAAATAGTCTATTTTCAGATCCGTTGGATTGATCTCCAGCTCGACATCATCGGCTTCAACGAGAACAGCCACGGTAACTGTTGAAGTATGGATACGTCCCTGCGATTCAGTCTCGGGGACGCGCTGTACGCGGTGAACGCCGCTCTCATACTTCAGGCGCGAATAGGCACCGCTTCCCTCAATGGAGAAGCTTATCTCCTTGAAACCTCCCAGCTCTGTAGGATTGGCGCTGAGTATCTCCTGTTTCCAGCCCATAGCCTCTGCGTACATGGTATACATACGATACAGCGAATTGGCAAAGAGAGAAGCCTCCTCGCCGCCTGCACCGCCTCTTATTTCTATAATAACATTTTTTTCATCGTTAGGGTCTTTAGGCAGCAGCAGTACTTTGAGCTCCTGAGTAATTCTCTCCATAGCCTCACGGGAATCATCGTATTCAGCCTGAGCCATTTCCTTGAATTCCTTATCAAGACCGCCGCTGTCAAGCAGTTCCTTAGCTTCATCAAAAGAAGCCTGTGCTTTCTTGTATTCTCTGTACTTCTCAATAATGGGAGTAAGGTTCTTGAACTCCTTCATAAGCTGTGCATACAGCTTATTATCACTGACAACATCGGGATCAGCGAGCTTATCGCTTATCTCGTCGTATTTCTGCTCCATCAAAGCAAGTTTTTCAAACATTCGGTATTCTCCTTAATGCTAAAAATATTACTGAAAATATTGCTGTCAGCTAACCTTCGTCAGCGTGTTTGACGCTGCGGATACTCTTTTCGATCTTATTGCGGGCGACCATAAATTCTCTTGCACACTTGGTACATCTGAGCCTGAAATCCATGCCTGAACGTATTACAAACATCTCATTGCCGCCGCATGGGTGATTTTTTTTCATTGTAAGAATGTCGCCTGCCCTAATATCCAAAACAATATCCTCCCTTCGATAAAAATAAAAAATTGCACATTTCTCATTATACCCCAAATACGCTCTCAAATCAATATTTTGAGGGTATATTTTTTTCATTTTGGTGAAAAATAATAAAAACTCGCACAGAAACATATTGAACCCATACAAAACAGAAAGGAATATTTTTATGTTATCCAGAGTTACAGCCGAATTTGAATCCCCTGAGCTTGCAGAGCTCGCAATTATGCGCGTAAAAGACAGCGTACAGTACGTGTATTCCACACACATGATATATAACAGAATATCCGAAAAGGCACTGCATATTTCCCGCGGCACAACAGTATCGCTGATACCGACCTATTCAAATACGCACACAAATTTCCTGACCGCAGTAATGGAATCACCTGCATCAAAAGACGTTATCCCCGAGCCTGCACAGAACAGAAAGACCTCTGCCTGCATAGTCTGCGGCAGTGCAGCCGTTGACAATGTTATCGCCGTCCTCAACGCTATGGGCGGACTTAATATAAGATTTGCCCAGTAGCATATCTCTCTGCTTCCTCGCATAGAATTTACTGTCAGGGATATTTTCCCAAAACTGTAATGACTACGGAGGTATATGATAATGGAATACAGACCCGAAGGCTGCATTTTTGAAACACCGCTTAATCAGAAACTCATCTCAACAGCAAAAGGACTTACAGAAGCTATGGAAAAAGGCACCATACTCGAAGCGAGAGTGAAACTCTGTACGAGTTCACACGATCTCGTTATAGAGCTTCCATGCGCAAAGGGAATTATTTACCGTGAAGATGGCGCTATAGGTATTAAAGAAGGCTCGACCCGTGATATAGCGCTGATATCACGGGTCAATAAAATAGTATGTTTCAAGGTGAAATCACTCGACCTTTCCGAAAACGGAGAGCTCGTGGCAACTCTTTCGAGAAAGGCTGCTCAGGAAGACTGTCTCCGCGAATACATATCAGGTCTTTTCGCAGGTGATATAATTCCCGCAAGAGTGACCCATTTTGAGCAGTTCGGCAGCTTTGTCGATATAGGCTGCGGCATACCGTCACTTCT
Organism: Ruminococcus sp.; assembly: GCF_024691275.1. Lineage (GTDB taxonomy): Bacteria > Bacillota > Clostridia > Oscillospirales > Ruminococcaceae > Ruminococcus. The sequence continues at coordinate 16,571 of NZ_JAILNU010000043.1, read as the reverse complement.
TCCCATAGACACTATGTCTGTATCACGCATCTCTCACCCGTCAGACCGCTTCAAAGTAGGTCAGCTGATAAAAGTTGCCGTAAAATCCAATATCGACAACAGGATATTCCTTACACACAAGGAGCTACTCGGTACATGGGAAGAAAACGCCGTGAAATTCAAGGCCGGCGAAACTGTCCCGGGAGTGATCCGTTCCATAGAGGAATACGGCATTTTCGTTGAACTGACACCTAATCTCGCAGGACTTGCCGAACCTAAAGAGGATATACATATCGGTCAGAGCGTAAGTGTATACATAAAAGCGATACTGCCTGACAAGATGAAAGTCAAGCTTATAATCGTTGATGTATGCAGCGAAAAGACTCCGCCTGCACCTGTAGAATACTTCGTCGATTCAGACAGAATCACAGAGTGGAACTACTCAACAGCCGCCTCAGATAAAGAAATATCCACCGTATTCAAATAAAAAAATGCACCCAAATACGGGTGCATTTTATCATATTTCTTAGAATGCGATCTGCTCAGCGATCTTATGAAGTTTAACATCATAATCCTTCTGCATTGAAAGAGCTTCCTGTATATCATAATCAACGATCTTGCTGTCCTTGATACCAACAACACGGTTGCCGACACCCTGCTCAAGAAGTTCAACAGCATAGTAGCCCATTCTTGTAGCTTCAACTCTGTCTCTTACTGTAGGTGAACCGCCTCTCTGTACGTGACCGAGGATAGTTGCTCTTGCTTCGATACCTGTCTTCTCCTGAAGCATATTTGCGATCTCCTGAGAATGTCCGATGCTCTCAGCAACGATAACTACAAAATTCTGCTTGCCCTTTGCCTTCTTTTCAAGCATTGTGTTTGCAATAGTGTCAATATCATAAGGAACTTCCTTTGTGATGATATCTGTAGCACCACAAGCAACGCCTGTATTTACAGCGATGTGACCTGCGCCGCGTCCCATTACCTCAACAACAGAGATTCTGTCATGTGACTGAGAAGTGTCACGAAGCTTGTCAATGAGCTCCATAGCTGTGTTCATAGCTGTATCGAAACCGATAGTATAATCAGTGCAGGCAATATCGTTGTCGATAGTACCCGGAAGTCCTATACAAAGAACGCCCTGTGCCGAAAGATCAGCAGCTCCTCTGAATGAACCGTCGCCGCCGATAACAACAAGACCCTCGATGCCAAGCTCGTCGCACTTAGCCTTTGCCTTTGCAACGCCTTCAGCTGTTCTGAATTCAGGGCATCTTGCTGTATAAAGGATAGTACCGCCATTGTGGATTATATCGGAAACGCTTCTCTCGTCCATTTTGATGATATCTCCGGTGATAAGTCCGACGTAACCTCTGCGAATACCGTATACTTCCATTCCTTTGCTAAGAGCTGTTCTAACGACTGCTCTTACTGCGGCATTCATTCCGGGAGCATCTCCGCCGCTTGTTAAAACACCGATTTTCTTGATCATATCATTTTCTCCATTCTGCACTTGGCATATATTGTTTAACCCGCAGATAACTGCGGCATAATTCCATACACTAATATTTTACTACTTTGCGCAAAAAATGTCAAGGGAATTTCGTATTTTTTCATCTGTGACCTGCATTATATGTAAAAAATTGCTATATCAGTCCGATCTGAGACATATCATAGATCGTTTTCAGCTTCTCAAATGCTGCTTTATCCACCTTCAGACTGAGTTTTGAACGCGGCACAACTGTTTTTTTCAGATCTGAAAGATAGCAGCATACAGAAGTATTGCCGCTGCTCATACCGCACAGCTCAATAAGCTCAGGCTTTATTATCGCATTGTCAGAGTTCATTTTTATGCACAGCTTCATGTTTGAGATAAGTCTTTCAAATTCTGTCTCAGAAGTTACTGCACCGCATATCACAGTAATACGGTCATCCTTAACGGATATTTTTCCGTTTACCAGCACAATGGCGTCCTGCGTAAGCTTCGAGCCGTTAAGCATATAAAGATCAGGGAAAACAACTCCTTCAAGCTCACCTGTATCGTCCGAAAAGGTCACAAAACACATCTTGTCACCTTTTTTTGTAACATGAAGCTTTGTGCTCTCTACCGAGCAAAGAAGTTTAACGTTCATACCGTCCCTGAGATCGCCGTCATTCATGAGACCGCCAATTTTCCGCGTATGCATGAGCTCCATTATCCATTCATACGGTGAAAGAGGATGTCCGCTGAGGTACATTCCAGTCGCGTCCTTCTCCAGTGCAAGGAGCATTTTCACATCATATTCCTGCTTATAGGGTATGCGGACGTTCATTTCCGATGTATCCTCACCGTCAAGGAAATTGAGCTGCCCCTCGATAACACCGCGTGAACCTGCTCCTGTCATGTCCATGAGCATCTCATAGCTTTCGAGCATCTGTCTGCGATTCAGTCCCAGCCCGTCGAAAGCGCCTGCTTTTATGAGATTTTCAAGGGCTTTCTTGTTTAACTCTCTGCCTTCCACGCGCTCGCAGAAATCCTGCAAGCCTGTAAATTCGCCGTTCTTATTTCTCTCAAAGATTATCCTGTCCGCGAGACCGCTGCCTGCATTTTTTATTGCAAGAATTCCGAAATACATCTTACCGTCAACATAGGTGAAGCCCTTGTTGCTCTTGTTGATATCGGGGCGAAGTATCTCTATGCCGCTGTCACGGCAGGCGTTTATATACTCGGCGAGCTTTGAACTCACGCCCATAACGCTCGACATAAGAGCTGCCATATATATTCCGCGGTAATGGCATTTCAGGTAGGCTGTCTGATACGCAAGATATGCATAAGCTGCCGCATGGGATTTATTGAAGGCATATGACGCAAAGCTTATCATCTCGTCAAATACCGAGTTGGCAGTCTCCTCAGGAACACCTTTCGCAGCAGCGCCCTTAACGAAGCTCTCACGCTCTTTCAGCATTACGTCATGCTTTTTCTTTGCCATTGCCCTGCGAACTATATCAGCATGACCGTAGGAATAGCCTGCAAGCTTTCGGCATATCTCCATTACCTGCTCCTGATATACCATTACTCCGTAAGTATCGGCAAGGATATCTTTAAGGAGAGGGTGCTTGTATCTGACATTTTCTGGGTGCTTTTTATTCTCGATATAAACCGGAATGGACTTCATAGGTCCGGGGCGGTAAAGAGAGATGACTACTATAAGATCTTCCAGTCTCTCGGGACACAGCTCCATGACCCTTGCAGTCATGCCGTCGCTTTCAAACTGGAAGATGCCTTGAGTATCGCCTCTTGACATCATGTCATAGACCGCCTTATCGTCAACGGGGATAGCGTTGATATCAAAATCAGGCTGTGTCCTGCGTATCTCATTAACCGTATCCCTTATTATCGTAAGGTTGCGCAGTCCAAGAAAGTCCATTTTCAGCAGTCCCAGCGATTCAAGAACTCCCATGGTGTACTGAGTGACAACAGTATCGTCGTTCAGCTGGATAGGTACAAGGTCGCTGAGCGGAACTGCCGATATGACAACTCCTGCCGCATGGGTAGAAGCATGGCGCGGCATTCCTTCGAGCTTTTTTGCAAGGTCTATCAGCTTCCTTACGTTCCTGTCACTGTTATACAGACCGCTCAGTTCTTCCGATTCCTTCATTGCCTCATCGAGATCTGCTTTCGGGTCTATCTCCTTTGCGCATCTGTCACAGAGCTGATACGACAAACCTAGAACTCTGCCCACATCGCGGACTGCTGCACGAGCTTTCAGGGTATCAAAGGCGATTATTTCCGAAACATAGTCCGCACCGTAACGCCGCACAACATAGTCCTTGACGCTCTGCCTGCCTTCGATACAGAAATCTATATCAAAATCAGGCATACTGACTCTTTCAGGATTTAGGAAACGCTCGAACAGAAGGTTGAACTTGATAGGATCAATTCCCGTGATACCGATACAGTATGCACACAGACTTCCCGCGCCCGAGCCTCGTCCCGGACCTACGGGCACATTATGTTCACGGGCATAGCGTATGAAGTCCCAGACTATGAGATAATAGTCTGTATATCCCATTTTTGTGATTATATCCAACTCGTACTCCATGCGCTGCACAACATTTTCGGGCGGCTCTGAGCCGTACTTCTCAAACATACCCTTTCGGCACAGCTCGCGGAAATACTGCTTGTTATCACTTACACCTTCGATAGTGAACTTGGGAAGCTTTATATTGCCGAATTCAAACTCTACATTGCAGCGCTCTGCTATCTTTGCAGTGTTGCTAACAGCTTCTTCGTGTCCTTTGAAGAGTGCCGCCATTTCGTCTGCCGACTTCACGTAAAACTCGTCGGTCTCGAATTTCAGTCCGCTTGGATCATCGAGAGTCTTTCCCGTTTGTATGCAAAGCAGAACGTTCTGCATCTCAGAATCGTTCCTGTTTATATAATGGCAGTCATTTGTCGCTGCAAGAGGTATCCCTGTTTCCGCCGACAGCTTATAGAGCAGTGGAAGTATCTTCAGTTCATCTCTGATACCGTGGTTCTGCACCTCTATGAAGTAGTTCCCTTCGCCAAAGATATCGCGGTATTTAAGAGCTACAGCCTTAGCTTCGTCGTAGCTCCCTTCAACAAGAAGGCGTGGTATCTCTCCTGCAAGGCAGGCAGACATACAAATAAGACCGCCGTGATATTTTTGCAAAAGCTCCAAATCTACACGCGGTCTGTTATAAAAGCCTTCGATACCTGCAATTGAGACAAGCTTTACCAGATTACGATAGCCTTCATTATTTTCGCACAAGAGTATCAGATGATAAGGCGAAGCATCGAGCTTAGGCTCGCGGTCATGGCGGGTACGCCTTGCAACGTAGACTTCACAGCCGATAACAGGCTTTATATCGGCAGCTCTTGCTGCATTCCAGAATTCCACTGCACCATACATATTTCCGTGGTCGGTTATGGCAACGGCTGTCTGCCCGAGCTCCTTTACCCGTTCAATGAGCGCCTTTAAGCGGCAGGCTCCGTCAAGAAGACTGTATTCGGTATGGACATGAAGGTTTACGAATTCATCAGCTCTCATGTTTTCTGCCTCCGCATCTGATCTCATCTGCCATTTTTGCAAGCTTCTTGAATCTGTGGTTGACACCTGAGCGGCTTATGGGCTCGCTGAGGGACTCCCCTATCTCCTGGAGGCTCATATCAATATTATCAAGCCTGAGCTGTGCGACCTCGCGCAGTTCATCTGAAAGGGTCTCCAGTCCGACAGCATGGTCAATGAGCTTTATATCCTCTATCTGCTTCATTGCAGCCTTGACTACCTTGTCAATATTAGCTGCATCGCAGTTTGCTATCCTGTTTGCTTTATTGCGGATATCCTTGTATATCTTCATATTCATGAGTTCAAGGGTACACTGGGTCGCACCGATAAAGGTCAGCGTATCCTCGATGGATTCACTGCCCTTGATATAAACTATATACTGTCCCCTTCGCATGACCGTCTTTGCTGTAACACCGATATCGCCGAGGAGAGTTGCAAGCTGCATTGCAAGCCCTTCCTCCGGACATGAAAATTCAAGGTGATATTCCTTTGACGGATCATTGACGCTTCCGCAGGCAAGAAAAACACCTGCTGTAAAAACTCCGAGACTATTGGTTGCAATAATCTCGGAATCTATCTCTCTGACATTCTCACGAAGTCTGTATTTACGGAACACCTCAGCAGCATTATCGCCGCCGACCTCACAGATATGGAGTACTGTGCCGTTTTTGCGGATATGATCTCTGCTCTGCGGCTTTGTCTTGAAAACCGCTGTAAACAGGCTGCAAAACAAGTCCGCAGAAGTCCTGCTCTCACTCTGGAAGCATACGTGCTCCTTAGTGAGGGTACGGCAGAAAAGCAGCATACCGTACAGGCAGGCAAAGCGCCTGTCTTTATCATTTACAGAGGAGCATATCTCCCCTCTGACATCATTTGAGAAGGAAATTTCAACTCACTCCCATACTCAGAATTTTCTGTCTTTAGCTATATCTCTGTGGTATTTCTGTACCTTGTATTCTTTTTCGATAAGGTGATCTGCCATAAGCTCGGCAAAGGTTATGGAGCGGTGTTTTCCGCCCGTACAGCCGAAGGATATAACTAGCTGGCTCTTGCCCTCCTGAACATACAAAGGTATAAGATAATCAATAAGGTCAGTCAGTTTATCGAACAGCTCCTGTGACTGCGTGAAGCTCATAACATAGTCCCTGACGCAGCTGTCACAGCCTGTATGGTTGCGAAGCTCCTCGATATAGAAGGGATTCGGCAGGCATCTCACATCGAATACCAGATCGGCTTCCGTAGAAACGCCGTACTTGAAGCCGAATGACATTACCTTTATCATAAGGGAATCCGAACTCTTTTCAAGGAAGATCGACTTGACCTGCTCTTTGAGCTGTGATGAAGTAAAATTGGAAGTCTCTATGTAATAATCCGCTATCTCACGCATCTGAGAGAGCTGGCTCCATTCATAGTTTATCGCATCGTGGATACTTCCGTTGAACTTTTCGGAAAGCGGGTGCTTACGGCGGGTCTCCTTATAACGTTTTAGCAGAACGTCATGATTAGCCTCGATAAAGAGCACTTTCACATCGACATCAGGCTGCTGTTTGAGCTCCTGCCACGAGCGGAGTATCTCCGCGAACATATCGCCCGACCTGATATCCACAGCCACGGCTATCCTGTTTATATTTGATTCGGACTGTCTGCACAGATCAACGAACTGAGTTATCAGCTTGGGTGGGATATTATCAATACAGTAAAAGCCGATGTCCTCCATAACGTCCATTACGCTGGACTTGCCTGAACCCGACATTCCCGTTACTATCAAAAGCTGCATAAAACTCTCCTTACGCCAAAGATTTACTGAAGTATAACAGGCTCAAGTTCAAGTACATAGCCTGTTTTCTCCTTTACTACCGTTTTTACCTTTTCACAGAGTTCCAGGACATCTGCACAGGTCGCATAGCCTTTATTGATAACGAATCCGCTGTGTTTTTCACTGACCATAGCACCGCCGCAGGTAAGTCCTTTCAGTCCGCACTGCTCAATGAGGAGCGAAGCATAGCTTCCCTCGGGACGCTTGAACGTGCTTCCTGCACTTGGGTATTCAAGAGGCTGTTTTGAACTTCTTTTTGCCATGCACTCGCTCATAGCCGCCTTTATGCCGTCAGGATCACCGTTTCTGAGTTCTACCGTCACAGAAGTTATGACCTTATCTGTGCCTGAAAAGATACTCCTGCGGTATCCCAGCTCCATTTCATTCTTTCCGATCGAGCATATATTACAGTTCTCGTCGATATACTCGGCTGAAACTACAACGTCCTTCATCTCACTGCCGTAAGCTCCTGCGTTCATATACAGAGCTCCGCCGACAGTTCCCGGGATACCGAAAAGGTTCTCCATTCCTGTAAGACCGAGCTGCTGTGCGCGGACACACGCTGCTGCGAGCAAAGTGCCTGCATCGCAGCGGATAATATTGCCTTTAACATCAATACGTGCAAAATCACTTCCGAAAAGGAGTATAACTCCGTCAAAACCTTCATCGGAAACGATAACATTACTTCCTCTGCCGAGGATACCGTACTTTATACCCTCCGACTTCATGTATCTGATAAGCTCAGCCGCAGACTTTGCCGAATTTACGCTGATAAGCGCTCTGCACGGTCCTCCGAAGCGGAATGTGATATATTCACTGAGTGAACATTCAGGAGTGATCCTGCACCCCAGCTTATCGCAAAGAGCTGATAATTCACTGATATTTATCATAGTTTCCCCCTGGGTTCTCAAATATATAGTAAAGCATCATCAGAATGCTTCATAGTCACGAACGACCTCTTTCGGGTCTGAATCCATACCAAGCCTGTTAAGGAGCTCACGGGCAGCATTATAGCCCATTTTCTTCTGTCTGTTGTTCATAGCGGCAACTTCAAGGATAACGGCAAGATTTCTGCCCGGCTTTACAGGTATTGTAAGCGACGGTATCTTTACGCCGAGAAGGCTCACAAATTCGGTATCAACGCCCATTCTGTCGTATATCTTCTCGGAATTCCACTGTTCGAGCTCAACAACGAGGTCGATCTTCTCTGTCATCTTTACAGCACCGATACCAAAGAGTCGTCTTGCGTTAATGATACCGATACCTCTGAGTTCGAGGAAGTGTCTGATATTGTCAGGCGAGCTTCCTACAAGGCTTATATTCGATACCTTTCTGATCTCGACTGCATCGTCAGCCACAAGTCTGTGACCTCTCTTTACAAGCTCGATAGCTGTTTCGCTCTTACCTACGCCGCTCTCGCCTGTGATGAAAACACCTTCACCGTATATCTCAATGAGTACGCCGTGGCGGGTTATTCTCGGAGCAAGTGTAAGGTTGAGGAATGCGATAAGACCTGCTATGAAGTTTGAGGTGCTCTCCTTGCTTCTGAGCAGAGGTACCTCATACTCCTTTGCAAGCTCCAGCATCTCAGCAAAATACGGAAGCTCTCTTGTGATAATGAGTGCAGGTATCCTCTGTGAGAAAAGGAGCTGCAAACGCTCACGTCTGGTCTTTTCATCTATAGTGGAAAGGTAAGCAAACTCCATCTTTCCTATGATCTGGATACGCTCAGGGTTGAAGTATTCATAGAAGCCCATGAGCTGGAGTCCGGGACGGTTTACATCATTTTCGTCTATCATAAGTTCATTTGCATCTTTATGGATATAGATTGCTTCAAGCTTGAATTCGTCTATCACACGCTGAAGTGAAACTTTAAAATTTTCTGCCATAATAAACTCCGTTCTCCGATCCTGGATCGGGAATTATTTTCAGCCGAGCACATATGACTCGAAACCGTACTCTATTATCTCGTCTCTTGCCTCAAGAAGATCCTGGGTACTTACTGTAACTCCCGAAACGCGGACAGCAACATTGAAGTCCTCAACATCTTCGCTTACAAGATCGAGCATCTTTTTTACATTTTCGGCAGGCGTACCATTGAATTCGTACACGGTATCACCTGTATAAACACCGTAGCTTATGTTATCGAGGTCGATATTAAGTATGACTGTATTGACCTTGAGTAGCATAGGCTGCAAAACATCTTTTTTGCCTTTAAGGATATCAGAAGCATTTACTTCAAGGAGCATATTTGAACCATTGGACATGATCTTGTCATACATGGTATTTGCCGCTGATGTAAGAGCCATATACCTGTCGGTACTCACGACCTTTTCGCCGAGGTACTCAACATCGCTCTGTCTGAAATCAGGGAATATAAAGTCATAGCATACCACCTTGTCAAAACCAGCCTGAGAGATCTCCTCGACGATATCGCTGTTATAATCGACAGCACTTTCGGAGAAGGGGTTCAGCCAAGGCTTTCCGCCTGCATCGACATCATTGTCGATCCACTGTGAGCCGTCCTCGATGGTAATGAAACCCATGTCACGGAAGTAATTCGGTACCACATTGTCATTGAATGTGCTTACAGTTGCAACAGGCTTATAACCTGCTGTCGATATGGCTGAAACTATCTCGCTCAGCTTGGTATATGACTGTATTATACCTGATGAAGTTGCATAATAGTTATTTGTTGCGTAGTAGATATCACCGCCGCTCACCTTCAGCGGGACTTCGATATACTCTATCTTCTCTCCCGAGGGTATGCGCTTCAGAGCATTTTTAATGGACTGAGCATCGGAGATATCAGTGGTATTGAGAGAAAAAGCTCTGTACTCCTCCACAGTAACAGGCGCAGCAGGATTTGCATTGTTCTCTGTAGTAACAGGATCGCCGTTCTCATCTGTCGGAGTGATATCTTCTGTGATATTTGAAGTTGTCTTCTCGTTATCACCTTTTTTCTTATTGTAATTTAGCAGCGGCTCGGCAACACTGTATCCGATAAATCCTATGCCGCCGATGAGCAGAACAGTAAGACCCACGGAAAATGCTTTGCCTACAGGGCTCTTGCCGTAGTAGTTCTTTTCCTTTGTTTTATAGATCTTTCTGCCTTTGTTCTTGAACTTCATTAACTAACTCTCCTATATCAGTATATTGCGATCATTTCAGCGAATATACTGCCATTGATATAATTCCAAGATATACAAGCATCGCAGGAAATCCCCTGAAAGAAGCAGGTACCTTGGACAAATTGAGCTTTCTGTAGGCAGCCGTGAGTATCAGGGCTGCGATAATAAAGCCGATACCAGCTTCAAAACCTGCTGAAACGTATTCACTGAGTGTGAACAAAGAGCTGTCCATGACTGCTCTTTCGTTTATAGTGAAAAGGGTGCCCATGACTGCGCAGTTGAACGCAGAAACATGGATATATTTTCGGAAATCCGTATACTTTCCTCTGCACAGTAAGTATGCCGCAGTAAGCAGAAGCACATACATTGCACCTGTGACAAGTGTATAAAGCAGAAGACGGAGGTCCTTCATATCATACGGAAGCATCGAATCAACAGCATATGCTGCCGCAGAACCTACGGTAGTGAACAGTGTAATGACACAGGCTGTACCGATAAGATTCTTTTTGCTGCCTGCCGCGATAAAAATCGTACTTATGCCGAGCGCCTGTGAAAGAATAAGGTTAGCTACAAGCAGGGTTATGAGCTCATTTATCAGAAACATCTTCACCACTCCTTGTCTTGCTGCTGTCCTTTGAAACGACAGCTCTTATAAAACGATACCCCCCGCACATGAGACCGAGGAAAATAAAACCTCCAAAAGGCTGTGCGAAGCCCTTTGTCAGGATATTGACATCTGCTATCTTGCTGTTTATGGTACCGTATGCCAGAAGCTCCCTAAGGAAGCCCGTGATGAGCATAACGGCATCAAAGCCTATTATGCAGAATATCAGCGATATTATCATATCGAGCTTTTTCATGCGGAAAAATCTCGCTTCTGTCTGGAAGACTATGAGCGAATTCACAGCCAGCAGCGGATAATATATACCTATGCGTCCGATGGAATCGGGATAGAATTCCAGAGCGGCAAGTCTTACGGGTATATATACCAGTGCCGAAATCACTGCATATATGATTATCTTAGCCGTATACGGCAGTTTTCTCGGAACAAATGATGATATGAGCACCGACAGGAAGGTTATAGCCGAAAATGCGTAAATAAGGGCTTCGGCATTTTTCAGTGTATCTCCGCAGATTATTACGGGAGAGATCACCATAAGTCCCGAAAGCACGATATTATCTCCGAGTATCCCGCCAAAGAGAAGTTTATTTCTGTTAGTCATCAACAGCAGCCTCCTCTCCCGAAGCAGGAGCATCTTCCGCCGCCGCAGGTTCTTCCTTTACCGCAAGCTCTATTCTCTTTTCAAGATTCTTGAAACCGAGAGCGATAGGTGTAAAGAGCACCGAAACTATAACGACTGCATTCTCCTTAGCGCTTGTGAGTACGAGCACGTAGGATATTATACCGATAAACAGTCCGTAGAAGAACGCATAGTAATTTCTCTTTGGTGCTATCCTCACGTCGGAAACGATATAAATAGCCGCAAAGAGCACCATATTTGTAACAAGTGAATATTTAAGCGAATCAGAACGTGAAGCTACAGAAGGAGTAACTACTGCAAAAAATCCCGTACCTGATATCATACCGATGAATGCACCTGCCGAGATGCTGCCTCTGAACATGAGAACTACCGCAGCAACCGCAAGGAGCAGTATGCTCACAGCTCCCGAAGGACCGCTGAAATTTCCGAGAAGTATCTCGAAATCAGTATGATCCATAGTACCTGTGAGGTCAAATGTGTGCGAAGCCGAATTAACAAGGACGGCAGGTGTCTCAAACACGCCTGTTTTCACATGAGGAGCGGTATATTGCAGCAGTTCCCTGTTCCATGAAGTCAGTACAAAAATATACGCCGCAGCCGCAGGAGAGAATATCATGTTCCAGCGACCGCCGAATACGTTCTTGGCAGCTATTATTGCAAAAAGCACAGCTATAGCTGCTATCTTGTAATTCATGATCGCAGGAAACATAAGTGCAAGTATCAGTGCGTCAGAAGTACAGTTGAGATCATCGGCAGTGAATTTCCTTTTCATGAACCGCAGTGAAACGATCTCTGCCACCAGAGCGGTAAATATGCATACACAAGCAAGAACGACCGATCTGATACCGTAGTAGAAATAGGACATCAGCTCCAGAGTGAGGAGCGTTATCATTATATCGAGCCATATATGGCGTTCTTTTCTTGCTTTTTTCAGCATGGCATATCTTCCTTGAGCGAAAGTGCTGCCTTTCTCATATCCTGTGCACCGAACAGATAGCTGCCTGAAACGAGCACATTGGCACCTGCTTCACGGACTACAGCGGCAGTTTCACCGTTTATCCCGCCGTCCACTTCGACATCAACATCAAGACCGAGAGAAGTTATCTTCTCCCTGATACTGCGTATCTTATCAACAGTAGACGGTATGAAGCTCTGACCGCCGAATCCCGGCTCTACAGTCATTACAAGCACCATATCAAGATCGTTGAGATACTCAAATACAGCCTCTGCAGGAGTTGAGGGCTTTATTGCAAGCGCAGCCTTTACACCGCACGACCTGATAGCTTTTAGAGTTTCAGCGGTATCACTGCAGCTTTCAAGGTGGAAGGATATAATATCCGCACCGCAGGCTGCAAATCTCTCGATATATCTGAGCGGATCGGTTATCATAAGGTGAACATCAAGAGTCATGCCTGTCACTTTTCTCACCTGTTCAAGAACAGGAATGCCAAATGTGATGTTATTTACAAAAACGCCGTCCATTACATCAAAATGGAGCATATCAATGCCATTTTCTTCGAGCTTCCTGATCTCGCTGCTGAAATTGAGCATATCTGCGCTGAGAACAGATGCCGAAACGAAATTTTTCAATTTATCACTTCTTCCGTTTTCAATCGCCTGAAAGGACAGGCGATATCAAATCTTTCTTATTCCATACATCATTATTATATAATATTTATCTCTAAACGTCAAGTCGCTCAGGAAGATTTTCACTTTAATTAATTATTTTACCGCCTTATCCCGACCGCTTTATAAATAATGTACAGCCTGTCGAACATATTATTTATAGCATATCGGAGGTGACCAAATATGTTGATAGAACTGCTGAAAGACCTTTTCTTTTTTGCCCTGCATATTGAGAATACGTCGGTCTTTCCAAAACCATTGTCAAAAAAAGAGGAAGAAGAATATTTTTCGCGTATGTCTCAGGGAGACAGCTTCGCAAGAAGCAAGCTCATAGAACATAACCTGAGACTTGTCGCCCATATCGTAAAAAAATACGCATCAAATCCCGAAGAACAGGACGAACTCATATCCGTCGGTACTGTTGGACTAATAAAAGCCGTGTCCTCATTTGACTATTCAAGAGGTGCAAAATTTGCCACGTTCGCAAGCAGATGCATCGAAAACGAGATACTCATGCAGTTCCGTGCTGCAAAAAAGACATCGGGAAGTGTATACATAAGCGAACCCGTCGAGACAGACAAGGACGGCAATGCGCTCACACTTATGGACCTCATTGATGACGGTATTGATATCCATGAGCAGGTCGATACCCTTATCCGCTCCCAGCAGCTGTACTCGTTTCTGGAGCAATGTCTCGACAGGCGCGAGCTTGATATACTGATATACAGGTACGGGCTATACGGAACGACTCCCCACACGCAGAACGAAACTGCCGAGAAAATGAATATATCACGTTCATATGTATCCCGTCTTGAAAAGAAGGCAATGATAAAACTGAAAAAAATGTTTGACAGTTCCCCTGTATAAGTTGAAAAAATGTCATTTTAGTGTTATAATCAAGGAAATAATAAAAGGAGAAATGATACATGATCTACACAGCTATGACCTGCAAAGCCATGAAGCTTGCTTACGACGCCCATCACGGTCAGCTCGACAAAAACGGCGTTCCTTACATCTTCCACCCATATCATCTCGCCGAAGAGATGCAGGACGAATACACGACCTGTGCAGCGCTCCTGCACGACACTGTGGAAGATACCGATGTTACAATAGCCATGCTCGAAAAAGAGTTCCCGCCCGAAGTCACAGAAGCTGTAAAGCTGCTCACTCACGACAAGGATACAGACTATTTTGAATACATAAAAGCCATAAAAACTTCCGCCGTTGCAAAAGCTGTCAAGCTCGCTGATCTGCACCATAACTCTGACCTGAGCCGCTTCATAAATGAGGAAGATCGTACAGCTCCAAAGACGATAGAGCGGCTAAAAAAATATTCTCGGGCAATAGAACTGCTTACCGATATTAATTGATAAAATGCACGATTATTTCCCGAACTGATTGTACAATTTGCATGGTGACAACTCCCGAAAAATATGTTATAATGTATCTCGCAGTATTTTTCGGAGGTGTCTTTATTGGAATTTAAGGTTAACTGCGGCATTTGGGGCGCAATGTTCGGCGTTCCGAGCATAGTCGCCGATAATTTTCTGAAGCTCGCATCAGGTGAGCAGATAAAGGTGCTTTTGTATCTGCTGAGATGTTCGGGAAAAATATGCAGCAGTGAGGAGATATCTGCAAATACAGGCGTAACACATCAGGAAGCCGAAGACGCAGTATTATTCTGGCAGCAGGCAAATGTGCTCAGTCCCCAGACTACAGGCGGCCCTCAGCCGGTAAGCCCGATAATGATGCAGCCGCAGCAGTCTCAGACACAGCCTGTACAGCCTATACAGCCTCAGGCTGAAACGGCAGCTCCGAAAACAGAGCCTGCCCCGGATCACAAGCTCAATCTCAGCGGCTCTGAGATCGCCGATATCATGAATGATTCACAGGATATAAAGGAGCTTTTCAAGATAACCGAAACGATCCTCGGTCCTTTGAAAAACGGACAGATGAACTCTATAATATGGATGTACGATCATCTCGGACTAAAAAAGGAAGTCATTATCACGCTTCTTTCCTACTGCGCATCAATCGAAAAGACCAACACGGCATATGTCGAAAAGATCGCTTCGGTATGGGCTGAAAATGATATAAACACCATGGCTGCCGCTCAGGACGAAATACAGAAGCTCAGCGCTTCGAGAGACTACATCTCAGGAATAATGAGAGCTTTTGAAATGACACGCCGCCCAACTGCAAAGCAGGCTGAATTCATCGAACAGTGGCGGAACGCAGGCTTTAATGTGGAACTTATACACTATGCTTACGAAAAGACGATCGAGCAGATCAACAAGCTCAGCTTCGATTACATAAACAAGATACTTCTTTCATGGCGTGACAGTGGTTTTTCAACCGCTCAGGAAGTCAAAAATGCAGAAAGCGACTTCAGAAAAAAGAAAAAGAACGCCCCCGCCAAGAGCGTCCAGACCGATCCTGATATCGAAGAATACGAATCGGTAATAAATCAACTGCTGTATTGAGGAGGTAGAAAATGGACAGCGATATCTTTGACAAAGCTCAGTCTATTATGACCAACAGACGCATGAAAGCTGTCAGCGAAAACGAGGAGCGTATCCGCGAGATCAATATGAAGATTCCCGAGATCCGCGAAATAAATGAAGTCCTTTTCAATACAGGCAAGGAGCTAATATCCCTCATCTCACAGGGCAAGAAAACAGATGTATCAGACAAGATAGAACAGCTGAAACAGTACAATCTCGGCGCTCAGGAAATGTCAAAAAAGATACTCGCCGAGCACGGCTATCCCGAGGACTACCTCGATCTGCACTACAACTGTCCCGTATGCTGCGATACAGGCTATAACGGCAACAGATTCTGTGAATGCTTCCGTGCGCTCTGCGGAAAACTCGCAGCAGATGAGCTCAATAAGAGCTCACAGCTCAGACTCTCCAATTTCGGCAGCTTTTCCCTTTCATACTATGCAGGCGAAAACTATGCCGCCATGAAGAAGATACTGGAATACACCATGCAGTATGCCTCGACCTTCTCACAACATTCAAAAAGTATCCTCATGTTCGGTCCTACAGGTCTGGGAAAAACTCACCTTTCACTCGCCATTGCGAACAAGGTGCTTGAAAAGGGCTACAGCGTCATATACGATTCAGCTATAAATATTCTCCGCAATATTGAGAAGGAGCATTTCAGCTATGAGCACTCTTCTGAAATGATAGACCTTGTAATGGAAACCGATCTTCTCATTCTTGACGATATGGGAACAGAGTACGAAACACAGTTCTACAACGCAACTATATACAACATCATCAACACTCGTCTGAACTGCGGAAAGCCGTCGATCATAAGCACAAATCTTGATTTTGCAGGTATTGCAAGGCGCTACGATAAAAGAGTAGTGTCCCGAATAGTCTCTATGTACTCATGCCTTGAATTTAAGGGTGACGATGTAAGACTTCAGATCAGAAAAAACAACGTATAAAAAAGGCTGCCTTTAAGAAGGATAACCATACAAAAATTTTGCCCCGAAGCACTTTGAAATGCTTTGGGGCATTGTATTTTACACGGTCACTGTGATAAACCTGTTACTGTTTGTCAAGCCCTTTTTAAAAGATTTTCAACATACAAGTTTTCAACACATGGGCATGACAAATAAAGCCGAATAACAGTATTGTTTTTCGGCTTAGAAGGAAAAGGTACAACAGATCAACAATAA